>NZ_JAUSYU010000001.1:3374341-4049210 GCF_030817075.1 Arthrobacter sp. V1I9
GGTTCGCGGCGGCCTGCCACAGCTGCCGCTCTTCCTGGCTGATGACGGCATGGTCGAGGGCAGCGGCGGCACGGAGGTTGAAGCGGGCCATAACGTTTGTGTAGAGGTTGTCGTTGACCACGGCCGTGTATTCGTCCGGCCCGGTGACGCCGTGGATGTGGAAGAGCCCGTCCTTGCCGAAGAAGCCCAGCGAAATCCACATGCGCGCCGTTTCGATCAGCAGCTCGGCGCCCATTCCGTCACGGAACGCGGCGTCCCCCGTGGCCCAGACGTACCGGTTGGTGGCAAAGGCGATGGCGGCGGCGATGTGGAACTGCGCGGTGCCGGCAGCGTAGTAGGCGCTGGCTTCGAGCCCGTTGATGGTGCGCCACGGGAACAGCGCGCCGTCCACACTCAGCTCCTTCGCCCGGACCTTGGCTTCTGGAAGGATGCTGTGGCGGAATTCCAGGACCTGGCGGGCGCCGTCGGGATTGGTGTACGTCAGGTACGGCAGGAGGTAGACCTCCTGGTCCCAGAAATAGTGGCCCTCGTAGCCGGAACCGGTCACGCCCTTCGCGGGAATGCCGGCAACGTCCGCACGGGCCGTTGCCTGGGCAAGCTGGAACAGGTTCCACCGGATGGCCTGCTGCAGTTCGGGCTGGCCGGCCACCACGATGTCCGAAGTGGACCAGTAGTCGCGGAAGTGCGCTTCGCTTTCGGCGAAGATGTCCTGGACTGAACGCAGGTTTCCTTCTGCCACGGAGGCCGGGTCCACCGACGGTTCCTGGATGGCGGCGCCGGCTGCGTAGCTGACGCTTTTTTCCAGGCGGAACGGCTCGTCGGCACTGACCGCCAGGACGTAGCGGACGCTGCTGTCGTCCTGGTCCACGAGGGTGTCGAACGGCTGGTGCCCGGCGGATGTCCAGTGGTCCACTGCAACGCCCACCCGCTGCTTGGATTCGGCGGCCTCCCAGGCCAGCCGGAGCGACCCGTCCCCGCCGTCGAGGCGCAGGGGCAGCAACACCCGGCCGGCGTGGCGGCCGGCGCGGCGGGGATCGTGGACGGAGTGGTCTTCCACCGGCTGGTCCTGGCGGTTGATCACCGAGGAGGTCACGTCCACGGAGACCTCGCGGTCGGTAGCCACCTCCAGTGAGATGCCAAGGGTTCCCCGGGAATCGAAGCCGACGGCGCGCCGCTCGGTGGTGGTGACGGTGGCGCCGGAGCGGCACTGCCAGGTGATCCGGCACTCGTAGACGCCGGTGGAGAAATCAACGGAGCGCCGGTATTCCAGCACCTCGGATTCGGCCAGGCTGAGGGCTTCGCCGTCGATGATGACTGCAAAGTTGTTGGCGTCCGGGATGTACAGGATGCGCTGGCCGGTGCGGGCGAAGCCAAAGGCGTTTTCGGCGTGCTTGATGTCCCAAATTTCGTGCAGGCCATTGATGAAGCTGCCCGGCAGGTCAGAGTCCGCTGCCGCCCAGTGGGCACCGCGGATACCCAGGTGTCCGTTACCCAGCGCAAAGAGGGTTTCCAGAGTCCCTTCGGTGCCCGGTTCATGACGTGTTTCCACGAGTTGCCAGGGTGTGTTGGGGAATCTTTCGCGGTCCGCGGAGATCAAAGCCATGGTGTTGGGGTCCTTGTGCGAGGGGCGGTGCTGCCGGCCGGGGCGTGCCGGGAGGTTGAGGGACTTCGGATGCTGCCGGGGAAAGCAGCGGACGGCTGCCGGGGGAAGGCTGCCTTGGGGAGACTTGCGGGGTTGCTAGAGAAGCTCGTCGAGCTCGTTGACCACCACGGTGGCTCCGGCGTCGAGCAGGGTCTTCCGCCCGGCGCCGCGGTCCACCCCGACTACGGAGTGGAAGGAGCCCGCGTTTCCGGCCTGCACGCCGGAGACGGCGTCCTCCACCACCACGCATTCCTCACTGGGCAGGTCCAGCAGCGTCGCGGCGTATTCGTACGTAGCGGGGCTGGGTTTGCCGGGCAGGCCTTCCCTGGCTGCCACCACGCCGTCCACCACCACCGGGAAGTAGCTGCTGAGACCGGCGGCTGCAAGGACGGCAGGAGCGTTGCGGGAGGAAGAGACGACGGCGACCTTCAATCCCCGATCCAGCACGGCTTCAAGGAAGCGCACGGAACCCGCGAAAGGCTCGACGCCCGCGCTCACGATGTCATTGAAAATCCCGTTCTTCCGGTTGCCCAGGCCCTGCACCGTGATGTTGGCGGGGTCGTCGTCGGTGGGACCCTCGGGGAGCACTATCCCGCGCGAGGCCAGGAAGTCCCGGACACCGTCGAAGCGCGGCTTACCGTCGATGTGGTCGAAATAGTCGCTTTCGCTGTAGGCGGCAACCTGCGGCTGCAATGCGAGGTAGCTTTCAAAAAGTTCCTGCCAGGCCTGCTCGTGCACGGTGGCTGTGGGGGTCAGCACGCCGTCAAGATCGAAAAGGATGGCAGAGGCGCCGGCCCAAGCGGAGAGCGCAGGGGTTCGTTGGTCGGTAGCCAGTTTTTCAGTCATCAGCGGTGCGGTGTCCTTTCAGGACGGCGGGC
Organism: Arthrobacter sp. V1I9; assembly: GCF_030817075.1. Classification (NCBI taxonomy): domain Bacteria; kingdom Bacillati; phylum Actinomycetota; class Actinomycetes; order Micrococcales; family Micrococcaceae; genus Arthrobacter; species Arthrobacter sp. V1I9. Next base: position 3,376,862 of record NZ_JAUSYU010000001.1, read on the forward strand.
AGCCCCGAAGGCGGGATGCTTGGGAGTGGGGAGGCCTCGATGCCCTGACGAACTGCAGGCAGCCGTGGGCGCGGGAAGTGCGGCGGCCATAAGCTTGCTGATCGTTCTACTCCATCATGAACGTGTTGTGCGCCACGGTACAAGCCAGCGGAACCTACGACGGGGACCGCAGCACCAAGGGCACCAGGCCGTTTCGGGCCGCAGTAAACCATCCGCACCGCGCTGCTCTCCTTGTCCGCCCAGTTCAGGGCCACAATAAAGGCCGAAGACGAGTGTAAGCGCTTACAAATTTGGCTGGCAACTGTTTTTTCCCGCGGCCGGAACTGTGATGGACTTCACAACCGCTAACCGGTCCAGCTACGTACCCGCAGGTCCGTTCGTCTTCAGCACGTAATGGCGCAGGAACGCACTGACGTCCACCATTTCCGTCTTGGACATCGCGTGGCCCATGCCCGGGTAGGTCCTGGCGGTGAGGAGCGTGTTGTTCTGGAGCCACTCCCCGGTGTAGGCGATCGCGTCTTCGTTGATAACCAGGTCGGCCTTGTCCCGCCCCCAGAAGAAGGGCGGCCTGGTGTCAAAGGATTCGGTAAGGGACAGCAACTCATTCTCGAGCACAAAACCTGAAAGCCCTACAACGGCCACATAATCCTTGGGGTGGAGGCGCAGCAGCGTGCTGGCCATCGCCATGCCCTGCGAATAACCAAGCAGGCTCACGCTGGTGTGCTGGCCCTTGACGGTGTTGATCCAGGTCTGGACAGCGCTCGAGGCCTTGATGACGTCGGCAAAGTCATTGGCGAGGAAGTAGTCCAGCAGGAACCAGCCGTAGTGGTCGCCAATGGCCATGGGAGCACGCAGGGCCGCGCAGGTGAATTCGGCCGGCAGGTACTCAAAGAGCCGGACCATGCGCGACTCATCCGTGCCGTAGCCGTGCATCATCACCAGCAACGGGGTGCCTGCCCGCTCGGCCTCGGGCTTGGACCACACAACTGTTTCCATCGCATCAGCCTAACTAGGCAGGCCGGGAAGGAGCCTGAAGCCGTGCCCAGCCGCCCACAGATGGGCCCGCTAAAAGTGCCGCCCCTGATCGTTGAATACGCCAACTCCGCGCTGTAGCGTGACGCGTGACGGACAGCATTCTTCAAAACCGTCATCGGGCTGCGCAGACGCCCTTCCGCCACGACAAGGAGCAACACATGAGAATCGGATCCTCCATCTTCCTCATCGCACTCGGCACCATCCTTGCCTGGGCGGTTGCCCCAGGGCTTATCCCCTTCGTCGACCAGGTGCTGGTTGGTTACATCCTGATCGCCGTCGGCGTCATCGGCCTGATCGCCTCGCTCATGCTCGCCTCGCCGGGCCGCAGCCGCAGCCGCAGGATCAGCGAAACCCGTTCAGTCGTGGACCCCAACACCGGCGAGCGCATCACCCGGAATGAAAGCCGCGACGGCGGATTGTAGCCAGGCAGGAAAACTGCCGTGAACCCGACAAAGCCGGGCTGGACCACCGTGGTCCGGCCCGGCTTCTTCTTTCCCGCCCCGGGTTTAAGGTCGGAAGCCGTTCATTTTGTTTCGTGTTGGTTTCCATTGACAAACCAACAGAACCAAAGATAAAGTCAAGTAACACAACATCATGTGATGCCAGTCACGCACCATCAAGCCTTACGCAACGGAGGGTATGTGTTCGCCGAGGAGCGCCAGCAAAAGATTGCCGAGCTTGTAGCCGGCACCGGCCGGGTCAGCGTGACCCTCCTGGCCGAGCGCTTCCGCATCACCACCGAAACCGTCCGCCGGGATCTTGCCACCCTCGAGAACGCCGGGACCGTCCGCCGCGTGCACGGCGGGGCCGTGGCGGCAGACCGCTTCAGCACCACAGAGGAAAGTGTCAACGAACGTGCCATCCAGCGTCCTGACCAGAAAATCCGGATCGCTGAAGCCGCTCTTGCCCTCATCCCCCGCAACTCCCCCGGCAGCGTCCTAATCGACGGCGGCACCACCACCGAAGTTCTGGCGGACCTGCTCTCCCGGCGGACCGCCGTCGAGCCTTCCGATCCCACGGACGCGCACGCAGAACTGGTGGCCATCACCCACGCAGTCCCTATCGCCGGCAAACTGTCCAGCGTCCCCGGCATTGCCCTCGAAGTCCTGGGCGGTCGGGTCCGCGGGCTCACGCAGGTTGCCGTAGGCCAGGGCACCGTGGACGCAGCCCACAGGCTCCGGCCTGACATTGCCTTTATCGGCACCAACGGCATCCACGCATCGTTCGGCCTGAGCACTCCCGATCCCGAAGAAGCCGCCGTCAAGGCAGCTTTTGTCCGTTCGGCCCGCCGCATTGTGGTGCTGGCCGACTCCTCCAAGCTGGACACGGAAACCCTGGTCCAGTTCGCCTCCCTGAAAGATCTGGACACCTTGATTACAGACAGCGAACCCGGACCGGAACTTGCAGCCGCCCTTGAAGAAGCCGGCGTAGACGTGGTGATCGCATGATCGTCACCTTTACGGCCAACCCCAGCCTGGACCGGACGGTGGCCCTCCCCGGCCCCCTGGAACGGGGCGAAGTGCAGCGCGCCGTCTCCGTCAGCCAGGAATCCGGCGGCAAGGGCGTCAACGTCTCCCGCGCCCTCGTGGCTTCGGGCCTCGAGTCCGTCGCCGTACTCCCGGGCGCGGACAGCGATCCCGTGCTGGCCGGCCTGCGTGCGAGCGGGGTGCCCTTCGTTTCCCTCCCCATCAATGAGCCGCTCCGCACCAACGTGGCGCTCACCGAGCCGGGCGGAGTGACCACCAAGATCAACGAGCCCGGCCCGCTGCTCGACGCGGACCAGCAGGAAGCCCTGATGAAGCTGCTGTTGGAGAGTTCCCGCGGTGCCAGCTGGGTAGTCCTGGCCGGATCGCTTCCCCCGGGCTTCCCCGCCGACTTCTACGCCACCGTGGCCCGCCGGCTCCGCTCCGCGGGAAACGGAAACGCTCCCCAAATTGCCGTGGACTCTTCCGGCGCCCCTCTTGCCGCCGCTGTCTCCAGCGGCGAGGCAGGAAATGGTTCGGGAAAACCGGACCTCCTCAAACCCAACGCCGAAGAACTGGCGGAACTGGCTGCTGCAGCCGGCTTCGCCTCCCCGGCCACCGCTGACGAACTGGAAGCGGACCCGGCTGCTGCCGCAGCGGCAGCCGCCGCCGTCGTACGTTCCGGTGTGGGTGCTGTGCTGGCAACTCTCGGATCCAAGGGAGCTGTCCTGGTAACGGCCGACGGCGCGTGGCTGGCCACGCATCCGCCGGTCGCCGCGGTCAGTACCGTCGGAGCGGGCGATTCTGCCCTTGCCGGCTACCTGCTCGCCCACGGCCAGGGCGCCGCCCCGGCCGACTGCCTTCGCCAGGCGGTGGCCCACGGTGCCGCCGCCGCCTCCCTGCCGGGTTCCACTGTCCCGGCAGTCCACCAAACCACACCGGATGCCGTAACCATCACGGCCCTTCGAAAGGATTGACAGTGACCCAGCTCATCACCACGGAACTGGTCGACCTCGACCAGAACCTGGGCAACTCCCCCGAGACGGTGATCCGGCACCTTGCAAGCAAAGTAGCTGCCACCGGACGCGCGTCAGAAGTTGAAGGCCTCTTTGCGGACGCCTTCGCCCGAGAGCAGAAGACTGCCACGGGCATTCCCGGCGGCATCGCCATTCCCCACTGCCGCTCTGCTGCAGTGACGGAACCTACCCTGGCCATGGCCCGCCTTGACCCCAAGGTGGACTTCGGCGCCAAGGACGGCCCGGCAGACCTGATCTTCTTCATCGCAGCCCCGGACGGCGCGGACCAGCAGCACCTGAAGCTGCTGTCCAAGCTCGCCAGGTCCCTGATCAAGAAGGACTTCACCGCAGCCCTGCGCAACGCCTCTTCCCGTGAGGAGATCGTGGAACTGGTGGACGGAGCACTCGCCGACAAGCCCGCTGCCCATGCAGCGCCGGTTTCGGCAGATACGGCCGGCGCGGGCTCGAACGCCGGAGCTTCGGCGGTTTCAGCAGACTCAGCTTCGGCAGGCTCAACCACCGGATCGGGACCCAAGCGGCTCGTTGCCGTGACCGCGTGCCCCACCGGCATCGCCCACACCTACATGGCCGCTGATTCCCTGGTGGCAGCAGCCCAGGAAGCAGGCGTCGACCTGCAGGTGGAAACCCAGGGCTCCTCCGGCGCCAAGCCGCTGGACCCCGCCGTCATCGCCGCCGCAGATGCCGTGATCTTCGCGGTGGACGTGGACGTGCGCGGCAAGGAACGCTTTGCCGGCAAGCCCGTCATCAATGCGCCGGTAAAGCGCGGTATCGATGAGCCCGCCAAGATGGTCCAGGAAGCGCTGGCCGCCGCGGACAACCCGAATGCCCGCCGCGTCCCGCACTTCGGCGCGGAGGAACAGGCTGAGCACGACGCCGAGGAAAAGGGCGAGCACATCGGCCAGAAGCTGAAGCGTGCCCTGCTGACCGGCGTCAGCTACATGATTCCGTTCGTTGCCGGCGGCGGCCTGCTGATTGCCCTCGGCTTCCTGCTGGGCGGCTACCTCATCACAGATTTCGCGGACACCATCGTGACCACGAACAACTTCTTCAACCTGCCCACGGAATACCCGGAACAGGCCGTCGGCCCGCTGGGTGCCTACCTCGGCGCGGTGCTGTTCAAGATCGGCGCCCTGTCGATGAGCTTCCTGGTTCCCGCGCTGGCGGGCTACATCGCCTACGCGATAGCGGACCGACCCGGCATCGCCCCCGGCTTTGTTGCCGGTGCGGTAGCCGGATTCATGGGTGCCGGCTTCCTCGGCGGCATTGTCGGCGGCCTGCTGGCGGGCTACATGGCGCACCTGATTGGAACCTGGTCTGTCCCCCGCTGGCTTCGCGGCCTGATGCCGGTGGTCATCATCCCACTGCTGGCCTCAATTTTCGCTTCCGGCCTGATGTTCCTGGTTCTTGGCGGACCAATCGTTGCGCTCACTGCAGGGTTGAACGGATGGCTGTCGGGCCTTACCGGCGCCAGCGCCATCGTCTTGGGCGTCATTCTGGGCCTCATGATGTGCTTCGACCTGGGCGGCCCTGTCAACAAGGTCGCTTACGCATTCGCCGTCGCCGGTCTTGGTGCCGCAACGCTGGACAACCAGGCGCCGTGGCAGATCATGGCAACGGTCATGGCCGCCGGCATGGTGCCGCCGTTGGCCATGGCCCTGGCGTCAACGGTCCTGGACAAGAAGCGTTTCAGCCTGGCTGAGCGTGAAAACGGAAAGGCAGCATGGCTGCTGGGAGCATCCTTCATCTCCGAAGGCGCCATCCCCTTCGCAGCAGCAGACCCGCTGCGGGTTATCCCCGCCAGCATGCTGGGCGGCGCGGTGACGGGTGCTATTACGATGGCAGCCGGTGTCGGTTCCAAAGCACCCCACGGCGGCATCTTCGTCTTCTTCGCAATCGACAACTTCATCATGTTCGTCATTGCGATCGCGGTTGGTACGGTAATCACCGCCCTGGCCGTGGTGGCCCTCAAGCGCTGGGCAGCCCCCAAGACCACTGCTACGGTGGAAACCGTCCCAGCAACGGTCTGACCCGCTTCACCTACTACCTGTCCGGCACTGAACACCCAGCCTGCCGAAAGCCATAAGGAGCAAAAATGCCAGAACGCACCGCAACCGTCGCCAGCCGCGTTGGCCTGCACGCCCGCCCTGCCGCCATCTTCGCGGAGGCAGCCGGCGAGTTCGACCTGGACATCACCATCGCCCGTGAAGGTGAGCCGGCCGATGAGGCCATGGATGCCGCCAGCATCCTTTCCCTCATGAGCCTTGGCGCATCACACGGCGACGTTGTGGTGCTCCGGGCCGAAGGCGACGGCGCTGACACGGCGCTGGAGCGCCTGGTCCAGATCCTGGAAACGGATCACGACGCCGAGTAACAGCACAGCTGCTGAGGCAGCACTGCTGAGGAGGCACTGAGCAGAGCGGCCGCCGTCGGGCCTCCCCACTGAGGGGAACGCCCGACGGCGGCCGCTCGCTTTAAGCGTCAGCCGAGGACGTGGCTACGTAATCACCCGGCATTGCCCTTGGCTTTTTTGGCCGTAAACAGCAGGTACTCCCACTCCATATGGAACGGGGTATCACCGTGGGCGTCGCCAAACGACTCCGCCAGTTCCGTCAAAGCCCTGTCCAAGTCCTTCACCTTGTCCCCGTCCTCGGCAATGAACTTATAGACCGAGATGGTGGGGCCGTAGTGGGACTTGAAGTAGCGGACAAAATCCTCCGGTTGGTGGAAACTGCGGACCCCCAGGGTCTTTTTCCGGGCCTGGGCTTCGGTGATCCTGTCGCCAAAGAGTTCGCGCACGTGGTCCTCGCTCCCCCACAGCGGTGCGGGCTGGGCACCCGGCGGCGGCGGCGGGGCAAACGGCTTCAGGGTGGCGAACATCCTGCCGATGAACCCTTCAGGAGTCCAGTTGAGGAGCCCGATGGTGCCACCCGGTTTGCAGACGCGCAGGAGCTCGTCGGCTGCGGGCTGGTGGTGGGGCGCGAACATCACGCCGAGGCAGGACATCACGGTATCGAACTCATCATCGGCGAAAGGCAGGGCTTCTGCGTCGCCTTCCTTCCATTCCAGCTCCACGCCACGGTCCGCTGCCTGGTGGCGGCCGGCGTCAAACAATTCGGGCGTGAGGTCGCTGGCCACCACCTTCGCACCCATCATGGCCGCGGGGATGGCCGCATTTCCTGCCCCTGCGGCGACGTCCAGGACCCGCTGGCGTGAGTTGACGCCGCAGGCTTCCACCAGGATGGCTCCCAATTCGGGGAGCAATTCACCGGCGAGCGCCGGGTAGTCCCCTGACGCCCACATGGCCCTGTGCTTCTGCTTGAGCGCCCGGTCCGCCTCCAGGACATCTGTTTGGTCTGTCATGACTGTGCCTCTCTCTACTGTGATGGTTCGTCAGTGAGTGAACAGCGCGCTGCGGGCACAGCGGAGGCTGCGATGCGACTCATTGTGAACTCGCCGAAGTCAACTGTAAAGACGGGCCGCAAAGAGGGGAGCCCCAAGACGGCAGGCGTAAAGACTCTGCTGCAGGCAGCCCGGCTGCGAAGCGGTACCGACTACCGGAAAGCAAGCAGGCTTAGTAGTTTCATACTCATGGCATTAACCCACCGAACAGGCGCCGCAGGCTCCGGTCCATTACGCCGGCTTCCGCGCCCTGGTGCCGGTTGCCTTGCTGGTGGTGCTTTTGGCGGCAGGTTTGGCCGCGGTCTTACCCGCCGTGGACTTCGCTGCAGCGGACTTGGTGTCGGTGGACTTTTCCGTGCTGGTCTTTGCCGTGCTGGTCTTTGTGCCGGTCGACTTCGCGGCGGTGGACTTGCTGGCGGACCGGGCCGCCGTGGATTTCGTGTCGGCAGACTTACTCCCCGTCTGTTTGGTGGCCGCAGCCCTCTTGCGCGCCGGCTTGGCGCCTTCTTCCTCGTCGTCGCCGGACTCGGCCGAGTCTTCGTCGCCCGAGCCTGCGGCGGAAGCATCGGATCCGCCTCCGCGCTTCCGGTCCAGGCTCCGTTTCAGTGCTTCCATCAGGTCAATGACCTCGCCCTTGCCGCCCTCGCCGGCTTCCACGCCAAACGTTTCGTCGGTATCAAGGGAGTCGCCCTGTTCGAGTTTGGCCTCGATGAGCTGGCGCAGCTGCACCTGGTAGTCATCGGTGAAGTGGGCGGGGTCGAAGTCGGCTGCCATGGACTCCACCAGGGCCGCGGACATGTCGCGTTCCTGCGCGGAGATCTTGATATCCGCCTCCAGGGAAGGGAAGTTGGCTTCGCGTACCTCGTCAGGCCAGAGCAGGGACTGGAGGACCAAGGTGTCGTCCTTGATCCGCAAGGCACCCAGCCGGGTCTTCTCGCGCAGCGCGAACTGGACGATAGCCACCCGGTCCGTGTCCTCCAGCGCCCGGCGCAGCAGCACGTAGGCCTTGGGCGATTTCGAGTCCGGCTCGAGGTAGTAGCTCTTCTCGAACATCATGGGTTCAAGCTGCTCGGACGGGACGAACTGCACCACCTCGATCTCGTGGCTGTTCTCCGCCGGAATGGCCTTGAGCTCGTCCTTGGCAAGGATGACGGTCCGGCCGTCCTCCTCGTAGGCCTTCTCAATATCCGAATAATCAATGACCTGGCTGCAAACTTCGCACCTGCGCTGGTAGCGGATACGGCCGCCGTCGGCGTTGTGGACCTGGTGCAGACTGATGTCATGATCTTCGGTGGCGCTGTAGACCTTCACGGGTACGTTGACCAGGCCAAACGCGATGGCACCTTTCCAGATGGCTCTCATTCCCTAAGTCAACATCACGCAGCCCCGGAGGTGAAGCCCTATGGCCGCAGCTAAGGAGCGTGTCCGGGTTGCGGGCCGGGAATTGACCCTCACCAACCTGGGCAAGGTCATCTACCCGGAGACCGGCACCACCAAGGCCGACGTATTGGCTTACTACGCCGCGGTGGCCCGTGTCCTGATCCCCGCTGCTGCCGACAGGCCGGCTACCAGGAAGCGGTGGGTCAACGGCGTGGGCACCGCGGAGAAGCCGGGCGAGGTGTTCTTCCAGAAGAACCTCGAGGACTCTGCCCCGGGCTGGCTGCCGCGTGCCGCCATCACGCACAAGGACCGGACCATCCACTATCCGATGGTCAACGACCCCGCCACGCTCACGTGGTTCGGCCAGATCAACTCGCTGGAAATTCACGTTCCCCAGTGGCAGGTGGATTCACACGGCAACCAGCTGAACCCTGACCGGCTGGTGCTGGACCTGGACCCCGGCGAAGGTGCGGGCCTGGAGGAGTGCGTTGAGGTGGCGCTCCTGGCCCGCTCCATCCTCGAGGACGTGGGCATGGATCCGGTCCCGGTAACCAGCGGCAGCAAAGGCATCCACCTGTACGCCGCACTGGACCGAAGCCAGAGCTCCGACCAAATTTCCGCATTCGCCCGCGAGTTGGCGCGGGCACTGGAGGCGGACCACCCTGACCTGGCGGTCAGCGACATGAAGAAGACCCTTCGCAAAGGCAAGGTGCTGGTGGATTGGAGCCAGAACAATGCGGCCAAAACCACCATCGTTCCGTATTCGCTCCGAGGCCGCCCCACCCCTATGGTTGCTGCGCCCCGGACTTGGCAGGAGATCAGCACTCCGGGCCTTCGGCACCTGGACTACCAGGAGGTGCTGCGGAGGGTGCAGGACGGCACGGAGCCGTTCGCTGCCGTCGTCCGCGCCTCCCGCCCCAACGCGGACGCCCCTGACAAGGATGACGACGGCGACCCGCGGCTGGGCAAATACCGCTCCATGCGCGACCCGAAAAAGACGCCTGAGCCCTTTGCCGGCGCGGAGGGCAGCGGGGACAGCTTTGTCATCCAGGAGCACCATGCCAGCCGGCTGCACTTCGACCTGCGACTGGAGCACGACGGCGTCCTTGTGTCCTGGGCCTTGCCCAAGGGGGTTCCCGAAACCGGTGGCAAGAACCACCTGGCGGTCCAGACCGAGGACCACCCGCTGGACTACCTCACTTTTCACGGCACCATCCCCAAAGGTGAGTACGGCGCCGGTGAGATGACCATCTGGGACACCGGCACCTATGAACTGCACAAGTGGATCAACGGCAGGGAAGTCATCGTCACCCTCACAGGTTCCGAGGGTGGCGGCTTGGGCGGCACCCGGAAGTTCGCGCTGATCCATACCGGCCGCGGGCAGGGCAGGGACTCCGAAGGCCAGTGGCTCATACACCTCATGGACAAGGACCATCCGAGCAGCAGGCACCATTCCGTGCCAGTACCGGATGACGGGCCGGAGGAAGCCGCGGAGCCGGAAGAGGAAGCCGAAGAGCCATCCCAAGTTCCGCCGTCGCCCGCCCCTTCGGCGTCACCCGAGGATTTCGGCCCCATGATGGCCACGTCAGGGACGATGGCGGACCTCCAGGGCAGCAACTGGCAGTTCGAACTCAAGTGGGACGGGATACGCGCCCTCCTCGTCGCCGACGAGGAGATAGTCAGGATCTTCAGCCGCAACGGGAACGACGTCAGCAAGACCTACCCCGAGTTCACGGACAGGGACAGCTGGCCGCCCCAGCCGTTTGTCGCGGACGGCGAGATCATCGCCGTCGGACCTTCAGGCCGGCCGGACTTTGGGCTGCTCCAGGGACGCATGAAACTCACCCGGCCCGGCGATGTGGCCAAAGCACGCAGGGCCATCCCGGTCCGGCTGATGCTGTTTGACCTGCTGTACGACGGCGGGACCGACCTCCGCAGGTTGCCCCTCATCAAGCGCCGCCAGCGTTTGGAGCAGTTCTTCAGCCCGTCCGACAGCCCGGTGGACCTTTCCACGGTCCTCGAGGACCGGGTGGAGCACATCCTGGAGAGCGCGCAGGAACTGGGCCTCGAGGGCGTGATGGCCAAGCGCACCGACAGCCGGTACGTGAGCGGCCGGCGCACGCGGACCTGGATCAAGCTCAAGCTCGACCAGACCCAGGAGGTGGTGGTGGGCGGCTGGCGGCCCGGCAAGGGCGCCCGCCAGGACTCGGTGGGGTCGCTGCTGGTAGGCATCCCGGACGGCCGGAACCTGCGCTACGTGGGCAGGGTGGGCAGCGGTTTCAGTTTCCGCGAGCTGACGGAACTCCGGCAGACCGTGGACCGTCTCGCCCGAAAAACGTCCCCCTTCCAGGATGTTCCGCGCGAGGACTCGGCGGACGCGCACTGGGTAACCCCGCAGCTTGTTGGCGAAGTGACGTACAGCGAATGGACCGGGACGGGGCGGCTCCGCCATCCGGTCTGGCGCGGCTGGCGGCTGGACAAGGACCCGGCCGAGGTGGTCCGGGAAGGCTGACCGGGACTCGACCATTCCCCCTCGGCGCAGAAATTACCTGGCGACCACCTAATAACGGGGCCGCCAGGTAACCTGCGTGTCGATTGTGATTTCGAGTTGCGCTAGGAGGAGTGCGGCATTTGCGGCCGGCCGGTGCGGTGAACCGCTGTCACGGCTGCCCCCTGCCCCATCCAGCCGTGGCTGGAACCACGTTCCCTGGGATGCCGCCGTTTCCCGTTGCCGTCCGGCCAGGTCCGCTGGCCGTTCGTCCCCATCGGGGACAGCGGGGCCGCTGCACCAGGCATGTCGGGGGCTTCCATTGCCTCCGCCAGGTGATCCGCCAACTCCGGCGCTATGTGTTTTCCAGTGTTTTCGTCAGCCATTGTTCTTCCTTTCCGCAGTGAAATGAAGTGCTAAAAATAGAGGCCCACATCGGGCCTTCCGCAACAGAAGGAGCGGCCGGCAGTGGCCTGGCCGCGGGCGCGCGCCTACTTGAAAGAAAGTGTTCCCATGGCACAACCATAGGGAAGCGCAGGGCACCTGTGAACCCCTTGGAGCAGCAGCGGCTGCAAGTAAGAACGACGGCGGCCCCGGCCGGGTCATGCGGGTTAGCTGCGGGACGGCGCAGAAGCCGTGGGCGGCGTCACTATTCCGCGCAGATACGGGGCAAAAGAGGGTTTCGGACGTCCAAAAGGAAAAAGATTCGGTAACGATGGCGCCGGGGGTCACCGATCCCAGTGCTGGCGCGGGAAAAGCCGGGAAAGAAGTTTCCGGGAACCGGCAGTTGAGGGCCATTAAAAGGGGTAACCCTACGGCATCAGGCACACCCGTGCCATGGCATTCGCGTAAAATTGAAGGCCTGCCCGGAGCGGGGCAGCTACAAGTCGCAAGCAAATGACCTCCACGGGAGTTACCCAAATGCCCACAGACCGAAGCATCACCGACTCTTCCGCAGGCGATTACAACGCCTCCGGAACCGACCCAGTTTCACCCCCCGGCACCCCAGCCTCGGCTGCCAGGGGTCCGCGGAAGCCGAATATCCTGAAGCGCCGCCGGCTCAAGGAGTCGGACGTCAACGTTGTCAACCAGCCCATGCTGAAAAAGGCCCTCGGCGGAACCATCGTCGGCAACACCATGGAATGGTACGACGTTGGCGTGTTCGGCTACCTCATCACCACCATGGGACCCGTCTTCCTGCCGGAGTCCGACCCCACCACCCAGACGCTCTTCCTGCTGGGGACCTTCGCCGCAACGTTTATCGCCCGCCCCCTCGGCGGCGTGATCTTCGGCTGGCTCGGCGACAAGATGGGCCGCCAGAAGATCCTGGCCACCACGCTGATGATCATGGCGGCAAGCACCTTCGCCATCGGGCTCCTTCCCGGTTACGCCCAGATCGGGCTGTGGGCAGCAGGCCTGCTGGTGCTGCTGAAGATCGTCCAGGGCTTTTCCACGGGTGGCGAATACGCCGGCGCCACTACGTTCGTCAGCGAGTACGCCCCGGACAAGCGACGCGGTTTCTTCGCCAGCTTCCTGGATATGGGCAGCTACTTTGGCTTCGCCCTCGGCGCGGCACTGGTGTCCGCCCTGCAGCTGACCCTCGGCCAGGCGGCCATGGAAGAGTGGGGCTGGCGAATTCCGTTCCTGGTTGCCGGTCCCCTGGGCCTGATCGCCGTCTACTTCCGGAGCAAGATCGAGGAGTCTCCCCAATTCCAGGCAACCCTGGACGCACAGGAAGACCTTGCCAAGCACGCCGCCGCCTCGGATGACGCCACGGTCAAGGGCCCGGTGGGAATCGTGAAGGCTTACTGGCGCTCAATCATCGTGGCGATGATCCTGGTTGCGGCAGCCAACACCGCCGGTTACGCCCTCACCTCCTACATGCCCACATACCTCACGGAGTCCAAGGGCTACGACGAGGTGCACGGCACGCTGCTGACCATCCCCGTACTGGTGGTCATGAGCCTCTGCATCCCGCTCACCGGAAAGTTGTCCGACCGGATTGGCCGGCGCCCTGTCCTGTGGATCGGAGCGCTGAGTACGGTTGTCCTGGCAACCCCGGCCTTCCTGCTGATCGGCATCGGCGAAATCTGGTCCACGCTGGCCGGCCTTTCCCTGATCGCGTTCCCGGTGACGTTCTACGTGGCCAACCTGGCCTCCGCACTCCCGGCCCAGTTCCCCACGTCCAGCCGCTACGGCGCCATGGGCATCGCCTACAACTTCTCCGTGGCAATCTTCGGCGGAACGACCCCGTTCATCGTGGCAGCCCTCATCAGTGCCACCGGCAACGACATGATGCCGGCCTACTACCTGATGGGCACGTCCCTGGTGGGTGCCGTCGCCATTTACTTCCTGAAGGAGTCGGCCCAGCGCCCGCTGCCAGGCTCCATGCCCAGCGTGGACACCCAGGCAGAGGCCCGCGAGCTGGTGGCCACACAGGATGAGAACCCGCTGATCGATCTTGACGAACTGCCGTTCGAGACCCAGGACATCACGGATTCGAGTTCTGCCGGAAAGGCTCCCGCCCAGGTCTAGCCGCGCAACCAGGCAGGCGACAGCACCCAGGCAGTCCCCCACCGGGGAGGCCTTGTAGCAACGCTCCCGGCCCGTTCTGCGCAGCTTCTGCGGAAGCTGCGCAGAACGGGCCTTTGCCTTGCCACCTCAGGCCTTGCCGCCATGTTCATTTATGTCCTGTGGCCGCCCGGGAATGGCCCGGATGGAGCTGCCGGTGATACGTTCCGAAAGGCCCGGAAGGAACTCAGTGACAAGCAGGGACGGTGCACCATGAAGCTACTTGTGGAGCAGGTGCGCGCCCTTCATCGGCTGGAGCCGGCCAACCGGGACCACCTCGCAGCACTGCGGGTAGCCATCAGCGTTGCAGTGCCCTCGCTCCTGCTCCTGGCGGCAGGCCACACCGACCTCATCATGTATGCCGTCTTCGGTGCCCTGACCGGCATGTACGGCCGCTCGGAACCGCACCAGCTCCGCCTCCGGCACCAGGCCCAGGCCGCGGTAGTCCTGCTCGGCGGGGTTGCTGTCGGCCTGTTCCTGTCCGTCAACCACCTGCACTCGTGGTGGCTCGTCGCCGTCGAAGCAGTGCTGGCCGGCGTCGGATCGGTGTTCGCGGACCGGGTCCGGCTCAAACCCAACGGGCCCTTCTTCGGCGTCCTTGCGCTCGGAGCCTGCGCCTCGGTACCTATGGAGGTTCCCTGGCAGGTCGCCATGCTCATCGCCGCAGGGTCGGCCGCCTTCTCCCTACTGGTGGGCTTCGGCGGCTGGATCCGCCACAGGTCCTGGCAGCGCGGGGCCGTCCGGAGCGCTCCTGCCGAACAGCCCGCCGGCCGCCCTGAGTTGCTGATGCACGCTGCCCGGTACGTCCTCGCTGTCGGCGCCGCGGGAACGGTCGGGGTCCTGTCCGGCAGCGGCCACCCGCACTGGGCCATGGCAGCCGCGGCCGTGCCTCTCGCCGGCGCCGACCTCCCCAGCAGCGTCCGGCGCGGGATCCACCGCATTGTGGGGACGTTCGTGGGGCTGGCGGTCACAGCCGCGGTCATCATGCCCGGCCCGTGGTCCCTGGCAGGGCTGTTCCCCGGCCGGCAAGCCGTGCTGCTGGCACTGCTGGTGATCCTGTTCCAGTTCACCACCGAGTTGTTTATGGCCCGTCATTACGGCCTGGCCATGGTCTCCTTTACGCCGGTGATCCTCCTGATGACCCAGCTCGCCGACCCCATCGACCCCGCAGTCCTGATTCTGGAACGCGGCGTCGAGACGCTGGTGGGTGCATTGGTGGGAATCGCTGTGGTGGTTGCAGTGCGGCGGGCGGGTACGCGCAACCCTGCAGTTCTATTTGGGTTTGCGCGCCGGTCCCGCCACTAACCGTGCCGGCGCCACCCTCGCCAGCGCCGCCACTGCCTTGTACCGCTTGGACGGGATGGACACCGCTTTGCCCCGCTCGTTGTCCGCCAGGCCCTCCCGCACTACCCGCTCAGCGTTCAGCCAGGCCCATGACGGCGCCACGGACTTGTCCATTCCCATCCGGTCGTGGAATTCGGTGTGGGTAAAGCCTGGGCATACCGCGGTGACCTTGATGCCGCGCGGGCGGTAGGTGAGGTTGGCCCAGCGGCTGAAGCTCACCAGCCACGCCTTCGCCGCGGAGTAAGTTCCCCTGGGCAGGAACGCGGCGATGCTCGCCACGTTGATGATCCGGCCGCTGCCCCGCTCCAGCATGCCCTTCAGCGCAGCATGGGTGAGCTCCATGGCCGTCTCGCCATGCAGCTTCAGGTGCTTCTTCTCCTCCGAGATGGGGTTGTCCTCGAAATTGTGCAGCAGCCCGATCCCTGCGTTGTTGACCAGGATCCCCACCGGCCGCTGCGGTTCGGACAGGCGTCTGACGACGGCGGCCACGCCGGCGTCGTCCGTCAGGTCCGCGGGCAGCACCTCGGCCGTGATTCCGTAGCGCTGTTCCAAGCCCGCCGCTGTTTCCTCGAGGCGGGCCCGGTTCCGCGCCACCAGCACCAGGTTGCACCCTTTGGCCGCGAGCTGCCGTGCGAACTCGGAACCCAGGCCTGCACTGGCACCGGTGATAAGGGCTGTGGTTGCGGCGATGTCTGCAGTCATGCTGCCAGCCTAGCCACCGGTGTCCTGTCCTGGGTTATTGCCCCGCGAACCTCGCCAACGGGTTCGCCAGGCGCCCGGCCATCTGCAGCCCGCCGGAAGGATCCGCCAAATCCAGCATCTGCTGGTTGTTGCGCAGCTGCAGCCTGTTGAGGCAGGACAGCTCAAAGTCTGCGGTAAAGAGGTCATGCCGTGAAAACTGGTCGGCCAGCCCGGGATGCTGTGCCTGGTAGTCCTTGATGGCGGCAGCAGCTGTGCGCCAGAACTCCTCCTGCCTCAGCTTTCCGTCCTCCTCGAGGAGCGCGGCCAGGAAGCGGAAGATGCAGTCGAAGACGTCAGTGAATATGGCCAGCACCTTCTCGTCGTCCGGAATGTCCGCCTTGATCCGTGACACCTCTTCGGGCAGGTCCAGCCTGTCTCCCATGACCACAATTTCCTCCGCGATGTCCTTCATGATGGCGCGGACCGGCACGCCATCCTCGAGGACAAGGATGACGTTCTCGCCGTGCGGCATAAAGGCCAGTTCGTACTGGTACAGGCAGTGCACCAGCGGAACCAGGTACGCCTCGAAGTACCGCCGCAACCACTGCTCCGGCGCCAGCCCCGAGCGTTCGATGAGGGCGGAAACCATCGACGTGCCCTCGGAGTCCACGTGCAGGAGCGACGCCATGGTGGCCAACTGCTGCCCGTCCTGCAGGAGCGGCAGCGGGCTCTCGCGCCACAGCGCGGACAGCATCTTCCGGTATGGCGAGCCGTTGGTTGACCCGGCCTCGTAGTACCCGTTGTGGTAGCCAATGGCGGCGATTTCGCCGATCATGGTGAACCCGCGTGACTGGAGTGCGCCGTCCGCCTCGATCAGGTTCCGCAGCCAGTCGTTGATGGCCGGGGTCGCCTTCATGTACTGCGGCGACAACCCACGCATAAAACCCATGTTCAGCACGGACAAGGCAGTCTTGACGTAGTGGCGGTCCGGAACACTGGTGTTGAAGAACGTACGGATGGACTGCTGCGCCTGGTAGCTGTCCGTCCCGGTGCCCAGGTGGACGATGCGCTGCCGGGCGATCTCCGCGGCGAACGTCACGGTGAGCTTGTTCTCCCACTGCCACGGGTGCACCGGCATCAGGAAGTACTGGTCCGGGTCCCGGCCCAGCACCTGCAATCCGGCGGCGAAATGGCCCAGCAATGCGCCGAGTTCGGCCTTCAGGTGGGCCTGGTAGTCCAGCCCCGCGCTGGACGTAAAGACGGCGTGGCTGCGGTGCACGGCGATCCATTCAAGCTGCACTAGAGCGCCCGTTTCGGGGGCGAAGGCGCGGTAGTCGTTGAGGCCGAAGCCCAGGCGTCCGTTGTTGGCCACAAAGCAAGGGTGGCCCTCGGTCATGCTCCGCTCGATGGCCTGGAAGTCGACCGCGCGGTCCAGTCCGCCGGTGACCCCCGCCGCCAGTTCGGCGGCCGACGGCTGGCCGGCCCACTGCTTGTAGGCGTGGCTCGCCAGGGTGCTGCTGATCTCCTCGAGGTACACGGGGAGCATCTGGAGGTTGATGCCAAGGGTGCCCGAGAACGCCGTAATGAACTCGAGCGCGTCCAGCGGCGCTTCGGTGCCGTGCAGGAAGTACCGGACGGAATCGGCGTCGACGGACCAATGGTCGAGTTCGAGGACCCGTGCGCTGAAACGGTACTCATGCGTGCCGTCGTCGCTCCGCACCCGGTAGCTGCCCGGCTCTTCAGCGACCGGTTCCGGGGCAAGGATCCGCTCGTGCGAGAACTCCGCGAGCGCCTTGCGGAGCAGGTGCCGGTTTGCCCTGTCCCACCGGTCGCCGGTGAGGTGGGGTGCGGCAGCTGCGGGGGCAAGGTCCGTGGCGGGGGCAGGAGTGGAGGATTCGAGGTGGATGGTCATAGTGCGGCTTCCTGGAGGGTGGTACGGGTGAGGGGCAAGGCCGCGCGGGCGGCGAGGTAGTCATCGCGGCTGCAGAAGCTCAGCAGCGCGTCCTTATCCGGCAGGGTGACTACCCCGGCGAATTGGAAGCCCAGCCGCTCATTGAGGGCGTGGATTTTGGTGTTGCCCGCATCCGGTTCCACCACGACGCGGTCCACTCCGGGCTTGGCGAACAGCCGGTCCAGGACTGCGTCCATGACAGCGGTGGTGTAACCAGGTTCAGGCCCTTCCGCCGGCGGCGCCACCAACAGGTGCATGCCCAGGTCCCCGGGGAGGACGGGGTAGACCGGCGCCAGCGGTGAGAACGCTGGAAGGTATTCCTCCATCAGGAAGGCGGGGACGCCGTCGTCGAGCCCCAGCAATGCGTGGTGGTGGCCGTTGGTTTGGATTTTTGTGTACTCCTCCACCACGTCGTCCACACTCGCGGACAGCATGCCCCAGAACGCGGCGTAGGGTTGAGTTACCCAGGCGTGGAGGAGCGGCGCGTCGGCTTCTGGGTCGAGGCAGCGGAACGTGAACCTCACGCCGGCACCCCTGTTCCAGCCTCTGACACCGTCTCAAAGACCCCCAGGTCTGCCGGCGCGCCGAACTGCTGGAAGGCGATGCTGCGCTCCACCGGGTATACCTCGCGGCCGGTGATCTCCCGCAGGATGCAGGAGTTGCGGTAAGCGCCCATGCCCAGGTCCGGGGTGACGAATCCGTGGGTGTGCAGCTCCGCGTTCTGGACGAAGATTTCTCCGGGTTCGACGCCGGTGCTGTAGTTCCGGTCCACGGCGAACCTCCCGGCGGCGTCCCGGGCGATCCGGTCCTGGATGCCGGCCAGGAAGCCTGGTTCCTGGTAGCCATAACCGGTGGCCAGCACCACCGCTTCGCTGTCCAGCGTGTAGGACGTGCCCTGCTCCCCGTGTTCCAGGTGCAGGGTGTGGGTTTCCGCTTCCGGGTTCCAGTGGGCGGCAGTCAGGGTCGAATGCGTCAGCAGCCGGGTGTCCACCATGCCGGAGATGCTCTTGGTGTAAAGCAGGTCGTAGATGGCGTCGATCAGGTCGGAGTTGATGCCCTTGTAGAGGTTCTTCTGGGTCTTGTTGAGGTGGTCGCGCTGGTGCTGCGGGAGGCCGTGAAAGTAGTCCACGTACTCGGGGGAGGTCATCTCGAGGGTGAGCTTGGTGTATTCCAGCGGGAAGAAGCGGCCGGAGCGGGTCACCCAGTTCAGCTGGTAGCCGTGCGCGTCCGATTCCTGCAGCAGCTCGCAGTAGATCTCGGCGGCACTCTGGCCACTGCCGAGGATGGTGATGCTCCGCTGCTGCTGCAGTTCCGCCTTCCGGGCCAAATAATCGGCGTTATGGATAACCACTCCCCCGCCACCGGCTGCCGCTTGGGCCAGAATTCCTGCCGCGGCCTCCGGCACGTACGGGGAGGTGCCGGTGCCCAGCACCAGCCGCCGCGCCAGCAGCACCCCAGGCCCTTCCGGGCCGGAGACGGAAAGCCGGTACACGCCGTCGCGGTACGTCACGTCCAGCACAACTGTGCCAAAACGCACGGCGGGCAGCTGCCCGGCCACCCACTGGCAGTACTGGTTGTACTCGGCACGCAGCGGATAAAAGTTCTCCCGGATGTAAAAGCGGTACAGCCGGCCGGTCTGCTTGAGGAAGTTCAGGAACGAGTAGGGCGAGGTGGGGTCGGCCATGGTGACGAGATCGGCCATGAAGGGGACTTGGAGGTGGGCGGGTTCCAGCATCATTCCGGGGTGCCAGTCAAAGGCTTCCCGGCGCTCCAGAAAGATGCCGTTCACTCCTTCCACCGGCTCCGCAAGTGCGGCGAGCCCCAAATTGAAGGGCCCGACGCCGACGGCAGCGAAGTCGTAAATCCTGCTGTTGGTGGAGGTGCTCACGCGGATACCTCGCGCTGCAGCAGACCCGCGCCGGTGCGGCGCAGAAGGGAGACGATCCCGGCAATATCCTCAAGGGTGGCCTCGGCGTTGAGAAGGGTGAACTTGAGATAGTGGCGCCCTCCCACTGTCGTCCCGGCAACCACAGCTTTCCCGGAGGCGAAGACGGCGGCACGGATGGCCGGGTTCAGGGCATCGGCGGCGTCTTCGGAGAGGCGCCCGCCGGATTCCAAGCGTGGCCGGTACCGGAAGACGAGGGTGCTGAGCTGGGGCGGTGCGGCCAGTTCGAAATCGTCCTCGGCGGCGAGGAGCGAGCCGACGCGGGCGGCAAGGTCTATGGCTTCATCGAACAGGGCGCCGACCGCCTCCGCGCCCATAATGCGAAGGGTCAGCCAGAGCTTCAGCCCATCAAAGCGCCGGGTGGTCTGGATGCTTTTGTCCACCTGGTTGGGGATCTCGGCAAGGGCGGCGCTTTCCGGGTTGAGGTAGTCCGCGTAGTAGGTGATGTGGCGGAGCATGGTGCGGTCGCGGACCAGCAATGCGCTGGAACTGACCGGCTGGAAGAAGGTTTTGTGGAAGTCCACGGTTACCGAATCGGCCAGCCCAATTCCGTCCAGGAGGTGGCGGTAGCGGCCGGAAACCATCAGGCCGCCGCCGTACGCGGCGTCGATGTGGAACCAGGCGCCGTAGGCCCGGGCCAGTGCGGCGAGCTCTGCGAGCGGGTCCACCGCGCCGAAGTCTGTAGTCCCGGCGGTGGCGACAACCGCCATGGGCGACAGGCCGGCGTCGTGCGCTTCCGCCATGGCCTCCGCGAGGGAGGCAGGGTCCATGCGGTGGTCAGGCGTGCAGGGAACGGTGATGACGGCGTCGAACCCCAGGCCCAGCATGGATGCCGACTTCTGGATGCTGAAGTGGCTGTCCTCGGAAGTAAAGATCCGTAGTGTGTCCAGCAGGGCCGGGAGCCGGAGGTCGCTCCGGGACGGGTCCTGCCGGAGCCCGGCCACTGCGTGGTTGCGTGCGATCAGCAGGGCCTGGAGGTTGGACTGGCTGCCGCCGGATGTAAAAATGCCGTCGGCATCGCTTCCCAGGTGCAGCCTTTCCGCGGCCCAGTCGACGAGACGGCGTTCAATCATGGTGGCACCTGCGCTCTGGTCCCAGGTATCCATCGATGAGTTCACCGCGGACAGGATGGCCTCACCCACCAACGCCGGAATCACCACGGGGCAGTTCAGGTGCGCCGCGTACTTGGCGTCGTGGAAGTAGACCGCGTCGCGCAGGTAAACGTCTTCGAGTTCCTGCAGCGCGGCAGCCGTGTCCGGCAGGGGCGTTTCGAGGTCAACCGCCGCTACCCGCGCCTTCAACTCCGTAGGTGCGACGCCGGTGAACGGCCGTGTGCCCCGCTCCAGTTTGGTGGCAACGGTTGTGACACCCTGCAGGACCTGTGCCACGTAGCGGGGTGAATTGCGCGCGTTGAAGAGGTGGTTAGTGGCTCCGAGGGCGAGTTCCACGCGCGAACCGAAGTCCTGGCCCGACGGCTCGGGGTTATTTGGTGGGGAGTCCATTTGTAACTCGTCAAGACGGGGCATCAGGGGCACGGTTTTCCTTCGGTCGGTCGGCGATCATCCAAGTGCAAAGGCAAGCCTTACTTAGGACACCCTTTTAATCAAACTTTTGTGATGTATTGGTCCCATGGGTTCTAATTTCGGCCATATATTGCCTCACGGGCCGTCATTGACTGGCAGTCGGAGCCACTGCTCCCGCAGAATGTCCCCCCACGCATGCCCGACCGTGTGACAAGACAACGCGGGGTGCCAGCGCTAGGGTTGGGCTACCAGCAGCCACGGCTGCGTATTGCTGCGCATCAATTGGGGGAAACGTGGAGCAGTCAGGAAGCGCGGTCGGATTCCGGGAAGTGGACCAAGACGGAAACCCGGTTAGCGAGAAGCTGCAGTCTGCAGCGGTGGAAAATTCGACAGGCGTGGGTCGCTTCGGCATCAACCCGTTCATTGTGGTTCTATGGCCAATGGCTGCCGTGCTGATCGGCGGCGGCCTCGCGGCGCTCCTCAACGCCAACCTGGCACTGGGACCGTCGAGCGGAGAAATGCCGCTGGCTTTCATGGTTTTCACCCTTGCACCGCATGCAATTCTGGGCGGCATCATCGCCGTCATCGGACTGCTGCTGTGGCACGCAACCCAGTGGCAGCGCCGGCGCGGCTAGGGGCGGCCGCCAGCGGAACCGTCCGGCACGAATAGCCGGCATCTGCTGCAGACCGGGCCAAGCCGCATGTGTCATGGGCCACACGCCGATTTGCCCAGCCATTAGTAAGCATGCTTAGGTTATGTAGTAAATGAACCTCCGCAAGCAGTCGCGGCGGTGCTGCCAACGCCGGCAGCACCGTGAAGAAGCCCAAGGACGACCATCATGACCAGCGTTACAGAAAACCAGCCAGGGGCTCCTGCGGAGCACGAAGCAGGAGCAGAAGCCTCATTGAGCTTCATCCGTCCGGTGGATGCGGGGCTGCTGGTCACCCTGAATTCACGGATGCATTGCCGTGCCCCCATGCAGCTGGTGGATCCGGACGCCACGCCGCTGCACCAGCCCGTCCACGTTGACAGTGCCCAGGTCATTGCGGTGAGCGCCGGCTCCCCGACCGCCAGCGTTGACACCTACCGCTGCGGCTGCGGTTTCACCATCGATGTCCCGGTAGCCAGCCTGCACGCCCTGGCGAGCTAACGGGCAACGGGAGCCCTGGCGGCTTCCACCGCCAGGCGCGTATCCTCCAGGACCAAGTCCGCGTTAATGGCGGCGGCAGCCTTCAGCCCGGCAGCCGCCGCAGTCATGACCTGGGCGGAAACGTCGGTGGCATTGCCGGCGGCCCAGACTCCCGGGCAGGACGTGCGCCCCGATTCGTCCGTCGCCAGGCGCGTGCCCCGGCCCCTCTTCCAGATCATCAGGCTCCAGCCCCAGGGCTTGGAGCATGTTGGCCTTGCTGACGGTTTCGGGGCTGACCACCAGCACTTCCAGCGGTACTGCCGATCCGTCGTCGAGCGTAACCGCCGTGAGCTTGTCGTCCTGGCTTACCAGCCCGCGGACCCGGCCCTCAATGACCTTGACGGACCGTGCGTCCAGCTGTTCCGATTGGCCCGGGCTGAGCGCCAGTTCGCCGTTGAGCAGGAGGGTCACGTCCGGGCTCCACTGCCGGAAGGTCAGGGCGTGGAGAACCGCGTGGGCGTCGGAGGCCAGCACTCCCACCTTTTGGTTTCGGATTTCCCAGCCATGGCAATAAGGGCAGTAGAGCACATCCCGCCCCCAGCGGTCGGCCACCCCCGGCAGGTCGGGGAGCTCATCTTGAATTCCGGAGGTGATGAGCAGCCGGCGGGCGGTGCAGGTTGTGCCGTCGTCGAGCGAGAGTACGAAGTTGTCGCCGTCGCGCGTGGCGGACTTCACCTCACCGGCGATGGCTTCCCCGCCGTACTCTGCCAGTTCTTCCCGTCCGGCAGCCAGGAGTTCCCTGGGACTCATACCCTCACGGGTAAGGAAACCGTGCACGCCTTCTGCGGGCAGGTTCCTTTGCCCACCGGCGTCGATCACTATTACGGACCGCAAGGCCCTGGCGAGGGCAACCCCTGCACTGAGCCCGGCAGGCCCGCCGCCGATGACAGCCACGTCAAACAGTTGTTCCTGGTGATTCATCCCGGATTCCTTCCCGGTGCGCTGCGCCCTTAGACAGGGCGCGGATTCACAATGCGTGCGCCCTCTGCAAGACCGCGCCCAGGAAAGGTACCCGGCGCTGCCGCACAATAACGCGCAACCCGGTCCGTGGGCAGGAATTGTTTTCTTTGCGGTTGCTGGTGCCGCCCCTTAAGCTCCCGAGCCGTTCCTCGCCGGGCTGTCGGGCCAGTCCACGCACTGCTCGTAGCCCTCGTGCTGGCGAAGGTAGCCCGCAATGAAGGGGCAGTGCGGGATGATCCGTTTTCCCGCTGCCACCACGTCATCCAGCGCGAAGTGGGCAAGGACCTTGCCCAGGCCCTGGCCCTCAAAGCCCGGCGACGTCTCGGTGTGGCTGAAGTCGATATGGCCGGGAAGGTCCCGGTAGAAGGACTGGACGGCGAGTTTGCCGCCCACATGCAGCTCGTAGCGGTGATGCGCGTCGTTGCGCCTCAGCGAGACGTCGGGGGTGAACTTATCCTCGGTGGACATCGTGTTCTCGGTCATGGTTCGACACTGGCACTACTTCACCCCGCTGGCAATGCCCCGGCTTACCCTTCACCATCAGCACAGCAAGAAGGGAGGCCAGGATCATGGTTAATCCTGGCCCCCCTCTTTCAAGAGCACGTCAGCGCGTGAGCGTTGCCAGCGCTGTGGTTGCGAAGCTGCCCGCGGACTGGTTCCAGTGGCCCAAAAGGCCCTGGAGGTTCTCGCCGTCGGACCGGTGCCCCGGCAACTGCTCCTCCAAGGTTGCGAGCACGCCAGTGCGGAGCTCAGTGTTGAAGTTGACCTTGCCAACGTTCATGGAGGCAGCCTTCACCAGCTCCTCCGCAGGGATCCCGGACGCTCCGTGGAGCACCAGCGGGATGTGGGTCCGCACCGCGATGTCCTGCAGGACGTCCCAGCGCAGCTGCGGCTCCCCCTTGTACTTGCCGTGGACGTTCCCGACGGCGACCGCCAGTAGTTCGGCGCCGGTGCGGGACACAAAGTCCTCCACCTGGGCCGAATCCGTCAGCCCCGCCACGGCTACGCCGGATTGGTCCGCGCCAAAGGCGCGGTCCTCATCCCCGGCGAGGCCGCCCAGCTCGGCTTCCAGCACCACGGTGGGTCCCAGCAGCTCACGGGCCGCCCGGACCAGTGCAATGTTGTCCTCGTAAGGAAGGGACGAACCGTCGGCGAGGACGGAATCCGCCCCTGCCGCGACGGCGTCGGACATTACCTGGAGGTCACTGGCGTGGTCCAGCTGCACAGCCACGGGCACGGCGGCTGCGTCGGCGAGGCCGCGGAGTGCTCCGATAAGGCGCAGGCCGTTGGACGTGGCGGCCGTCTTGGGGGTCACCAGCAGGATAACTCCGCGGCCGGATTCCTCAGCGGCAGCCACCACGGCCAGCGCAGTGGTGAAGTCGTAGCAGGTGAAGGCCGGGACGGCGCAGCCCTGCTGGAGGGCGGAGGTGACCAGGTGGTCGAGTCGGGTGCGCATCAGACGCCCAGGCCCCCGGTCAGAACCCAGACCAGGAACGTCAGGGCAAACCCTGCCAGGCCCAGGATGGTGGTGAGCACCGTCCAGGTCTTGAGTCCGTCCGCCACCGAGAGGCCGAGAAAGCGGGTCACGATCCAGAAGCCGGAGTCATTTACGTGGCTGAGGCCAAGCGCCCCGAAGCCCATGGCCACCAGAATGAGTGCTGTCTGGAAGGGTGAGAAGCCGCCGTCCGCCACCGAGGCTGCCAGCAGGCCGGAAGTGGTGATGATGGCCACCGTTGCGGACCCCTGGGATGCGCGGAGGATGGCCGCAAGGACGAAGGCCATCACGATGACGGGGAGGCCTGCAGTCTGCAGGCCTTCGGCGAGGGCCTTCCCGATGCCCGATACGGTGAGCACCTTGCCAAAAACGCCGCCGGCGCCGGTAACCAGAATCACGATCGCAGTGGGGGCCAGTGCGGAGTCCATGACCTCGCCGGTGTGCTGGGAGGACCAGCCGCGGCGAATGCCCAGGAAGTAGTACGCCAAACCCAGTGCCGTGAGGAGCGCAATCAGCGGGGCGCCGATGAAGGCGGCCAGCTGGGAAGCGAAACTGTCCTTGGGCAGGATGACCGCACCGACAGTTCCCACCATGATCATGAGGATCGGAAGGACAATCAGGGTGATGATCATTGCCGGGCTGGGAGCTGTCTTGACCTCGCTCTTGACGGCGACGGTGGAAGTGCCGTGGGCAGCCTCCTGCTCGACCTGCGAAGTGCCGGTGCCAAAGAGACGGAACTGCTCAGCGGTGGCCGGCAGCATGGGGAAGTCGCGGCGGTTCAGCCGGCGGGCAACGAAGTAGCCCAGAACGCCTACGGGAATGCAGAGGGCTAGGCCGATGATGGTAGTCCAGCCGATGTCGGCTCCGAGGATTCCGGCCCCGCCAACGACGCCGGGGTGCGGCGGGACAACAACGTGGATGGCCAGCATGATGCCGCCAACGGGCAGGCCGATCTTGACCGGGTTGACGCCCGCGGCTTTTGCGAAGCCGTAGATGATGGGGATCAGGATAATGAATCCAACGTCAAAGAAGACCGGGATGGCCAGCAGGAAGGCTGCAGAGGTCAAGGCGGCGATGACCCGGCGGGGGCCGAGCAGCTGGGTAAATTTGCCGGCCAGTGCCTGTGCACCACCGGAAATCTCGATCATTTTGCCGAGCATGGCGCCCAGGCCAACAAGGATGGCTACGGATCCCAGGGTACCGCCCATGCCTTCAGTAACGGTCTTGATGACATCCGGCAGCGGTATGCCTGCCACCAGGGCAACTGCCACGCTGACCACGAGCAGGGCGAGGAAGGCGGGGATCTTGAACTTAATGACGGCCACCAGCAGCAGGGCGACGCCCGCCACTGCTATGGCCAGGAGAGCTAGTGCGCTCATCGTGTGTCTCCTTTGACATCGCTAGTTAAGCCTAGCGAACTGGATGGATACGACGACGGCGGAGGGGGGACCGCCGTCGTCGGGCTTTGGATAGGGTGGAAGGGGCTACTTGGTGCGCTTGGTGGGGGCAACCACCTTGATGACGGCGGAGTCATCGGCGGCGGCGAGGCCTTGGGCCTGGCCCAGCAGGTAAAGCTGCTCGGCGGCGGCGGCAACCGGGGCTGCCAGGCCGGCGGCGCGGGTGGCCTTGCCCACGATGCCCATGTCCTTGACGAAAATGTCCAGGCGGGACAGGACCTCGGCGCCTTCCTCGTTGTACGCCTCGAGGGATGCGCGGGCCGCGGTTGGACAGCATGAAAGAACCGGCGGCGCCGGCTTCGAGGGCCGCGAGGGTCTTGGCCTGGTCAAGGCCCAGCGCATCGGCGAGGGCCATGGCTTCTGCGGCGGCGGCGATGTGGACGCCGCACAGCAGCTGGTTGACGGTCTTCAGGGCCTGGCCGTCGCCGGGCTTGTCGCCCACCACGGTGAGGGTGGAGGCGAGCAGTTCCAGCGCGGGGGCTGCCTTTTCGCGGGCTTCCGGCGAAGCGCCGACGACGATCAGCAGGTCGCCTTCGCCGGCGCGCTTGGGGCCGCCGGACAGCGGGGCGTCAACGAGTTCGACGCCGTATTCCGCCAGCTTGGCCACGGTGGCGGGGATGGCTTCGGTGCCCACGGTGCTGCCGAGGATAACGACGGCGCCCGGCTCCAGCACGGAGGCCACGCCGTTCCCGCCGAAGAGGACGTCGTTGAGCTGTTCGCCGTTGCGGACGGCCAGGAGCACGGCGTCGGCGCCCTTTGCTGCTTCCCGGGCCGAGGCGTACGTGGTGATGCCGGCTTCTTCTGCCAGCTTCAGGCGGGGCTCGGCGATGTCGAAGCCGTGGACGGTCAGCTGCGAGGCCATCCGGGTGGCCATGGGCAGGCCCATGGCGCCGAGGCCCAGGACGGTGACGGTGTAGTTGCTGGTCATGGTGTTCTCCATTGGATTGAATAGGGGCCACGCTCGCCGGGTTCCCTGGCCGTGGAGCCGCACCGGTGAGGGCCCCGACCCGAGCTTGCGAGGGTTGGGAACCGGTGGGGACTTGCGAGGTTAGGGGGCGAGTGGGGAGGTGTTGCTGAGTTTGCGGGTGACGTCGGCAAGGGACTGGTCATCACCCACGTTGCCGGCGAAGACGATGTACGGGATGCCCTTGGCAGGCCCGTCCACCGGCTCCAAGAGCGAGACGATGCCCGGCAGCATGGGGCCGCGGACAATGGCATGGCGGATTTCCAAACCGTGGGCAGCCACATCGGAGGAGGTGATGCCGCCCTTGGCGATGACGAACCGCGGCGGGAAGGTCTTCAGGGTGCGGTTCACCACGGCGACGACGGCGGCGGAGACGGTTCGAGCGATCCGCAGGCTTTCGGCGGGGTCGTCCGTCTTGATCAGCAGCCGGCTGGTGTGGACGATGACGTCGCCGCCGCGGAGGGCTTCGACGACGGTGTCCACTGTCTGGTCCAGGTGTGCGTCAGCGTCAGCGCCGAGGAGCTTTTCGACGTCGATCTCGACGATGCGGGCGGCGCTGTGTTCCGCGGTGAGGACGTTCAGCTGCCGGGTGGTAACCCCTACGTGGGAGCCCACCACGATCAGGCCGCCGGCTTCCGACGGGGTGTTGCCCTCGAAGGCCTCCTCGGCTGTCAGCGGGGTGCGGATTTCCTGACCGATGCGGCCGCGGACGAACGGCGGACCCACACGGTAGAGGAGCTTCTTGCCGCGGCGTTCGGCTTCCTCCAGGCCAAGGGCAAGGGCCCGGAAGTCGTTCTCCGTCACGATGTCCGCCACGATAGGCGTGGAGTCCGTGGCCGCGTCGATAGCGTCGGCGATGGCCTTCGCAGAAACTGCGGCGTCCTGTGCAGCTGCGCCGGCACGGATGATGGTGAGGTCCAGGACGATGACCGAATCCGCGGCGAAGCGGCCCTGGGACTTCTCCTCAACGTAGTCGGCCATCACGGAGGTAGCGAAGCCGAAGGTGGCGTCCCTGGCGAACTCAGTATCGGACACCGGCGTCAGCGTGCCGGCTGCGTCACCGGTTCCCCGCATGTAGTGGACGCCGCCGATGGTGACGCGCCCGGCGTCGGGGAAGGCAGGCACCAGCACTACGCCGTCGGTCTTTTCTCCGCTGACGTCCGCAACCGTGGCGGCGATGACGTCCGGCTCCAGCGGGTAGTGGCCGCGGAGGGTGGAATCGCTGCGGCTGACGAAGCCGAGGCGCAGTTCCTCAGGGGAGCCCGCGGCAGCGAGGGCGTTGCGGACCACTTCTTCATTACGGGCGGCGGCCTCTGCCGGGTCCAGGCTGCGGGTGTTGGTGAGGACGTAAACGGCGGGCTTGGACTGGGCGAAGGCCCAGATGAAGTCCTCCACGTCCCAGCGGGTGAGCACGGGCAAATCTGCCACGGACTGCGTACCGGTGGGGTCGTCGTCGAGCACTACCAGGACACGCCGGGTCTCCGCGTTGGAGGCAGCCAAGGTACTGGCCACCAGTTCGGCGGGAATCCGGACCTCGGCCGGGTAAGCGACCAGAACGTCTGCTTCAAGCGTCACAGTGCACTCCGTTGTGTATGGATCCGGGGGAAGATCTTGGTGTAAAGGTAGCTGTAAGATGTCTGACATCTTGCATTTGAAAGCTAGTGTGGCACAGGACATAAGGACGCGCAAGTAGACTTGTCTGACATATCCGGCAGGGCATCGATGGGGGCAGCAATGGCAAGGAAGTCGCTGGTAGGCCAGGTGGCCGATGAGCTTCTGGACCGCATCATTGCCGGCGAATTTCCGCCCGGCGCCCTCGTTCCCGGAGAGCACGAACTCAGCGCCAGGCACGACGTCAGCCGGATGACCGTCCGCGAAGCGATGAAAACCCTGCAGGCGCAGCAGATCCTCAGCGTGGAGCGCGGCCGCGGTACGTTCGTGAACCCGCTCAACCGGTGGGCCTCGCTCGAAGCCGTGCTGCGCGCCGCTTCCGAAGGCAAAAACGAGGCAGAGGCTTCGGTCCAGCTCATCGAGCTCCGCCGCATGCTGGAGACCGGGGCCTGCGAACTCGCGGCAGGACGGATCAGTGATGCGGACGTCCGGAAACTCTTCGGGCATGTGGCGGCCATGCGGGCCGCCCACGGGGTCAACGACGTGGCCGCGTTCGTGGAAGCGGACCTGGCCTTTCACGACCTGATCCTGCACGCCTCGGAAAACGTCTTTGTGGCCGTACTGTTCGAGCCGCTGCACCGGGTGCTGGAGAAGCGGCGCACCGAAACCTCGGCGGTGCGTGAAATCCAGGAGCACGCAATCGGGCATCACCAAAACATCGCCGAGGCGCTGGAATCCCGTGATGCTTCGCGCTCGCGGGAAGCCATGGACGCGCACATGCAGCAGACCCTCGACGACCTCAAGAACCTGGTGCTTGAAGCAAAGTAGCGGCTGCCCGCCACGGCCCGGGGGCTGGCCAACGTTCTTGAAGTGCTACTAGGCTTCAGGGACGGCCCGCAACCGGGAGCCCCAAGGCAATCACGAGGAGCGAAGTTGTCCAACCACACGTACAGCATTTCTGAAATTGTCGGCACGTCGGATCAGGGAGTGGACGACGCCGTCCGGAACGGAATCGCCAAGGCATCCCAGACCCTCCGCAACCTTGACTGGTTTGAAGTCAAGGAAATCAGGGGCCACCTGGAAGAGGGCAAAGTCGCTGACTGGCAGGTCACCATCAAGCTCGGTTTCCGGCTGGAAGAACACTAAACCAACGCCAACTGGCCCGCAGTTAACGTCGCCAAGGACGTTAACTGCGGGCCAGTTTGGTTTAACCGGAGCTAATTGGCCGAGACAGCGCCTGTGGTGCGCCGCCGCCAGACGGTGGGAACGCCGTCGAACGCCGGGAATACGTGGCCTTCGAAGAAGGACAGCACGGTGTGCGGGTCGAGGTCGGGGCTCCACAGGCCGGAGGCCGGGCAGTGCGAGCCGGTGGCGGTAGAGGGAGCGCCGGAAGCGGCAGAAGCCTGGCGTTCCTTCAGCAGTGCGATGCGTTTCATCGTTGAGACCATCCTTGGGGTGAGAACTTGTTCCTCCAGCCTAGGAAGGCTGCCCCGCGTCCCCAATGGGCTCCTGGCCAGAATCAGGCCAGGCTGCTGGCCAAATGTACAGCGGTTGCCGCCGGCGGCAGGGTGTTACTCCGCGTCCTCGGCAGCGGCTACGGAAGCATCGGCCACAAACGTACGCTGCTGCCCCTGCGCGGCTGCAGTTTTGGAGAGCCCCGCGCCAAGGCTGCCCAGCAAGGCCAGGGCATCGGACGACGACGACCCGGGCCGGGCGGAATAGACCCTGAGCATCTGGTCGGGATCGTCCGGAAGGGCAAAGTTCTCAAAGTTCAGTTCGAGGTCCCCCACGGCGGGATGGTGCAGACGGACAGTCCCGGCCGCCCGGGTTGCCACCCGGTGCCCCGCCCACCACTGACGGAAATGGTCGCTGTTGACCGCCAGTTCACCCACCAGCTGGTTGGCCTGCGCGTCGTTCGGGTGCTTGCCGACATCCAGGCGGAGCGCGCCGGCAGCCTCAGCGGCCACCGTCTTCCAGTCCCGGAACAGCTCCCGGGCTGCCGGGTCGAGGATGAGCCACCGGGTGAGGTTCCTTTCCGCCACTGGAAGCGCCGGGAAGTCCTCGAAGAGCAGGAACGCCAAGCGGTTTCCGGCCAGGACGTCACTGCGGCGGCCGAGCACCATGGCGGGAACATCGCCCACTGCCTCAAGGAGGTGGCGCAAGGCCGGGCGGACGCCTTGCGCTGCTTGCCCGGCCGACCGTGGCGTGGCGGCGCAGTGTTCCAAAAGATCCATCATGTGCGCGTGCTCGCTGCTGCTGAGGCGGAGCGCCCGGGACACCGCGTCCAGGACCGTGCGCGAGGGATGGATGTTCCGGCCCTGTTCCAGGCGGACGTAGTAGTCCGTGCTGACCCCCGCCAGCCTTGCGACCTCCTCGCGCCGAAGGCCGGGGACCCTGCGGGCGCCGGTGGCGGGACCTGCGCCGGCGTCCTCAGGACTTAGCCGGGACCGCATGGCTTTAAGGAATTTTCCGAACTCGGCGCTTTGACCCATGCAGACCATTGTGACCCGCGCTGTCCCTGCCGTCCTACAACGAAGGTAGGACTGGGAGTCCTAGGAAAAATAAGATCAGCCTTGCTTACTGACAGACCCGGGAAAAGTGCATAGGCTCAAATGCAGAGCCAGCGGAAACCGCTTTCTCAGGTCGAGCCCACGGCACCCCCGCAACTTTTGCCCCGCGTCATAACAAGGAGCCACCCATGTCAGAGCTGACACTCAACAACGGCGTCACCATTCCCCAGCTTGGTTTTGGTGTTTTCCAGGTACCGCCGGAAGACACCCAGCGGACTGTGGAGGACGCCTTTGAGGCCGGATACCGCCACATTGACACCGCTGCCGCCTACCGCAACGAGGCCGGTGTGGGGGCCGCCATCGCGGCCACCGGTATCCCGCGCGAGGACATCTTCGTCACCACGAAGCTCCGGAACGGCGAGCAGGACCGGGCGCAGGAAGCATTCCAGAACAGCCGCAAAGCACTCGGTTTGGATTACGTGGATCTCTACCTCATCCACTGGCCCGTCCCGTCGCAGGGCTTGTACGTTCAGGCCTGGAAGGAGATGGAACGGCTGTACGAGAACAACCAGATTCGCGCGATCGGCGTCTCCAACTTCCTCGCCGAGCACTTGGATGACCTCCTGGAATCCGCCGAAATCGTCCCGGCCGTGAACCAGATCGAGCTGCACCCCAGCTACCAGCAGGCGGAACTGGCGGAGAAATGCCGGAACCTGGGCATCGCAGTGGAGGCCTACAGCCCGCTGGGCCGGGGCGCCGACCTGAACGGAAATGCAGTTACCAGCATCGCCAATGCCCACAACGCCACCACCGCCCAGGTGGTGCTCGCCTGGCAGCTGGCCGCCGGCAACATCGTTATCCCCAAGTCCAGCCAGGCTGCCCGGATCCGCGAGAACTTCGCCGCTTCAGCCCTCACCCTTTCCGACGACGAGATTTCGGCCATCACGGCACTCGAGTCCGGAGCGCGCCAGGGGTCCGATCCCGCCGTCGCGTCCTTCACACAGCTGTAAGAACCAAACCAAAGGACTTCACAATGCAGTACACCCAACTGGGCCGCTCCGGCCTGAAAGTCTCCCGGCTCTGCCTGGGCACCATGAACTTTGGTCCCCAGACCGAGGAAGTCGAAGCCCACAGCATCATGGACTCCGCGCATGACCAGGGCATCAATTTCTTTGATACCGCCAACGTGTACGGCGGAGCCGGCCACCGGGGCTGGACCGAGGAAATCATTGGCCGCTGGTTCGCCAAGGGCGGCGAGCGCCGGGAGCACACCGTGCTGGCCACCAAGCTCTACGGGACCATGACGGACCGTCCCAACGAATCCAAGCTCTCCGCGCTGAACATCCGGCGCGCACTGGATGCGAGCCTTAAGCGCCTGCAGACGGACTACATCGACATCTACCAGTTCCACCACATTGACCGGAACACCCCGTGGGACGAGATCTGGCAGGCCGTCGAGGTGGCGGTCCAGCAGGGCAAGATCCTGTACTCGGGAAGCAGCAACTTTGCCGGCTGGCATATTGCCCAGGCGCAGGAGGCTGCGCGCAAGCGCAACTACACCGGCCTGGTCAGCGAGCAGTCCATCTACAACCTGTTCACGCGCCAGGTGGAGCTGGAAGTGATTCCCGCGGCCCAGCAGTACGGGCTGGGGCTCATTCCCTGGTCCCCGCTGCAGGGCGGACTCCTGGGCGGCGTGCTGAAGAAGGAGCGGCAGGGCGTCCGGCGGACTGAGGGCCGGGCTGCCGAAACCCTCAAGAAGCACCAGGACCAGATCCAGCAGTACGAGGACCTTGCCGATGACCTGGGCCAGGAGCCCGGCGACATCGCCCTCGCCTGGCTGTTGCACCAGCCCGCCGTTACGGCACCAATCGTGGGGCCGCGGACCAAGGAACAGCTCGATGCCGCCATCCGGGCTTTGGACGTCACGCTCGACGCCGATGCGCTCAAGCGGCTCGACGGCATCTTCCCCGGACACCGGACGGCGCCGGAAGACTACGCGTGGTGAACCCACTCGTAAATTCTGCGGATGCGGTGGCGCCGAGGAGCATCCTTTTCATTGGCGGCACCGGGGTCATCAGCGCGACGGCGGCACAACGCGCCGTCGCAGTGGGCCACCGGCTGACAATTCTCAACCGGGGCCGGTCCACCAGGCCGGTCCCGGACGGGAGTGGCGACCTTGCACGCGGACGTCCGGGACGTCTCCGCGGTCCAGGAGGCGCTGGCAGGGCGGGAGTTCGACGCCGTCGCGGACTTCATCACGTACAAGCCCGAGCAGGCCAAGGCAAGCATTGATCTGTTTGCCGGCCGCACGGGACAGTACGTGTTCATCAGTTCCGCGTCGGCGTACCAGAAACCGCCCACGCGGCTGCCCATCCTGGAGTCCACACCATTGAAAAACCCGTTCTGGCAGTACTCGCGGGACAAAATTGCCTGTGAGGACCTGTTCTACGAGGCGTACCGGGAGCAGGACTTCCCGCTCACAGTAGTGCGCCCGTCGCACACCTACGACCGCACCAAGATCGCCATGGTGGGCGGATGGACGGACATCCACCGGATGCGCGCCGGGCTGCCGGTCATGGTGCACGGCGACGGAACGTCCCTCTGGACACTCACCCACAGCAGGGATTTCGCCAAGGCTTTTGTCGGGCTGCTGGGCCGGCCCCAGGCCGTGGGCGAGAGCTACACCATCACCTCGGACGAGTACCTGCCCTGGAACCAGATCTACCAACTGTTTGCCCGCGCAGCCGGTGTGTCGGAGCCGGAACTGGTACACGTCGCCTCCGAAACCATCGCGGCCCACAGTGACGAACTTGGGCCGAACCTGCTGGGCGACCGCTCCCACTCGGTGGTTTTCGACAACACCAAGATCAAGTCCTTGGTGCCGGACTACTGCGCCAGCATTCCGTTTGCCGACGGAGCACGGGAAATCGTGAACTGGTACGACGCAAACCCCGGGCTGCAGGTGGTCAACCAGCAGTTCATGGACCTGAGCGACCGGCTGACCGAATGGGCCCGCCGGGGAGCGTAATCCTGCCGGCACGCCGCGTAGCTTGATTCGCCAAGCCTCCGGCGTGCCTGCTGGCCTCATCACCGCGGATTTGCCAGACGCAGGTGGGGCCAAAATCTACAACGTTCTAAATAACCTCTTTCCAACGCTGCCGCAAGGCTTGTTTTACCTGCACCGCACCACTAAGTTACTGGGGAAGCGTTTTCCCGTTCTCCAATTGAAAGGATTCACTGATGAATCCGAGCAAGCACTCCGCCCGCCTTTTTTCAGCAGGCGCACTGGGTATTGCCCTCTCCCTCGGCTGCCTCTCCGCCCCGGCCACCGCCGGCGAACATTCCCCCAAGCCCGGCGCCCCGGGCGTCCAGCTGGACCACCTGGACCGCGGCCTGGTGGCCGCAAAGACGTCGGAAGGGGTATTCCTGAGCTGGCGCCTCCTCGGCCATGAAGCCACCGGATCCTCCGCCACCGGCCTGACCGGCACGGACTTCAACGTCTACCGGGACGGCGAAAAACTGGCAACGGTCACGGACAGCACCAACTACCAGGACACCACCGGAACCGCAGCCTCTGAATACCAGGTGCGGGCCGTCGTCGGCGGCGTTGAACTGGACCGCAGCGCAACCACTACAGCCTGGGGCGGCAACTTCAAGGACATCCCGCTCAAGAAACCAGCCGACGGCGTGACCCCGGTGGGCCAGGCGTACACATACGCGGCAAGCGATGCCTCCGTTGGAGATGTGGACGGCGACGGCCAGTACGAATTCGTCGTCAAATGGGAACCGAACAACTCCAAGGACGTCTCCCAGGTCGGCTATACCGGCAACACCTACGTAGACACCTACAAGGCGGACGGCACCCTCCTCCACCGGATCGACCTCGGCGTAAACATCCGCTCCGGCGCCCACTACACCCAGCTTCTGGTCAACGACTTCGACGGCGACGGCCGCGCGGAGATGATGATGAAGACGGCCCCGGGAACCAAGAGCACCAACTTCAACGCCGACGGCAGCGTAGCTTCTGAAAGATTCATCTCCCTGCTGCAGTCGGACATCCAGGCCGGCTACTCAAACTCGGACGACTACCGCATGAGCGCCGCGGACTACCACCAGCACATGGTGAAGACGTTCCAGGGCTGGACCGAGCACCCTGAAGTGAAGGCCGGCAACTGGCCCGCCACGCTGGAGGAAGCATTCGGTATCGAGCCGAAGTACCAATACCCGCTGTCCCAAACGGACGCCGAGGCGCTGACGGACTACTTCATGGACGACTACGCCCCGTCGCGCAGTGCGCGGAACAACCTGCGGGCCTTCGAAGGCTTTATTGTCTCCGGTCCGGAGTACCTCACCGTCTTCGAGGGCGCTTCAGGCAAGGAATTGAAGACTGTCGCCTACGAGCCCGGAAGGCACGACGACGGCCTTATGTGGGGCGATTACGCCATGGCCCGCATCGAACCGGGCAACCGCGTGGACCGGTTCCTCGCCGGCGTCGCCTACCTGGACGGCAAAAAGCCGGCAGCTGTGTTCGCCCGCGGCTACTACACCCGCAGCACGCTGGCTGCCTACACCTGGGACGGATCCAACCTCTCCCCTGTGTGGAACGTCGATTCCGGCTGGACGCCCATGACAAACCCGTTCAACGACGGCCCGCACGGGCGGAACGGCACCGACCCGGAGTTCGGAACGCTCACCACGCAGGGCTTCCACTCCCTCAGCGCCTCGGACGTGGACGGCGACGGCAAACAGGAGGTCGTTTACGGCTCCGCCACAATCGACGACGACGGGTCGCTGCTTTACAGCTCCTTCGACACCATGCCGGCCGGCAGCGCAATACCCGGTGAGGAAGCCCGGCTGGGCCACGGCGACGCCATTCATGTCACCGATATTGATCCCGCACGTCCGGGCAAGGAAATCTTCAGCGTGCACGAGGGCGGCGCCTATGCGCCCTACGGTTACGCCATGCGGGACGCCGAAACCGGCGACGTACTTTTCGGTGCCTACTCGGGCAAGGACACCGGCCGCGGCATGATCGGCGACGTCGATCCCGCCGTTCCCGGCATCGAGAACTGGGCCATCGGCATGCAATCGGCCGACGGCGACAAGCTCTCCACCAAAAGCCCCGGCACCAACATGAACATCAAGTGGGCCGCGGACATGACCACACAGATCGTCAACGGGTCCGGAAACGAAACCCCCACCATCGACGACTGGAAGCGCGGCCGGCTCCTCGCTGCCACGGACACCCGGACCAACAACGGCACCAAGGGCAACCCCAGCTTGGTGGCGGACGTGATGGGTGACTGGCGGGAAGAACTTCTGGTGAGGACCGCGGACAGCTCAGCCCTGCGGATGTACCTCAGCACCGAAGTGACCAATCACAAGCTCTACACACTGATGCATGACCCGCAGTACCGTGCAGAAGTGGCGCGGCAGAACACCTCCTACAACCAGCCGGCCTACACGGACTTCTACCTCGCCTCCGACATGGACTTCGCCCATGTGCCCCTGCGCGCCGCGTGGCTCCCGGGCAGCGTGAAGGCGCTGCAGCATGTGCTGGAAGACCTGGTCGAATCAGGTGACGTGGCGGGGCCGGTAGGCAGCCAGCTGACCGCGGGCATCCGGCAGGCCGCTAAAGCGGTTGAGGACGGCGACGCCGCCAAGGCGGCGCAGGCACTGCAGCGTTTCGTGGACTTCCTGGACCAGCAGAAGGGCCCGGACAAGGTATCGGACACCGCACGCGTGGCCCTTGCCTACAACGCCGAAAACATTCTGCGGGCGTTTGGGGGCTAGGACAGCCACGTCGTAAAGGAGAGACTGTTGCAATGACACTTGCACCGCTGATCAAACTCAATGACGGTTACTCCATCCCGCAGGTGGGCCTCGGCACCTGGCCGCTGGACGACGATCAGGCGGCGACCGCCGTCGTACAAGCCCTGGAAGCCGGGTACCGGCATATCGATACTGCCGTGAAATACGGCAACGAACAGGGCGTGGGCAACGGTCTCCGGGCCAGCGGCGTGGACCGGAGTGAGGTGTTTATCACCACCAAGGTTGACGGCCAGTTCCAGGGCAGCGACCGTGCTGTTGAAGGGCTGGATGGCTCGCTGAAGCGGTTGGGGCTGGATTACGTGGACCTGTTCCTGGTCCATTGGCCGCTGCCCCAGCGCGATGAGTATGTCTCCACCTGGAAGACCTTCGAGCGGCTGCAGGCGGAAGGCAAGGTCCGTTCCATCGGTGTTTCCAATTTCAAGCCGGCCCACCTGGAGCGGCTGATGGCGGAGACGGACGTGGTGCCGGCGGTGAACCAGATCCAGCTGAGCCCTGCTATCACACGAACTGCCGAGCGTGAATTTCATGACCGACACGGGATTGTGACCCAGTCCTACAGCCCGCTGGGAGGGGATGGGGCAGGTCTTTTGAGCGCCCCCATCCTGTCCCGGCTGGGGGAAAAGTATGGCAAAACCCCCGGCCAACTGGCCCTTCGGTGGCTCGTCCAGAACAGAATTGTAACGATTCCGAAAACTTCCAATCCGGAGCGGATGCGGGAAAACCTGGACATCTTTGATTTCGCCTTGGACCCGCAGGATCTAGCGGAATTAGCCATCCTTGATGAGGGTCCGGACGCGGGCAACGATTCGGACGTCACAGGCCACTGAATCGGCCCTGAAATGCGGTTCTCGTTAGAAACGGGGTTGGCAAATAGATAGTAAGCATGATTACTATTGAGGCAGAAGGATGAAGTGCTTCCGGGATCCGGAGGCCTCCTTTACTTAGGAAGAGGAACAAAAAATGGGATTCATTGCATTTCTAATTCTCGGACTTATTGCTGGTGCGATCGCTAAGGCGATCCTCCCGGGCCACCAGGGTGGCGGCTGGATCATCACCCTCGTCCTGGGCGTCGTTGGAGCACTCCTCGGCGGCTGGATCGGCGGAATGCTCTTCGGCTCCGGACTGCAGGAGTTCTTCTCCCTGCAGACGTGGCTGCTGGCCATTGGCGGCGCGCTTATCGTGCTGCTGGTGTACGGCATGATCACCAAGCGCGGTGCGCGTCGCTAATTTAGCGCGCTAGCCAGGAAACCGGCCTGGGGACAACATCCCCGGGCCGGTTTTCCTATCTCCCGGCCTCTCCGGCCGGGAAACTGAAACCTTCTCACGGAGCAGGAGTTCATCATGAAAAACAAACTTCTTTTGGGCATCGGAATCGCCACCGGGTACGTTCTCGGATCCCGTTCCGGCCGGGCAGCCTATGACAAACTCAAGGCACGCGCTGCCGGCATCTGGGACAGCAAGCCTGTCCAGGACAAGGTGTCCGTGGCTACGGAGGCCATTAAGGAAAAGGCTCCCGAAGTTGCCGATCAGCTGACCGAAGCGGCCCGCCGCGCAGGCACCGTCATCGGCTCCGCAATGCACCGGGACGGCTCGTCCGGGGACAGCAAGTCCACGTCCTATGGCGCTACTACAACAGGTGCTGCTGCCGGCACGGCCGGGACTGCCGGGGATTCGGGCCCTGACAGTGGCCACATCCCTGCACACAGCACCCATCCCGAGACGCTCAATCTGGATACCTCCAGTGGCGAACCGGAGTCCAAAGCGTAGCTATACCGGCTGCTCACGACGTGCGGCACCCTTGCGACAAGAGGCCGCAGCGTTGATGTGCTACAACTGGATGGCTTTGCTGGCCGTCGCGATCCTTGGGGGACGCGGCGGCCAGCGGCGTCCCCGCGGACAGTGCGACCCGACTGCCCGTTTATCCACATAGCGACTTCTGCACGCACTTTTGTCGGGGGTCTTTGGCAGAGTTGTCCTATGGAGGCCATGGGGGATCAGCGTGCGGAGTTCGGCGGTTCCACTGCCGTGCTGACGCGGGCTGAAACCAGTCCCGCACATGGCCCTGGAGCGTACGACGACGGCGCTCGCCCCAGTTCCGGCCCTCGCCTTCGCGTCGGTCCCGCCACGCCCACACCTCGCGAAGTTGAGTCTGCCGAAGCTGTGCCGGCTGAAGCTGAGACCCTCGCCCCGGCTACCGGGCCGCGTGCCGGTGCCGGTGCCCCGGTCAGCCTGGCGGATATTGGCCGGCTCCTGGCTGTTGCCGCTGCTGCTGCCCCTGGTTTGCTGGCTTCGGCTGACTACGTGGAGGCCGCTGATTTCGCCGGGCAGGTTGAGGACCTCTCCCGGGGTGTGGAGTACCTGCAGGTCCTGGCCGCCGGCGCCGTGGACCGGACCCGAACAGGGGCCATCGCCGCCGCGGACGCCGCCCGGGCCGGCCGCTCCCGCACGGGCAAGGGCTGGGTCACCGGCTGGGACAACGGCGTGGAAACCCTGAACGAAACAGACGCAGCCTGGCCCAGTGAAGCACCTGCCGGCCCTGGCGGGACTGCGACGGCCGGTCGTGACCGGGTCATCACCTCCCCGGCCGATGACGGGTGCGCCAGCACCGCCGAGTTCCTCCGCCAACGGCTGCGTATAAGCAAGAGTGAAGCCCACCGCCGTCTGGCCTTCGCCGCGGACATCCTCCCCGCGACCACGCTCACCGGCGACACCATCCCGGCCCCGCGCGAACACCTCGCCGCCGCCCTCACCCCGACACCCGCCACAAACCCCGACGACACCGCCCCAAACTCTGACCCTGACACCGAGGACACGGCAGCCGCCTGCCCGGTCGTGTCATCCCGTGCCGGGACCATCATCAGCCTGACCCTGAACCGGCTTCAACACCTCACCACCCCGGAGAAACTCGCGCTGATCGAGGAGAACCTCACCACCACCGCCGCGACAACGGACCCGGACTTCCTCACCCGCGTCGCCCGCCGCTGGGCCGACACCATCGACGCCGACGGCACCGAACCCAGCGAAGAAGCCCTCCGCCACACCCAGGGCGCGTTCATCCGCAAACCCCGCCACGGCCTGCACCACCTCGAAATCTTCGCCACCACCGACCAGTACGAACACCTCCTCACCGTCATGAACACCACCACCAACCCCCGCACCACACCCACCAGCACCAGCACCGCGACTGGCACCGGCACCGGCACCGGCACCGGCACTGGACATGACGGTTGGGCTCACGGCGACCCTGACCTGGACCGCCGCACCCGGCCACAGAAACAACTCGACGGCCTCATCGGCGCCGCCAAGGTTGCCCTCGCCACCAACGCCCTGCCCGGCACCGGCGGCAACCGACCCCAAATCATCGCCACCATCAACTACCAGGACCTCCTCCCCCACCCCGACAACAACCCACCCGGCACCGGCACCGGCAAGGGCACAGGCAAGGGCACCGGCACCGGCACGGGGAACTTCGTCTTCACCGGACCCGCCGCCCCAGCGACCCTCCGCAAAATCGCCTGCGACGCCGACATCATCCCCGCCATCCTCGGCACCCACGGCGAACTACTCGACCTCGGCCGCAAAAACCGGCTCTTCACCCCCACCCAACGCCTCGCCCTCACCGCCCGCGACCAAGGCTGCACCTTCCCCCACTGCACCATCCCCGCCCCCTGGTGCGAAGCCCACCACATCACCTACTGGTCCCACGGCGGCCCCACCACCATCAACAACGGCGCACTCCTCTGCACCGGCCACCACCACCTGATCCACAAAGACCAATGGACCATCACCACCATCAACGGCACCCCCTGGTACACACCCCCAAAACACATCGACCCCCACCAAAAACCCCAACAAAACACCTACTTCAAACCACCCCCACCACCCCGGGAATGATGGTGTGACCACAACCGGGCTGCCCGCAACGACTTTTCCAGTGCCGTTGGTTAGAGATACCGAAGGTGGTGAGTCACCAGCACTGTGGGCTGCCTACCACCACAGTGCCGTCCAGCTCTTCAGAGTGGACAATCCGTGCGGCAAGTCCCGCAGCAGCCATAAGGGCCGCAGTTCCGGCGGCCTGGCGTTCGCTGGTCTCGATGACAAGGTAGCCGTTGGCATCCAACCACTCCGGGGCTTCACGAATGACGCGACGATGGAGGTTCAATCCGTCGGCTCCGCCATCCAGACAACGCGGCGGCTCGTGGATTCTGGCTTCGGGCGGCATTGTCGGCAGCACGGCAGTAGGCACGTAGGGAGCGTTCACCACGATGAGCTGTACTTGCTTCTTGAGCCGGGCGGGAAGGGCTGCATATAAGTCCCCTTGGTGGACGTGGCCGCCTACGGCTGCCAGGTTCCTTCGGGCGCACTCCACCGCAATTGGGTCGATATCGGCCGAGTGAAGTTCCCCCACGGATCCATGGGAGACTACTGCGACGCCCACGGCCCCGGATCCGCAGCATAGATCCACAAGGGTGCCGGATGCCGGCAAGTCAGCAGCCCCCACCACTTCCCGCAGCAGGGAAGCGGCTTGCGAAACAAGCAATTCGGTGCGGCGCCGCGGCACAAAAACACCTTGGTCCACGGCTATGCGAAGTCCACAGAACTCCGCCCAGCCAACGATCCATTCGAGCGGCTCGCCGGAAATCCGGCGTTCCACCCACTCGTAAAGCTCAGCGGCACCACAAGCTTCGGACAAGAGCACCTGTGCTTCATCTTCGGCGAACACGCAGCCGGCTGCCCTCAGCAGGGGCACAAGGTCGGCAAAACCGGGAGAAGCAAGTGATTCAGGAGCCGGCATAAAAAAGGCCTTTCGGTGATCCGGTGTGGCACTTCGCCCGTTACCAGGCTGGAAGGCCCGAACGGAACTACGAGGGACTGCCCGAGATCGATGAAGCAGGAGTTC
The DNA here is from genome assembly GCF_030817075.1 of Arthrobacter sp. V1I9. Taxonomy (NCBI): domain Bacteria; kingdom Bacillati; phylum Actinomycetota; class Actinomycetes; order Micrococcales; family Micrococcaceae; genus Arthrobacter; species Arthrobacter sp. V1I9. Next base: position 3,418,598 of record NZ_JAUSYU010000001.1, read on the forward strand.
GAGCTCACCCCTTTGCAACCGCTGGAAGCCAATGCTAATCGGCAATTCCCCGGTTTTGGGGGCTTTTCTTGGCAGGATGGACCTATGACTTCCGCTGCCCCGCACCCACTGATCTGGACCGGCACCTACACGCCCGACGGCGGCGGACGCGCGGAGGGAATCGGCGCACTGTCCGCACAACCTGACGGCTCGCTCGAATGGTTGGGCACGGCGGCCAAGACTGATTCGCCGTCGTTCGTTGCCATCCACCCCACCGTGCCCGTGGTGTATGCAGTGGCCGAGCAACGCAAGATGGTCCGGGCCTTTCGGCGCACGGGTGCTCATGGGCTGGAGCCTCTCGGCGATCCGCAACCCTCGGGAGAAGCCACCTGCCACGTGGCGGTGGACCCGCAGGGCCGCTTCCTCACCGCCGCATGCTGGGGCGACGGCCAGGTCCTGCTTTACGAACTGGATCCCGACGGGGGCATCACTGCACGGTTTCCCGCGCTGCCATCGGTAGACCCGCACGCCAGCCAGACTCCGGGTGAGCCCCGGCAGAGCCGCGCCCACGCGAGCCTGATGCTGCAGGACGGGCGCATCATGACGACGGACCTGGGCCACGACACCCTCCGGATCTGGGAGTACGTGCCCGGGTCGGGCCTGATTGCCGACCATGAGGTGGCCCTCCCCTTCGGGTCCGGTCCACGCCACTTGGTACAGCACGCCAGCGGAAACGTCTTTGTGGTTTCCGAATACTCGATTGAGGTCTTCGTCGTCAGGCCGGAAGCCGGTACGTTCGAGCTTGTTTTCCGGGGACCGGCCACTTCCGGTGGCAGCCTGCCGGACGACTCAGCTGCGGAAATCAGCCTCGGTGAAGGGGGCAGGCACGTGTACGTGGGCGTGCGCGGCTCCAACCTGGTAAGCGTGCTGGAGGTCGGAGCCGCCGGCACGGAACTCGTGCCGGCCGGGGACTTCCCCAGCGGAGGGGACTGGCCGCGGCATCACCTGGTCAGTGGCCGGTGGCTGCACGTGGCCCACGAGCGGTCGGACAACATAGCAACGTTTGAGCTGGACCCCGTCACGGGCCTACCCGGCCCGGTGGTTCACAACCTTGAAACGCCCTCCCCCACAGCCTTGGTCCCCGGAGGATACGCCCCGGCACACGCCCTATAGGCATTCGGACCCGCCGAACAAGGCCACCAAATAACGGACAGGCACCTTTCCCAAACGCTGGAGTTATTCGGTGCAAGAGCTTACAGTTGTGACTTGGTTCACAGGGCTGCCCTAGCTGGGTTGCAGACCGGGCAGCCTCACCGAACCCTTGCCCCGGCAAGCCTGCACAGCAGCGCCGCTACCAGGAAAGGTCTCCTGCCTTGAAATTCCGCACCCTCGCCAGCGCTTCCCCAAGCGATCGAAAAGGCGTGAAAATACACGGCACGAGAAGCTCCGGAAGAGATCCCGGAACAAACACGAAAACAACCGCTGTTACCCCACATCAGACCGTGGGGCTAAATACCACCGTCCGAACAACGGCAGCGCGTACTGCCGTTGCGCTGCTGGCAGCGGCCGTCGCCGTTTCGGCGACGGCCCATCCCGCCCAGGCTGCCCCGGGCACGAAGGATCCGGGTGCCAAAAACCCGACGTCGGCGTCGGCCCTTCACAGCCTGCGCACACCCGTGACGGACGAGAATTTCTACTTCGTGATGGCCGACCGGTTCAGCAACGGAAGCACGGCCAATGACCACGGCGGGTTAAGCCACCACCCCATGGTGTCCGGCTTCGATCCCACCCAAAAAGGCTTCTACAACGGCGGGGACCTCGCCGGCCTCCTCGACAAGATCGACTACATCCAGGGCCTGGGCACAACCTCCATCTGGCTCACCCCGAGCTTCAAAAACAAGGCCGTGCAGCCGGAGGACAAGTCCGCGGGATACCACGGCTACTGGATCACGGACTTCACGCAGATCGATCCCCACCTGGGCACTAATGCCGAACTCAAGGCCCTGATCGACGAGGCCCACCGCCGCGGCATGAAGGTGTACTTCGACATCATCACGAACCACACCGCGGACGTCATTGGCTATGACGGAGCCGCACGCAGGGGATACACCTCCAAGGACGAAGTGCCGTATAAGACCGCAGGGGGTGAGGCATTCGATGACCGGGACTATGCCGGTTCGGACAGTTTCCCGGAACTCGACCCCGCAACATCCTTCTCTTACAAGCCCGTCCTCGAACCGGGCGAAGAAAGCCTGAAGGTACCGGATTGGCTTAACGATCCCTCCCTCTATCACAACCGCGGTAACACCACCTTCGCGGGCGAGGCCGCTTACTACGGTGACTTCTTCGGCCTCGATGACCTTTTCACCGAGCATCCTACGGTGGTGGACGGAATGAAGGACATCTACAAGGCCTGGATCAAAGACTTCGGCGTGGACGGCTTCCGGATCGACACCATGAAGCACGTCAACAACGAGTTCTGGCAGGACTTCGGCCCGGACGTCCTCAGCTACGCCAAGGAACAGGGCAAAGACGAATTCTTTATGTTCGGCGAAGTCTTCGACACCACGAAGAGCTTTACCTCGCAGTTCACCACACGGAACAGCATGCAGGCAGTGCTGGACTTCCCGTTCCAGGATGCAGCCCGCAACTTCGCCTCCAAGGGCCAGGACGCCACCATGCTGGAAACCTTTTTCGCGGGTGACGACTGGTACACCGACGCCGATTCCAACGTCTACCAGCTGCCCACGTTCCTGGGGAACCATGACATGGGCCGCATCGGCAGCTTCATCGCCGCTGATAATCCCGGTTCCACGGACGCCGAGCAGGTGGCCCGCGATCAGCTGGCCCACGAGCTGATGTACTTTTCCCGCGGCAACCCGGTGATCTACTACGGCGACGAGCAGGGCTTCACCGGCCCTGGCGGGGACCAGGACGCCCGGCAGACGCTCTTCGCCAGCCAGGTGAAGGACTACCTGAACGACGACCTGCTGGGCACCGATGCAACCCATGCCACGGACAACTTCAACACCACGCACCCGCTGTACTCAAAGATCAGCCAGCTTGCCAGCCTGACCAAGGAGCATCCTGCCCTGCGCGACGGCGCCCACCAGCACCGCTACGCCTCCGACGGGCAAGGCATCTACGCCTTCTCCCGCACGGACGCCGAGGACCAGCGCGAGTACGTGGTGGCGCTGAACAACAGTGAGCAGGCACAGACCGCGGAGGTGCCCACCTACATCGCCAAGCGCAATTACACCCGCGTCTACGGCGAGGGCGCGGATGAGGCCAAGACCTCTGCTGACGGCAAGCTGTCCGTCACCGTCCCGCCGCTTTCCGCTGTCATCTACCAGTCGTCCGGCCGGATTCCGCACTCCCGGGCGGCGCCCGCCGTCGTCCTCCAGGCGCCCGCAGCGACGCAAGGTGACAACGGACGCCTTAAGGTGACGGCCGACGTCGACGGTTCCTCGTTCTACGAGGTCACCTTCGAAGCAAAGACGGCAGGCGGAACGTGGCAGCCTATCGGCACCGACGACACAGCGCCGTACCAGGTGTTCCACGACGTTGCGGCATTGGATGCCGGTACAGCCGTGGACTACCGCGCCACCGTGCTGGACAACGGACGGCACACCGCAACGTCACCTTCCCGCACCGCAGCGGTTCCGGCGCCGATCCTCACCCTGCAGAAGCCCGTCGAGGGCAGCAACGTGGAAGGCCCGGTGGAACTCAGCGCCACGGCGGACCCGGAAAAGGCCAGCCATGAGGTGTCTTTTGAGCGCAGCGTGGCCGGCGGCGAGTGGACGCCGGTGGGAACGGACGATTCGTCCCCGGTGTACTCGGTCAAGGACGACCTGGCCGGACTGGCGGACGGTGACCAGGTGCAGTACCGCGCCACCATGGAAGGCCCTGGCTACAAAGTCACCAGCAACGTCCGGACGGTAACCGTGGGCGAGGCACCGCAGCCTCGTTCGGTGACAGCAGTTGGGTCCTTCAACCAGGCGATGGGCTGCGCCGCCGTGTGGGATCCGGCCTGCACGCAGGCCATGATGACCCTGGATCCGGCGGACAAGATCTGGCGCCTTACTGTTGACCTTCCAGCCGGGCGGTACGAGTACAAGGCTGCACTCAACGGCGGCTGGAACGCGAACTACGGGGCCGGGGGCGAGGCCAATGGACCCAACCTCGTGCTGGACCACCCCGGCGGTTCAGTCACGTTCCGCTACGACAACAGCACGCACGTGATCAGCGCAGTGTATGCATCGGAGCAGCCGGGCGCAGTATCCGCCCCCGGGAGCATGAACAGCGAACTCGGCTGTGCAACGGACTGGGAGCCGACGTGCGACCAGGCTCAACTGGTGCTGGATCCGGCCGACCTCGTGTGGAAGCTGTCCGTACCGGACCTGCCCGCCGGCACCTACGCCTTCAAAGCCGCCCTGGACCGGTCCTGGGGCGTCAGCTACGGTGCGGGCGGGGCCAGCCCTGGTGCCGACATCCCGTTTGAGCACGACGGCGGAGCGGTCACCTTCCGCTACGACCACTACACGCACGTGCTAACGGCGGACTGAAGCGTCCTGCTGCCGCATGGAAGGGCCACCGGCCGCCACTCCGAACGGGAGAGGCGGCCGGTGGCCTGCTGTAATTGGGGTGTCCCGCCGGAGGAGAGCCTAGCTTCGGACCGCGTGCCCGAGGCTGGTGACCAGCCGCCGTACCGCGTCCTCCGCGGTGGGCGGCGTCCCAAACACTTCCCGCTGCCGGGTGGTGTCAGCCACGTACCGGCCAGTCTGGAACCACGCGATCATGGCAGCCGTATCCTTGGCCATGGGGTTGACCGGCCCCAGCAGCGTCCCGGCCATCCGCAGGACACGGAGGGGAACGGGCCGGACACGGACTTCCTCACCAGTCAACTGCTCGGCGAGGTCGGCAAACTCCTGCATGGCGATGGGCCTGTCCCAGCCGATATCGATGCGCTGGCCCTCCACTCCCGGGGCATCCACGGCGACGGCCAGGTATCCGGCGACATCCGGCGTGAGCGCAAAGGTCAGCGGGATTCCGGCCGAGCCGAGCCACATCACCTTGTGTTTGCTGACCGGGTCTCCGCCGAACCGGGTCACCTGGTCCAGGAAAGCCCCTGGCCGCAAGGCGACAAACGGCACGTCCAATGCCTGGAGCCGGTCTTCCATAAGCCTCTTATGCCAGAAATGCGGGACGCGGGGCGTCTGGTCGCACGTCAAAATGCTGGTGAGGACAAACCGGCGGACCCCGGCGCGTTTGGCAGCTTCAGCGAGGTTCGCGTTGCCTACCGTGTCGGTCTCCGGGGTATCGCCCTTGCGGTGGCGGGTGTACCCGGCGGCGGTGGTGACCACTGCATCCACCCCAGCCATGGCCCGCCGCAGCGACTCCGGATCCATCATGTCGCCGCGGGCAACCTCCACCCCCGCAGACTCCAGGCGGGAAGCATCCGAGCCGGAGCGTACCAAGGCACGCACCTGTTTTCCCCGGTTCAGCAGCTCTGTCACCACCTGGCCGCCCAGCATGCCGGTGCCGCCTACTACCAGTACTGGTCCCTCACCCATCGTCGCCTCCTGCCTTCTAACCTGGCCGCGCAGCTTACCCGCGCAGGGCCTCCTCCACCGCCGCCAGCAGCGAGTTGAACCGTGCATTGGCGGGAAGATCATCCAGGAACACCGGCTTGCCGTCCGGCCCGCCCAACGGAACCTGCCAGTTCGGGTACAGCGCTTCGGTGGTGCCGGGCTGGTTCTGGACCCGTCGCTCCCCCACTGCGTCAACCAGGGCGACCCCAAGCAGCACCGACGGCGCCTGCGCCAGCAGCAGGTGCAGGGCCTCGATGGTCCGTTCTTCACTGGCCCCCGGACCACCGGAAACATCCTCGGGCAGGTAGCCGCGCTCGCGCACCAGGGCCAGCATCTTCTCCAGCGAGGCGTTGTGCTCGGCCCGTTCCTCCGCCTCGGAACGCTCAAGGAGGCCGAGGCCGCTACGCAGCGCCACATGGTCGCCGGCAAGGTACCCGGCGGTGGGTGGAAGGTCGTGGGTGTTCACGCTGGCAAGTGCCTGCGTGCGGTACTTTTCGGGCGCAAGGGGCGAATCGCCGTCGTACTCGAACCAAAGGATGGACGTCCCCAGGATGCCGCGGGCAGCGAGATAGTCACGGACCCAGGGCTCGAAAGTGCCGAGGTCCTCGCCGATCACCACGGCGCCGGCACGCTGCGCCTCGAGGGCGAGGATGCCGATCAGGGCTTCATGGTCATAGCGCACGTAGGCGCCATCGCCCGGGGAATTACCTGACGGGATCCACCAGAGCCGGAACAGGCCCAGGATGTGGTCCACGCGTACACCTCCCGCATGCCGCAGCACGGTGGCCAGCATGTCGCGGAATGGAATGTAGCCGGCCTCTGCAAGCCGGGCCGGATGCCATGGCGGCTGGCCCCAGTCCTGGCCCTGCTGGTTGTACATGTCCGGCGGGGCGCCGACGCTGGTGCCGGGAGCAAGCACGTCGCGGAGTGTCCAGGCGTCGGCGCTGCTGTGGTCCACCCCCACGGCGAGGTCGTGGACTACGCCGAGCCGCATGCCGGACCGCAACGCAGCCTGCTGCGCGTTTTCAAGCTGTTCGTCGCAAATCCACTGCAGCCAACGGTAAAACCCGATCCGGTCCTGAAGCTTTTCCCTGAGCGCCTCGGTCTGCGGTGTACCAAGGGCGCCGGCCGGGTCCGACCAGAAGGGATCCCCGGCCGGCAGGTCCTCGCGGATGGCGGACCACAGGGCAAAGTCGTCCAACCCCTGGCCGGAGATGCGGCAAAACTCATCGAAGGCCGCCTGCCGGGCCGGCGACCGGCGCGTGTGATAGAGCATCTCCAGGGCCTGGAGCTTGGCGGCGTAGACCGAATCGCGGTCCAGCCGGGCGCCCTCCTTGTTCAGGGCAGCTACTTCCTCGTGAAGCTTCTCCACGGCGGCACGCTTGCGCGGCTTGAGGTACGCCAGCTCGGGTATTGCCTCGACGCGGATATATAACGGGTTGAAGAACCGCCGGGTGGACGGCGAGTACGGCGAGGGCTGCACAGGCGGAACCGGCTCGGCGGCGTGGAGCGGATTGACCAAAATGTAGTCAGCCCCGCGGGCTGCGCTCAGCGCGCCAAGGTCAGCCAGGTCGGAAAAATCACCGATTCCCCATGACCGCCTTGAGCGCACGGAGTACAGCTGGGTGGCCAGCCCCCAGCCGCGGCGCTCTTCCAGTGGCGCGGCGGTAGTCAGGCGCGCGGGCACCACCACGAGGGTGCCGGAAGCGGTGGCACCTTCTGATTCCGCGTGCAGCGTGTGCCAGCCCAGCGGCAGGTCCTGCGGAAGGGCGAAGGTGGCACGCCCGGTTGATACGCCGTCGACGTCCCGGGGCTGCACCCGGAGGTCCTGGTGAACGGCATCCCTTGTCCCCGCACCGCCTTCAAGCAGGATGCTCACCTGGGCGGTGGCTCCGTCGCGCACATGGACCGGGACCTGCGCCGGCTCGCCCTGCTGGATCACGACGGCGGGAGGCAGCATCCGCCGCCACGGAGCCAGTTCCGCTTCCGCAAGTGCCGCCTCGATGAGCTCATTGGTGTGGGCCTGCACCCCCAGGGAGGCCAGCACCTTGATCAGGGTTTCTTCGGCAACATGGTGGGGCAGCCCGTCCCAACCCTGGAAGGACGTGCCCACTCCGTGGACGTCCGCCAGTTGCTGAAGGAGGTGCGGGTCCACGGTCCCGGCAGCAGCTTCGCGGACAACGGGTTGAAAGCCCGGCGGATCCGAGGGTATCTGCGATCCCTGTGGGTGCTGCTGGTCTGAAGCCGTCATGCGTGTCCGCCTCGTCTGGTGTGATGTGGCCCGAACTTACAGTGCTGCCTGTTGCACCGGGCGTCTGCACCCCCGCGCACAACCGTTGGTTCAGATTATTGCAGGGCGGCGCAGAGGCGAAACTGGAGCAACCCGTTTCAGCGGTTCGAGCCCGCTTCTTCCTGCGCCTCAGTGCTCCACAAAACGTCATGCCGGGGCCCTGCGTTACTCCGGAAGTCGAAAAGAGAAGCCCTGCGGCGGGAATCCGCCGCCGTAAGGCGGATTTGTGTAGCCTCGGGACGATCGAGGGCACGCATTGGAAGCAACGTGCCGCACAAATCAGAGGAGACCGGAAATGAGCCTCAGCGAACTTCGGGTGTTCGGGCGATCAGGCGCCCCCATCAGCCCGCTGACCCTGGGCACCATGAACTTCGGCGAGGGCAGTGGTGGAGTGCACGGCGCGCCCACCGGAGCGGAAGAGAGCATCCGGATCATTCAGTCCGCGCTGGACTCGGGCATCACCGCCATGGATACCGCCGATGTCTACTCGCAGGGTGAGTCGGAGCAGGTGGTAGGCCGGGCACTCCGTGGCCGCCGCGACGACGTCTTCCTCGCCACCAAGTTCCACGGCCAGATGAGCCCCAATCCTGCCCATGCCGGCAACTCCCGTCGGTGGATCACCCAAGCGGTGGAAGGCAGCCTGCGCCGGCTGCAGACTGACCGCATTGACCTGTACCAGGCGCACCGGCCGGACTACAACACGGATGTCCTGGAAACCATCACCACCCTCAATGACCTGATCCGGCAGGGAAAAATCCTCTATTACGGCACCTCGGTGTTCACGCCGGCGCAGCTGGTGGAGGCGCAGTGGCTCGCCACCACCAACCATCTGATCCCCCCGCTGGGCAACCAGGTGCCGTACTCGATGCTGGTGCGCGCCAACGAACGCGACGTTTTCCCCATAGCGCAGCAGTATGCCCTCGGTGTGCTGGCGTACGGCCCGCTGGCAGGAGGCTGGCTGTCCGGCAGCTTTGTCCTGGAGCCCGGCAAGGCGCCCACCCGGGTGCACTCGCTTCCCGGCCGCTACGACATCTCCGGCCCCTCCAGCGAGCGCAAGCTGCACGCAGCCGATGCCCTGGCCCGGCTGGCGGACAAGCTGGAGCTTTCGCTGGTTGACCTCTCCATCGGCTTCGCCCTGGCACATCCGGCCATCAGCAGCGTAATCATTGGGCCGCGCAGCGAAGAGCACTTGGCGGCGTATCTGAAGGCGGCCGAAGTTCGGCTGGGTGAATCCGTGCTGGACGCCATCGATGACGTTGTCCCGCCAGGCACCAACTTCGTAGAGCGGGACGCCGGCGCCATCGTGCCCTCCCTTGAGTTCGCGGAATTACGACGGCGGTAGGCCTGAGCCGCGGTGGTCCTGCCTCCCGGCTGTGAAGCCTTCACGGTTGGCCGGAACCTCACTCTTGACGCAGCCCGTCAAGAATCCTACGGTCATATCGATACTCCCGACTTAGATTCAAAGGCGTCCAATGCCAATGTCCGAGGAGGAGCGGAGGCTCCTCAAGGAGCTGGAGCTCGGGCTGATCGCCGACGATCCCCACTTGGCGATGGAGCTGCTCTCCGGCTACCCCGCACGCCGGTTCAGGGCAGGCTTCTACTACGGTTCAGCCGCGGGCCTGCTCGGCCTTGTGCTTTTCGTTGCGGGCGTCGGCGGCCAGGTCATCGGTGTCGCTGTCACCGGGTTCCTGCTGGTGGCTTTCGGCGCCTACCTCGCTCTGCACAAGCATCCCGTAGGCCGGCGCAGGCGGGGAGGGCAGCCGACGTAGCCCTGCGTTGTTTTGGTGTTGTTGGCCCTGTGCTGAAGCACGTGGAACCAGGAAGAACAGGCTCGCCAGAACGGTTGCCGCTCCGATCCAGCCCGCCACCGGCAGCCGTTCCCCCACCACCAGCACAGCCAATGCCGCTGCCACCACAGTCTCCACCAGGGAAAGACCCGTGGCCGTACTGGCACGCACCCGGGCCAGGCCCCACCCGAACAGGACATACCCTGCAAACATGGGAACGAGTGCCATGTAGGCCCCCACGGTGAAGTTCGTCCAGGACTCAACGAGCGGTCGGCCGGTGAAAAACAGGACGGGCATCAGCAGCACCCCGCCCGCCCCGAAAACTGTTCCCATCGTGGCCCGCGAGGAAACGCCGCTGCCGATGAGGCGGTGGGCCGCCCACGAATAGAGGGCGTAGGTGATGCCGGCAACCAGGCCCAGGGCTATGCCCGCCGGCGTCCACCATGACTCGGCAGCGGGACCCGCGCCGCCGCCGTCGGGCCGGTGCCCGGCAAACGACAACAACACCGCGCCCCCCACGCCGAGCAGCGCTCCCACCATCCAGCGGCACGTAAGTGGCTTATGGTCGGCAACGCGTTCGATCACCGCTGCGGCCAAAGGGGCCGACCCAATGGAAACCACAGTCCCCACGGCCACGCCGGCAAGATGCATCGAGCTGTAAAAGGCCAGGGGATAAACCGCAACTGCCAGCGCCCCCAGGGACACGAGCGGCCATTGCTCCCACAGGCGCCGCCATTGCGCGCGGATCGGGTGGGCCGCGTACAGAGCCTGCAGCAACCCGCCGACTCCCATGGCAACCGCACCGATAGCCAACGGACTGACCTCAGGGGCAAAAGTGGCGGCCGTTCCCGTGGTGCCCCAGAGCACCGAAGCGGCAAGCACAAAAACGGCACCCCAGAACGGACCGGACATGTGGCCGGGCGAAACCATCACAGCTCGTCCACCATCTGCGCGGCGATGGTCCGGCCCTCGAGGAGCCGGGCGTCCCCGCCTTCGAGGCCGGCACGGACCATGGCGCCTTCGAGCAGGAAGGCCATATGACTGGCGAGCCTGGTCCCGCGCTCGTCCTCTCCGGGGAGCAGCTCGGCCAGATGCGCTGCGAGGAGGTCTTCGACTTCTTCCTTGTGGCGCCGCACTGCCAAGCGGCCCGGGCTGCCGGCCGGCAGTTCCGCCGCCGCATTCAGCAGTCCGCACCCCCGGAATCCGTGTTCATAGGCAAAGTGCGCATGATCGAGGTAAGCGTCAAAGATGGCAAGCACGCGTTCCCTTGGTCCGGGCGCGGTGTCCACGCGCGCACGGTAGAGGCCAAGCCATTCCTCGTGCCGGCTTTCGAGGTATGCACCCACCAATTCGGACTTGGAGGAAAAGTTGTTGTACAGGCTCTTTTTTGCCACCCCGGCTTCAGCCGTGATGGTGTCGATGCCCGTAGCTCCGACGCCTTGGGCGTAGAAAAGCCGTGCTGCGGCTGCAAGCAACAGATCGCGGGCGGACTTCCTGCTAGGCACTGCAGACGGGGTCACAGGCGCTCCTTGTGGCGGTAGGTAGACCAGTCTACCTACTTTCGTGTCATGCGTAGTTTTAGCCTCACACCGAGGTGGGACGCGCCGTGCTGGAGGCGTAATCTGAAGGCGCCGGGCAGGCTCCCGGCAGCGGAGCCACCCCAAGGCACACTCCAAGGTGCTAAGGAGGCAGGAATGGGATCACTGGAGGGGCGGCTTGCCCTGGTCACTGGCGCGACGGGCGGCTTGGGTAAAGCGGTGGCCGCCGGACTGGCGCGGGAGGGTGCCGCCGTCGTCGTTGTTGGACGATCACTTGACCGGGCGGATGCGGCAATGGCAGGCATCAGCACGCTGGTTCCGGACGCCCGGCTCGAGCCCTTGGCTTGTGACCTCTCGGTCCAATCCTCAATCCGGAGGGCAGCGTCCGATTTCCTGTCCCGCCACGACAGGCTGGATGTGCTTGTAAATGCCGCCGGCGTCTTCCGCAAGGAACGCCACGTCACTCCGGACGGGCTCGAACTGACTTTCGCCACGAACGTGATGGCGTACTTCCTGATGACCAACCTGCTGCTCGATCCGCTCAGGCGCGCAGCCGCCATCAGGAACGCAAACACCGGAACCGCAAGCGGGCGTGGGTGGGCGCTGGCTTTGGCTCCATCACGGATAGTGAACGTCGCCTCAAGATACGGCAATGCCGCGCTTAACTTCGACGACCTTCAGACGGCAAAGGGCAAATACAGCTACCTTCGCTCGACGCCGCCCACCATGCTCGCCCGCGTCCTGCTCACCCAGGAGTTCGCCGAACGCCTGCGCGGCACAGGGGTGGTGGCAAACGCCGTGCACCCGGGCCTCGTAAAAAACACGGCCCTGCTCCAGGACGTTGGGGGCCCGTTCCGCTGGGTCACAAACACCTTCGGCGCCCCCGCTGACAAGGCTTCTGACACAGCAGTCTGGCTTGCCACCTCGCCCGAAGCAGCGGAGGTCTCAGGGAAGCTGTGGACCAAGCGGCAGGAGATTCCGACGCCGGGCATGGGCTCTGATCCCGATGCCCGCAGGCGCTTGTGGGACGCCTGCACGCGCCTGGCCGAGCTTTCCTGAGACTCTGCCCATCGGCTCCTGCAGCGGACTACGTCTCCCGGAGGGTCAGCCCAAACTCCCCGGAGGAGGCGCCTTAGGTCAGGGCACGCGCGTTCAAAGTGTCCCTGATCCCGTTCAGTGCAGGCTCGCGCAACGACATAAAGGCCGGCTTGAGCAGCGGCTGGATGATCTTTGCCGGGCCCTTGATGCTGAACTCGGCGGTGTATTTGACCACCGAGCCCCCTTGGGCAGGACTGACGTCGATGGAGTCGAACGCTGTCACCGTCTTGTTTTCGCCCCGGAGCTTGATGTGGTTCTCCGTCAGCTCAATGACCTCGTATTCGAGGGTCTGGCGTTTGCCCCGAAATTCAGACTCGGCGTGATACCTGTGCCCCACCGCCACCGGACCAGGCGTCAGCTTGTCCATCACCGGGGTGCTGGGGTCCCACTCGCTCGTGTTTTCGAACTCGCGCATGTAAGCGAAGGCCTGCTCGGCGGGCAACCTGGTTTCCACACTTCCGGTGACTGTAATCATCACCCCAGTGTAGGAACCGGGCGCCGGGAAGCCCACCCCTTCACTTGCCTGCTTACCGGGATCCCCCGGCCGGACCGGACCCCGAGAGTTGGGCAGCCGCCATCTTGAAACACAACTTTCCGCTGAGCCTTTGGGGCCGGACCCACACCTCATAGCCCTCCGCGGCAGCGAAGAGGACCCTGCCTCCCCGGGTGTCCGCCGCCAGCCACAAGGCAGAAGAATCCGCCATGGCATCATCCACGGTGCCGGCCCGCACAATCTCGAAGTCCTTTCGGACCTCCACCGGGGTTCCAATCAACCGGCTCCACTCATGGTAGCGATACGGCTTCATGCCGCCGCCCTGCTCCGTTCTCATGCCAGTGGACTTTCGCTGCTGCGGCCTGTTAGTGGAGGTGGCTTCCGCCGTTGATGTCGATGGTGGTGCCGGTGAGGTACGCCGAGTCTTCAGAGGACAGGAAAGTGATGACAGCCGCCACTTCTTCCGTAGTCGCATTCCGGCCAAGCGGGATCCCTGCGTTGATTGCGGCTTCCTGCTCATCGGTGCTGCCGACGCGGATGTTGGTGTCGACAGCCCCCGGAGTGATGGCGTTGACGGTGACGCCGGTGGTTCCGAGCTCCCGGGCCAGAGCCTTGGTGAGGCCGAGGATGGCGGCCTTTGCTGCAGAGTACGGGACCTTGCCGAAGACGCCGCCGCCGCGCTGGGCCGAGACAGATGACATGTTGACGATCCGGCCCCAGCCATTGGCAATCATGTCCGGCAGGAATGCCTTGGTCACCAGGTAGGTGCCCGTTGCGTTGACGTCCATCACCTTGTGCCACAGCTCCAGCGTGGTCTCAAGGAACGGAAGCGGCGAGGTGATTCCGGCGATGTTGGCCAGGGCACCCACCGGCGGCAGGTTGCCGGCAGAGACCTCGGCGGCGACTGCAGCCTGGGCGGCGGTGACGGAGGCTTCATTAGCGACGTCGATCTCGTGGCCGAAAGCCGGGACGTTGAATTCGTTTCCGATGTCCGCTGCGACCTTGGCTGACTTCTCGCCGTTGAGGTCCAGGACGACAACTGCCCATCCTTCATTGGCGTAACGGCGGGCGGTGGTGATGCCGATCCCGCGGTCCGAGGTTGCCCCGGTGAGAACGGCGGTGCGCTGGATGGTGGTCATGATTGCTCCTTGGTGGTTGGCACGACGTTGGACTTCGGTCCCAGGTGCAGCAGTGATGGGGACCACACTACGGAACAACGGTGTCAACAGTCAACCTTCATAGTTGACTGTTGACAGTTGCGCATGATGCGGGTCACACTATGGAGGTACCATCGTTAACAGTCGACAGCGGCAGGTTTTCCTTAGTCGCTATTCGGAAGGGAACCACCATGAGCAATGAAGCTCTCAAAATGCGCGGCCACGTGCATGGCACCAAGGACGCAAAGCGTGTTGCAGTCGGCTCGGGTGTCGGCGCCGTCATCGAGACCTACGACTTCATCGGTTTCGGCACCGCCGCTGCTCTGTACTTCGGAACTGCCTTCTTCCCCACTGGCGACCCCGTCACCGGCACCCTTGCCGCCTTCGCTACTCTTGGCGTCGGGTTTGCTGCCCGACCCATTGGCGGAGTCATCGGTGGACACCTCGGGGACAAGGTAGGCCGCAAACCCGTACTGGTGGCCTCGCTGATCCTCATGGGTGTGGCCACCTTCCTCATCGGTCTGTTGCCGACCTACGAGCAGGTGGGTCTGCTGGCCCCCGCACTGCTGGTGTTTGTCCGCATCGTCCAGGGTCTGGCGTTCGGCGCTGAATGGGGCGGCGCCATTCTCATGAGCTACGAGCACGCACCCTGGAAATCCAAAGGCAAGTACACCGGCATCGTCCAGGCCGGCTTCCCTGTTGGGCTCCTCCTGGCAAACCTCGTCTTCCTGGTGAGCGTGAACCTAGGTGGCGAGCTTGCCTGGCGCGTTCCTTTCCTTGCCAGCATCGTGCTGGTGGCTGTCGGTCTGATCATCCGCGCCAAGGTCCCCGAGTCCCCGGTCTTTGACGAGGTCAAGGAAAGCGGCGCCATCGTGAAGTCCCCTATCGTCGAGGTCATCAAGACCGACTGGCGCAATATCGTCAAGGGCATCGGCCTGCGCATTGCCGAGACTGCCGGTTACGCCGTGTCCATCACCTACATGATTTCCTACCTCCACACCGAGCAGCTCGCGAACAAGACCGAAACCCTCGTGGCTCTCTGCATCGCGTCAGCAATCGGTATTTTCGCTACGGCCGCCTGGGCCCGGCTGACTGACCGGATAGGGCGCCGGCCGCTGTACGTCTGGTCCACAGCATTCGCCCTGCTCTTCGGCATCCCGATGTTCCTGCTCGTCAACACCGGCATGTTTATCGCGATCATCATCACCGTGGCCATCTCCTACGCCGTCTGCCAGAACTCGTTGGCCGGCGCCCAGGGCCCCTGGTTCCCGGAGCTTTTCCAGGCCAAGACCCGCTCCTCCGGCGCCTCGCTGGCCTACCAAATCTCCGCGATGGTCTCCGGCTTCACCCCCTTCATCACCACGCTGCTGTTTGTTGCCCTTGGCTGGATGGGCCCGGCCCTGCTTTTCAGCTTCTACGCCGCGATCGGCCTCTGGGCAGCCCTGGCCACCCGGGAAACCTGGGGCAAGCGCGAACGCCAGCTTGCCGAGGAAGCCACCAAAAGCACCCCCAACACGGTGAGCGTCTAATGACTGTCACGCACGAAAAGAACACGGAGCCAGCAATGCCAACAGATACCGTCCAGGACCGCGCCGTAGAGGGCCAGGTGACGCAGGACCGCATCGCGAAGATCAGCGCCGCCGCCTACCGGATCCGGCACCACGCCCTGAACATGGGCGAGGTGCAGGGCCAGGGTTACGTGGGCCAAGCCCTGGGCGCAGCGGACATGCTGGCCACGGTATACGGCGACCAGTTGCGGTTCCATGCGGAGGACCCGCACTGGGAGGCCCGCGACCGGTTCCTGCTCTCCACGGGTCACTACGCAATCGGCCACTACGCAGCCCTCGCCGAGGCCGGGATCGTTCCGGTGGAGGAACTGGAAACGTACGGCTCTGACGATTCGCGGCTGCCCATGTCCGGGATGTCCACCTACACGCCAGGCATGGAAATCTCCGGCGGCTCCCTGGGCCACGGCCTGACCATCGCCGTCGGGATCGCCCTGGGCCTGCGCTACCAGGGCTCCGGCGCCCGCGTGTACAACTTCCTCTCGGACGGCGAGCTGGACGAGGGCTCCACTTGGGAAGCCGCCATGGGCGCACACCACCACCAGCTGGGCAACCTGACCGCGATGGTGGACATCAACGCCCTGCAGGCGGACGGCAAGACGGACACGGTGCTGCGCACCGAACCGGTCACTGAGAAGTGGGAATCCTTCGGCTGGTACACCCAGCGGGTGGACGGGAACGACGTCGGCGCTCTGTTGGCCGCGTTCGACAACGCAGCTGCCCAGGCCGCCGCCGTCGGACGCCCTTCGGTGATCCTGTGCGATACGAAGGTGGGCCGCGGCGTACCGCTGTTGGAAAACCGCGAAAAGGCGCATTTCATGCGCATCGAAGAGAACGAATGGCAGACCTGCCGCGAGCAACTGACCGCAGGCTACGAAGGAAAGGCTTCAGCATGAGCACCACCACCGAGGCCCCAGACACCACAACAGCCGCCAAGCCGAAGCTCAAGACCTCGGCGATGATCGCCTCCTTCGCCGACCCGGACCAGAAGACCGCGCCCGCCCCATTCGGGCACGCCCTGGTCAAGGCCGCCCAAGAGAACGACAAAATCGTCGGCCTGACGGCGGACCTGGGCAAGTACACAGACATGCACATCTTCGCCAAGGCCTTCCCGGAGCGGTTCTTCCAGATGGGCATGGCCGAACAGCTCCTCTTCGGCGCCGCCGCCGGCCTGGCCGAAACCGGGCTCGTACCGTTCGCTTCCACCTACTCAGTGTTCGCCGCCCGCCGCGCCTACGACTTCCTGTGCCTGGATGCGGCCGAGCCCAACCTGAACGTCAACATCGTAGGCGGCCTTCCCGGCCTGACCACCGGGTACGGCCCCAGCCACCAGGCCACCGAGGACATGGCGATTTTCCGCGGCATGCCGAACCTGACCATCGTGGACCCCTGCGACTCGATCGACATCGAGCAAGCTGTCCCACAGCTCGCCGCCAGCGACGGGCCCACCTACCTGCGCTTGCTCCGCGGCAACGTCCCCACCGTCCTGGACGAGTACGACTACACGTTCGAGCTAGGCAAGGCCAAGATCCTGCGCGGCGGGAACGACGTCGTGTTCATCTCCTCGGGCCTGATGACCATGCGCGCCCTCCAGGCAGCCAAGGCGCTGGCCGCACACAACGTGGATGTCGCCGTCGTCCACACGCCCACCATCAAGCCCTTCGACGCCGCCACCGTCCTTTCCGAGATCAACACCGACCGGCTCGCCGTAACGCTGGAGAACCACAGCGTGGTGGGCGGCCTGTTCGAAACCGTCGCCTCCGCCGTCGTCACCGCTGGAGTAGGGAAGCGCGTGGTTCCCATTGCGCTCCCCGATCAGTTCCTCGACGCCGGCGCGCTGCCCACCCTCCACCACCGCTACGGCCTGGCCGTAGACCGCATCGTGGCGAAGGTGCTCGCCGAACTCGGCTAGGCGGTGTCGGCAGATACAGAAGCACGGCACTGGTCCCGCCCGGTGCCGTGCTTTCTGCCGTACTATCGGAACTACCACCGAGTGTAAACAGTCGACTTATGACATCGAGGACAGACCCCATGGCCGGACTCACAGCTCCCCTGCTGGGACTGCAAAAGAAAAGCCTGCGCGAGCAGGCGCTCTCGGCACTGAGGACCGCCATCACCAGCGGTGAACTGGCGCCTGGCCGGCATCTCGTGGAAACCGAACTGTCCGAGATGCTGCAGATCAGCCGGGGAACCCTGCGTGAAGCGCTGCGCCAGCTTGAACAGGAAGGCCTGCTCTCGGCAGGGCCCCGCGGCAGGCTCTCCGTCCGGCACCTGGACGAAAAGGAAATCCGCGACATCTTCGCCGTCCGGGCCGCCCTGGAATCCCTGGCCGCGCGCACCCTCTGCGAACTCCCGGACCGCGCCCATGCCATCGAGTCCCTCCACAAGACCATCGACCTGATGGAGGCGGCCCAGGATGCGTCATTGGAGGAGCGGATCGAATCGGACATGGAATTCCACCGGACCCTGTGCCGGCTGACCGGCAATGAAACGCTGCTGCACTCCTGGCAGTCGCTGGAAGGTTCCATCCGGATGTCCATCATGTTTGGCGGCCTGGACAAAGGCGTCAAGAACATGAGCGTCGACCGGCACCGTGAGATCGTGGCGGCCATCGAAACCGGCGATGCCTCCCTCGCCCGCACTACCATCCGCGCGCACATGGACACCGCCGCAGCCAATCTCGTAGCTTAACGCCGCCCTTCGTCGCTGGCTCAACGGTCCCTTTGCGCGCAGGTTTGCGGCCCTTTAGCCCACCCCGCGGCGTGCCCGGGAATCCATTTGAGTTCCGGACCGTTAACTGAATGTGCGGACAGTGCCGCGCAGTCGAGCGAGGGATTGCATGAACGCGAAGTATGTCTCAGTTGAAGACGACGCCGGGAAGGTCACCCGCTATGTCCGCCATGCCAACGGCGGCGGCCTGATCGCTCCCGGCGCGTCCGCGGCCGAAAGCGCACGCATCGGCCCGATGACCTATGTGGAGTACGGCGCCCGGATCGGCGCCGGGTGCCGGATTGGCCACGGCAGCTGGATTGACCGCGATGCCACCATCGGCGACCGGGCCGTGATCGGCGACGGCGTGCGGATCGGCCGGGGAACGGTAATCGGAAACCGGGTGCACATCGGCAGCCACTCCCGGATCGGCTCCAGCGTCCTGATCGAGCACGGCGTCCACTTGCACGCGGACAGCGCAGTTCCCGACGGCGGGCACGTGCCGTTGGGCTCCACAGCACGTGGTTTCGAGCAGGCGAAGGTTCCTGCCGCCACGAAGGGTGCGTCGGGCGAGAAGGACCGTGGCCGCCGGAAAAGCAGTGGCCCGATGGCCGCCTGACCGGATGCTTGCACCTGCCTAGCGCAGGTGCCTTGAGGCGCCCTGAAGCCGCCCCTTCAACGCAGCCGCACCCCACACAGCCAGCAGCAGCCCGACCAGCAACAGC
Source organism: Arthrobacter sp. V1I9 (assembly GCF_030817075.1). Lineage (NCBI taxonomy): Bacteria > Bacillati > Actinomycetota > Actinomycetes > Micrococcales > Micrococcaceae > Arthrobacter > Arthrobacter sp. V1I9. Next base: position 3,437,530 of record NZ_JAUSYU010000001.1, read on the forward strand.
CCGGCGTCGCCCAGGTCAATCGACCCCCAGCCACATGGTAAGGGGGTCCTCCAGCGCGAAGGCGGCGTTGAGGAACCCGCCCAGGGTGATCACCGCTATGAACAGTGCGGAAACTGCCGAAATGCCTGTGACCAAGGCGTTGAACCCCAGTTTCCGCTGCGGGTCATCAAGCGCGGAGCGGTACATCCGCATCATAGCCAGCCCGTTCAGCGAGTCGCACAGGGTCATGGCGGCAGCGAACGCCAGCGGCAAGGCAAGCAAGGCGAACGTTGGCACTCCGGCCAGGGACGCGGCCGTCGTCATCATCAGCAGCCCGATAGTGGTGGCGGTGTCGAAGCCCAGGCCGAACAGGAAGCCGATCACGTAAATGTTCCGCGGCCGGCGCACCCGCGACAACGGACGGGCGAGCAGCCGTGCCACCAGGCCTTTCGGCTCAAGATCCAGGGGATCAACCGCCGCTCCGGCCCGTGCCCGGCGGTAGGCCTGCGCCGAGCGGGCGAACGCCGAACCGTTGAACAGGCCCATCGCCAGCAGGAACAGGCCGGAAACGCCGCTGCCGATCAGCCCGAGCACCAGGTTTCCGGCGGACCCGTCCTGCATAAACTCTCCGACGACGGCCGCGCCTGCGATGACCAGCGCTCCTGCCAGTGTCACAACAGAGCTGTGTCCCAGGCTAAAGGCGAAGCCGACGCTCACCGGGTCCTGGCGCTGTGCTACGAACTTGCGCGTTGAGTTGTCGATGGCCGCAAGGTGGTCCCAGTCGTAGCTGTGCTTCACGCCGGCGAGATAGGCCGTGAGGATCAGGCCCCAGGTGAGTACCTGGGTGCCCCTGTTGCCCGCGCTGCCCGCATTACCGGAGAGCAGAAGTACGACGGCGGCAGCGTGCAGCGCGGCCACCGCACCGAACATGCACAGCAGGCGGGTCCGCAACGGCAATGCTTCCCGCGAACGGTAGAGGGTGGCAATGTTCGTTATGGCGGTCATCAGTGCTTCCTCAGGTTCAGTGGTTCCTGCCCGTGCCACAGCCTCCGGAGGCGGGCGGTGCAGGCGCCGAGCAGGATATTCAGTTCCCCCGTGCTGTTGGACAGCGAGCGGAGGACCAACCCCCTGGTTCCCGCTATGGTGCGGGTCAGCGAGATCCCGGTCAGGGCATCGAGCGCCGATGTGGCGCCGTGCAGCTCATCGGCGAGCGCCTGGTCCACCCGTGCGTCCACCACGATGAGGGAACCGAGGTGGCTGTAGCCCTCCATGAACCCCAGCCCGGTGACATCCCCCGACGGCGGCCGGATCAGCAGGTTATCCAGCGCCAGCAGTTGGCTGCCCGCATCCGTCTCAACATGGACCTCGCTCCGCAGCCGCACTTCCTCATATCGGAAGGCGCCCCCGTCCGGCGACCAACCGGGGGTTACCACCTCCGCCATCACCAGCGACGACGAGGGCCGCACAGTAACCAGCGTCCGTTGCCGGTAGCTGGCCTCCCGATAGGCAATGAGCTGGTCCGGCACAAGCTCCAACCGCGACCGCTCCCCCAACCGAACAACCATCCGCTGCTCAGCAAAAGCCCCAGGAGTCCGATAAACCTTGGTAGCCGACTGCGTCGTCAACAACAGATCAGCGTCATCCCCGACCTCGACATCCAGCAAAAAGAGGTCCGCCCCCAAATACGCGCCACCCGGGTTCACCACGACATAACAAACCTGCCCGGACTCATCAAGATAGTGCGGCCGCAAAACACGAAGCGCCCCCTCATGGAATTGCCGTGATGCCACGGACCTCCCACCTCGGACACTCACGCCAAGCTCGAGCCGACCTCTGACGGGGCGGAAAGCGGTCGCGGATGAAGGGGGCCGCGGCGTGGCGGGCACCGCGGAGCGGGCACGGCCCCCTTCATCCGCGGGCGCCGCCCGAGGTGAGATGACCGCGGAACTGTCTGGAATCACTGCGCCAGACCAAGCATCAGGACGTCGTGGCGTATCCAATCGATGACTTTGTCGAGTCCTTCGTCGGTTTTGAGGTTGGTAAAGCAAAAGGGTTTGTTGCCCCTGAATTCCCGCGAATCCCGTTCCATAACTGATAAGTCCGCGCCCACGTGCGGGGCGAGGTCGGTTTTGTTGATGATGAAGAGGTCGGACTTGATCATGCCCTGACCGGCTTTGCGGGGGATTTTCTCACCTTGGGCCACATCGATGATGTAGATGGAAAAGTCGACAAGTTCGGGGCTAAAGGTGGCGGAGAGGTTGTCGCCGCCGGATTCTACGAAGATCACCTGCAGGTCGGGATGGCGGGCTTTGAGTTCCTCGATGGCGGCGGTGTTCATGGAGGTGTCTTCGCGGATTGCGGTGTGCGGGCAGCCGCCGGTTTCGACGCCGATGATCCGGTCCACGGGGAGGATGCCGTTGGCGGCCAGGATTCTAGCGTCCTCGATGGTGTAGATGTCGTTGGTGATGGCGGCCATGGAAATCTCGCCGCTCATGTGGCGGGTGAGCCGTTCCACGAGCTGGGGTTTTGCCGGCTCCGACTGGTCCGCCGATGCCGATTTTGATGGGTTCCGTCATGCTGTCCTCCTGTTAGCTCATGAACATCCGGGCACGTTGGCGTTCGTGCCGCATTTGCGAAATTTCCAGTCCGGGGCTGACAGCACCGAAGTCGTCCGGCGTCAGGTGCGGAATGCGTTCGACGGCGGCAGCAACGTCGTCGGCCGCTTGCCGAAGCAGCCGCTGGCCGGCGTTTTGGCCGAGCGGGATGGCGCGGACGGCGTTCTGCGTCAGCGACGTCACGGTGGCGAAAAGGTAGGCGGCGAGCGCCTCCTGAAGCGGCACACCCAGCGAACGTGCGACGACGGCGAACGCCAGCGGCTGATGCCCGGCGGCGCGGCCCTGGCTCACCAGGTCCCGGTACAGTCCCAGCTCAGCCGAGGGAAAGACCTCCCCACCGATCTCAAGCAGCCGAAGGCCCATCTTCACACTGGCTTCACGAACCTGCCGAGGCAAAAGAGAAGCAGACAAAAGCGAATCCACTTCCCCCACATCAACCCCCTCATAAAGAGACCGAATGGCCAGCCCATCAGAGTAAGAAAGCGACTGCGAAACAAAAGCACCGAGCCAAACCCCAAAAGACCCCTCATCAGAAATGACCCCAGCATCGACATAGGTTTCAAACCCAAGAGAGTGAGCAAAAGCCCCAGTAGGCAAGGCGGAATCACACAACTGCTGCAGCGCCAACTGATAACTCATGGCAGGCACCTCAACGAAAGGCGACCTGTCCGATCGGCGGAGGCGGGAGATAGGGGCCGCGGCGTGGTGGGCCGCGCGGGGGGCCCACTGGCGCGAGGGCCTCGAGCCGAGCTTGCGAGGGTTGGGAGCGCCTGGGGACGGGCACGGCCCCTATCTCCCGCCGAAGCCCCACGGACGGCGCCCCAAGCCGAAGGAGCCGAAGGCGATGACTTAGTGCGAGTGCTCAGCATGGCGGAAAGGTACAGGCATAACGCGTTCCTGGCGGGTGTAGGGCGCACCCACGTGGCGAAGGTAGTCCTCGACGGTGTGGTCGTAAGCGCACACCATGACCTCGGCTTCATATTCCGACGACGAGTCGAAGAACTGTGCCTGGAGGTGCCGGTTGCCGAGCGAGTGCGCCACGACGCCCATCTCGTAAACCGACCGCGGAGCAATCACCAGAACGTCGGTGGGCAGCACGGACACCACGATCATGTTGGAATCGGCGACGTGCAGGATGTCGCCGTCGCGCAGGTCGCCTGAGCCCGGGGGAAGTCGGATTCCGATCTCCTTGCCGTGGTCCGTCGTCGCGCGCTGGATGCGCTTGACCAGCTGGGCGCTGGGAAGCACCACCTTCTCCCGGTGCAGGCCGGCGTAGGCGGCGAGGTCGGTCTCTGGCAGTTCATGCAGGTTGCCGAGGACTTTTTCAATGATCACGGAGAGGCTCCTAAAAGAGGAAGTAGCGCTGGGCCATGGGGAGCACGTCGGACGGCTCGCACGTAATGTCTTCGCCGTCGACCGTTACCTGGTACGTTTCCGGGTCCACCTGGATGTCCGGGGTGGCGTCGTTGTACTTCAAGTCGGCCTTGGTCAGCGTGCGGATTCCCGAGACGGGCCGGATGACCTTCTCCAGCCCCAGCTCGTGCGGGACGCCGGCGTCGATCGCTGCCTGGGACAAGAACGTGATGGAGCACTGCTGCACGGCTTTGCCGAACGCCGCGAACATGGGCCGCATGGTGCGCGGCTGCGGTGTGGGGATGGAGGCGTTGGCGTCACCCATCAATGCGTAGGCGATCTGCCCGCCTTTGAGCACCAGCTCCGGTTTGACGCCGAAGAAGGCCGGGTCCCACAGCACCAGGTCGGCGAACTTGCCCACCTCGACAGAGCCGACGGAGTCCGCGATGCCCTGCGCGATAGCCGGGTTGATCGTGTACTTGGCCACGTAGCGCTTGAGGCGGAAGTTGTCGCTGCCCGCACCCAAGCCCGGCTCAGCGCCGTGGACACCGCCGTCATCATCCAAAAGCACCCCACGCTGCTTCTTCATCTTGTCCGCCACCTGCCACGTGCGGGTGATCACCTCGCCCACCCGGCCCATTGCCTGCGAGTCGGAGGAGGTGATGGAGAAGATGCCGAGGTCCTGCAGGACGTCCTCGGCAGCGATGGTCTCGGCCCGGATCCGGGAATCCGCGAACGCCACGTCCTCCGGGATGTCCGGGTTGAGGTGGTGGCACACCATCAGCATGTCCAGGTGCTCTTCGATGGTGTTGCGGGTGTACGGCAGCGTGGGGTTGGTGGACGCCGGCAGGACGTTGGGCATCCCGGCGATCTTGATGATGTCCGGGGCGTGCCCGCCGCCCGCGCCCTCGGTGTGGAAGGTGTGGATGACGCGGCCGTCGATGGCGCGGATGGTGTCTTCCACAAAGCCGCACTCGTTGAGGGTGTCGGTGTGGATGGCCACCTGGACGTCGTACTCATCCGCCACTGTCAGGGAGGTGTCGATCGAGGCGGTGGTGGAGCCCCAGTCCTCATGAACCTTGAGCCCGATGGCGCCGGCGCGGATCTGCTCGGCCAAAGGTTCGACGGCGGACGCGTGGCCCTTGCCGAACAGGCCGATGTTCATGGGAAAGCCCTCGGCCGCCTGCAGCATCCGCTGGATGTGCCACTTCCCAGGAGTTACCGTGGTGGCCTTGGTGCCTTCGGCCGGGCCGGTGCCGCCGCCGATCATGGTGGTGATGCCGCTGGTCAGCGCGGTGGGAATCTGGTCCGGGGAGATGAAGTGTATGTGGGTGTCCACTCCCCCCGCAGTGAGGATCCTGCGTTCGCCGGCAATGATTTCAGTGCTCGCGCCGATCACAATGTCCACGGCGTCGCTGATTTGCGGGTTGCCGGCTTTGCCGATCTTGAAGATGTGGCCGTCCTTGATCGCGACGTCGGCCTTGAAAATCCCGGTGTAGTCCAGGATCACCGCGTTGGTGATGACGGTGTCCGGAACGTCCTCCTCCCGGGTCATCTGGCCGTTCTGGCCCATCCCGTCGCGGATCACTTTGCCGCCGCCAAACACCACTTCCTCGCCGTACACGGTGAGGTCCTTTTCGATCTCAAGGAACAGGTCGGTGTCCGCCAGCCGGATGGCGTCACCGGTGGTCGGGCCGTAGAGATCGGCGTACTGCCTGCGGGGCATCTCGAAGCTCACTGCTCGTCCTTTTCTGCTGCGGCACCCGGCCGGGCTGGGTCCTCAAGATGTGTCGCGTAGTCCAGCGGCCCGTTGACCGCATTGCTCAGTCCGTACACCTCACGGGTGCCGGCGAGTCCGATGAGCCGCACGTTCCGGGAATCCCCGGGCTCGAACCGTGCGGCGGTTCCGGCGGGAATGTCCAGGCGCCGGCCGTAGGCTGCCTCCCGGTCGAAGGTCAGGGCCGCGTTCGCCTCGGCAAAGTGGAAATGCGAGCCCACCTGCACGGGCCGGTCGCCGGTATTAATAACGACGACGTCAATCGCCTCCCGCCCCGCGTTCGCCGTCACCGGCTCGGCTCGCAGGATGTACTCTCCGGGAATCATGGCCTGCCCCTTCAGCGGATGGGATCGTGGACGGTGACGAGCTTGGTGCCATCCGGGAAGGTGGCCTCGATCTGCACGTCGCGGATCATCTCAGGCACGCCTTCCATCACCTCGTCCCGGCTCAAAAGGGTAGTGCCGTAGCTCATCAGGTCGGCCACTGTGCGGCCGTCCCGGGCGCCCTCGATCAGTTCGTAGCTGATAATGGCCACGGCTTCGGGGTAGTTGAGCTGAAGTCCTCGGGCCTGGCGGCGCCGGGCGAGGTCGGCGGCCACTACGATCAGCAGCTTTTCCTGCTCACGTGGCATCAGATGCATGTGGGTCCCTTCGGCGGCCAGCGGACGGCGTGGGACCCACAGTAGGTGGCCAACGTTTCGGCCACATTTCAGTTTTGTTATGCGCGGCTCTCCGCGTCCCGATCCCAGTTCCGGGGACCTCCGGCCGGCCGCGCTGAAACTCCCCAGGTTTCAATCCGGGGAAGGCGAGGACGACGGCGTTTCGCCGGGGACACGCCGTCGGCCGCCCTTGAAGGTGGGGAGACTCAGCGGCGGAGGCCGGCCAGGATCTCGTCGCTGGACTGTACGGGCTGGCGGTAACTGGTGGAGAGGATGCGCAGCATGTCCGCAGCGTCCTGGTTGTCCTCCGATGCCATGGCATCCTTCGCGTAGGTGACCCGGATGTTGTGGGCGAAAGCGTCGGCGCCGGTCTGGGCGATGCAGTTGTGGGTGGAAACCCCGGCAAGCACCACTTCGTCAGCACCCCAGTTACGCAGCCGGGCCAGCAAATTGGTGCCAACAAAGGCGCTGTCACGCGTCTTGTTCAGCTGTGGCAGGCCGTCGATGGCGAGGCCGGGCACGGCCTGCGCCTGCTCGCTGCCGCGGAAAATGAAGCCCTGGTCGTCGTCAAGCATGTTCAGCGTCCACGTGGATTTGTCCCGCTCGTGCTCGGTACCAACCATTAACGCCTTATGCCCGTTTGCCTTGAAAGCTTCGAGCAGCCTGTTGCAGGACTCGACCAGCCGTTCCTGCTGCTCGGCCAGTTCCGGCGCCTCGAAGTACGCGTTCTGCATGTCAATGACAAGAAGTGCAATCATGTGGGCACCTTTCCCTCGTAGAGATCTGCGGGAAAGGTACCCTGTGGCTGGGCGGCTGAAACCTAGGGTGCGGATTCGCGGATCTTCAGCCGGAACCCGGCCTCGACATGAACGCCCTGGCTGTCCGTTTCCTGCCCCTCGATCCGGTCGAGCAGCAGGGCGACGGAGCGTTCCGCGATCTCCTCCATGCCCGGCGAGACGGTGGTGAGGGACGGCGACGCAAACCGCGCCTCATCGATATCGTCGAAGCCGGCTACGGCCACCTCATCCGGCACCCGGACACCGCGGATCAGCAGTTCATGCATGGCTCCCAGCGCCAGGACGTCGTTCAGGCCGAAGACGGCGTCGAACTCCACGCCCTTTTCCAGGAGCCCGGCAACAGCGGCCGCGCCATTGTCCCGGCGCCACTCGCACGGCGCGATCAGCGCCGGATCGAAGGGAATCCCGGCCTGCTCCAGCGCATTCCGGTAGCCGTTGAGGCGAAGCCCGGAACTGCCTGTGGACTCCTCCGGGTGCGCGCCGACCACGGCAACCCGACGGCGGCCCGCCGCCAGCAGGTGGGCGGTCAGGGCAGCGGCGGCTTCCCCGTTCTTCATGGTGACGAGGTCGAACCGGGGATCCAGGATGTGTTCGCCCAGCATGACCAGCGGCTTCTTGCCCACGCGGGCTGCGATGGCCTCGGCGTCGATCATCAGCGGCGTGAACAACAGGCCGTCGGTCAGCTGGCGAAACGGCCCCTGCAGGGCGTTCAGCTCCACGTCCGCCACGGCGTCTGACTGTTCCACCAGCACCCGGTAGCCCCGCTGTGCGGCTGCTTTCATCAGCCTGGAGGCAAGCTCCGCGTAGTAAGGCGCGGAAAGGTCTGACAGGACCAGGCCCAGCATCCGGGTCTTGCCGGAGCGGAGGCTGCGGGCGGTGAGGTTTGCTTCGTACCCGAGTTCGGCGATGGCGTCCTGGACCCGCTGCTTGGTGGCGGGCCGGATGAACTCGTAGTCGTTCAGGACGTTCGACACCGTCTTGAGCGATACGCCCGCCGCCCTCGCTACGTCATTCATGGTGACCGCCATCGTGGCTCCTTTTTGTGGTTCCGCCTGTTCCTGGCATACATCGTTGCAGAGGATGCGTTCCGTGCGGGAACCGCCATGAGCTGGCGGGCCGGGACGAGTCCGGTCAGCCCGTCGCTTTTGCTGCCTTCGCTGCTGCCTTGGCGGCCTGCTTGCTGGCCCGTACTTTCACCAGGGACTCCGGATCAACGATGTCGGCGACTGAAAGGTAAGCCCCTTCCTCGCCGTAATGCCCGGCCGCTTCGCGCCAGCCTGGCGCCTGGAGGCCGCACTGCTTGCCCAGCAGGGCAAGGAAGATCTTGGCCTTCTGCTCACCGAAGCCCGGCAACGCCTTCAACCGGCGCAGCACCTCGCTGCCGTCGGGCCCGCCTTTGGTCCAGATGGCTGCGGCATCGCCGTCCCACTCGCTCTGCACGGTTTCGGCGAGCGCCTGCACTCGTGCCGCCATCGAACCCGGAAAGCGGTGCACGGCCGGCCGCTCCTTGAACATCTCGACAAAGGCCTGCGGTTCCTGCGAGGCGATGGCCTCGGGCTTCATGGACCCGATCCTGGTTTTGATTTTCTCGGGCCCGGCAAACGCCGATTCCATGGTCACCTGCTGGTCCAGCAGCATGCCCGTCAGCAATGCGAAAGCGTCCTCGCTCAACAACTTGTCCGCGTCGGGATCCCCCGTGATGTGCAGTTCCATGCCGTCCATCCTCCCAGAGGTTCCCCACGACAGTCAGCGGCGTACGGGGATCTGCTTCCCGCGCCCCGCTGAAAGTCTCACCTGTGAGGCTAATGGGCCACGGCCAGCCGGATCATGGACCATGACACTGCCGGCAGCTCGGCGGTGAGCCGGCCGCCGTCGGCCTTCACGGAAACGTTCTCCGACGGCAGGACCGACGTCGAATCATCTGCCGTTGCCTGCCAGTAGGGGTCCTTGTTGGCGTACGTGACGGCCTCAACAACGCGGACGTTACCGAGACCGGACACCACCGCGTCCAGAGCGAGCGCCTCCGTGGCCGAGCGGTTCACGGCGAACACCACAGCCCCGCCCTTCTCGGCGTCGTAGGTGGCGACGGCGGACACCGCCGCAAAGTCGAGCGTCTTGCCGCCGCTGACCAGCGGGGATTCGACGGCAAGCTGCAGCACCGTTCCGGAAGCGTGCCGTGAGGTGAGCGCGAACGGGTGGAAGGTGGTCTGCTTCCACGCACGGCCGCCGGGCTCGGTCATGATGGGGGCGATGACATTGACCAGCTGCGCCAGGCTGGCGGAGTGGACCCGGTCCGTGTTCTTGAGCAGCGTGACCAGGAGATCACCGACGACGACGGCATCCGCCACCGTGTAGGTGTCCTCGAGCAGGACGGGGGCAACGGGCCAGTCCTTGCCGATAGGCGCCCGGGACTCGTCCCGGCTCATGTGCCACACGTTCCACTCGTCGAAGGAGATGTTCACCTGCCTGGTGGACTTCTTCACGGATTTCACGTGGTCGATGTGGCTCACGATGTCGTGGATGAAGGCTTCCATCCGATGGCCGGCGGAAAGGTGTTCCTGCAGGTCACCGAAGTCCTCGAAGTATTGGTGCGCCGAGATGAGGTCCACCAACTCGTAGGTCTCCGAGAGGACGACGCGCTCCCATTCGCCGAAGGTGCTCATGGTGGGGCCGGAACTGCCGCAGGCCACCAGTTCAAGGTCGGGTTCAACCATCCGCATGCCGCGGGCGGTATCGGCGGCGAGCCGGCCGTACTCCCGGGCATTCTTGTGCCCGATCTGCCAGGGACCGTCCATCTCGTTGCCCAGGCACCACATTTTGATGCCGTAGCCGTTTTCCGCGCCATTGGCCCGGCGCTGGTCCGATAAGGCAGTGCCGCTATCGATGTTGCAGTACTCCAGCAGGTCCAGCGCTTCCTGCGTGCCACGGGTGCCCAGGTTCACGGCCATCATGGTCTCGACGCCGGCTTTTGCTGACCACTTGGCGAACTCGTCAACGCCCACCAGGTTGGGATCGGTGGAGTGCCAGGCGAGGTCGAGACGGACCGGCCGCTTGTCCGCGGGGCCCACGCCGTCCTCCCAGCGGTAGCCGGAGACGAAGTTGCCGCCAGGGTAGCGGATAGTGGACACTCCGAGTTCGCGGGTCAGCTCCAGCACGTCGCCGCGGAAGCCGTCCTCGTCGGCCTGCGGATGGTCCGGCTCAAATATGCCCGTGTACACACAGCGTCCCAGGTGCTCCACAAACGCACCAAAAGTGCGGCGGCGGACGGGCCCAACCGCAAAGGCGGGATCCATGGTGATCTTTGCTGCCGCGGGTCCTGCGTCGCTGGTCCCGGGACCTGCCGGTTCTGTTGTTGCCACGAAAACGTCCTCGTTCCTGGGTTTCTTCTGATTTTTTTACAACGTTATAGAAACATTGTTGACGGGGCTGCGGCTCGAGTCAACCCCGGCGGCCGGACATAGGTCTCGGATGCGTGCAGTGCGGTCCCCGGCGGGGCCGGGACGCCCACCTGCGAAGACACCAAAAACAGGTAGAAAGGGCAAAAAACCAAGTAGTACCTAATTACAAAAACGAGTACCGGTTACGCGTTCTCCCCAGGCCGCCACGCAACTAGGTTTTTCACAGAGACAAGACATGTTTTGGCTCGCGGTACTTGACTCACGAGGGGGTGTGAGACGAAATGCATGCACGATACGCAAGCTCCGACTTCCCGGTCCGACGGACCCGGGCACTAGACGGGGCCGGCGACGAGGAGGCCTTCGAGACCAAGGCCTCTCCCCCAGCCGTCGCCGGCCCTCTCACTTCCCCGCAGAGCCCCAATCACCACCGGCAGGGCGCCGCCACTCCGGGAACCGGCCCACGCGGAAACTCCCCGTTGGGGCACACTGCGCCGGCAACCCCGCGGCAACCAAGGACAGCGACCCCCACAGCAGCGAAAGCTTCCGCAGCAGGTAAACCGGACGGGATCCTGCTGGACCTGATGACAGGCACGGAGACACTGCACGACTCCCTTAAACTGCTCGCGGCCGCATCCGCCCGGGCCGTTGTCCCCACGGCAGGCCTTGTCATTGAATGCGGCGTGGTGGTGCACCAGACGAAGAGGGCGCCGGCCATCACCGGCACCTCCCCGGAAATCATCCGCCTGCTGGAGTGGGAGCAGGAAGCGGGCGAAGGGCCGGTCAGTGAGGTCCTGTCCGGGGGACATCCCGTGGCAGTGCTGCAAAGAAGTGGGGACTTCCGCTGGCCGCGGTATTGCAGCCAGTTGCAGCTGGCCACCGTGGGCAGCGTCCTGGGCGTCCGGCTCCGCCTGGACCAGGACGGGGAGGTGCGGGACGATGGCACTCCTGTCCGCCAGACCAGCGCGGCCCTGGCTTTTTTTGCCCAGGACGCCAAGGCGTTCCCGCTGCAGGTAATTTCGGAGGCACGGGCCTTCGCGGGCCTTGCCTCCAAGAGCCTGCAGATGGCCCTCGACCTGCACAACGCGAGGTCCACGGCCTCGGACCTGCGTTTGGCATTGGACAGCCGCACGTCCATCAACGTGGCATGCGGCGTGATCATGGCCCAGAACAGGTGCTCCTACCACGAGGCCTTTTCGATCCTGGCCAAGGCGTCAAGCCACCGGAATATCAAGGTCCGCAGGGTGGCGGAGGACATCCTCGAGCGGTTGCCTGAGGGCCCTCCACGCGCACACTTCGGCCACTAAGCAAGCCAGGCGGCACACACCCAGGAGGAAGCACTGCTTTCGGGAAGGGCTGCCTAGATTCCGCCGGCCAGTTTGTAGTAGGCGGCGTTCCAGTTCAGGTCCTTTTTGAACTGGCGGATGGTGGTTCCCTCGTCGATGGTCAGAAGCTCGGTTTTGGCGATTTCCGCGAAGTCCTCGAATACACCCATGCCCACTTGGGTGGAGAGCACCGTGTGGTGCGCGGCGCCGGCGGTGAGCCAGGCGGCGGCGGAGGTGGCAAAGTCAGGTTTGGGCTGCCACAGCGCGCGGGCCACGGGAAGGTTCGGCAGGGGCCGGTCCAGCGGGACCACGTCCACGGCGTTGGCCACCAGGCGGAACCGGTCGCGCATGTCCGAAAGGGCCACGACGACGCCCGGGGAGGCATCGGCGTCGAACACCAGGCGGACGGGGTCTTCCTTCCCGCCGATGCCGAGCGGATGGATTTCCAGTCGCGGCTTGCCGGCGGTCAGGGAGGGGCAGACCTCCAGCATGTGCGCGCCCAGGATTTTCTCGGCGCCGGGTTCCAGGTGGTAGGTGTAATCCTCCATCAGGGACGCTCCGCCGGGCAGTCCCGCGCCCATGACCTTCGCGGCGCGGACCAGGATGGCAGTCTTCCAGTCGCCCTCGGCGCCGAAGCCGTAGCCGGCCGCCATGAGCCGCTGCACCGCCAGGCCGGGGAGCTGGCGAAGCGCGCCGAGGTCCTCGAAGGAGGTAGTGAACGCGGCTGACCCGTTCGCTTCCAGGAAACTGCGCAGGCCCAGCTCAATCCGGGCCCCGTAACGCAGCGATTCGTGGCGGGGCGCGCCTGCGCGGAGCTCCGGCACCACGTCGTAAAGGTCCTCGTACTCGGCGACCAGCGCGTCGACGTCGGACTCCGCGGCGCCGTGCACGGCGTCGGCGAGTTCGTTGACGGACCAGGTGTTGACCGCGACGCCGAAGCGCAGCTCGGCCTCGGTCTTGTCGCCTTCGGTGACGGCGACGTTGCGCATGTTGTCGCCGAAGCGGGTCAGCTTCAGGGTCCGCACGGCAGCCCAGCCGGCGGCGGCGCGCTGCCAGGACCCCACCTGGCGGGCCACCTCGGGGTTTGACACGTGCCCCACAACGGTCTTGCGGGCAATGCCGAGGCGGGACTGGATGTAGCCGAACTCGCGGTCACCGTGGGCGGCCTGATTCAGGTTCATGAAGTCGAAGTCGATGTCCGCCCAGGGCAGGTCCCGGTTGGCCTGGGTGTGCAGGTGCAGCAGCGGCTTGCGCAGCAGGTCCAGGCCCTGGATCCACATCTTGGCCGGCGAGAAGGTGTGCATCCACGCGGTGACGCCGATGACGGAATCGTCCGAGTTGGCCTCCAGGGCCGTACGCCGGATGGCGTCCGAGTCGGTCAGGACCGGCTTCCACACGATCCGCACCGGCACCGAGGATGAAGCGTTGAGCTGGTTGGCGATCTCCTGGGACTGGGCGGCCACCTGTTTTAGGACGTCCTCGCCGTACAGGTGCTGGCTGCCGGTGAGGAACCAGACCTCGTAGCCGTCAAGGGAAGTGTTTGCTGCGCTGCTCATGGGTCTCCTGAAAAGTTTGGGGGCGGGTCTACTGGCATGGGCTTACTCGCCTGGGTTTACTGGCCGTAGACGTTCTGGTAGCGGGCGTAGAGGGAGTCGATGTGGCCCTGGTCGATGGCGACGGGCTCGCCGAGCTGCCGTGCGATGTGGACCGTGCGGGCCACTTCCTCGCACATCACTGCCGCCTTCACCGCGGACTTGGCGTCCTTGCCGATGGTGAACGGCCCGTGGTTCTGCATCAGCACCGCCGGGGAATTGGAGTTTTTCAGCGTCTCCACGATCCCGTGGCCGATGGAATCGTCACCGATCAGCGCGAACGGCCCCACCGGGATGGATCCGCCGAATTCGTCGCTCATCATGGTCAGCACGCACGGGATCGCCTCCCCGCGGGCCGCCCACGCGGTGGCATAGGTGGAGTGCGTGTGCACCACCCCGCCCACCTCGGGCATGTGCCGGTACACGTAAGCGTGCGCAGCAGTGTCCGACGACGGCGACAGCGCCGGGTTGCCCCACTCACCTGCGGCATCGCCATCCACGGGCACCCCGTAGAGATCCGTGACCACCATCTGTTCCGGGGTCAGGTCCTGGTACGAGACGCCGGACGGCTTGATCACCATCAGCTCGTGGCCGGGAACCCTGGCCGAGACGTTCCCCGCCGTCCACACCACCAATCCATACCGGGTCAGCTCTGCGTGCAGGGCACAGACTTCCTCCCGAACGCGGGCAATAGTGCCCAGGATTCCGGTTCCAGTTCCTGCGCTCATGCCGGCACCTCCGCAGCAGCCGCGGAAGTGTTGGCCGCAGGTTCAAAAACGGAGCCGGCCGCCCTGCGCTGGATGGCTTTGAGCCGGTGCATCACGTCGTTGCTCCCGCGGCCGAAGTAGTCGTGCAGAACCTTGTACTCCTGGAAGAGTTCCCCGTACGCGGCCACGTTTTCCGGGATCGGTGTGTAGACCTCGCCGGGTTCGGAACCCATCGCCGAGGCGGCTTCGCGGATGTTTGGGTACTGTCCCGCAGCGACGGCGGCGTGGATGGCGGAACCGAGGGCCGGGCCCTGGGCGGAACCGATCGTGGATAACTGCAGATTAGTGGCGTCCGCGTAGATCTGCATCAGGAGCGGGTTCTTCAGCAGGCCGCCGGCCACGATGAACTCCTTCACCGGAACACCCGAGTCGCGGAACGCGTCCACAATGGTCCGGGTGCCAAAGGCGGTGGCCTCCAGCAGTGCCCGGTAGGAATCCTCGGGCCGCGTGGCAAGGGTCTGCCCTACCACGATGCCGGAGAGCTCGTGGTCCACCAGCACCGAGCGGTTGCCCGAATGCCAGTCAAGGGCGATGAGGCCGTGCTCACCGATGGCCTGCTGGGACGCCAGTTCGGTGAGGTATTCGTGGATGCCGAGCCCGGCTGATTCCGCTGCCTGGTGGTATTCGGGCGGCACGCCGTACTTCGTGAACCAGCCGAAGATGTCGCCTACACCGGACTGACCGGCTTCGTAGCCCCAGAGTCCGTCCACGATCCCGCCGTCCACCGCCCCGCACATCCCGGGCACTTCTCGCAGTTCGGTGCCGTTCATAACGTGGCAGGTGGAGGTACCCATGATGGCCACCAGCTGGCCGGGATCCACCGCCCTCGCAGCAGGCGCCGTCACATGGGCGTCCACGTTGCCCACCGCCACGGCGATGCCCTCGGGCAGACCCGTCCAGGCAGCAGCCTCGGCAGTGAGGTACCCGGCAGCGTCGCCGAGCCGGCCGATCGTGTGCTCGAGCTTGGTGCTGACGAAGTCCTTGAACTGCGGGTTCAGGGCCGCCAGGAAGTCCTCCGACGGGTAACGCCCATCCTGGTAGATTCCTTTGTACCCGGCGGTGCAGGCGTTGCGGACGTACTGGCCGCACAGCTGCCAGACGATCCAGTCGGCCGCTTCGACCCAGTGGTCCATGGCCGCGTAGGCTTCCGGGTCCTCCTCCAGGAGCTGCAGTCCCTTGGCGAACTCCCATTCGGAGGAGATCAGCCCGCCGTAGCGCGGCAGCCAGTCCTCGCCCCGTTCGGCAGCTAACTGGTTGATCCGGTCGGCCTGGCCCTGCGCGGCGTGATGGCGCCACAGCTTCACGTACGCGTGCGGCCGGTTCTCGAATCCGGGCAGTTCATTCAACGGCGTGCCGTCAGCCTTGGCCGGAACCATGGTGCAGGCAGTGAAATCCGTGGCAATTCCGACCACGGCGGCCGGGTCGATCCCTGCTTCGGCGACTGCTGCCGGTACCGCAACCCGCAGGACATCGCGGTAATCGTTGGGCACCTGAAGCGCCCACTCCCCGGGAAGCCGGGCGCTCTGGGCGCCGGCACCGGTCACATCCACGGGGAGCGCGCCTGTAACCACCGCGTGGGGGTACTCGTATACACCGCTGCCGACCTCCTTGCCGTCGCGGACGCGGACCACCACTGCCCGGCCGGAAAGCGTTCCATAGTCCACACCGATGACGTAGCTGTCCGTGTCTGCTGTGACGTCCATAAAAGAGTTCCTCCGATAGCTGCCGCAGCTTCGCGACCCTTTCATTGTGAGCGCTAACAAGGTTCATGTCAATGGCGGCGTTGAATGCTCTAGCGGCTCGAAAGGTCGTCTGCTCGTTCCCGGAACTATGCCGGGCGCGCCGGGAAGTGTGGGACGCTGCCTGAAGGGGTACGGACAGACTGAATCGCAGCACAACCGGAAGGAGCTCCGTGGACGACGCAAAACCGCCCGCCCGTGCCGGCGGTCTCGCGTGGCTGGCAGGTCCGCTCTCCACCGGCTTCGGACTGGCTGCCCACATTGCGGCCGGAGGCCCCGCGCCCAGCCTCATGATCCTTGGGGCGCTGACCGCGCTGTTCGCCATGGCGGCGGCAATACTGGGGCGCTTCCCGTTGCCGGGCTGGGCACTGCTGCTTTTGTGCGGGGTGGCCCAGCAGCTGCTTCACGTGGGGTTTGCGGTTTTTGCCGGCGGCTCCGGAAGCGGGCTTTCAGTGCACGGGCACGGCGGAGTGGCTCAGGAACCATTGCGGGCCGGTGAGCCGGCCGCGCCGGCGGGTTATTCGCTGCACCTGATGCTGTACCTGCACATGGGCGCGGCACTGGCGTCGAATGCGGCCGTCACTTACTGGCCCCGGTTTGCCGGCTGGTCCTCAGCCCGGCAGCGGAGCTGTGCTCCCCCGGCGCACCAACTCCGGGATGACCACGGTTGAGCTGACGGCGGCGCCCGCCTCAATCTCCTTCAGCATGGTGTCCATGCAGCGCCTGCCCAGCTCTTCGAAGTCCTGGCGAACGGTGGTGAGCGGCGGGGTGAAGTAGCCGGACTCCGGCTGGTCGTCGAAGCCGACGACGGAAACGTCGTCGGGCACCCTGACCCCCGCCTCGTTGAAGGCGCGAAGCACCCCGAGTGCCATCTGGTCATTGCCCACGAACACTGCGGTTGCCGCCCGTTCCGCTGCCAGCTGCCGCCCGATGGCGTAACCGCTGCCGGCGCTCCAGTCGCCTTCCAGCAGCAGGTCGTCCTGAAGCCCGGCATGCTGCAGCGCCGCGCGCCAGCCCTCGGTCCGCAGGGCGCCGTCGATCCAGTCCGCGGGCCCGGCAACGTGTCCGATCCTCGTGTGCCCCAGTTCGATGAGATGTCCGACGGCGATCTCCGCGCCGCGCTTCTGGTCCACCATCGCCCCGCTCACGGCATCGTTGCCCGCCGAGCCGACAGCCACCACGGGCACGCCGGGATTAAATTCCTCCAGGATCCGCAGGGTTTCGGTGTGCGGCACCAGGACGGCGATGCCATCCACCGCCTGGTCCAGGAAGTGCCTTAGCGCATCGAGGATGGCGTCCCTGCCCACCGAACGCAGCGCGGCGATGCTGACGAAGTAGCCTGCGTTCCGGGCTGCCTGCTCCACTCCAAGGAGCGTGTTGGCGGGGCCGTACTGGGAAAGCTCGCTGCCGAGCACACCGATGGTTTGCGAGCGCCGGGTCACCAGGCTCCGGGCTGCTGTGTTCCGCCGGTAGCCAAGCTCGGCGATGGCAGCCTCGACCTTTTCCCGGGTTGCCTTGCTGACATTGGGGTGGCCGTTGACCACCCGGGAAACGGTCTGGTGCGAGACGCCGGCAAGTTCGGCCACGTCCTCAAGGCGCGGCAGCCGCCCGGTGCTGCTTTTTGTCATGCCCCCATTGTGCCGGTTGCCGCCAACAAGAAATCCCCCGGCGGCCTCGGGGAGGCTGCCGGGGGATTTCCCGCTCTTCGCTAAAAGAGTGGGCCCTGTGGGGCTCGAACCCACGACCCACGGATTAAAAGTCCGATGCTCTACCAACTGAGCTAAAGGCCCCAACCGGGCTGCGTCGGCACGCTGTGCCGGCCAACCCGGCCCATCCATTTCTGGACGTTAATACTCTAACCCATGGTCAAGGCACCATTCGCACGCACGCCGCGCTCCGCCGTCGCGCCCTGCCTCCGCACGCACTGGCTATGTCCTGGTGCTCGATTTCCCGCGGGGCACAGGAGTAGCGTGGGGGCATGAGCGAGCAAACAGGTTCCAGTCATTACGGCGGCGCCAACCGGCACCACAAGCCGAAGCCTTTCGCGCCAGTCGACTTCGAACCCTTCGCCGGCGGCGCCGACCCCGCCCGCGTGTCCGAAGCGGCGCACCTCGCTGCCCAGGCGCTGGTCCGCCACGGCCGGGACAGCGACGACCCCGTGGTGACCGATCGGCTGGTGAAGCTTGCGGACGAGCAGGGACTGGAGGCCATCGCGGAGATGTGGGCCGAAAGCCCGGCCCGTTCGCTGCCCGGCGCGCTGTGGCGGCTGTACGCCTTGCGCGCGGCCACAGTCCAGGACCCGGAGCGCATTTCGGTGTACTTCCGCGCAGGCAAGGACACCGCACAGGTCTCCAACGTGGTGGCCGGGGCCGCCGAGCCTCCCGGCGCTGACGAGATGAAAGCGATGGCTGACGCCATCCTTTCGGGCGCGTTCGACGGCGAGTTCGACGTCGCGCTGGAACGTTCCGCCGCGTTCTGCCGGGTGGTGGCGCTCGGCCAGGCCACGCTGGCCGATGGTGCCGAGCACGGCAACGAGGCGCACGCCAGCAAACTCACCCGCAACTCGCATCAGCTGGTAAAGACCGCCGAGGACCTTGAGCACGCCGCCAACGCATGGCGTTTGGGCGAACTCGACTGACCGAAGCCTAATGGCCCAAGAGCCCGGATCTGTCAATGTTGACTTGGGCCAACCAACGTAGAACACTGAAACTGGTGCCGAGCCGCGAAACCCCCGGGCTTCAACATTCAGCCGCCTAGAGCGGCCTACCGCCGAGAGGCGTATCCGGTTCGGCACCATTTTTCTGCCCAATTACCGATCGCCTATTTCCTTCCTGCACATCTCCTCAAGGTCCATTTCAGGGGTGCAGTTACGGGCCGGTAGAGTTAGGGTCAGTTGCGCGCCGGGGTCAAGTCACACGGCAGGCAACTCCCGCCCCGTACTTATCCCGGAGACCGGTAACTGTGAAGCTGCGCCTTTTTCCCCAGGAGCCCGCCGGGCTGAACCTCTTATCGCAGATGGCACAGCAAATCGTGCTGGCCAGCGCCACCCTGGCTGAAATCCTCGGCGTACCCGCCGCAGAGCACGGCAAGCTCGTGGAGGACATGCACAACCACGAGGCCAAATCCGCGGAGCTGCACTTCGCCCTCCTCACCCACATGCGCACCAGCTTCGTGAACCCGCTCCCCCGCGAAGACATGTATGCCCTGTCCCGCTACCTCAACGAAGCCATCGAGAAGCTGGATGGCGCGGCTGAACTGGTGGCGCTGTACCGCCTCGAGCGGCTGCCCAAGCGTGCCGCGGACCAGCTGGAAATCATCAGCCGGCAGGCCGAGCTCACCGTGGACGCCATGCGCCGGCTCGACAACCTGGACGACCTGGAGGATTACTGGATCGAGATCCTCCGCCTGGCCAAGCGTGCTGAACGGACGCACCGGGTCTGGGTGGCGGACATGATCAGGGACATGAAGTGGGCGCAGTACTCACGGAACCGTGATGTCGCCGACCAACTGGTGGACGTTACCAAGGACATGCGGCGGATCGCCACCCAGGTAGGCAGCATCATCGTCAAGGAATCCTGAGGTGACAGCTGTCGTCTTCGGCGCGGTGGTCCTGCTGGCAGCCGTGTTCGCGTTCGTCAACGGCTTCCGCGACGTCTCCACCTCGGTGGCCCTTGCCGTCCGGACCCGTGCACTCACACCTAGCGTGGCAGTGCTGCTGGCCGCCTTCTTCAACTTCCTGGGTGCCCTGATGAGCGCACTCCTGGCGGTGGCCGTCAGCCAGACCTGGATCCACCTGCCCGAAGGGACGGACGGCCTCAGCATCCTGCTCGCCGGTCTTGGCAGCGCCATCACGTGGGGCATACTGCTGTGGTGGCGGGGCATTCCGGCCTCTTCAACGCACGCCCTGGTAGGGGGCCTCGCCGGCGCCGGGCTCGCCAGCCTGGCGGTGGGCGGTACGGGCGTGGGCGGGGTGGACCATTCCCTGTTGTTTCAGGTGGTCCTGCCACTGGTGCTGTCGCCGCTGGTGGCCTACAGCGGCACCTTCCTGCTCGTGTACCCGGCCACCTGGGCTGCCCGCTACACACAACCCAGCGTGGTCAACCAGCGGTTCCGCCGGAGCCAGTCCATAGCTGCCGGGGCGGTCGCCTTTGGCCACGGCCTGCAGGACGGGCAGCGGATCAGCGCCGTGCTGATCCTCGCCCTGCTGGCCGCGGGCTATTCCGACGGCGGCACCATCCCCGTGTGGGTGGCGCTGCTTACGGCGGTGATGATCACTGCCGGCACGCTGTACGGGGGCTGGCGGATCTCGCACACCATCGGCTACAAAATCACCAAGATTGATCCGCTGCGCGGCTCGGTGGCGCAGATCTTCAGCGCCCTCATGCTGTTTGTGGGCGCGATTGGCCTGCAGTGGCCGCTCTCCACCACGCATACAGTCACCTCCGCGGTGCTGGGCGCCGGTGAAAACCAGAACTTTTCGGTGACCAACCGGAAGCTGGTGATCCGCATCGTGGCACTGTGGATCCTGACGCCGGCGGCGACGGCCGCCCTCGCGTTTGTCCTGGCCCTGGCACTGTCCCCGCTGGCTGGGTGAACGGTGGCCGCACGGTGGCCCGCGCCGTCATTCCCCGGGGGGAGCCTGGAAGTCCCTGCTGCCCTGTACAGGCTGACACGTCTGACGTAATTTCGACAGTACGCCCCAAGCGCTGCTGCCGGGGCCGACATCCGCCGCCGGGTGCAGGGCCGCGGACCAACGCCGCTGCAGAATACCGGCGGCCCGGATGCACATCGCGGAAAAGAGCACCGTGTCCAACTCGAATCCCCGGCACTCCCTGCCCCAGCCACGGCAGATGGAATGCGAAACCTGCGGGACGCAACACCACCTGACCATCCACGCCATCACAGCGATGGGGGCAGCCAACGGTGACCTGGTCACCGTTTCGTACACCTGCAATGACTGCCGCCGGTTCCACGAACACCTTGCGTACGCGGCGGACGTGGCCGCGGCCCTGCACCAGGTGCGCTGGATGGCCAAGGTGGTTATGTTCGGTGATGAGTACGTCCACTGCGGCTTCCCCATGGAGGCAGCCGAGTTCGAAATTGAACGCTTGTGCTACCGCACCAGCAGCGGCAGTGGCGGACTCAGCGCCGTCTCACTTCCCACCAGGGTCCTGCGCTGCCGGTGCGGCTTCCAGCTGGAAGTGCCCGAGTAGCCGCCCGGGGCGAGTGCCCGGTCCAGCCGGCTGTGGGCCCACGGCCGCAGGGGTCCCCGGGCGAACGTGCGAGCCTGGGGCGCGGCTGGGGATTATCCGAACCGGCCGGAGACGTAGTCCTCAGTTGCCTTCTGGGTGGGGTTGCTGAAGATGGTGTGGGTGTCCCCGATCTCAATCAGCTTGCCGGGCTTGCCGGTGCCCGCGATGTTGAAGAAGGCGGTCCGGTCCGAAACGCGGGCTGCCTGCTGCATGTTGTGGGTCACGATCACCACGGTGTACTGGTCCTTGAGCTCGTTGATGAGGTCCTCGATGGCCAGGGTGGAGATGGGGTCCAGCGCGGAGCAGGGCTCGTCCATCAGGATCACCTGCGGTTCCACGGCGATGGCCCGGGCGATGCAGAGCCGCTGCTGCTGGCCGCCCGAGAGGCCTGAACCGGGCTTGTCCAGGCGGTCCTTGACCTCGTTCCACAGGTTGGCGCCCTTTAGCGAGCGCTCCACCAGGACGTCAGCCTCGCCCTTGGAGATTTTTTTGTTGTTCAGCTTCACGCCGGCCAGCACGTTGTCCCTGATGGACATGGTGGGGAACGGGTTGGGCCGCTGGAAGACCATGCCGATCTGCGAGCGGACAGTTACGGGATCCACGCCGGGGCCGTACAGGTTGTCACCGTCGAGCAGGACCTCGCCCTCCACGCGGGCACCGGGAAGCACCTCGTGCATGCGGTTGAGGGTCCGCAGGAAGGTGGACTTACCGCAGCCGGACGGACCGATAAAGGCGGTGACGGACTTGGCCTCGATGTTGATGGTGACGTCTTCCACCGCGAGGAATTCGCCGTAGTACACGTTCAGGTCCTTGACGTCGATGCGCTTAGACATGATGTTCCTTCACTAACTGGGTATGAATTGAAGTCTATGACCCGGCCCGTGGGACCGGAAGGAGCAGGCGGTCAGCGGCCTGTCTTGGGGGCGAAGACCCTGGCGATCAGCCGGGCGCCCAGGTTGAGGATCATCACCAGGATGATCAGCACCAGGGCTGCACCCCAGGCCCGCTGTGACGATGGGTCCGGGTTGGCCGGTGAGGTGGGATTCAGGATCTGGGTGTAGATGAATGTGGGCAGCGAGGCCATCCAGCCGCTGAACACGTTGGAATTGATGCTGGTGGCGAAGCCTGCGGTGACCAGGATGGGGGCAGTCTCGCCAATGACGCGGGCGATCGCCAGGGTGACGCCGGACGCGATGCCGGAAATCGCCGTCGGGATGACCACCTTGACAATGGTCCGCCACTTGCGCACGCCCAGGGCGTACGCGGCCTCGCGCAGTTCGTTGGGAACGATCTTCAGCATTTCCTCGCTGGACCGCACCACCACGGGGATCATCAGCACGGAAAGGGCGACGGCGGCAACGGCACCGGTCTTGGTGCCCGGGCCAACCACGGCGAAGAAGAAGGCCGCGGCGAAGAGGCCGGCCACGATGGAGGGGATGCCGGTCATTACGTCAACGAAGAACGTGATGGCGCGGGCAAGCCGGCCGTCGTTGCCATATTCCACCAGGTAGATGGCGGTCAGCAGGCCCACCGGCACCGAGATGATGGTTGCCAGCAGCGTGATCTGAACCGTGCCCAGGAGCGCGTGGTAGATGCCGCCCAGGACCGGGGTGCCTTGTTCCACTGCCCTGGTGTCGAAGACGCCGGTGACGCCGTTCATGGAGGTGGTGAGGAATCCGGGCGTAAGGAGCCCGGGCACACCGTTGACGAGCACGGTCCAGATCACCGAGAAGAGCGGGAGCAGGGCCACGAGGAAGGAACCCACCACCAGGCAGGTGGCCAGTTTGTCCTTGGCCTTGCGGGACCCCTCGACGGCGGCGCTCCAGGACACCAGGCCGATGGCGAACAGGATCGCGGAGACTATGCCCCAGCCGAACGCGTTAAAGCCCACCAGGGCGAGGATGGCCGCACCGACGATCAGCGCGACGGCCAGGACCACGTAGGGCGCGTACTTGGGCAACTGGCCCTTGGTAAGCGCCGAGCGCTTGCGTACGGGAGTAAGCGTGGAGGTCATTAGTTGGCTCCCGAGAATTCTTTGTGCCGGGTGATGATCCAGCGCGCGATCATGTTCACGGCCAGGGTGATGACGAACAGGACCAGGCCGGCGGCGATCAGCGTGCTGACCTTGAGCCCGCTTGCCTCGGGGAAGTTCAGGGCGATCTCCGCGGCGATTGTCTGGTTGCCGGACTGGATCAGGCTTGCGGTCAGCGCGCCGGAGGAGAGCACCAGGGCCACGGCCATGGTCTCGCCGAGGGCGCGGCCGAGGCCCAGCATAACGGCGCTGATAATGCCTGGGCGGGCGAACGGCAGGACGGACATCTTGATCATTTCCCAGCGCGTGGCGCCCAAAGCGAGCGCGGCTTCCTCATGCAGCTTGGGGGTCTGGAGGAAGATCTCGCGGGAAAGTGAGGTGATGATCGGCAGCACCATAACGGAGAGGACGATTCCTGCCGTGAGGATAGTCTTGCCAGTGGCGGAAGCCGGGCCCTGGAAGATGGGCAGCCAGCCCATGTTGCCCGCGAGCCAGTTATAAGCCGGGGAGATTTCCTTGGCCAGGAACGCTGCACCCCAGGCGCCGTAGATTACAGACGGGATGGCTGCGAGCAGGTCCACCACGTACCCCAGGCCGGACGCGAGCCCGCGCGGGGCAAAGTGTGAGATGAACAGCGCGACGCCGATGGCGATGGGCGTGGCGATGACCAGCGCGATGACTGCCGCGATGAGCGTGCCGATCACAATGGGCCAGATGTAGGCGAAGAAGCCTTCGCCGCCCTGGATCTCGGCGGCCGGTGCGGTCAGCGCCGGGATGGCCTGGACCACCAGGAAGAGTGCGACGCCGAAGAGGACGGCGAGAATGAGGCAGCCCGCGGCCAGGGCGGCACCCGAAAAGATTTTGTCCCCGGCGCGGCCGGCGCCCTGGGTGCTGGTCAGGGAGGTGGCGGTCATTCGACGGCCCTTCGATCGATTACTGGGAGGGGAAGAGGCTGCGTCCAAAGCCAAGTTCCCCGCACTGCCTTTCGGCAGGCGGGGAACCCGGGTTCAGAGCGGTTATTAGGACTTGACCTTGATGGACTCGATGGCCGCGGCGGCCTTCTCGGCCAGGGCCGGGGAGAGCGGGGCGGACTTGGCGGAATCCGCGGCGGCCTGCTGGCCTTCCTCGGAGACGACGTAGTTCTCGAAGGCCTTGACCAGGTCAACGGTTTCCTGCTTGTCGTATGTGCTGCATACCACGTGGTAGGAAACGAGGACCACCGGGTAGGCGCCGGCCGCGCTGGTCTTGCGGTCCAGCTTGATGGAAACGTCGGTGCTGGCGCGGCCTTCAACGGGGGTGCCTGCTTCCACGGCCTTGGCGGCTGCTTCTGCGGAGATGGCTACGAATTCCTCGCCCACCTTGATGGACGCGGTGCCGAGAGTGCCGCCAACAGCGGAGTCATCAGCGTAGGTCACGGCGCCGGGGGTGTCGGTAACGGTTTTGACCACACCGGAGGTGCCCTTGGCGTTCTCGCCCTGCAGGGTTGCAGGCCAGATGCCGTCAGACTCGTCTGTCCAGACCTCAGGAGCTGCCGTAGCGAGGTAATCGGTGAAGTTGGTGGTGGTGCCAGAGTCATCCGAACGGTTTACCGGTGTGACCTTGAGGTCCGGCAGGGTAACGCCCTCGTTGAGCGCGGCAATTGCGGGATCGTTCCACTTGGCAATATCGCCGCGGAAGATCTTGGCCACCGTAGCGGCGTCGAGCTTCAACTCGGTGATGCCGGGGAGGTTGAAGGCCACGGCGATCGGAGAAATGTAGACGGGGATGTTGATGGCACCGTCGGGACCGCACACGGCCTTGGAGCTTTCGAGCTCTTCGTCCTTGAGGTAGGCGTCCGAACCGGCGAACTGTGCCGAGCCGTCGAGGAGGGCCTTGCGGCCTGCGCCGGAGCCGTCCGGGGAGTACTGCACGGTGGCGCCCTGGTTAGCGGAAGCGAAACCGGCCTTCCACGCGTCTATGGCTGCACCGGTGGAGGAAGCTCCGATGCCGGTGAGGGTGCCGGTGACCTTGGTGCCGGCTGAAGTCTGGCCGCCGGTAGGCGAGGTGCCCGTGGCGTTGTCTGAACCGCAGGCGGTGAGCGCGAGAGCGCCGGCTGCGATAACAGCGATAGCCGCGTGGCGGCCGAAGCGGAGTGCCTTCACTAGTTGTACCCCTTCCAGGGTCTCAGTCTTGCGGGCAGGACCGGAGACGCCCTGCAGCGCGATGCGTACGTTTTGTACCTTCATCGAAGTTAAGGGCCGCAGGTAACGGGATTGGCGGTCCAAAGTGAACGGGACATTAACGACGGCGGGATATTGGCTTACAAGTGCCGGGTTCCCATTGCGTAGATCACATGTCCGGCCGTAGTGCACAGGCTTCAGAAATATAAGGTCCAGGCAGCAATAGACTGGACGTCATGGCCCCCGCAGCAGGACTCTCAGCAAGCAGGCGGTTCCTGCATGGCCGTATCCGCACCGGCCTGATCCGCAGCCGGAACTCCCTGCTTCCTGCCATCCAGATGACCCTCTGTGCGGTGGGTGCCTACGCCTTCGCCGAGTATGTGCTGGGCCATTCCGGTCCCCTGTTCGCCGCCACGTCCTCCCTCATCGCCCTGGGCTTTTCCCGGGAACCGAGGCTGCGCCGGGTGGTGGAGGTGGGCCTGGGCTGCACCATCGGCATCGCAGTGGGTGACCTGCTCCTGCACTGGCTGGGCGGCGGGATCTGGCAGGCCGCCGTCGTCCTTCTCTTCTCCATCCTGTTGGCACGCTTCCTCGACAGCGGCACCATCTTCACCACCCAGCTGGGGCTGCAGTCGCTCCTGGTTGTGTTGCTGCCCGCGCCGGCCGGCGGGCCGTTCACGCGGAGCATCGACGCAGTGGTGGGCGGCCTCTGCGCCCTACTGGTCACCATCCTCATCCCCAAGGACCCCCGGCGGGAGCCCCGCAAGGACGTCCAAAAGCTGCTCCACGAACTGGCCGAGGTGCTGCGCGAGTGCGGCGACGCGCTCGTCAACAGCGATTCCACGCAGGCGTGGCACGCCCTTATTCGGGGCAGGAACTGCCAGCCGCTGGTGGACGGAATGCGCCAGTCCCTCCGCGCGTCCGGGGAAGTGGCCACCCTCGCGCCGGCCTACAGGAGGCACCGGGAGGAACTGGACCGGCTCAAGCAGTCGCTCGACTTCATTGACCTGGCGCTGAGGAACAGCAGGGTCTTCGCACGCCGGCTCACCAGTGCTATCAACCACGCTGCGCTTTCCGATGAGGCGACGGAGAACATGGCGGAAGTGCTGCAGGAGACCGCTGCCGCTATTGACGAGTTGTCGCTGGGCTTGGCGGAAACGCACGACGGCGTCCGCCGCGCCCACCTGCGCACGGCCCGCCGGGACCTGAGCGAAATCGCCCTGCGCCTGCATCCCAAAATGCTGGAGGTGCAGAGGCTGGAAGGGGAAACAGTGGTGATGCTGTACAGGCCGCTGATGGTGGACCTGCTGGAGGCCACCGGCATGGACGCGCGCGAAGCCCGGGACGTGCTCCCCGCGTTGTAACCAGCCGGTGGTTCAGCTGCCGGTTTCGGCGCCCTGGTTGAGGCGAAGGTCGTCAGCCATCCGGGCCACGTGAAGGGTCAGGTAGGTTACCTCGTCATCGGTGAGGGGCTCGCCGAGCCGGAGTTCCAGGACGGCCTGCAGCTTCAGGGCAGTGCCGAAGGCCTCGGGGTAGGCTTCGCGGATGGCGGACCCCAGTCCGGTTGATCCTTCCGCCAACTGCCGCCCGGTGTGTGCACGGACGAAGAAGTAGCGCAGGTGGGTGATAAAGCGGGCGGCGTTGACGGTTTCCCGGTCAAAGGCGCGGCCATAAGCCTGCTCCAGGACCTCAAAGAGCTGGGCGAAGACGCCCGTCATTTGGTACGTGTAGGAGAGGTCGCCGCTGGCGAAGCCTGCGTTGACGAGGTGGAGTGCCACTGCAACCGACTCGTCGCGGGGCAGCTGTTCCTCGAGTCTGTCGTTGACGAAATCGACGATTTGCTGCCCCATCCGCAGCTCATCCGGGTAAAGGTGGGCAACCTCGGCCCGGAGCGGGTATTCAATGTTCAGGCCCTGCCGAAGCCGTTTGATGGCGAAGCTGAGGTGGTCCGCAAGTGCCACCACTGTGGTGGAGTTCAGCGATCCTGTCATCCCCCCGCGGGCAATTTCCAGCGCCTGGTCTGCCAGCGTTAGGTGCTCGGGCGGGATGGCTGCCACCAGGGCGCCGAAGTTGTCGGCGTTGCGGCCGTCTTCGGGAACGAAGACGCGTACCACCTTGGTTTCGTCCACCAGCTGGCCAGGTTTGGCCTGGAACCCCAGGCCGCGGCCGGTGAGGATGACCTCTCCCCTGTCGGCGGCGCGGGCGAGGACGACGTTGTTGTTGAAAACGCGCAACACCTCCACGTCGTCCTCCTTTCATCGTCGAGCGGAACAAGTGGCGAGCCTTGAGTTTCCGGACAGGTACGGCGACTTTTAAAACGCTTTGAGCCGTCGCACCTGTCCGGAAACTCTGCTGGCGCCAGTCTTTCAGACCGGGGCTAGTTCTTCAGGCTCGCGCCGTTGCTGGCGATGACTTCCTTGTACCACCCGTAGGACTTCTTCGGGTAGCGATCAAGGGTTCCGGTGCCGTCATCGTTGCGGTCCACGTAGATGAACCCGTAGCGCTTGCTCATCTGCGCGGTGGAGGCACTGACCACGTCGATGCATCCCCACGCGGTGTAGCCCAGCAGCTGCACCCCGTCGTCCACGGCTTCACGGGCCTGCACCAGGTGGTCGTTGAGGTACGCGATGCGGTAATCATCCGCGACGGTTTTGGCCCCGTCCACTTCCACGAGCTGGTCTTTGGCGCCTACGCCGTTTTCCACGATGAAGAGCGGCTTCTGCCACCGGTCCCAGTAATCGTTGAGGGCTACGCGCAGGCCCTGCGGATCGATCTGCCAGCCCCATTCGGAGGCTTCGAGGGTGGGGTTGACCACGCCTCCCATGATGTTGCCGGGGCCGGTCACCTTCTTCGCCGGGTCCGCCGTCTCGCAGACGCTCATGTAGTAGCTGAAGGAGACAAAGTCCACCGTGTTCTTCAGGTCCTCACGGTCCTGCGCGGTGATGTCCAGCTCGATCCCGTTGTCCCGGAAGTAGCGCAGCAGGTAGCCCGGGTACTCGCCGCGGCAGTGGATGTCGCCGAACGCGTAGCTGTCCTGCGCGGTATGCATCGCCGCCACCACGTCGGCCGGGTCCGGAGTCAGCGGGTATACAGGGAGTGCCAGGATCATGCAGCCAACCTGGGCACCGGGCATCAGCTCATGTGCCAGTTTGGTGGCCCGCGCGGACGCCACCAGCTCGTGGTGGATGGCCTGGTAGAGGTCCTGCTTGGTGAGCTGCTCCTTGGGCGCGGGGATGCCGCCGGAGAGGAACGGCTCATGGAGCACGGAGTTGATTTCGTTGAACGTCAGCCAGTACTTCACCCGGGACCCAAAGTGCTCGAACAGGGTGCGGCAGTAGCGTTCGTAGAAACCGATCAGCTCCCGGTTGGTCCAGCCGTTGTACTTCCGGGCCAGGTGCAGCGGGGTCTCGTAGTGGCTGATGGTCACCAGCGGCTCGATGCCGTGCTTTTCCAGTTCGTCCAGCAGGCGGGAGTAGAAGGCAAGGCCTTCGGCGTTGGGGGTTTCCTCGTCGCCCAGCGGGAAGATGCGGCTCCACGCGATGGAGAAGCGGTAGACCTTGAATCCCAGGTCCGCAAAGAGGGCGATGTCCTCCTCGTAGCGGTGGTAGAAGTCGATCGCTACCTGCTTGAGGTTTTCCGGCGTCGGTCCTTCCGTAGGGGTTTCGGTGATGCCCTTGGGCATCACGTCCTGGATGGAGAGCCCTTTGCCGCCCTCGTTGTAGGCGCCTTCGATCTGGTTGGCGGCGGTGGCGCCGCCCCAGAGGAATCCTTCGGGGAAAGTGGTGGTCACAGTAATTATTCCTTCATCAGTAGGACTGGAAAGTGGAGTGCGGGCCTGGGCTCAGACCTGGACGGTGATGGCGGTCTCGCCCTGGGCGAGGGTACCGCCGGCCACCGGGTCGACGCCCGCCAGCTGGGCGGTGTTGGTGACCATCACCAGGGTGGTGGTGTCATAGCCTGCTTCGGTTACCACGTCCAGGTCGACGACGGCGAGCAGGTCGCCTGCACGGACCTGCTGGCCGCGGGTAACGGCGGATTCGAACCCGCGGCCCTGGAGCTGGACGGTGTCGATGCCGATGTGGACCAGGACCTCCACGCCGTCGTCGGACTTGATGCCGAAAGCGTGGCCGGTCTTCATGGCCGCCTTGATGGAGCCGGAAATCGGCGAGTAGATGCGGCCGTCCGCCGGGATGATGCCCAGGCCCTTGCCCATGGCGCCCGAGGCGAACACCTTGTCCTGGACGTCGGCCAGCGCAACTGCCTGTCCGGCGACGGGGGCGAGGACCTCAACGGTGCCGGTGGCAGTGCGGCTCGTGGTGCCGGTCGCTGCGGAAGTCGGGACGGGCGCAGCAGCCTCATGCGTATCCGCAGCCGTTTCGGGAACGGAAGTGCCGGCGTCGGACGCTGCTTCTTCCGCCTCACGCGGGCCGAAGAAGAACGTCAGGAGGAAGGCAACGGCGATGGCGATGCCGGTCCCGAGCATCAGGAGGGCGAAGCTGCCCACAGTGCTGAACGCGGGCAAACCCAGCAGTGACGGGAACACAAAGGACGTGGCTCCGCTGCCGCCGACAGCCACGATGGCGCCGCCCACCACACCGCCCGCGATGCCGAAGTAAAACGGCGTCTTCAGCGGCAGGTTGACACCGTAGATGCCTGGTTCGGTAATGCCTGCCAGGAAGCCCGATAGTGCAGCAGGGCCGGCCACCGTGCGGCGGGCCTTGTTGCGGGTCCGGAACATCACGGCGAGGGTTGCGCCGGCCTGCGCCAGCACCGCCGGCAGCAGCGGGCCCATCAGCAGGGAGTGGCCCTGCGTGGCGATCTCGTTCAGCATGCCCGGGACGAGTCCCCAGTGCAGGCCGAAGAGGACAAAGACCTGCCAGAAGCCGCCCATGATGGCGCCGGCGAGCCAGGGAGCGAAGGTAAAAGCCGCAGTGATGCCCGCCGAGAGGCTCTGGGCGGCAAAGGTGGTGACGGGGCCGACTGTCATCAGGACCAGCGGGACCATAACCACCAGGGTCAGCAGCGGAGTGGTGAAGTTCCGGATCGCGGACGGGAGCACTCGGGTGTTGAAGCGCTCCAGGTAGCCCTGCAGCCAGACGGCCACGATGATCGGGATGACGGAACTGGTGTAGTTCATCATCACCATCGGCAGGCCCATGAAGCTGACCGGTTCGGCCTGGGCGGCGAGCGCCACAATGCTCGGGTAGACCAGCGCACCGCCGATGGCCATCGAGGTGAACTGGTTCGCTTTGAACCTCTTCGCGGCGGTAACCGCCAGGAACATCGGCAGGAAGTAGAACAGGGCATCCGCGGTGGCGGCCAGGATCACGTTGGTCTGGGACGCCGGATCCAGCCAGCCGAGCTGTGTTGCCAGGCTCAGGAACGCCTTGAGCAGGCCGGCTGCGGCCAGCGGCCAGATGACCGGCGAGAAGATCGAGGAGATCATGTCGATGAAGCGGTTGAAGATGTTGCCGTGCTGGGCCGGCTCCTCGTCAGCCGCCGCGGCGTCCCCGGTGAGCTTTGTGATCCTGCCGAGCTCGGCGTAGACCGTGGGGACATCGTTGCCGATGACCACCTGGTACTGGCCGCCCGCCTGCATCACTGTGATCACGCCGGGCAGTTTTTCGATGGCGGCCGTGTCGGCCTTTGCGTCGTCCCGCAGCTTAAGCCGGAGCCGCGTTGCGCAGTGGGTGGCGCTGGCGATGTTGGTCTCGCCGCCCACTCCCTGCAAGATATCTCCGGCCAGCGACCGGTAGTCCACAGTTGCCATGTCAGACCTCTCTGTCTATTTTGGGCACAAAAAAAGACCCGAGACGCACGTACTGTGCTTCTCAGGTCTTGCCCCGATTCCGGGTAACAATCCTGTAGGCGAAAATGCCTTCGACGTTTGACTATACAGGTGGCTGTGGTCACCGGCAAGTGCTTTCCCGCGCACCTCCAGTGACGTGCTTGCGTGGCATCTGGGCAGACGGGGAAATGTCAGGGCCCGCCGTTAGGGTGGACCCCATGGCAACAAAGACTTCCCGGGCGTCCAAGGTGCCCGCCTACAAGTGCGCTGAGTGCGGCTGGACCACGGTCAAATGGGTGGGCCG
Source organism: Arthrobacter sp. V1I9 (assembly GCF_030817075.1). Classification (NCBI taxonomy): domain Bacteria; kingdom Bacillati; phylum Actinomycetota; class Actinomycetes; order Micrococcales; family Micrococcaceae; genus Arthrobacter; species Arthrobacter sp. V1I9. The sequence continues at coordinate 3,469,062 of NZ_JAUSYU010000001.1, forward strand.
GTGCGGTGAGTGCCAGGCGTGGGGCACAGTTGAGGAAACGGGAGCCGCTGTTGCGCGAACGACGGCGGCCACCACTGTTCTGGAGCCGGCGCGCCGGATCGCCGAGGTGGACGCCACCACGGCTGCGTTCCTGCCCACGGGCGTTGATGAACTGGACCGGGTTCTGGGGGGCGGGCTGGTGCCGGGTGCAGTCATCCTGCTGGCGGGTGAACCCGGTGTGGGCAAGTCCACGCTGCTGTTGGACGTCGCGGCAAAGTTTGCCCGGACCGCGCAGGACGTGCTCTATGTGACCGGTGAGGAATCGGCAGCACAGGTCAAGCTCCGTGCCGAGCGAATCGACGCCGTCGCGGAATCGCTGTACCTTTCTGCGGAAACCGATTTGGGCCAGGCGCTGGGGCAGGTGGAGAAGATCGAGCCCCGGCTCCTGATCGTGGACTCCGTGCAGACCCTCAGCAGCGCCGATGTGGATGGCAGCGCCGGCGGTGTTTCGCAGGTCCGTGAAGTGGCTGCCTCCATCATTGCCGCGGCCAAGCGGCGGAACATGACAACCCTGCTCGTGGGCCATGTGACCAAGGACGGCTCCATCGCCGGGCCGCGGCTGCTGGAGCATTTGGTGGACGTGGTCTGCCAGTTCGAGGGCGAACGCCATTCCCGGCTGCGGCTGCTCCGCGCCGTCAAGAACCGCTACGGACCCACCGACGACGTCGGGTGCTTCGACCTGAACGAGAACGGCATCGAAGGGCTCGCCGATCCCAGCGGCCTGTTCGTCAGCCGCACCAAGGAGCCGGTTTCAGGCACGTGCATCACCGTAACGATGGAGGGCCGGCGTCCGCTGCTGGCGGAGGTGCAGTCGCTGCTCGCCGAAAGCCCCAACTCGCAGCCCCGGCGGGCCACCAGCGGCCTGGACAGCTCCCGGGTTTCCATGCTCCTGGCTGTCCTGCAGCAGCGCGCAGGCACCATGCTGCACAAGGACGATTCCTACGTGGCCACGGTGGGGGGCGTGAAGCTGAGTGAACCTGCCACGGACCTCGCTGTTGCCCTTGCGGTGGCCTCAGCCAAGGCCCGCAAGCCCCTACCGATCCGCCTGATTGCCTTTGGCGAGGTGGGCCTGGCCGGTGAGGTCCGCCCGGTCCCCGGCATTAACCAGCGCATCCAGGAGGCTCACCGGCTGGGGTTCACGCACGCCGTAGTTCCTGCAAGCCACACCGGGCCGGGGCCGGTTCCGGCCGGCTTCTCGGTCCGCGAAGTGGAGCACTTGACGGAGGCCCTGAGTCTGCTGATTGGATAGGACTTGCTGCTTGGGTAGAGCTTGCGGGTGGTTACCGACGGGCCAACTCCTGTTGTCACCGGTACTCTGGAGCTATCTTCGGGCAGCCGGAGGGTATTTCTGCGCTGGGGGGCCGGATTGCTGAAGCAACGTCAAGATTCGGACATAGCTGTGGCCGATGCCGGGGAACTGTCCATCGATGGCCCCATTGCCGACCGCGTCGATGCGCTGTACGGAACGCTTGCGGTCCGGGGCCGGATTGTCTTGGCCCAACTGCCCCTCACCCTCACTGTTTGCCTGGTGGTGGCAGCTGCGGCGGTGTTCAGCCCGGCCACCCTGGCGAGCGACATGTTCCGCCTGGCGCTGCTGGCCCACACGGCGATCTTCGCCGCCTGCCTGGCTGTACCTTGGGCGAGGTTGCCCATTGGCGCCTCTGCGGCTATTCCCATCCTCGACTGCGTGGCCATCGGATTTACCCGGGAAGCAGGCGGGCCGGTCTTCAACGTACTCAGCCTTTTGCTGGTATTTCCCGTCATTTGGCTTTCCGTGCGTCGCCGCCGGCACATGTTTTTCCTCGCCATCCTCGGGGCGGTGCTCAGCACTGTGCTCCCCGCCGCCGTCGTCGGCTCATCTCCGACTGCCCCGGAAATGATCAGGATGATATTCCTGCCCCTTGTAATGTCGGCCATCGCCGTGACCGCGTATGCCGTGGCCGGCATCGTCCTCCGGCAACGCCAGAGACTCCTGCACAACGAAAATGAACTGGCATAGACGCTCGCGGAAAACGCGCGCCGCCAGCACCTTTTGGATGCGGTGCTCGGAGCAGTAGGAATTGGTGTTTGGGTGGTGGATGCCGGGGGCAGGACCGTCCTGACGAACAAGGCCATGCAGGCTGATCCAGCGCTGGCAGGCCTCACCCAAACGGCTGGCCAGGGCGGGCTTCACCTCGCCGACCGGTCCTCCCCTGTGCCCCCGCACCTGTCCCCTGTTTCGCGTGCGATCAGCGGTTCCACCATTGCCGATGAGCTGTATTGGGTCGGAGACCCGGCCGATCAAGCACACCAGCGTGCCTATTCGGTGGGCACCCACGGCATACGTGCCGGGGAAGGGGAGGACTGCGGTTCCGTCCTGACATTCGTGGACGTGACGAGCCTCATCAGCGCGCTGGCTGCCAAGGACAATTTCGTTGCTACCGTTTCCCACGAGCTTCGCACACCGCTGACATCGATCCTCGGCTACCTTGAGCTGGTATTGGACGAGCCAGGCCACGAGGAGATCCAGGCGGAGCTTTTGGTGGTGCACCGCAATGCCCAACACCTGCTGGGCTTGGTTAACGACCTCATCGCGGTGGCGTCGGAGCGCATGGAACTGTCCTTGGAGGACACGGACCTGGCAAGGCTGCTGGCCGATGTAGTTGACTCGACAATTCCCAAGGCGGCAACGAACGGGCTCCAACTGGTACTCGACGTTGAGCAGCCATTGCCCGCCCGGGTGGACCCGAACCGGATTCGCCAAGTGATTGGTAACCTCCTCTCCAACGCAATCAAGTACTCGCCCGAGGGGGGACGGATCACAGTGCTGGCTGGAAGGAGCGGGGCGGAGCTTGTGTGTTCAATTACGGATACCGGCGTAGGCATGAGCGCCGACGAGCAGGAGCAGGCGTTTACGAAGTTCTTCCGGTCAGCGCGGTCCCGTGAAACAGCAATCCCCGGCGCCGGCCTGGGCTTGCCGGTCAGCAAAACGATTATCGAAGCGCACGGCGGAACAATAAGGCTCAACAGCTCTCCCGGCGCGGGTACCACGGCAACATTCACCATCCCGTGCGCTGATAGCTAAGCACCATGGGCTTCTGCCCCGCCCCGGCCGGCAGCAGGTTAAGGGTGCTGCGGAAGCTCGTCGGGGTCGTCCCTGTGGGCGCTGAAGAGCCAGCCGGCAACGTCGCTGCGCAGCACCAGGAGCGGGCCGCCGGTAGGGCTGACGTTTCCGGTGGGAACGTAATAGCCACGCCCTGAACCGGGTCCTCCGGCCGCCCGGTCCAAGGCGTCCACAAGATACCTCGGCAGGTGGCCCTGCGGGCCAAGCGTGCGAAGCTCATCAAGTTCATCCGGCGTTAGCCGTCCCAAAATTTCAGCGATGTTAGCCATGACGGGTCCCTTCGAGCAGAGTGCCTGAAGGAATAACCTAAAGCAGCGCCATGAACTGCAGGTTAACGTTGGACGGGAGTTTCCGTTCGTTTTGAAAACTTCCAGCAGGTGGAGGACAAATGCCGGTTTTCAGCGCAGGAATACTGCTGCACAGGAGGACAAACCCGGGCGGCCTGGAGGTCTGGATAGCCCACATGGGCGGACCGTTCTGGGCGCGCAAGGACGCGCAGGCGTGGTCAATCCCGAAGGGCGAATACAGCGAGGACGAGGAGCCGCTGGCGGCAGCCCTGCGGGAGTTCGCCGAAGAAATGGGCTCCCCCGCCCCCGCCGCGGACTACCAGCAACTCGGACAGTTCCGGCAGCCGTCCGGCAAGATCATCACGGTCTTCACCGCGGAGCAGGACTTCCGGCCCGAGCAGATCGTCAGCAACACCTTCCCGCTGGAGTGGCCCAAAGGTTCAGGCCGGATCCAGCATTATCCGGAAATCGATGACGCCCGCTGGTTTCCGGAAGCGGAAGCGCGGCTCAAGCTGGTGAAGGGCCAGCTACCGGTCCTGGATGCCCTGGCGGAACACGTCCGCCGTTGAACGTAAGAAGCCGGTGACCCCAGAGGGGGTCACCGGCTTCTTCGCGACTGGATGCTAGAAGTTGCCGCCGTCGGCCTTGACGGCCAGGACGGGCCGGTCGGCCTGCATCAGGATCTGCTGGGCGTGGCTTCCCAGGATGAACTTGCCCACCTGGGTGCGGTGCCGCAAGCCAATAACGATGAGCGAGGCATCAACATCCCTGGCGACGTCAAGGAACTCATCGGCCAGGTCGTGCTGGTAGGGCGGCTGAATGACAGTTGCCGTTACTCCGACGTCGGCAGCACGCCTGGCGGCCTGCGCCAGGACGTCCTCCGTCGCCACTGACTTGTCCACCAGGGCACCCTGCCGCGCCGAATTGACGATCACAAGGTCCTCGTTCCGGAGCTTCGCTTCGGCGATGCCTGCCGTGAGTGCGGCCTGTCCTGCGGGTGTGGGGACGAATCCAACGATGATGCTCATACCTTCTCCTTAGATGTCCGGCGTGACGGCTGATGTTGTGGCAGTTGAAGTGCGCTTGCGCTTGGCGATGGCAGTGCGGACGGCCGGAAGCACAGCTACCAGGACGAAGACCACCAGCAGGGTGGCGGAGATGGGACGGCCGAAGAAGCCGAGGGGCTCGCCGCCGAACATCAGCAGGGAGCGCCGCATCGAGCTTTCCAGCAGTTCACCCAGCACGAAGGCCAGCACCAGGGGGCCCGGTTCGAAGCCGAACTTCTTCATGAGGTAGCCGACGATGCCGAAGACCACCACGAGCGTCACATCAAACATGCTGTTGTTGATGGTGTAGGCACCCAGCAGCGTAATGAGGGCTGTGACGGGTGCCAGGATGGCGGCGCGGACCCGGAGGATCCTCACGAAGATTCCCACGAGCGGCAGGCTCATGATGAGCAGCAGGATGTTGCCGATGTACATGGAGTTCACCACGCCCCAAAAAAGTTCGGGGTTCTGCTCCACGAGCTGAGGGCCGGGGGTTACCCCCTGGATCAGCAACGCGCCGAACATCAGAGCCATGGTGGCGTTGGCGGGAATGCCGAGCGTCAGCAGCGGTATGAAGGACGATGTGGCCGCGGCGTTGTTGGCCGTTTCCGGTCCGGCCACGCCCTCGGGGGCACCCTTGCCGAAACGCTCCGGCTGCTTGGCCCGCTTCTTCTCCATGGCGTAGGAGGCCATGGAAGCAATAGTCGCGCCACCCCCGGGGAGGATTCCCAGGAAGAAGCCCAGCACGGATCCACGGCCGATAGCTCCGGAAGCCTGCTTGAGGTCTTTGCGGGAAGGCCAGACGTTGGCCACCTTCGACGGCGCCTTGGCAGCGCGGTGCCGCTCCTCCAGGTTGTAGAGGATCTCGCCCAGGCCGAAGATACCCATGGCGATCGGCACGAAGTCGATGCCGTCTGCGAGTTGCAGGCTGCCGAAGGTGAACCGGCTTTCGCCGGTGAAGATGTCCCGGCCAACGGTAGCGAGGAGCAGTCCGAGCGCCGCGGCGATCAGGGCCTTGGCTTTCGATCCGCTGCTGATGGTGGCAACGAGGAGGATGCCTAGCATCGCCAGGGCGGTGTACTCGGGCGCACCGAAATCCAGAGCGAAGCTCGCCACGATGGGTGCGAGCAACGTCAATCCGATGATGGCTGCTGTTCCGCCGACGAAGGAGCCGATGGATGCCAGGCCAAGCGCCGTGCCTGCCCTGCCCTGTTTCGCCATCTGGTAGCCGTCGAACACGGTGACCACCGAGGAAGCTTCACCGGGCAGCCGCAGGAGCACCGAGGTGATGGTGCCGCCGTACTGTGCGCCGTAGAAGATGCCGGCCAGCATAATGATGGCGGTGACCGGTTCCACGTTGTACGTCAGCGGGAGCAGGATGGCGATGGTTGCCGCGGGCCCGAGGCCCGGCAGCACACCGATCAGCATGCCGATCACGACGCCGACCAGGCAGTAAAGGAGGTTGGTGGGCTCCAGGACTACCGCGAATCCGTTGATAACGGGATTGAGAAAATCCACGGAAGTTCTCCTAGAAGAGGTGGGGAATTGAGGTGTTCAGGGCGAGGACGAAGATGGCATAAAAACCAATAACGACGCTCGCGCTGACCACCAGGGTGGAGCGCCAGGTTTCACCGCCGAGGAAGCGCATCCAGATGACGCACAGCGCCAGCGCGGGCAGTTCAAAGCCGATCAGCGGCATCAGGGCCACCATCGCAGCGAGGGTCACCAGGCCGGTCAGCGGCGCGGTGGACATGCGCGTGAACTTTTCCGCGTCCCGGTTGTGGCGGCCGGCAATCAGCTGGAACAGTCCCAGGGCCACCATGACGCAGCTGATGATGAACGGCCAAAGGCCGGGCTGTGGGGTGGCCGGAGTGCCCAGCCCCATGGCCATCGAAAGAATGCCTGCAGCAATGCCGACGCCAAGGACCACCAACGACGACGCAGCGTTGGCGAGGGCGCCGGCTGCGGGAGGCTTTTCCTCCTCCCACTGTGCTGCCAGCTGCTCCGGCGTCAGGTCGTCCAGAACTTCGTCCTGGAGGGAGTGCGGGGTGTCCCCGCCGGAGGCAGCAGTACTGGTGCTGCCTCCGGTGGGTCCTGCGGGGGTTCCTTTCACAGGAATCACTTATTTCCGCTCAGGCTGATGTCGTACTTCTCCACCAGTTCCTTGTACTTTGCCGCGTAGCCCTTCCACTCAGTGACTACTTCCTCCCCGGAGATCTCCTTCGGGGTCAGCGAGTTCTTCTTGTTGAACTCCTTGTAGGCGTCCGACTTGAAGGTTTCCTGGAAGGCGGCAAGGAGCTTGTCCTTGACCTCCTGCGGCGTGCCCTTGGGCGCGGCCACGGCCCGGTACTGGGCCACGGGAACGTCAAAGCCTGCTTCCTTCGCCGTCGGGGTGTCCTTCAGGAAGCTGTTGCGTTCCTCGGAAAAGACCAGGAGCGGGGACACCTTCCCTGCCTGGATCTGCGGCATGGCTTCACCGAGCTGAATGGTGGCGAGCTCCACCTGGTTACCCAGGACGGCCGTCAGGGCAGGCTTGCCGCTGTCAAAGGGAATGTCCGTGCCGGTGACCTTGGCCTGTTTGAAGAGCACCGTCTGGGCCAGTTGGCTACCGGTGCCAACACCGGTGGTGCCGAACGTGACGCTGCGGCCGGCGCTCGTCACATCCTTGAAGCTCTTGAAGCCTGACTCGGCGCTGGCCACCAGGACGTAGTCGTCCTGGGAGAGGCCCGCGATGATGTCCAGGTCGTCAATGTTGACGGCCTCGTCCGGCGTCACTGCCAGCGGGGTGATGGTGATCAGGGAGGCGGTCAGCAGGACCAGCTCCTGGCCATCGGCGGGTTTGCCGGCCACTTCCTTCGTGGCCAGGGCACCGTTGGCGCCGGGCTTGTTGACCACGGGCATCGGCTGGCCGAGGGTCTTGGAAGCACCTTCGGCTAGGGCGCGGGCGATCAGGTCGGTACTGCCGCCGGCAGCCTGACCCACCGAGAGGTTGACCGGTCCGGACGGGTATTTCGCGGAATCGGCCGTGCCGCCGCCGGCGACGTTGCCGCACGCCGTCAGCGCCAGCAGCGTGACGGCAGAGGCCGCTCCGAGAATCGTGCGGCGTGTGGGGAAGTGCTTCATTGGAACTCCTAGTTGGCACGGCGGGCGTTGGGGCCCGGAACATCTGTGAAGCGGGTCACCCCGTTCGCTTTGTCGAGTGTAGGGAGTGGTTATGATGCATGTCTAAGCCCAAATCTGCATCATTTGATACCTGGAAGGCATCATGTTTACTTTTGACCAGCTGGCCGGCTTCATCGCCGTAGCTGAGGAGCTCCACTTCGGACGGGCGGCCGAACGGCTGAACATGACTCAGCCCCCGTTGAGCCGCCAGATCCAGAAGCTGGAAAAAATCGTCGGGGCAGAACTGCTGGAACGGGACAACCGGAAGGTGGAGCTTACGCATGCTGGACAGACGTTCCTGGAGGAGGCGCGCCGGCTTATGGCCCTCGCCGAACGGGCACCGGTAACGGCACGGCGGATCGCCTCGGGGCGCTCGGGCATTCTCCGCATCGGGTTCACGGCGGCCAGCGGCTTCAGCATCCTGGGGCCGCTGCTGGAAGAGCTTTCAGGCATCATTCCCGATGTGGATGTTGACCTGCAGGAACTGGTAACAGGTGATCAGCTCAATGGCTTGTTGACGGGAGAACTCGATCTCGGCTTGGCACGCCCCCCGTTCGACAAGGAGACATTCGACTCCCACCTGCTCTACCGCGAGTCCATGGTCCTGGCCGTCCCCTCCGGCCACCCCTTGACGCTGCTGGCGCGCGATATCTCGCCCGAGGACTTCAAGGAGGAGCCGTTGATAATGCACTCGGCAACCCAGGCCCGCTACTTCTACGACCTGGTGGTCCGGACACTTCCCTTCAACCATGCCAACGTTGTCCACACCGTGAGCCAGATCCTGACAATGGTCTCGCTCGTTGCAGCAAAGCGCGGGCTGGCGTTTGTGCCGCACTCTGCCACCCTGCTGGGCATCAAGGGTGTGGAGTTCCTGCCGCTGGCGGTAAGCGACAGCGAACAGGTTGAACTCCATGCCATCTGGAACCGCAGGATAACCAACCCTGCGCTGGCCCGACTTCTGCGGGACCTTGAGTTCGCTATGGAATAAGTGGGGACGGCAGTCCGCTCATGCTTGCAAGGTATCAATACATACAAAAATGCACTTAGACAGGCATCAGCAGCACTCCTAGTCTGGAGGGGAATCATCAGCCCGCCGCCCGCGGCGCACACACCGGAGGACCACACCGTGGCAAAGTACTCACCCCAGGAACTGGCGGACACCCTCAAGGAAGGCCTGCTGTCCTTCCCTGTCACCTCGTTCGACGCCGAACTTCAGTTCGATGAGGAGAACTACCGCAAGCACCTGGCGTGGCAGGCAAGCTTCCCGGTGGCCGGCCTGTTCGCCGCCGGCGGCACCGGGGAGGGCTTCTCGCTGACCCCGGCGGAATCAGAGCGCGTAGTCCGCACCGCCGTCGAAGAAGTGGGCGGGCAGGTTCCTGTCCTCGCCTCCGCCGGCGGATCCACCGCCCAGGCCATCGAGAACGCGAAAGCTGCCGAAGCAGCCGGCGCCGACGGACTCCTGCTCCTCCCGCCGTACCTGACCGAGGCTGACCAGGCCGGATTGACGGAGCACGTCAGCGCCATCTGCAGCGCCACGTCCCTCGGCGTTATCATCTACAACCGGGCCAACGCCATCTACAAGGACACCACGGTGGCAACACTGGCCGACCGCCACGAAAACCTGATCGGCTTCAAGGACGGCGTGGGCGACCTCGAGCACGACGCCCGCGTCTACGCCAAGCTCGGCGACCGCCTTTTCTACCTGGGCGGCCTGCCCACGGCCGAAACCTTCGCGCTGCCGCTGCTGCAGCTCGGCATGAGCACCTACTCCAGCGCCATGTACAACTTCGTCCCGCAGTTCGCGCTGGACTTCTACCAGGACGTGCGCAACAACGACCGCGTGGCCGTGAACAAGAAGCTCAACGACTTTGTGATCCCGTACCTGGATATCCGCGACCGCGTGAAAGGCTACTCGGTATCCATCGTCAAGGGTGGCCTTGACGCCATCGGCCGGTCCGCCGGGCCGGTCCGCCCGCCGCTGCAGAACCTCGCCGAGCAGGACCTCGCGGACCTCAAAGCCCTCATCGCCAGCGTTTCCTGATCGACCGTCTCCTGATCCACCCTCTACTAGGAGGAACCACCGTGACCCTTACCGGACACTCACTGATCGCCGGACAGCCCACTGCCGGCGGTGGCAAAACCACTTTTGGCTTCGACCCGGCCACAAACCAGGCACTGGAGCCCTCCTACACGCTGCTCACCGAGGAGCAGCTTAGGGCAGCAACGGCCGCCGCCGCCGAGGCATTCGCGTCCTTCAGCACCCTTGACCCGGAAACCCACGCCGGCTTCCTCGAAGCCATCGCGGAGAACATCGAGGCAATTGGCGAGGAACTCATCATTCGCGCCGGCCAGGAAACGGGCCTCCCCGCCGCCCGCCTGCAGGGTGAGCGGGCGCGTACCACCGGCCAGCTGCGGCTCTTCGCGAACGTGGTCCGCCAGGGCGACTTCCGCGGCGTCCGCATCGACCCCGCCATCCCTGAGCGCACTCCCCTGCCCCGCGCCGACATCCGCCAGCGCCAGATCCCCCTCGGCCCCGTCGCCGTGTTCGGCGCCAGCAACTTCCCGCTGGCCTTCTCGACGGCGGGTGGAGACACTGCTTCCGCCCTCGCCGCGGGCTGCCCGGTGGTCTTCAAAGCACACAACGCCCACCCGGGCACCAGCGAACTCGTGGGCCAGGCCATCACCAAAGCGGTCGCGGACAACGGGCTGCACCCCGGTGTCTTCTCGCTGATCTACGGCCCGGGGGCAAGCATCGGCCAGGCCCTCGTCGCCGACCCCGCCATCAAGGCCGTCGGCTTCACCGGATCCCAGGCAGCCGGCGTCGCCCTGATGCGCACCGCTGCGGGCCGCCCCGAGCCCATTCCCGTCTACGCGGAAATGTCCTCCCTGAACCCGGTCTTCGTCTTCGAAGGCGCCCTAAAGGGTGACGTCGACGCCTTAGCGCAGCAGTACGTCACCTCCGTGACCGCCAGCTCCGGCCAGCTCTGCACCTCCCCCGGGCTGCTCTTCGCCCCCGAAGGCGAGCTGGGCGACAAACTTGCCGCCGCCGTCGGCCGCGCTGTTTCCGCAAGCGCCGGACAGACCATGCTCACCGAAGGCATCGCCAAGTCCTGGAACGCGGGAGCGGAAAACCTCGGCAATGCCGAGGGCGTCCAGGTCATCGGCCAAGGCACTCCGGGCCCCACCGAGAACGCCCCCGCCCCCACCATCTTTGGTACCGGCGTTACGGAATTCACCAGCAACCACGTCCTGCACGAGGAAATTTTCGGCGCCGCGTCCCTGGTGATCCGCTATTCCTCCGTGGCGGACCTGCTCCAGGCCGCCGCCCGCATCGAAGGCCAGCTGACCGCCTCGCTGCAGCTCACCGAAGAGGACTACCCGACGGCGGCACGCCTCCTTCCGGTCCTGGAGCAAAAGGTGGGCCGCATTATCGTGAACGGCTGGCCCACGGGCGTTGAAGTAGGCCACGCCATGGTTCACGGCGGCCCCTTCCCCGCCACTTCCGACTCCCGCACCACTTCCGTCGGAACCCTCGCCATCAACCGTTTCCTGCGCCCCGTCGCCTACCAGAACCTCCCCCAGGAACTGCTCCCGGAGGCGCTGCAGGATGCCAACCCCTGGCAGCTCAACCGACGGATCGACGGCGAAGTAGTAGCCGCTGCAGAGAAAGCCGAGGTCAGCGCATGAGCAACCAGCCCACCATCGCCGGCATCGAGGTTGTTCCGGTTGCCGGGTACGACAGCATGCTGATGAACCTCAGCGGTGCGCACGGTCCCTTCTTCACCCGCAACATCGTCATCGTTACCGACTCCGACGGCCGCACCGGCCTGGGCGAGGTTCCCGGCGGCGAGAAAATCCGGACCACCATCGAGGAAGCCGGCGCACTGATCAACGGCAAGCCCGTGGCCCGCTACCGCTCGCTCCTGCGGGAGGTTGCGGCCGAGTTCGCTGACCGCGACGCCGGCGGCCGCGGCCTGCAGACCTTCGACCTCCGCACCACCGTCCACGCCGTCACCGCCGTCGAGTCAGCCCTGCTGGACCTGCACGGGCAGTTCCTCGGCGTGCCCGTGGCGGAACTGTTGGGTGACGGGCAGCAGCGCACTTCGGTGCCGATGCTCGGTTACCTGTTCTTCATCGGCGACCACGCCCGCACGGACTTGCCCTACCTCGTGGAGGACGCGCCTGCTGACCGCTGGGAGAAGCTCCGGCGCCAGGAGGCAATGACGCCGGACGCCGTCGTCGCGCTGGCCGAAGCTGCCCAGGAACGCTACGGCTTCAGCGACTTCAAGCTCAAGGGCGGCGTGCTGTCCGGCGACGATGAGGTGGATGTTGTCACGGCACTGGCCAGGCGCTTCCCCGACGCCAGGGTGACCCTGGACCCCAACGGTGGCTGGCTGTTGGAGGAAGCCATCCGTCTCGGCAAGCGAATGCAGGGCGTTGTGGCCTACGCCGAGGACCCGTGCGGTGCGGAGGGGCGCTTCTCGGGCCGCGAAGTGATGGCGGAATTCCGCCGCGCCACCGGGCTGAAGACAGCCACCAACATGATCGCCACGGACTGGCGGGAAATGTCCCACGCCATCCGCAGCAACGCCGTGGACATCCCGCTGGCCGATCCGCACTTCTGGACGATGCACGGCTCCGTCCGGGTGGCGCAGATGTGCCACGAGTTCGGCCTCACCTGGGGCTCGCACTCGAACAACCACTTCGATATCTCGCTGGCGATGTTCACCCACACGGGGGCCGCAGCTCCGGGCGAGATCACGGCACTGGACACACACTGGATCTGGCAGGACGGCCAGGGCCTGACCAAGAACCCGCTGCAGATCAAGGACGGCGCCATCGAGGTTCCGGCCGCCCCGGGCCTCGGCATCGAGCTGGACCGCGAAGCCCTGGACAAGGCGCACCAGCTGTACTTGCAGCACGGCCTCGACGCCCGTGATGACAGCATCGGCATGCAGTACTACATCGAGGGCTGGTCCTTCGACCCGAAACGGCCCTGCCTGGTCCGCTAGCAGCCGTCAGGCAACCAGCCGGGCAGCAGCCTTCGGGTCACTGACTGCTGCCTGCCGTCCAGTAAAGTAGTGGGGTCGCTGTGACCGGCCCCACTACTTTTCGTGAGCCCGCAGCCGGCCTGCGTTATCTATTCCAAAGGAAACATCCAATGATGTCTGTGGACAATGCTGTCTCGGACGTGGCCTCGGCCACGAAGAAGTTTTTCAAGCGCGTGCTGCCCATCATGCTGGTCATGCTGGTCTGCAACCAGCTGAACCGGTCAAACATCGGGTACGCGCAGGACCATCTCCAGGCTGACGTCGGCATCGGTGCCGCGGCCTACGGTTTTGGCGCCGGGCTGTTCTTTATCGCCTACGCAATTTTTGAACTTCCCAGCAACGTGATGATGGAAAAGTACGGCGCCAAGGTGTGGCTGGCAAGGATCATGGTCAGCTGGGGCATAGTCTCCTTCCTGATGGCTTTCGTGCAGAACGAAACCATGTTCTACGTCCTGCGGTTCCTGCTGGGCGCGGCAGAGGCCGGCTTCTTCCCCGCCGTCATCTTCTACTTCGCCCGCTGGGTTCCGGCGGGCCAGCGCGGCAAGGCCACGGCCATCTTCATTGCCGGCTCCTCGATCGCCGCCGCGCTGTCCGGCCCCATCGCCGGGATGCTGCTTAGCCTCCACGGCGCCCTGGGCCTGCGTGGCTGGCAGTGGCTTTTTGGCTTCGAGGGGGCCCTGTCCGTAGTTGTGGGCTTTACCGTGTTTTTCCTCCTGGACGCCAAAATCAACGACGCCAAGTGGCTCACCGCTTCTGAAAAGGATGCCCTGTCCAAGGCCATCGCCGATGAGGACGCGCAGCACACCACTACCGACGGCGGGAAGATCAACCGCTGGAAGATGCTCCTGAACCCTCAGATCCTGCTGCTGTGCGGCATCTACTTCTCGGTGCAGCTATCCATTTACGCCAACACGTTCTGGCTGCCCAGCATCATCAAGCAGATCCCCGGCACCACCGACCTGACGGTTGGCTTCCTGTCCTCCATCCCCTGGATCTGCGCCGTGTTCGCCATGTACTTCGCCGCGAAACTGCAGGACAAGGCCACGTCCAAACGCCCGCTGCTGGTGGTTGCACTCCTGGTCGCCGCAGTGGGCACATTTGCGGCAGCCATCGCCTCGCCGGTCATGGCGCTGGTGTTCCTGGCCATAGCTGCCATGGGCTTCAAGAGCGCTTCCCCGCTGTTCTGGACCATTCCGCAGTCAGGGCTGCATCCGCTGGTCCTCGCCCCCGCCATCGCCATCATCAACTCGCTGGGCAACCTGGGCGGCTTCGTTGCCCCGTTCGGCTTCGGCATCATCAAGGAGCAGACCGGCAGCGTCATCCCCGGCCTGTTCGCGCTGGCAGCGGCCTCCACCATCGCGGCGGGCCTGGTGTATTTCGTAAAGGAACGCCGCACTGAAACTGAGCCGGCCGCCGCCGAGGACCTCAGCGTGGAGGCGCCGGTTCCGAGCCGGGCTTAACGCTAAACAGACCCGGGTGGAAATCCCGTCCGGCCAACAAAACTCTGCCCGGGCCAGCAATCTGGCCCGGGCTTTTGGCTACGCGCCCGTAATCACCAGGGCGACGCTGTGCCCGCCGAAACCGAAGGCGTTCACCAGGCCGGCCGGGGCATTGTCCGGCTGAAGCTGGCGGACGTCTTCGGTGACAACGTTAAGGTCCACCTCCGGGTCCACCTCCTGGACGTTCAGGGTTCCCGGGAGCATCCCGGTGCGCAGTGCCTCAACCACCACCACGGCCGCCAGCGCACCAGCACCGCCCAGCAGGTGGCCGGTATGGCCCTTGGTGGACGTGACCGGGATGCCCGGACCGAAGATCGCGTTGATCGCCTGGCCTTCCAGCCGGTCCCCCACGGGTGTGGAGGTGGCGTGGGCGTGAATGAACCCGATGTCCTCGGCGGCCAGGCCGGCGGACTCAAGCGCCTTCTGCATGACCCGCCGCTGCATGGCAGGATCGGCTGCCACAATGTCGTTCGCGTCCGACGTCACCGCGCCGCCTGCCACGGCACCGAGCACGGCTGCGCCGCGGGCGCGTGCGTGCTCTTCGCTCTCCAGCACCACCACGCCGGCGCCCTCCGCGAGGACAAAGCCGTCACGGCCGCCGTCGAACGGGCGTGACGCACGCTGCGGATCCCCGGCGCGGGTGGACAGCGCGCGGATCTGGGAAAAGCCGGTAATCACCAGGTCGTTGACGGAGGCGTCAACGCCGCCGGCAATTACGACGTCGGCTGCGCCGGAGCGGATCATCTCGGCTGCCTGGACAATCGCTTCCGCCCCGGACGCGCATGCGCTGACCGGGGTCCGGGCGCCGCCGCGGGCACCGAGGTCGATGGAGACCCAGGCCGCCGGGCCGTTGACCATCAGGCGGGTGAGTGTGTGCGGCGAAACCTTGCGCGGGCCCGCTGCCGCAAGGGTGCGGTCCTGCTCCAGCGTGGAGCCGAGCCCGCCGTAAGCGGAGCCGATCACCACGGCGAAGCGCTCCGGATCCACCTCGGGGGCGCCCGCCTGTTTCCAGGCTTCGCGGGCGGCGATAAGCGCAAGCTGCCCGCAGCGGTCCATGCGCTTCATTTCGCGGGTGCTGAGGTGCCCGGACAGATCAGTGGTGACCTGCCCGGCAATCTTCACGGGCAGCTGTTCCGCCCACGCATCCTCGAGCGGTGCAATGCCGGACTTTCCGGCCACCAGCGCGGACCAGGTTTCGGCCACTGAGGAACCGAGCGGATTGATGGTGCCGGCACCGGTAATCAATGCGCGGGGTTGAACTGCGGCGGGTTGCACCGCGCCGGATTGCACTGCGTTCACGGTTCCTACTTTGCGGGGTTGTGGGTGCCGATGGGCACGAGGGTGAGGTCCGGGTGGTTTTTTTCGATCCGGCGAAGGGCCCAAACATCGTTGAACAACGCGAGGTACTCGCCGTCGGACCGCAGGAGCACCTCGGCGCCCGGTACGTTCGCCAGTGCGGGCATGGCATCCGCCGTCGAGATCCTGGCCAGGGAGTAGGGCAGGCGCTCCAGCCGCATGGGGGCGCTGAAGTCGTGCGCCATCCGGTCCTCCACCACTTCGAACTGCATGGGGCCGACGGCGGCGAGCACCGGTGCCTGGTCCCCGCGGACGTCGGAGCGGAGCACCTGGATAACGCCCTCGTGCTCAAGCTGCTCGATGCCGCGGCGGAACTGCTTGAACTTGCTGGGGTCCTTGGACCGGGCCACCTGGAAGTGCTCCGGGGCGAAGAGCGGGATGGCCGGGTATTCCACGGCGTCCTCGAGGAAGAGGCTGTCCCCCACGCGCAGGGAGGACGCGTTGACCAGGCCCACCACGTCACCCGGGTAGGCCTCATCAATCACTTCGCGTTCCCGGCCGAAGACCTGCTGCGCGTACTTGGTGGCGAACGACTTGCCGGTCCGGGTCTGGGTGACCACCATGCCGCGCTCGAAGACGCCGGAGCAGACCCGGATGAAGGCCACGTGGTCCCGGTGGGCCTTGTTCATGCCGGCCTGGACCTTGAAAACGAAGCCGGAGAACGGGGACGCCACGGGACGCGGGGTGCCATCAACATCGGGCCGCGGAGCTGCCGGCGGAGCGAAATCCACCAGCGCGTCCAGCAGTTCCTTCACGCCGAAGTTGAGCGCGGCGGAGCTGAACAGGATGGGGGTGGCCTTGCCGGCGTGGAAGCTTTCGACGTCGAACTCCAGGTTCGATTCAATGACCAGACCGGCCTCGTCCACGGCGTCGGACCAGTTGCTGCCCTGGCTTTCGGCCGCTTCCTCCGGGGTGAAGTACTCGGTGAGCGCGATCTGCGCGCCGGCATTGTTGCGCTGGAACCGGGCAAAGCAGTCATTGCGCAGGTCCCAGACGCCGCGGAAGTCGCCGGAGATGCCCACGGCCCAGGTCAGCGGCATGGGCTGCAGCCCGGTGCGCTCGGTGATCTCGTCCATCAGTGCCAGCGCGTCCAGGCCCGGGCGGTCCCACTTGTTGATAACGGTGATGATGGGCAGGTTCCGCTGCTTGCAGACCTCGAACAGCTTCATGGTCTGGGTTTCCAGGCCTTTGGCGGCGTCCACTAGCATCACTGCGCAGTCGACGGCGGCGAGCACCCGGTACGTGTCCTCGGAGAAGTCGGCGTGGCCGGGGGTGTCCAGGAGGTTGATGACGGTGTCCCGGTAGGAAAACTGCAGCGCCGCCGAGCTGATGGAGATGCCGCGGTCCTTTTCCATCTGCATCCAGTCCGAGACCGTTTCCTTGCGGTTGGCCTTGCCGCTGGAGGCACCGGCGGTGCCGATGACCTTGGCGTGCAGCGCGAGCGCCTCGGTCAGCGTGGATTTGCCGGCGTCAGGGTGCGAAATAACAGCAAAGGTCCGACGCCGGGCCGCCTGTTTGTGAATCTCGTGGACCCGGGCGGGGCTAAGGACATCTTGGGACACGGTGCTACTTTCGCTGCGGTTTGGGCAACCCCGGGCACTGCCTCATCAGACGTTGCGGCTGGGGACCGGGGGAACGGGCTGGCGAACAGCCAAGTTCCAGTTTATCGCAGGGCTGCAACCGGCAGCGGCAGAGCCTTACGCTCCACCCGTTTCATGTCCGCCTGCCCGTTCCCCCCGCCAGCCATCCGGCCTGGAGCCGGCACCATGCTCAGGAAATGAGGTTCTCTGCCCGGTAGCGGTCGAAGAGTGCGATAAACGCGTCCAGGGTCCGCCGGTACCCGGTGAACCCGGCATCCCGGCTCTTGCCCATGTCGGTCACTACCTCAATATTTCGTCCCAGGTCGCTGTCTGTGTGCCACCAGGACGCCAGCCGATCCAACTCCGGCTCGCTGAGGTTATGGCGCGCGGCAAGTTCCCTCCACTGGTCCTCGCGCCCTGCCATGGACTGTTCAAGGGGCCGGGGTTCCCCCTCGAACCCCTCCCACTCCACACCGAAGTAGGCCGCGAGCTTCGGCCACATCCAGCGCCAGCGGAACACATCGCCGTTGACAATGTTGAAGGCCTCGTTGGCAGCCTTTGGCGTGGTGGCTGCCCAGATCATGTGCTCGGCGAGCACGCCGGCCTCCGTCATGTCGGTCAGGCCGTTCCACTGCGTCCCGGATCCCGGAAAGACAAACGGCTCTCCGTTCTCCCTGCAAAGGGTCGCTTGGGCGGCGAGGGTGAGGCCCATGTTCATGGCATTGCCCACCGCATGCCCAATGACGGTGTGCGCGCGGTGCACGGACCAGGTAAATCCTTGATCAGCCGCTGCTGCCCAGAGCTCGTCCTCCTGCGCGTAGTAGAAGTTCCGCACCGGCAGGCGTGGCTCCTCCTCGTGGAAGGGCGTGTCCGCCATCTCTCCGGCTGCGTACGCCTCAAAGGGTCCGAGGTAGTGCTTGAGCCCGGTCATCAGCGCAACGTGGGCCACGTCCTTGCCACGAAGTGCAGCGAGGAGATCACGCACCATGCCGGCATTGACGGTGATGTTTTCCTCCTCGGTGTCCCGCCGCGACCATGCCGTGAAAAAGACATGCGAGGGATTCTCCGGCCCCAGTACAGCTGTCAATGACTCAGCGGAGGTCAGGTCTGCGGAGAGCCAGCGGACACCGGGGCGCTCCGCTCCGGGGTTGCGGGACAGGGCAAGGACGGCCCACCCCTGGGCTGCCAGATTGTCCACAAGGGCTGACCCAGCGATGCCGGTGGCCCCTACTACGAGAGCCGTGCGCCCGGTACCTGTTGTTGTTCCTGTGCCGAAATCCATGGTGCTCCTACTGGTCGGTGCTGCCCGTGCCCGCACCTAAGCCAGGTGGTCAGGCTCCGGCAGGGGACGAACGCTGCGTGCACGGCGGCGGTAAGCCGCCGTCGGTCTAATAGCGACAAGACACTGGTCCCGGCAGATATTCCTTGCCGCCGGGCTGGTGCACGGCATCCCGGGAGGTTCGGTTCCTCAGGGGCGGGAACTAGCTGCAGGCCAAACCCGTGCTGCCGCAGTAATCCCCCGGCCCTTAACACCCGCGAAACAGGGAGTTCAAAGCCGCGAAATCCCGGCCAGCTAGCGTGGCCGCATGATGACGTACGGCAGTCCGATGCACCGCCATGTAAGGGCCTGAGCAGCAGTGGAGGGCGTTTCCTTCTCCAGCAACCTGTTTTTTGATCCTTTGGCCACCGGCCTGGCTCCCGTCGGAATCCAGGACCACAGCGCCGCCCGGCCTGCGGAAACTTCCAGGCGGCGCGGGACCCAGTCAGCCGCCGAGCAAAAGGCCCTCAGGGCGGCGTCCCTTACCAAGGTCAGCAGAGACCTGGAGCGGATGCTTCAGCAGCGGCCCCGCTGACCCCCGGCGTCAAGGCCACCAAGCGGATTCAAAAGTACCCGGCCAGCCACCCGCCGTCGAACACTTTCCCAGCCACTTCCGCACGTCCCCTAATGGGGCACTTTAGGGCCTGACCGTGCGGAAGTTGGCTTTCTTACCCCTATCATTGAGCTTGCGGGAAATCGAGTACTTTTGTTCCTGCCGGCCAAGCGTGAAAGCCGGCATTTTCTGCGGGCGGCAGTCCGCACCTTTGAAGGGAAACACCTAATGGCGCGGAGCCCCGAAGAATCTCTAAGGGCAACTCTGGGCAGGGTGGCACCCGGAACACCGCTCCGTGACGGCCTTGAGCGCATTCTCCGGGGACGGACCGGGGCGCTGATCGTATTGGGCTCGGACAGGACCATCGACTCCATCTGCTCGGGCGGTTTCGACATCGGCATCGATTTCTCCCCCACACGCCTGCGCGAGCTCGCCAAGATGGACGGCGCCATCATCTGCGACAAGGACGCCGGCAACATCCTCCGCGCCGCCGTCCAGCTTGTCCCGGACTCCAGCATCGAAACCCACGAATCCGGCACGCGCCACCGCACAGCCGAACGCGTGGCCATCCAGACCGGAGTGCCCGTCATCTCCGTCAGCCAGTCCATGCAGATTATTGCCCTGTACGTGAACGGCCTGCGCCACGTCCTGGAAGGTTCGGAGACGGTCCTCGCGCGCGCCAACCAGGCCCTTGCCACACTGGAGCGCTACCGCTCACGCCTGGACCAGGTCACCAGCTCGCTGTCTGCGTTGGAGATTGAAGCGATGGTGACCGTCCGGGATGTGGCAGTCACCCTGCAGCGGCAGGAGATGGTTCGCCGCATCTCGGAGGAGATCTCCCAGTACGTCCTTGAACTGGGCGAAGACGGCCGCCTCCTCTCGCTCCAGCTTGATGAGCTCACTGTAGGCCGCGGCCCCGGAAGCGACGTCATCATCCGCGACTATGCCTCGGCCCACGCCTCCCCCGAGGAAATCGAAAAAGCTGTCAGCGCTCTCGTGAACCTCGGGCCCACGGAGTTGATTGACCTCGGCAAAATCTCGGGGATCGTCGGCTTTGCGGGCGGTGAGGCAAACCTCGACGCTGTAGTGCAGCCGCGCGGCTACCGCCTGCTTTCGGGACTGAAGGCAGTTCCGAAGGCAGTTGCTGACCGCTTGGTGGACCACTTCGGAGGTCTGCAGTTCCTGATGGCGGCCACCATCGATGATCTGATGACGGTGGACGGCATCGGCGACCAGCGGGCGCGGACGGTGCGGGAAGGCTTAAGCCGGATGGCGGAAGCAAGCCTGTTGGACCGCTTCCTCTAGTCCCTACTGGCGGCCTCGCCTCGCAAGCCCGGCCAGGGAACCCTGCCAGCGTGGGCCCATTGCAGCACCGATCAGTTCAGCTGGAAGACAGCCTGAGGGCTGGCACGCGAGCCGAGTTTGGCGGTGAAGATGTAGTATGCCCCGCCGCCGCCGGGCTTGGCTTCCACGGGCTGGCAGCCTTCAACGCTGCGGTTCCGGGACCACGGGAAGTTTGCGGTTTCGCTGGCGCCGGGAGCGATGATTTTCAGCAGGTCCTCGCTTTTTGCCTGGCAGTCCCGGGACGAAAAGATGCGGTCCGGCCCGCTCGTCACCAGGTACTCCATCTGGGAGGTTCCGATATTGACCTCACAGGGCATGGTGCCGCCATTGGTCACCTTGAGCGTGAACATCGGCTTTTCCCCGGGCCCGTAAGCGGCCTTGTCCGTGGACGCCGAGACTGTGACCAGGTTCTGGTTGCAGGTGGGCGTGGCTGAGGGCGTTGGTGTAGGTTCCGGAGCAGACGCCGACGGCGATGCGGCCGCTGACGCCGTCTCACCAGCAGTGGGGTCCGTGGACGATGCCTGCTCCGACCTGCCGCTGACGGCCCCTGCCAGGGCGAACCCGCCGGCCACCAGCGCGATGACCATGAGCAGCGCCACGCCGAGGAACAGCCGACGCCGGCGGTACACGGCGGGGCTCGGCTTACGGACGGTGCTCGAACCGGATACCGTCGCCCTGCCACGTGATGCTGAATTGCCTTGCCTGCCCATCCTTCTAGGCTAGAGAACGGGCGCGGATCTGCTTCACCACCACGCCGCCGCTCAGGCAACGCTCTGGTCACATCCCGTTTTCAGGCCCGCAGGTGGATCAATTACAGTGTTGGGATCGACACTCAAGCCCCCACCACCGCTGCGCCTGCCCCTGTTCCCGCCGGGGCGGAACTGCAAATGCTGCACCGCCAAATCAACAACTGGTTTGCGGGGATTGCCCGGGACCTCCCCTGGCGGAAACCTGAGTGTTCACCCTGGGGCGTGCTGGTCAGCGAAATCATGCTGCAGCAAACGCCGGTGGTCCGGGTGCTGCCCGTCTGGCAGGAATGGCTGAAGCGTTGGCCTACTCCCGCGGGCCTGGCGGGCGAACCAGCCGGCGAGGCAGTCCGTTCCTGGGGCAGGCTGGGATACCCCCGCCGCGCCCTGCGGCTGCATGCGGCAGCGGTGGCCATTGTCGAGCACCACAGGGGCAGGGTGCCGGACAATTACGCCGAACTTCTGGCTCTGCCCGGCGTGGGCAGCTACACGGCCGCGGCGGTGGCTGCATTCGCCTATGGGCGCCGCGAAACGGTGGTGGACACCAACATCAGGCGGGTCCACGCCCGCCTTATTTCCGGGGCTGCGCTGCCCGCCCCTGCGCTGACTGCAGCAGAAATGCGGCTCGCCGCCCAGCTCCTGCCGGACAACGACGGCACGTCCGTGCGCTGGAACGCTGCGGTGATGGAGCTGGGGGCACTGGTGTGCACGGCCCGGGCACCCAAGTGCAGCGATTGCCCGGTCAGCGACTCCTGTGCGTGGCGGGCAGCAGGCGAGCCCCCGCCGTCGTACGTCCCCAAGGGCCAGGCCTGGCACGGCACTGACCGCCAGGTGCGCGGGGCCGTCATGGCGGTGCTGCGCGCGGCCGAGGCGCCCGTGCCGCCGGAGATGTTCCAGCGGGAGCCTGCGGACCTTGGTTTCGCGCCGGCGGGGATTGGTGTGCCGCTGGGGGTCCTGCACAGGTTGAATTCTGCTCCCGAGCAGCTGGAACGTGCCCTTGCAGGCCTGCTCGTCGATGGCCTGGCGGAGCTGCACGACGGCGGATTCCGGCTCCCCGCCTGAGCTCCGGCTCCGAAACAGGGCACGGGCACGGACGGATCACCCCTGCCCGTACGGACCCTGGACTTCCGCCCCCGGGGCGACTATCCCTACGGCGAACAGTGCGGGAGGTTCATCACCGCATCGGTGCTGCTCGACGCTGAAGGCCTGCACCAGCAGATCTGACGGTCAGAACAGCGCCGGCTGGCTAAAGATTTCCGCCGTCGCGGCCTCGTCTTCGCGCTCCCCGGCCCCTGGCTCAGGCCGCCACTCGAAACCCAGCTCGGCGAGGAGTTCCTCAACGGACATCTGCCCCTCCAGAACTTCGATATCCGGGGCATTGTCTTCGAGGTCGAGCCGTTCCATGGCATCGAGCATATTCGCAGGAGTCCCCTGCGGTGCTGTGAACACACCGCCCGGGCGCCATTTCGGGTTGTTCGCCGCCCCTAGGAGTCCCCTGCGGTGCTGTGAACACACCGCCCGGGCGCCATTTCGGGTTGTTCGCCGCCCCTAGGGTTCCCCGAAGCCCGCCTGCACCAGGCCTGCGACATAGTTCACTGCCCGTTCCGCGTCCGCTCCCCATGCTTCAACGTGCAGCACTGATCCCTTTCCGGCCGCCAGCGTCATCAGAGCAGTCATGGACGCACCATCAACCCCGTTGACCTGCACCTCGGCGTCCAGTGACGACAGCCCACCGGCGATTTTCGCGGCGGGACGGGCGTGCATGCCGGCCTGGTTCACGAGCTCAAAGTCCCCTGTGAAATCCGGGCCGGAGCCGGTGGCATAGCCTTGGCCGACAGCCTGCAACGCCGGGCTCCCAGCCTGCGGGGCAGGGCCGCGCACAGCTTCCGCCGCCCGTTTCACCGCCTGGACGTCACCGCCGCCCTGTGCAGCGACGGCGGCTGCCACCAGTCCCTCCACCAGGGGTGCATCCGCCAGCACCATTTCGGACGCGTCTTCCGCGAACTCCAACGCGGATTCAGCGGTCATGACAGCGGAGCCCAAGTCGGTCATGATTACGGCGCCGTCACCACTGGCCACTTTGTCCAGAGCGGCCAGCACCTTCTCCAGGCTGGTGCCGATCCTTCCGTCCATGGTGCCGCCCGCTGCCAGAAGCACGACGTCGGGCGCCATCTGCGCGGCAAGCTCCACGGCGCCGTCGGCGATTTTTTCGCTATGGGAAACCACCACAATGCTGACGGTCACGCAGCCGCCTTCACGGCGGCCCGGAGGATCAGGGCGCTGGAAGCAGCGCCCGGGTCACGGTGGCCGGCGCTTCGCTCCCCGAGGTAGCTGGCGCGCCCCTTCCGGGCTACCAGCGGATCAGTAGCCACGGCCCCGGCTTCGGCAGCCTCTGCCGCGGCCACCAGAACGGTCAAGGCATCCGGGCTGCCGTCTGCGGCAGCCTGGCTTGCTGCCTCTGCCGCAGGCGTCCAGGCATCCACCATGGTTTTGTCCCCTGGCTCCGCTTTTCCGCGCGCCACTATCCCATCCCGCGCGGCAGTCAGGGCACCGGCCCAGGCGGCAGGAGCTATTTCCGCAGAGTCCCCGAGGGAGGTGGCTGCACGAAGGAACGCCGTGCCGTACAGCGGGCCCGCCGCACCACCCACTTTGGACATCAGGGTCATCGCGGTCAACTTCAGCGCAGCGCCGGGCGTTTCCGGCGGGGAGTCGGACAGCTTGTCCAATACCGCCTGGAAGCCGCGGTCCATGTTTTCGCCGTGATCGGAATCCCCAATGGCCCGGTCCAGTTCGATCAGCTCCACCCTGTGCTCCGCCATTGCCTGGGCGCACAGGGTCAGCCACTTGACGGTCCAGTTAACGTCCAGAACCACAGCTATACGCCCCAGCGCAGTGCCGCCGTGTGCACCGGCGCGTCCCACAGATCGATGAGTTCGTCGTCCAGCCGCAGTACCGAGATGGAGCAGCCCTGCATCTCCAGCGCCGTGATGTAATTTCCCACCAGGGAACGCTCGACGGCGGCGCCCCTGTCCGCGAGCACCTGGGCGGCCCGCCGGTAGACGATATACAGCTCGCTCAGGGGGGTGCCGCCCATCCCGTTGACGAACAGCAGCACCCTGTCCCCCGCAGTGATTCCCAGATCAGTCAGTACGGGCTCCAGCAGGCGGTCCGTGATGCCGTCTGCGTTTTCCATCGCAATCCGGTGCCTGCCCGGCTCGCCGTGGATTCCAATGCCGATCTCAATTTCATCCTCGGCCAGGTCAAAGCTGGGCGAGCCGGCGTGGGGTACGGTGCAGGCGGTCAGGGCCACACCCATGGTGCGGACGTTGCTGTTGACGCGTTCGCCTATCGCGGCCACGGCGTCGAGGCCGTCCCCCCGCTCAGCAGCGGCTCCGGCGATCTTTTCCACCAGCACCGTCCCGCCCACTCCGCGCCGGCCTGCTGTGTACAGCGAATCCTCTACGGCAACGTCATCATTGACCAGGACGGTGCGGACGTTGACGCCTTCCGCTTCGGCGAGTTCGGCTGCCGTTTCGAAGTTCAGGACGTCGCCGGTGTAGTTCTTGACGATGTGCACGACGCCGGCGCCCGAGTTCACGGCGAGTGTCGCCGGGAGGATCTGGTCCGGTGTCGGGGAGGTGAACACCGCGCCGGGCACGGCGGCGTCCAGCATGCCACGCCCCACAAATCCGGCGTGCAGCGGTTCATGGCCGCTGCCGCCGCCCGAGACGAGTCCTACTTTCCCGCTGACTGGCGCGTCTTTGCGCGTGATGTACAGGGGATCGGCGCTGACGGTGACAAGGCCCGAATGCGCCTGGCCGAAGCCCTGCACGGACTCGTCGACTACCGACTTTGGATCGTTAATGAGCTTCTTCATGGCGGTACTCCTGGCTTGCTTCCTGGAGGATGACATTCCGACCCTACTACCGGCATGCGGCGCGGCGGTAGGGCTGCGCTTCCGCCGAATAGAGAAAAGGGACAGCCCCCAATGACTGTCCCTTTCCCTGGGCCCCCAATCCCGGCCGGAAACAGTTTATCCATCAAATCGAGTAAAAGGAAGTGCAGTTCAGGCCGGTTTTGGCGGTGCAGCGGAAAAACCGGAAGGTTAGAGGAACTTGATCATGCGGGTGTTTCCGAGGGTGTTTGGCTTGACCCTTGCCAGATCGAGGAATTCGGCAACACCTTCGTCGTGGGACCGGAGCAGTTCCGAGTACACCACGGGGTCCACGGCGGACTGGTCCGCCATCACGTCGAATCCGTGGCGCTTGAAGAAGTCCACCTCGAAGGTAAGGCAAAAAACGCGGGCGATGCCCAGGGCGCGCGCCTCCTCAAGCAGGCTCTCCACCAGGACATGTCCCACGCCTTTTCCCCGCCAGTCCGCAGAAGTGGCAAGGGTCCGCACTTCGGCCAGGTCCTCCCACATAACGTGGAGCGCCCCACAGCCGATGACTTCACCGTCCGAGGACTCTGCGATCCGGAACTCCTGCAGGCTCTCGTAATACGCCACCGTCTCCTTTGCCATCAGAATCCGCTGGTCTGCCAGCGGCGCCACCAGTCTCTTGATAGCGGAAACATCGCCGGTGCGCGCAGGGCGGATATGGAAGGAGTTCGTCACAGAGCAATCCTACGAGGCGCCGGGGTCTGGACGCGTGGCGGCGCCAGGTTTGGGCGCTCCGGCACCGGCGCCATTTGCCGCTTGCTGCTCCATCCTCGCCCTGACGCAAGCTACACAAATGACCCCGGCACCCTCGCTTAGCTAAGGCGTGCCGCACGCAGGTGGCGGCGGTCAGGCATTTGTGTACGCGCCGTCAAAGCGAGGAACGAGCAGGCGCCGGCAAATGTCTCGGCCGACGGCGCCAAGCCAACCCCCTACAGCCCGAGTTCCGCAGGCACCGGCAGGTCCTGATCGAGGACGTTCCGGGCCAGGAAGCTTTCCACAACGCCGTACCAGACCTTTGCGTGCTGCGGCTGCAGGACCCAGTGGTTTTCGTCCGGGAAGTACAGGAACCGGTGCGGCGTCCGGCCGTCCTGGTCCCCTGCCAGCTGCGACTTGGACAACAGCTCATACCAAAGACGCAGGCCTTCCCCGATGGGTACGCGGTAATCCTTGTCCCCGTGGATCACCAGCATGGGCGTGCTGATCTTTTCAACGTGAAGATGCGGCGAGTTCTCCAGCGCCATCTCCTCGGTCATCTCCTTCAGCCAGTACTGCGAGGAGTCTGTGGTGGGGCCGAACTGGTCCAGCGCCCAAAGACTGGCGTGGGTCACTACGGCCTTGAACCGGTCCGTCTGTCCGGCAACCCAGTTGGCCATGTAGCCGCCGAAGGAGCCCCCCATTGCCGCGGTACGGTCCGCGTCAATATCAGGACGGTCGACGGCGGCGTCAGTCACGGCCATGAGGTCTGTGAACGGGCTTTTACCCCATTGGCCCCAGCCCCGCTGGATGTAGTTCTGGCCGTAGCCTGTGGAGAGGGCAGGATCGGGCAGAAGCACCGCGTACCCCTTCGCGGTCAGCAGCCAGGGGTTCCAGCGCCAGGTCCAGGCGTTCCAGGATCCCAGCGGGCCGCCGTGGATCCAGAGCAGCATCGGCGCCGGGGAATCGGCGGAGGCATCTTCGGGCAGCGCGAGGTACGCCGGGACGCGTGAACCGTCCGCCGCCGTCGCCGCAATCCGTTCCAGCCTGCCGGGACGGGTGGGCCGTTCCGCCGGCGCCGGCAAACGCGTGGTTTCGCCGGTTTGCAGGTCAATGCGTACAGCTTCCGGCGGGAACTCATAGGAACTGCGGAGGGCGTAGGCGCTGCGCCCCTCAGGTGAGACCACGACGTCGGTGTAGGCCGCCGCGTCCTGTGTCACCCGTGTAACACTCACTTCAGCGGCAGATGCCGGGACGCTGATCCGGAAAACCGGCGACGCGCCGTCGTCGTCCGCGGTGACCAGGAGGGCAGAACCGTCGGGTAGCCAGGCGGCCGGCTTGGCCCAGCGGTCCCAGTCGTGCGCCAGGGGCGTCAGCTGCCCAGTGCCGGACGAGGAGGCCTCAGAGACATCCAGGAGGTGCAGCTTTATTTGGGGTGCCTGGTGCGGAGTGGTGTCGCTCTCGCTCAGCACCACCAAGGTGCTGCCGTCGGGGCTCACCGGACCGGGGAAGTAGCTCATCCCCTCGCGGTCCAGGAGTACCGTCGTGTTCCCGGAGGCCACGTCGATGGCCACCAGGACGGAGCGACTGTCCGCGCGGGCCCGCGGTTTGGTGTAGCTCGCGTAAATGGTCCGGCCGTCGGGGCTGACCGCAGTTTCCGCCTCGCGCAGCCGCGCACCTGCATCGGGCGTGAGGTTCCGGAGGGCCAGCGGAGCCATGGCATCCACAGTGGCGGGTTTGCCGGGGTCCTTCTCCTTCCCGGGCTCCACAGCGAAGATCCGCGGCTGGCCTGGCCCCAGGTCCGCATCCCAGTACCGCACCGGATACTCGCTGTGCAGGATGGCAGAAACCTTGTTGTCCTTGCGGGACTTCCGCCGTTCGGCATCGTCATCTTCATCGGCCGAGCCCGCAAGGACCTCCGCAACAACGAAGGTGGCGTCCGCCGCTTTGGCTGTCATCACGGCACCCACGCCACCGGGCCGGTTGAGCACCACTCGCGCCTCCCCGCCGTCGGCGGGCAGGAGCCAGAGGGCGTTCACAGGGTCGCCCTCGGGGCTGTCAGGATCTGGCCGGGCGGAGGTGAAGTAGACATCACCGTTGACCGCGAACGCCGCTCCTGCCTCACCCTTGGCGCTGCGGGTGATCCGTCGCGCATGCTTCTGCCCTGCAGGATCAAGCTCCCACAGCGCTGTGCCAAATTCGGTTCCCTTGCCGTTCAGGGTGGCCACGGTAGTAACCAGCCGCCGGCCGTCGGGGCTCATCGCCAGCCCGCTCACCCGCGGGATGGACAGGTAATGGTCCAGATCATGGAAAGGAGTCAAAGGTTGCTCGTCCGGGATCGCCGGATTCAGATTAGCCATGCCCCCGATTCAACCCGAACTGTGCTCCCCGTCACAACCACTTCACTACCGGCGAAAACGCCACGGCCGGTTCCAACGGCTTCCGGGCAAGGACGCGGGGCTGCTTGGCGCCGTGGTTGGGTCGCTCCGGCCCCGGCGCCATTTGCCGCTTGCTGCTCCTCCGTCGCTTTGACGCAAGCTACACAAATGACCCCAGCACCTGCGCTGGATGCCACCGTGCACTAGGTGCCGGGCATCAGGGATTTATGTAGGCGCCGTCAAAGCGAGGAACGAGCAGGCGCCGGGAAATCTCTGATGGTCGGTGCCGGACTAAACCACGGCAGGCAACCAAGCCACGGAGAACGCCAACCGTTTGACGGAAGGGAGGGGCAAAGCGAAAGCCCCGCCTGCTCTTTCGGAGCGGGCGGGGCCTTCGTCTTGGTGCTAGACGCTCGGAGCGATTTCCGGGATGCGCGGCTTGGCGTTGCCGGCGAACGTGAACTTGGCGTCGTCACCGTCGCCTTCCACGTCCACTACAACGATGTCGCCGGCGTGGATCTCACCGAACAGGATCTTCTCGGAGAGCTGGTCCTCGATCTCGCGCTGGATGGTGCGGCGCAGCGGCCGCGCACCCATGGCGGGATCGTATCCGCGGGTTGCCAGGAGCACCTTGGCCTTGGGCGTGAGCTCGATGCCCATGTCCTTGTCCTTGAGCCGCTTCTCCAGGCGTCCAACGAACATGTCCACGATCTCGATGATCTCGTCCTGGGTGAGCTGCGGGAACACCACAACGTCATCCACACGGTTCAGGAACTCGGGGCGGAAGTGCTGCTTGAGCTCCTCGGTCACGCGGGCACGCATGCGGTTGTAGCCGGTCTGCGTGTCGGTGCCGGACTGGAAGCCGGTGGCCACACTCTTTGAGATGTCCCGGGTGCCCAGGTTGGTGGTCATGATGATCACCGTGTTCTTGAAGTCCACCACCCGGCCCTGGGAGTCGGTCAACCGGCCGTCTTCCAGGATCTGCAGGAGCGAGTTGAAGAGGTCCGCGTGGGCCTTCTCCACTTCATCGAACAGCACCACGGAGAACGGACGACGCCGGACCTTCTCGGTCAGCTGGCCGCCTTCCTCGTAGCCAACGTAGCCCGGAGGGGCACCGAAGAGCCGCGAGACGGTGTGCTTCTCGGAGTACTCGGACATGTCCAGCGTGATGAGGGCGTCCTCTTCACCGAACAGGAACTCCGCGAGTGCCTTGGCGAGCTCGGTCTTGCCGACGCCGGTGGGGCCGGCGAAGATGAACGAGCCACCCGGACGCTTGGGGTCCTTGAGTCCTGCACGGGTGCGGCGGATGGCCTGGGACAGTGCCTTGATGGCCTCGTCCTGGCCCACCACACGCTTGTGCAGTTCGTCTTCCATCTTCAGCAGGCGCGAGGACTCTTCCTCGGTCAGCTTGAACACGGGGATGCCGGTCGAGTTGGCCAGCACCTCGGCGATGAGATCCTCATCCACCTCGGAGATGTCGTCCATGCCGCCGGACTTCCAGTGGCGTTCCTTCTCGGAGCGCTCGGTGATCATCTTCTGCTCTTTGTCACGGAGCGCGGCTGCACCTTCGAAGTCCTGCGCGTCAATCGCGGACTCCTTTTCCATCTTCAGCTTGGCGATGCGCTCGTCCATGGCCTTGAGCTCCGGCGGAGCGGTCATGCGGCGGATGCGCAGCCGTGCGCCGGCTTCGTCGATCAGGTCGATCGCCTTGTCCGGCAGGAAGCGGTCAGAGATGTAGCGCTCGGCCAGGCTGGCAGCCGAGGCCAGGGCGCCGTCGGTAATGGTGACGCGGTGGTGCGCCTCGTAGCGGTCACGCAGGCCCTTAAGGATCTCGATCGCATGCGCAACCGAGGGCTCCTTGACCTGGATCGGCTGGAACCGGCGCTCCAGCGCGGCGTCCTTCTCGATGTGCTTGCGGTACTCGTCCAGCGTGGTGGCACCAATGGTCTGCAGTTCACCGCGGGCCAGCATGGGCTTCAGGATGGACGCAGCATCGATGGCACCTTCGGCGGCACCGGCACCCACAAGGGTGTGGATTTCGTCGATGAAGAGAATGATGTCACCGCGGGTACGGATTTCCTTGAGGACCTTCTTCAGGCGCTCTTCGAAGTCACCGCGGTACCGGGAGCCTGCCACCAGGGAACCGAGGTCCAGGGTGTACAGCTGCTTGTCCTTGATGGTTTCCGGGACGTCGCCACGGACAATCGCCTGGGCAAGACCCTCGACGACGGCCGTCTTGCCGACACCCGGCTCACCGATCAACACCGGGTTGTTCTTGGTGCGGCGAGAGAGGACCTGCATAACGCGTTCCATCTCCTGCTCGCGTCCGATGACCGGGTCCAGCTTGTTCTCGCGGGCAGCCTGGGTCAGGTTGCGGCCGAACTGGTCCAGGACAACGGATCCCGCCGGCGTACCCTCGGGCTGGCTGGAGCCGACGCCGGCACCGCTTGTTTCCTTGCCCTGGTAGCCCGACAGGAGCTGGATGACCTGCTGGCGGACCCGGTTGAGGTCTGCGCCGAGCTTGACCAGCACCTGGGCGGCAACACCCTCACCCTCGCGGATGAGTCCCAGCAGGATGTGCTCCGTGCCGATGTAATTGTGGCCCAGCTGGAGGGCTTCGCGCAGCGAGAGTTCCAGCACCTTCTTGGCACGGGGGGTGAAGGGGATGTGGCCGGACGGCGCCTGCTGGCCCTGCCCGATGATCTCCTGCACCTGCTCGCGAACGCCGTCGAGCGAAATGCTCAAGGACTCAAGAGCTTTGGCGGCAACGCCCTCACCCTCATGGATAAGACCCAAGAGGATGTGTTCGGTACCAATGTAATTGTGGTTCAGCATGCGTGCCTCTTCTTGGGCAAGCACAACTACGCGACGGGCACGGTCCGTAAATCGCTCAAACATTTCGCCACACTCCTAGCTACGACGTACTTTGATGCTACGTGGCCCGCCCATACTTGTGGAGCGTGTTCGCCACGGGGGAAACCGGGATGGACCGGGAATACCCGCAGACGCCACTTTTCAGCGCCGGCGGCACGTGCCGGGAGTGGGTAGTAGGCCAATCAATCGGACTCCTGCCGAGGGGTGGGGGCGGCATGCGCCGCAGCGGGCACCCTTGCTTGTGTCAGGACCGGCAATGCGCACATCTGACCTTGAGCGCCCTGTTTGTGGTCTAAGTTTCCGGACAGCCTCCGGCCGCGAGCCTAGTGCGCAATCCCTCGAGTAAATCCGTCGCTGCACCGTGATGTCGCTGTGCAGCGGAGTAATTACGGCACTGCCCGCTCTTTCGGGCTGGAAACCGAAAAGGCCCTGCTTCCCGACGAGGGAAGCAGGGCCTTTTGACCGATTGCGGCTGAAACTAGGAATTGGCCTTTTGGTAGGCTTCCTGGATTTCGGCCTGAATTCGGCCACGGCTGTTAACGGTGTAGCCGTTTTCCCGGGCCCATTGCCGAATCTGTGCCGAATCGTGGCTGCGGCCTCCGCCCGATGCTTTGGTGCGTGCAGCCCGGCCGCTGCTGCCCGAAGCCTTACGCGCTGCACCGATGAACCGTTCCAGGGAGGAGCGGAGTTCAGCGGCATTGGCGGCCGATAGATCAATCTCATAGTTGACCCCGTCAAGGCCAAACTTTACATTCTCGTCTGCGGATCCCCCATCCAAATCATCAACGAGGATGATGTTTACTTTCTGTGCCATTTAAAGTCTTCCTCTTGGAAAGGGTTCGGTTTTCAGAAAAGCAGGATGTTTCCCTAAAAGTATGACCCTCTTTATGGCAACGCGTCAAAGCGCCTATTGGCTCTTGGGGATAAAAGCGGAAGTTTGGGGATTTATCTATTCGATTCGGGGTCCGTGCGGTCCGCAGGCCCGGAAGTACGCGCTTCGGCTTCAGCCTGGGCTTGCGCCTCCGCCTGGCGTTCGGATTTGTCCGCGTTGAAGATCGACTTCATGGCGAACCAGAAGAGCAGGCCCACCACCAGGGAAGGCAGGAGTACAGCTACATATTCCATGGTCAGTGCCCTTCGGGCTTGAGCAGCGGGAAGAGGATGGTTTCGCGGATCCCGGCGCCGGTGAACAGCATCACCAGCCGGTCGATTCCGAGTCCGATGCCGCCCATCGGCGGGGCGCCGTATTCGAGCGCGCGCAGGAAGTCCTCGTCCAACTGCATGGCCTCATCATCGCCGGCGGCTGCATGGCGTGACTGCTCGGTGAGCCGTTCGCGCTGGATAACGGGGTCGATCAGTTCGGAGAACGCGGTGCCGCGCTCCATACCGCCGATGATGAGATCCCAGGCCTCGATCAGCCGGCCGTCCTCCCGGTGCGGGCGGGCCAGCGGCTGGGCGGAGGGCGGGTAGTCGTAGACGAAGGTGGGGTTCAGGAGGGTGGGCTCCACGATTTCGCCGAAGAGCTCAACCGCCAGCTTCTCGGCGTCCCACTTGGGATCAACCTTGACCTCGTGCCTTTCGGCGATTTCGCGCAGTACCTCCAGCGAAGTCTCCGGCGTGACTTCCTGGCCAACGGCGTCGGACAGTCCGGGGTAGACGGATACCCAGGCCCACTCGCCGTCGAGGTTGATCTCCCCCGCTTCGGTCTGCAGGACGCGGCCGGCGCCCACGGCGTCCGCCGCGTCGAGGATGATCTCCTTGATGCGCTGCGCCATAACGAACTGGTCAGCCCACGCCTCGTAGCTCTCGAGGGTGGTGAACTCGGGGCTGTGGGTCGAGTCCACGCCCTCGTTGCGGAACACCCGTCCCATGTCGTAGACGCGGTCGATGCCGCCCACCACGGCACGCTTGAGGTAGAGCTCGGTGGCGATGCGCAGCGTCATCTTCTGGTCGAAAGCGTTCATGTGGGTCTCGAACGGGCGTGCCAGGGCGCCGCCGTGGACCAGCTGCAGGATGGGGGTTTCAACTTCCACGTAGTTGTGGCGGAAGAGCGTCTCGCGGATGGAGCGCGTGATGGCGGCACGGGTGTAGACCATTTCGCGGGCTTCGTCGCGGACCATCAGGTCCACGTAACGCTGGCGGACGCGGGTCTCCTCGTTCAGCTCGGCGTGGAGTACCGGCAGCGGGCGGAGGGCCTTGGAAGCCATGCCCCACGATTCGGCCATGACGGAGAGCTCGCCGCGGCGGGAGGAGATGACCTCACCCCTGATGAACACGTGGTCGCCGAGGTCAACGAGGGCCTTCCAGTCGGCGAGCGCTTCCTCACCAACATTGGCGAGGCTGAGCATGGCCTGCAGGCGGGTTCCCTTGCCGTCGGTGCCGCCTTCCTGAAGGGTGGCGAAGCAGAGCTTTCCGGTGTTGCGCACGAACACGACGCGCCCGGTGACGCCGACAATGTCGCCAGTGGTGTCGTCCGCCTCGAGGTGGGCGTACTTTTCACGGACCTCCGCGAGCGAATGCGTCCGCTCCACGCCCACCGGGTACGCCTCGACGCCGCGCTCAATCAGCTTGGCGCGCTTCTCCATGCGGATACGCATCTGCTCGCTGGCATCGAGCGGCTCTGGGGCGTTCTTGGACGAGGGGGTGTTTTGGGAAGTCACAATCATCAAGTTTACCGGGAGTTGGGCAGGCCCGGCTTCGGGGGCGGGATCGGGCTGCTGCCTAGGATGGGGTGGTGAGAGAACAGGTACTTCCAACGCACGACGGCGGCCGCCTGGCCTTATACAGTTACGGCACCGAGGATGCGTCCGGAGAACGCCGGGTGCTCCTGATCGGCGGAGCGTTCCTGACTGCCCTGATCTACCGTCCGTTTTCGGTCGCGCTGGCCAAGGGTTTGGGCAAGGGCTGGGCGGTGGACGTGTACGACCGCCGCGGCCGCGGAAGTTCCTCCGGGCAGCCGGCGGATTACTGCATGGCCACCGAGATCGCCGATGTCCGTACTGTCCTGGACGGCACGGGTGCCAGGAACATCCTGGGCCACAGCCTGGGCGGTTCGGTGGCCCTCAACGCAGTGCAGGAGTTCACCGGCACCCCCTATGTGCCTGACAAGCTGGTCGTGTACGACGCCGCCGTCAACATCGACGGCAGCATCGACACCGGCTGGCTGGACGGCTTCGAGGAGGCCGTGAACAGCGGCAAGGTGGGCCACGCCCTTGCGCACATGAAGAAGGCCACAAGCCCCGGTTCCGCCATGGCGAAGATCCCCGAACCTGTCCTTGCCGCTCTGATGGCACTGTTATCGCGGACCAAGGTCAACAGGATGTTCCGCGAGGTGATGCCCAGCGGCGTTGGCGAACTGCGGGCCGCCTACAACGAGGCGGACCACGCCAGGGATTTCAGCGTGCTGCCTCCCAACACCCACTTTATGGCCGGCGGCAAGAGCCCCGCCTACTACAAGGCCACGGCGGAGCGGCTGCACGCGGCCGTTCCCGGCAGCACCTATGAGCTCTCCCCCAAGGGGTTCCACGGCTCCATCCCCGCTGCCGTGAACGAACTGGTCACCGACATTTCCGAATACTTCAAGGGCTAGGTGCCGCGGCTGAAACCGGCGAGGGCAGCATCCCCCAGGTTCTGCCACAGGCTCCTGGGCTCATTCCGGTCAGCCAGCCAGTCGCCGTAGTGCGTGATGTCTTCCCCGCGTGCAGCCGCGACAGCATCACAGGCGAACCCGACAGCCTTCGAGCCATCCGCCAGCTCCAGCGATCCGAGCAGCATGGGTTCGGGGAGCGCAGCCAGGAACCGTCCCAGTCCGGCTTCGGATACCAGCCACCGTTCACCCACAAGCTCCGCGCCGCCGTCGTCCGAGCGGTAGACGCCTGGCTTGGGCGGCACGGTGTCGAGGGACACCATCCGGTAGCGGGCAGCGGTCCGCACGGGGCCGTCCCAGGCAGCTCCGAGTTCCTCCAGCTGCGGCGCCAGCGGCTGCCCCTTGCGGTGCGCGCCCACCACTACCAGGGGTACAGCAACGGCGCCTGCAACTACAGGCCATGGGCCCGACGACGACTGGCCGGCAGCATGCCCGGCTGACGGTGCCGCTCCCCTGGCGAAGAGCGCCGGAGAATCCGGGGTTACCTCGAGCAGGCGTGCGATGTCAGCGGCAACAGCGTCATCGAAGGTCCGGCCCACCACCGTCAGGCCGAACTGGGCGCCGTCCACCCCACCGGCCGGGACAGCAACGGCGCAGAGGTCAAACAGGTTGCAGAAGTTGGTGTAGGTGCCCATCAGGGAGTTCACCCCTACCGGGTCCGCCGCCACCTCCGCCAGTGTGGGGTGGAAGGGGGCGGTGGGGATCAGGAGGGCGTCGAAGCCTTCAAGCCGCGCCATCGCCTCGCGCTTCAGGTCTTCCAGCGTCGCAGTGTCTGCGACATAGCGGTGTGCGGGCACCTGGCCTGCCGCCTTGATGATGCGCTCCAC
Source organism: Arthrobacter sp. V1I9 (assembly GCF_030817075.1). Classification (NCBI taxonomy): domain Bacteria; kingdom Bacillati; phylum Actinomycetota; class Actinomycetes; order Micrococcales; family Micrococcaceae; genus Arthrobacter; species Arthrobacter sp. V1I9. The sequence goes on from NZ_JAUSYU010000001.1 coordinate 3,504,504, forward strand.
GGTGGGGTCGATGCCCGCCTGCGTCCCCGCACCGCCGTCGGCGGTTTCGATGAAATTCCCGACGGCGGCGTATCGCTCCGCCACCAGCGCGCCGTCGTACAACAGCCGGGCAGCGTCGAGGAACACATCGAATTCGAAGGGTTCGGCTTCCACTCCCGAAGCCTGCAGCCGATCGACATGCCGGTGGAACTCGGCAGCCCACGCCTCGGGCAGCGCCGGCAGTGATGCCGGGTAGGCCACGCGCGGCTTTTCCGGTGCGGCCAGGCGGATGTCCGCCGGCCATGCCCGCGCACCGCCCGCCATCACGCCCATGGCGAGCTCGGCGGTGGACAGGTGGCGGGCGAAGATGGTGACGGCGTCCCAGGACTTGCAGGCCGGCACCACCCCTGCGGTGGACACAACGTGCAGGGTGGGCTTGATGCCGACAATTCCCTGCAGCCCGGCGGGCACTCGGCCTGAACCTGCCGTGTCCGTCCCGATGGCGATGTCCACGAGCCCCAAGGCCACGGCAACAGCGGAACCGGAGCTGGAGCCGCCGGAGATGAAGTCCGACCGGCGGGAATCACGCACCGCCCCATGCGGACTCCGGGTGCCCACCAGGCCTGTCGCGAACTGGTCCAGGTTGGTGGCCCCGAGCACCAAAGCACCTGCGGCACGCAGCCGTGCCACCGCTTCCGCGTCCTCCTCAGGGAGGTAAGCAAACCCGGGACAGGCCGCGGTCGTCGGGATTCCTGCGACGTCCACGTTGTTCTTGACTGCGAGCAGGAGGCCGGCAAGCGGCAGGTCAGCGCCGCCCGCGACGGATGTGTCAATGGCAGCGGCCTCGGCCAAGAGTTCGTCCGCCCCGCGGAGGGTGATCCAGATTTCCGGGCGGTCGATGGTTTCCAGGGCGGCGAGGGCAGCCTGGGCCCGCTGGGTGGCCGGACCTGCGGATGCGTTTCTCATACTGATGCCTCTTCCAGTTCCTGTGATACCAGTTCGGCGCTTGGCGCCGCGGGCTCGAACTCCGGGTCCGTACCGCCGAGCACCACCACCGCTTCGCCGGCCACAACCTGCGAGCCGGCGACGGGCAGGACCCGCAGCACCACGCCGTCACAGGGCGCTTCCAGGACTGTTTCCATCTTCATGGCTTCCAGGGACACCAGCGGCTGGCCCTGCACCACCCGGTCACCTGCCTTTACATCGACTTTCCACACGCTCGCGGCGAAGGGCGCAGCCACGAGCGATCCGCCGTCAGGCACCGCCACCTCGTCCACCACCGGTGACACGACGGCGGCAAGCGCTTCGGCGCGGTCAAACTCTCCGGCGTCGGCCCATGCCTGCCGCTCCACTGCGAACGCCGCACCCTGCTTTTCGCGGAAGGCCGTGATGGATTCGCGGTTGTCCTCAAGGAACACCTCGTGCTCGGCCAACGAGAACGTGCCGTCCTCAATCTCGACTCCGCGGCCCCTTCCGGCGGCCATGTCCGCGCGCAGGTCCAGGAGTTCCTCGGGGCTGACGGGGTACCAGGAGATGCGGTCAAAGAAGCGGAGCAGCCACGGCGAACCCGGCTCAAACGGGGCGGAGTCCGCGTAGCGCGACCATACCTGCGTGGTACGGCCAACGAACTGGTAGCCGCCTGGTCCTTCCATGCCGTAAATGCACATGTACGCGCCACCGATGCCCACCGCGTTCTCCGGCGTCCAGGTGCGGGCCGGGTTGTACTTGGTGGTGACCAGCCGGTGGCGCGGATCGAGCGGCGTGGCTACCGGGGCGCCCAGGTAAACGTCGCCCAGTCCCAGGACCAGGTACTCGGCGTTGAAGACGGTATCGAACACGTCGTTCACCGAGTCCAACCCGTTGATCCGGCGGATGAATTCGATGTTCCAGGGGCACCACGGAGCGTCGTCTCGGACACCTGCCATGTAGCGCTCGATCGCTTCACGGGTGGCTGGGTCGTCCCAGGACAGCGGCAGCCTGACGGTGCGGCTTGGAACCACCAGCTCTGAACTTGCCGGCAGCGCCACTTCGATCTCCTGGACCACATCCAGCAGGCGCTTCGTGGACAGAACCGACGGATCCACCTTGATCTGCAGGGAGCGGATGCCCGGGGTGAGGTCCACGATTCCCGGCACCCGGAGCTGTTCAATGTGCTGGTGCAGGGCGTGCACCTTGGCGCGGAGCCCGAGGTCCAGCACCATCTCGCCGTATTCCACCAGCAGGTTGTCATCGCCCGACCGGCGGTAAGTAACCGCGGGCCTTCCGGCGCCTTCCGGCACCCGGCCCAGCACGCCGTCGTCGCAATCTCCCCTCGCAGCGCGAACGGCGGATGTCGCTGCCAGCGCCGGTGCAGACGCCGCTGCCGCGGTGGCCGTCGAGATGTCACCGGACCATCCGGCGTCGCCCGGCAGCACCAGCTGGCGGCCGGGTCCAAGATCCCTGGCCGACGGCGCTTGGCTGACCCGGATGGGAATGAACCGGACCTTGTCCCCTGGCCGAAGCTGGCCGAGCTTCCAGCGGTCAGCCGTCACCACCGTGACGGGGCAGACGAAGCCGCCCAGGCTGGGCCCGTCGGGACCGAGCAGGATGGGCGTGTCACCCGTGAAGTCCAGGGCGCCAACGGAGTACGCGGTGTCATGGATGTTGGACGGGTGCAGGCCGGCCTCGCCGCCGTCGGTCCGCGCCCAGCGGGGCTTGGGGCCGATCAGCCGGACGCCGGTGCGGGCGGAGTTGAAGTGGACTTCGTACTCGGACGCGTAAAGCTCCTCGATGTCTTCGCGCTGGAAGAATTCCGGGGCACCGTGCGGCCCTTCCGCCACACTCAGTTCCCACGTGGAGGTCAGGGCAGGCCGGCTGTCCAAAGGCACTGCAGCCGGCAGTGCTTCCACGCCTGACTTCCCGCCGGCTTCGGTGGTACCCGCAACCGGGGTCACGGCACGGAGAACGTCGCCGGCGCGGAGGACCCGGCCCGCGTGGCCGCCGAACTGGCCGAGGGTGAAGGTGGAGGCGCTGCCCAGGTACTGCGGGATGTTCAGGCCGCCCTGGAACAGGATGTAGCCGCGAAGCCCGTTGCCTTGTGCAGTGCCGACGTCGAGCGTTCCTCCCGCGGGGACGGTGACGGGAGTCCAGCTGGCCGCTTCCGTCCCGTCGACCGTCACGGTTACCTCCGCGCCGGTGACGCAGACGGTGGTGGGGTGGGTGAAGGTCAGGCTGGGGCCTGTCATGGTGAATTCCAGGCCGGGGGCGTCTTCAGGGTTGCCGAGGGCGGTGTTGCCGAGCCGGAAGGACAGGTCGTCCATGGGTCCGCTCGGCGGTACACCGATCTGCCACAGGCCGGTCCGGCCGGGCCAGTCCTGGACGCTTGTCTGCAGGCCGGGACGGTCCACGGTGATGCGCGGCTCGGGGTCGCCCACGTTGTCCAGGGTGCTGGTGGAGTGCCGGACGCTGCGGACCTCATCCAGCCCGGTGGCGGCGCGGAGCATCCCGAGGTTGGTCTCGATCCCGTCGATCCGGGTGCCGGCGAGCGCGGCGGCCAGCCGGTCGAGGGCTTCGGTGCGGTTGGCGCCGAAGGTGATGATCTTGCCCAGGAGGGGATCGTAATTGGTGGAAACTTCGGTTCCGGTTTCGGCCCAGGCGTCCACGCGGACGTCCTCCGTGGCGGGGTAGACCGCGTTGGTGACGGTCCCGGCGCTGGGCTGGAAACCGCGGGCGGGGTCCTCGGCGTAAACCCGTGCCTCCACAGCGTGGCCGGAAACCGGGAGGCTGTCGGGAACTCCGGCGAGGACCGTCGCGGCTTGGGTTCCGCCCTGGGCCAGGCGGAGCATCCACTCCACCAGATCCACGCCGGTGACGGCCTCGGTAACGGGGTGTTCCACCTGGAGCCGGGCGTTGACCTCGAGGAAGGATGCCTCGCGGCGGGCGGAGTCGTAGACGAACTCGACGGTTCCGGCGGAGCGGTAGTTCAGGGAGGCGCAGAGTGTACGGGAGCTGCGGTGCAGTTCTTCGCGCAGTTCCTCCGGCAGGTCCGGAGCGGGTGCCTCTTCCACGACCTTCTGGTGGCGGCGCTGGAGGGAGCAGTCGCGGTCGCCGAGGCTGACGACCCGGCCTTCGCCGTCGCCGAAGATCTGGACCTCGACGTGGCGGGCGTTTTCGACGTACCGCTCGGCGAAGACGCCGGCGGTGCCGAAGCTGGCGCCGGCCAGGCGGGCAACGCGGGGGAAGCTGTCCACGAGTTCGGCCTCGGTGCGGCAGACCGTCATGCCGATGCCGCCACCACCGCCGGTGGCTTTGAGCATCAGCGGGAAACCAATCACGGCGCTGGCGGCGACGGCGGCGTCCACGTCCTCAAGCAGCCCGGAACCGGCGATCATCGGCACCCCGGCCGCCCGGGCGGCGTCGCGCGCTGTGTGCTTTGTACCGAAGATGCGCAGCTGCTCGGCGGTGGGGCCCACAAAAACAAGCCCCGCGGCCTCAACGGCGTCGGCGAAGGCGGCGTCCTCGGACAGGAACCCGTAGCCGGGGTGGATGGCACCGGCGCCGGTGGACCTGGCAGCTTCCAGGAGGGCATCCACCCGGAGGTAGGACTCCTTCGCCGGAGCCGGTCCCAGAAGCACTGCCTCATCGGCCAGCCGGACGTGCTTGGCGCCCCGGTCCGCTTCGGAGAACACGGCGACAGTGCGCAGGCCGAGCTTTTTAGCCGACTCGATGATGCGGCAGGCGATCTCGCCGCGGTTGGCGATCAGGAGGGTGTCGAAAGTACTCACTTGGCAGCCTCCGGCCGGGTGACGATCATGCGGACAGGGGTGGGGTTGAAGCCGTTGCACGGGTTGTTGATCTGCGGGCAGTTGGAGACGAGCACCAGGGTGTCCACCTCTGCCCGGAGTGCAATGCGCTTTCCGGGAGCGGACAGGCCGTCCACAATTCCCAGGGCGCCGTCCGGGTCCACGGGCACGTTCATGAACCAGTTGATGTTGGAGACCAGGTCGCGTTTTCCGAGGCCCCAGCGTGAGCCTTCGATCAGGAAGTTCTCCACGCAGGCGTGCTGTTCCCGGGTGTGCTGCCCGTAGCGGAGGGTGTTGGATTCCTGCGAGCACGCACCGCCGATGGTGTCGTGCACACCCACTTCATCGGCCACCACGGTCATCAGGGGGACCCCGGTTTCCGCACGAAGAACGGAACCTGCGGTGAGGACGATGGACTGCTGCCGGGCGATGGTGACCGGCGCGGAGTAGCGCACGGTGGTGTCGCCCGCCGCGTACAGCAGGCAGTCCACGGCCTGGTTGCCTTCGAGGTCCACGATGGTCAGCACTTCTCCGGCCGCCACCACGGCGGACCAGGGGCCGCGGGCTTCGACGAACTCGTCAAGGACTACGTCTCCGGGTGTCAGTGCAATGTCGCGTGCGTCCGCGATGGAATCGGTGGAGGTGGCGGTGTTCATCGGGTGTTCCTTGCGGTCAGGTCGTGTTCGGTGTTGTGCAGTGCCTGCAGGTGTTCGGGAGCCAGGGGGCCGGTGAGCGTGCCCGCTTCGAGTGCTGCCAGGTCCTGCGGCGCGTGCCAGGCGACAATGTCCACGGCGGTGCCGGTGAAGTTGGCTCGGGGGTCGAGCGGGTGGGCGGTGTTGGACAGGACCAGCACGGCATCCATCTGGAGGAGAAGTTCGACGGCGGCGCCCGGCCCGGCGCTTCCGGTGAAGGTGATGCTGCCGGCTGGGTCCACGTTGATGCCCTTGAACAGGGACAGCGACGGCGCCACGTCACGCGGCCCCAGCCCGCTTTTGAGGGCTCCGAGCGTGAGCAGTTCCCGGGCGGCGGGTGACGCGCTGTGGGCAGTGCCGGCACCGTACCTTGCCGTATTTCCTTCCAGTGTGGTGGCGCCGGTCAGGGCGTCATGCCGGGAGGAAGAATCGGTGACGATCGTGGCCATCAGGCGGCCGGCGTCGGAAACGAGCGGATGGCCGGCGGCAGGGTAGGCCTGCCAGGGCACCTTGACGGTGTCCGCGATGTTGAGTCGCTCGTGCAGGGCTCCGGCGCGGTAAAGGAGGGCGTGGACGCAGGCATCACCGGCGGCGTCCGTAAGCCTGATCCTGGTGCCGCGGGCCAGGATGAGGGTGGTGTAGCGGCCGAAGGCGAGGGATTCCGCCCAGGTGAGGTTGGCGGTTGCCTCTTCAGGCAGGCCGGCCGTGAGCCGGGCCGGGGCGGACGCCGCGGGCACGAAACGCATGGTGTCCACTGTCCGGCCGTGCTGTTCCCTGGCGTGCGCCCGGGCGCCTGCCGTAGTGGCGGTGCCGGCTGTTGCTGGACTTTCGGTTACTTGTGTCATGTCGATCCTGTGTTGGTTCTGAAGCTCGGTTTGTATTGAAGGGTGATGCTGTGGAAGCTTTGTGCCGCTCAGGCGTTGGCCGCCATGTTGCGGCGGCGGACCCAGAGCCCCAATAGCAGGACCACTGTCACCATGAGCGGTGCGGAGTAAAGGAGGATCCCGTTACCGCCCGAGGGGTCGTAAACCTCGGGCCGGGGCCAGGCGAGGTTGACCACCATCAGCGCCCCGTACAGGACAGCCAGGAGGTTGACGGGCAACCCCCACCGTCCGAGCGAGAAGAGTCCTGCCGGCAGCGCCTGGCCCACCCGGTCCCACTCCCCCCGCAGCCGGTTGAGGAGCTGCGGCACGGTGACCAGCAGGTAGGCGAGGTAGACCATCACGATGCAGACGCTGGTCAGGGTGGTGAACAGGGCCGCGTTGCCCACGTTGATCGCAAGCACGCCAACTGCCAGGGCGCCGATGACGATCGAGGGCCACATGGGCGTCCCTCGGGTGGGGTGGACGGAGGACAGCAGCCCCGAAGCGGGAAGTTTGCCGTCGCGGGCCATGGAAAAGACCAGGCGGGACCCGGCTGTCTGGATGGCCAGGGTGCAAACAAAGATGGCGATGGCCACGTCCACCAGCAGCACTTTGCCCCAGAAGGTGCCCAGGACTGCGGTGAGGACGTAGGGCAGGCCTTCGGTGGCGAGCCGGCCGTCGTCGAGGCTGGGCGCGGCCATCAGTGCGGGTGATGATCATCAGTGCGCCGCCGACGCCGGAGATCAGCAAGGCGGAAAGGATGGTCCGCGGGGCTGTCCTGCGCGGATCCTTGGTCTCTTCGGAAAGCTCGCCGGCGGAGTTGAAGCCCACCATGACGTAGGCGGCCATCAGGCCCGAAACCAGGAAGGCTCCCACTGCGCCGAGGTCCGAGCCCTGCAGCACGGTGGTATCGGCCACGACGTCCGGCCCGCGCTGGGCAGCGCTGATGAGTGCAAGGATGACGGCCACAACGCCGACGATCTCGCAGGTGACGCCGACGGAGTTGACGTGGGACATCAGTTTGACGCCGAGCGAGTTGATGATGGTGGTGGCCACCAGGAGCGCGGCACCGAGGATCACTGCGTTGGCGGCTCCGGTCACGGTGTTAAGGGCCGGATCGCCGCCCACTACCTGGAAGCCGTCCCACAGCTGGGGCAGCACCACCTGCAGGGCGATGGCGGCGGCCGCTGCGGTGACCACCTGGGCGATGGCCATGAACCATCCTGCGAACCAGCCCACGCCCTCTCCCCCAACCCGCCGTGCCCACTGGTACACGGCTCCGGAAAGCGGGTAGCGGGCGGCGAGTTCCGCGAAGTTCAAGGCAACGAGCAGCTGGCCCACCAGCACTACCGGCCAGGTCCAGAAGAAGGCCGGGCCGGCGAACGAGTAGCCGAAGGCGAACAGCTGGAAGATAGTGGTGAGGATGGATACGAACGAAAACCCGGCGGCGAAGGAAGCGTAGCGGCCGAGCTTCCGGTGAAGGGTGGGCTCGTAGCCAAGGGACGTCAGGTCCGCATCGTCCGCATGGACGGTGGGAAGAACGGTTGAAGTCATCGGATTCTCCGGGGGCTGGAACGGCATTGGAATGGAGCCTTCCCGGCAAATGCAGCACTCGGCCGATGGCTGCGGAATACCGGTCAAGTGATAGTTTTCCAGCGCGATGTCCCCAAACCGTTTCGCCTCTGTAAAAGGCACATGGACATCTTGTTTCCGCTTTATTTCCGTACCCTCACCGTCCAGACGCGCGCACAAACGGCGCAGAGGAGAGTGCAAGAATGATGCGGTGACTTCAGCCGGACCAGGGAGACCCCGCAGCCAGCAGCCCTCCAGGCCCGGGGCCACCGCCCGTGAGGAAATCCTGGACGCAGCGGCCGAGCTTTTTACCACCCAGGGGTTCGCTAACACCTCCACGCGCTCCATTGCCGATGCCGTGGGAATCAGGCAGTCATCGCTCTATCACCACTTCAAAACCAAGGACGACATCCTCGAGGACCTGCTTCAGGGCACGGTTCTGGCTGGGCTGAAGTTCGCCCGCTCGGTGGCGGCTCTGCCGCCGGCTGAAGGCCAGGATGGGAGCCGGCTCCACGCCGTCGCGCTTTACGACGGAACGCAACTTTGCAGCGCCCGCTGGAACCTCGGTGTCCTCTACCACCTGCCCGAGGCCCGCAGTGCGCGCTTCGCCCGTTTCCTTGCAGACCGGCAGGAGCTGCGGAACCTGTACGGGGAGCTGGGAGCGGCACTGTCCCCAGCCGACCCGGCATTCCCTTTGGGCGCCAGGCCGGGCGACCTCTCCTTCCGCCTCGTCGAATCCCTGATCAACCTCCGGGCAGACGGGATGGCCACCTCCAGCTCGCCGCTGCAGGCAGCCGATGCCGGACTCATCCTCTGCGGGCTCGGCCCCGAGCTGCCTTCCATCCGCGAGCAAAGCGCGGTGCTCATCAAGAACCTCGGCTGACAGTTTGTGTGCGGCCTCGGCCGCGGGCGGCGTCATGGTGCCCGCATTCAGGTTGCTCGGCTAGGCTCGGAACATGACGCGTGAGAACATCAGGACCCCCGACGGCGGCACTCTGGAGCTCTTTTCCACCGGGGCGGATCTTGCTTCCGCCGGTTCAGGCGTGGTTATTGTCCCGCCCTCACTGGTGACTGCGGCGGACTACACAAAGTTCGCGCAAAAGCTCAGCGCAGCGCTGGGCCGCCCGGTCCACACGTTCAACCGGCGGGGCCGCGGATCCTCATCCCCCCAGCCGGAGGATTACACCCTCGACGTGGACATCCGCGATCTGGCCGCCGTTATGAAACACACGGCCAGCACGGACGTGTTCGGGCACAGTTTTGGCGGGGCCGTTGCCCTCCACGCCGCCCGCACGCTCCCCGTTGAACGGCTCGCTGTCTACGACCCCGCCGTCTCCGTGAACCACAGCGTGAAGGCCGACTGGACCGCCGAGTACGAACGCGCCGCAGCTGCCGGGGATGATGACCGTGCCCTGGCAGTCCTCCAGCGCGGCCTCGAGGCAGGCGGCGCCTTCTCGTCCCGCATGCCGCTTTCCATGCTGACCCTTGCCAACAAACTCACGGCCGGCACGTCAGAGGGCAAGCAGCAGCGCGAGCTGATGAGGACCGGTGTCCGGGAAATCAAGGCGATCATCGCGGCGGACATGCCGGCGGAGCCGTTCCTGGAACTGCCGCTGGAAACCCTGATTGTGGTGGGCGAAAAGAGCCCGGCGTACTTCGGGGTGGCCTGCGGCCAGATCCACGATGTCCTCTCCGGCTCCAGTTACACCATCCTGCCCGGCTTCGGGCACGACGGCGTTATCAAGGCACCGGACCGGCTCATCAAGGAGCTCGCGGACTTCTACGCCGGCTGACATGTGACTGAGCCGGCCGAACCCACGCGTGATTCGACCGGCTCGGTGGCGGAGGCCAGCGCGGGCTTAGCTTAGTGCCCCGCGCCGTGGCCCGGGCCGGCACCTTCGGTCTTGCGCATCATCGCTGAAAGTACGACGGCGGCGAGGGCTATGACGGTCGCCGTCAGGAAGGCGGCGCTCATCCCCGCGACGAGGCCCGACGTCGCGGAAACCACCGCGAAGATGGACACCAGCAGGGCGGTGCCCGCGGCGCCGGCAACCTGCTGGGTGGTGCTCATGATCGCGGATCCATGCGAGTAGAGGTGCGGCGGAAGCGGGTTCAGGCCCGTGGTGAACGCTGGCGTGAAGAGCAGCGCCAGGCCGAAACTCAGCCCCACGTGCAGGGTGACGATCCATGCGATGGAGGTGCCGGCGTCGAGCAGTGAGAACTGCCACAGGGCCACCACCATCAGGATGGAACCGGTGACGGTGAGCGGCAGTGGCCCTACCTTGTCGAACAGCCGGCCGATGACCGGCCCCAGAAGGCCCATCGCCAGGCCGCCGGGGAGGAGCGCCAGGCCGGTCTCCAGTGAGCCCAAGCCGCGGACTTCCTGCAGGTAGAGGGGCAGCAGGATGACGCCGCCGAACAGCGCCATCATGGCCACCACCATCAGCAGGACCGAAACCGTGAACATGCGGAAGTTGAACGCGCGCAGGTCCAGCAGCGGGGCTTCGGCTTTCTGCAGCCGCAGCTGGCGAAGGACGAAAGCCGTGAGGCCGGCAACGCCAATAACCAGCGCGGTGATGGCAGTGGCGCCGGGGCCGGCCTGGCCGCCGTGGCCGCCGCCGATCTGGCTCAGGCCGTAGACCAGGCCGCCGAACGCCGGGACGGTGAGGACTACCGAGAGGGCGTCAAGCTTTGTCTTTTCCGCTTCGCCGATGTTGGTCAGGTACTTCGCGCCGATGGCCAGCGCTGCGAGTGCCACCGGGAGGACGAACACAAACATAAAGCGCCACGTGAAGTGCTCCAGGATCAGCCCGGAAACCGTGGGGCCCATGGCCGGCGCCACCGAGATGGCGATGCTGACGTTGCCCATCACGGCGCCGCGCTTGGCCAACGGGACCAGCGTCAGAATAGTGGTCATCAGCAAGGGCAGCATGATGGCAGTGCCGGCGGCCTGGACGATGCGGGCCAGCAACAGGATTTCGAACCCGGGAGCCACGGCAGCAAGTGCAGTACCGCCGGCAAAAAGCCCCATCGCCAGCATAAACACGGCACGGGTGGACAGGCTCTGCAGGATGAACCCAGTGGTGGGGATGACGATTGCCATGGTGAGCATAAATCCGGTGGAGAGCCACTGGACCGTGGGCGCGTCCACCTGGAGTTCCACCATGAGCCGCTGCAGGGCGACGTTCATGATGGTCTCATTGAGGATCACCACAAACGTCGCCACCAGCAGCGTGCTGATGACGGTGACCGATTCGCGGGACATCTTCTCCGGCGCGGCGGGCGTGGTTCCGGGAGCTTGCACGGACTGGCCGCTGGCGTTCGGAGAGACTTCGGTAGACATGCGTGTTCCCTCAGGGAGTTGTGGAAGTGAGTGGTGCGCGGTCAAGGCCGCTGCAGACTCCAACACTCTACCGCTTGGAGTAATTCCTCCGAGCGGGATTTTTCTTTAACCCTGAGGGAACAGTGGGGGTCGGGAGGGGCTGCCGAGGCTGCCTCCGCTGGACCGTCTAGGCCGTTTGGCCGGCGTGCTGACCCTCCGAAATTTCTTCAACCAGTTTGTTATTGAAGGCCGGGAGGTCATCCGGGTTGCGGCTGGTGACCAGCCCCTGGTCCACCACCACTTCCTCGTCGGTGGGGGGGGGGGGGGGGGGGGGGGGGGGGGGGGGGGGCGGGGGGGGGGGGGGGGGGGGGGGGGGGGGGGGGGGGGGGGGGGGGGGGGGGGGGGGGGGGGGGGGGGGGGGGGGGGGGGGGGGGGGGGGGGGGGGGGGGGGGGGGGGGGGGGGGGGGGGGGGGGGGGGGGGGGGGGGGGGGGGGGGGGGGGGGGGGGGGGGGGGGGGGGGGGGGGGGGGGGGGGGGGGGGGGGGGGGGGGGGGGGGGGGGGGGGGGGGGGGGGGGGGGGGGGGGGGGGGGGGGGGGGGGGGGGCCAGTTGGCGCCGGCATTCTGCAGGTCCGTCTGGAGCGTGTGGTAGGAGGTGAGGTTCCGCCCGCGCACCACTCCCGCTTCAATGAGCAGCCACGGTCCGTGGCAGATGGAGGCCACCGGCTTGTGTTGTTCGAAGAAGCTCCTGGTGAAGCTCTGGGCGTCCTTGTCCACGCGGAGGTGGTCTGCGTTGACAACGCCACCGGGGAGCACCAGTGCGTCGAAGTCCGAGGCGTTCGCCTCTGCGACCGTCAGGTCGACGTCGAACGTGTCGCCCTTCTCAGTTCCCTCGAATCCCTGCAGCTTGCCGCTTTTCAGGGCAACCAGGGTGGGCTGGCCGCCGGCGTCCTTGACTGCCTGCCACGGGCTGGTGAGCTCAATCTGCTCCACGCCGTCGGTCAAAAGGAATGCAACCTTCTTGCCTGCGATGCTGTGTTCTGACATTCTTCCTCCTCGCCTGAAGCGGGTTTCAGCGTCCGAATCAGGGCGTAAATTTTCCGCTTCGAGAGTTGTTTGCCTGACAGCTTCCAGCCTAGGAAGTCGGAAAGTAATAAGCAAGCTGAGTATTTTTTCTCAAGCTGGGCGTAGGGTGTGCGCGGCGCAGAATTACGACGGCGGAAGGGCGCCAGGTGCGTGGCGGGCGGTGGCAAGGCCGGCGTGGCGGGTGTGGCATAGGTGTGACGGCAGGCGGCAACTTCTTGTTCTCCCCCCACCACCGGCAAAGCCCGCAGGCACGGAGGATTGTCATTGCCTCGGTGGAGCATGTACCCATGGAGCAAGGCCGGTCAGGTGTGGACATTGGTGAGGAGGCGATCCTGCCTGCCGTGCCAGTTGCGCCGGAAAGCGCTCCCACTCAGAATGTCAGTGCCTCGATGGATGATGTTGGTATGGGAAACGGCGAGGGCGCAGTGGCAGTGATGGAGGGCATTCATGCCTCTGTTGCCGGCGTGGGGGCCCTGTTTCTCAAGGATGCCGCCCTGGCCACTACCGCTGCTGCCGGTGGCGGGGTTGACGCGCTCCAGCGCGCGTACGAGGTCCGTTTGGACCGGTTGGGGCTGCTGTCCAAGCTCGAAGCGCAGATAGCTGGGCTCAAGGCACGCGACGCAGCCGAAGCCTTCGAACTGCAACAAGCGATGACCCCACCGGACGCGCCCGCGCACGAACGAACCTACAACGAGATGTCAGCGATCGAGGAAACCGCCGGCGTCCTGACCATCAGCGGACCCGCAGCCGGAGCGTTCATCACCCAGTCCCGCCAACTCTGCTCCCTCCCGCTGGCCCTGGCGGCACTGTCCTCCGGAACCATCTCCTGGCAACACGCGAAAATCATCGCCGACGAAACAGAAGGCCTCACCCCCGCCGGCGCCAACGCCCTGGTAGCGCATTTCCTCGACCCGGACGCACCCCACCCGGCCCGCGGAGCCGCCGCCGGGAAACTGGTGCCCTCCCGGTTCCGGGCCAGAGTACGGTCCTGGCGCGAACGCCACCACCCCGAATCCATCGAAAAGCGGCACGCCAAAAGCGCGGCCGACCGCCGCGTCGAATACAGCCCCGACCGTAACGGCATGGCCTGGTTCTCCGCCTACCTGCCCGCCCACCAGGCATCCGCGATCTGGAACAAGATCACCGCCCTCGCCCGAGGCGCCCAAAGCCCGAACGAACCCCGAAACCTCACCCAACTCCGGCCCGACATCCTCACCAGCCTCCTCCTCAGCGCAGGAACCACACTCAGCCTCGACGAACACACCAGCCCGCACACCCCCGACGAGGGCCCCGCGGACGGTTCCGAGGACGGCTCCCAGGACGGCTCCGCGGACGCGATCGGACGAGCCGCCCTGGCAATCACCGACAGCAACGCCACGGCCACCGGCACCGGCACCGGCCCCATCGAGTACCAGGACGACCAATACGGGGACGACGAGTACTGGGACGCCGGATACGGGGGGACCGAAGACGCCACAGGCTCCGCCGGCAACAGCGGAGGCACCGACGCCACCACAGGCTCCGCCGACAACGGCGGCAACAGCGGGTACGCGGATGTCGCCAAAGTCCCGGTCCCGAACACAACGGTGCTCGTGACCGTCCCGGTGTTCGCACTCCTCGGACTCACCGACGAACCAGCCGTCCTCGACGGGCACGGCCCCATCCCCGCCTCCATGGCACGCAAACTCCTCACCGACGGTGCCACATCCTTCCACCGCGTCCTCGTGGACCCCCGCGACGGCGCACCACTGGAAATCGGACGCACAAAATACCGGCTCACCAAAGCCATGAAGCACGCACTGCGCCTGCGCGACGGAAAATGCACCTTCCCCGGCTGCAACAACCGCACCCCCGACAACGAAACCGACCACCTCCAACCCTGGCAGCACGGCGGAACCACCGGAATCAGCAACCTGGCACAACTCTGCCCAAAACATCACCGCCTCAAACACAACAGCCGCTGGACACCCACCCCAGCCACCCCAAACGAACCACCCGGCTGGACCTCACCCACCGGCCGCCCACTACCAAAGCGAACACCACAACTGGGAACCACCCCACTGGCCACCCGGCCTCCTGCCCGCCCCGGAACGCAGTTCCATTGAAGAGGTCTTCGTAGAGTACTTATCCGGCTGAGACGCTCTTTCGCGCAAAGAAGCTTTGGACGATCGCTTGGGACTTGATCCCGACTTGAATGACGTAGAACGTCAGCTTCTGCTGATCAAGGAGGTGATGAACGGGCGGCGCGCCGTTCGTTGACTAGCTCCGGTGGTGCTCGATCAGCCAGCCGGCCATCTGCTGAGCCCGCTTGGCCGCGAGCATGTCACCCTCGGTGGCAGAGATGATGGACCCCTTCATCAGGATGTGCCAGGACCGGGCGAACTCTTCCGGCCGCTGGAGCCCGGCTTCTTCAGCAAGGGCCTGCACATGTCCGCGAATCCTGGCGAGGTAATCGATGCTGGCCTGGCCCAGCGGATGGACCGGGCCCATCTCCAGCAGGACATTGATGAAGGAACAGGCTTCGAAATCCTCCCGCAGGAACCAGTCCCCGAAGACGTCAAAGATGGCCAGCAACTGCTCGGTGGGCGTTTCCCCTCGGCGGCGAGCTTCGGAGACGATGGCGTCAACTGTCCACTGCTTGTCCCGCTGTTCGAGGAAGGCAAGGACCAAGGAGTCCTTGGACGGGAAGTGTCGGTAGAAGGTCGCCTTGGCTACCCCGGACCGTTCAATCAGCTCGTTGACGCCAACATCACGCACGCCCCGCTGGGAGAAAAGTTCATAGGCAACGGCCATAATCCTGGAAACGGACTTCGCGGTGGCGCTCTCCGGGGCGGGAGCTTCGGCCACCATGGGTGAAGGAGCCGCCGCGGAAAGCGTGGCTGAAGGTTCGAGGTCTACCGCAGCCTGTGGGAATTCCGCTTCTGACTTCATGGCATTCCCAGTTTACCGCGGCTAGGTAAAGACAGACCGGTCTGCCCACTGTACTGTTGCTTCTATCGCAGTGTCTACGACGCCGCGGAGGTCGTTCAAGGGCCCCTTCGGACTGGTGCAAGGAGGCCCCAATGTCAGCAAAGCGGATGTTCCAAAGCGTGCTCTCGGACCCGGATTCATGGATGTCCAGCGATACGCCGCCCGAAATTCGTCAGCTCGCCCTCGAGTCGCTTCGGTGGCAGGCCCAGGAGATCATCGACGAAGTGCTCTGCAGGGAGGAACCGGCCGAGGAGCTGGTCAGGGCGAGGCTGCGCCGCTGCGTCGCCAGGAATCCGGGCAGGCCGGAGCGGGCGCTCCTCGAACAGCTGACATTCAACCGGGAACGGCCAGGCATCTAGGTTCAGGATTCCGGGCTTCGACGAGCAGCTACGAGCTCAGGGGCATATTGTCGATCAGCCGGACCGGACCCACCTTGGCAGCTATTATCGCCAGGGCTTCACCGCGGAACGGTGTCTCGCGGCAGTTCTCGGCCAGCGGATCCAGGGTGTCCGGGTCCACCACATCGAAGTAGTCCAACGCCACCAGCGGCTGGGACTCCACCATCGCCTGCGCCGACTCCAGATCCAGGGGTTCGCGGGATTTCGCCCGCTCCTCGAGCAAACGCAGCGAACGGGACAGCACCAGCGCGGCTTCCCGCTCTTCCTGATTTAGGAACCGGTTGCGGCTGGAGAGCGCGAGCCCGTCAACCGCCCGGACGGTGGGCACCGCGACTATCGCCACCGGGAAGTTGAGGTCGGCCACCATCCGCCGGACCAGCGCCAACTGCTGGGCGTCCTTCTGGCCGAAGTAGGCGCGGTAGGCAGGCAAGCCACCCTGGTCCCTGTCTGAAGCCGGCAGCCCCGCCCCCGGAATTCCGTAGTGCAGCAGCTTTGCCACTACCGTCAGGGCGCCGTCGAAGTGGCCGGGACGCGAAGCGCCCTCCCACTTTTCACCGAGCATCCCGGATGTGACCCGCACCAGCGGCTCCCCGCCCGGGTACACCTCGTCCACCGACGGGGCAAAGACAAGGTCCACGCCCTGTTCTTCCAGCAGGGCAGCATCAGCGTCCAGCGTCCGCGGGTAGCGTTCCAGGTCCGTAGCGTCGCCGAACTGCAGCGGGTTAACGAAGATGGTCGCCACCACAACGTCATTCTGTTCGACGGCGGTGCGGGCCAGGGCGGCATGCCCCTCGTGCAGCGCCCCCATGGTGGGGACGAGGCCCTGGGAAGTGCCGCCCTTCGACGCAAGGAGCCGTGCACTTTCAACGTGCAGGTCGGCAACAGTAGTAACGATTTTGATGGGCATTCTCAGTCTTCCTCCGGTTCCAGGGCCTCGCGCAGCTCGCCCAGCTGGTTCGGCTTCAGCAGCCCGCGGCCCTCGGCGCGCAGGGCTGTGGCGCGCGCCATCGCCAGGTAGGCCGCCAGCACATCGCCGTGACCGCCGCCGTCGAACTCCCGCAATGCCTCCGCGTGGGCCCGCACGGTTCCGGTGTCGCCACGGGCTACGGGTCCGGTAAGGGCGGATTCCCCGGAGGCCAGCGCGTTCTCGAGCGTGGCCCGCAACAGCGGACCCAGTATGCGTTCGGGTGCCTCCACTCCAACCTCACGGAGCAGCTGGGAGGCCTGAGCCACAAGGGTCACGAGGTGGTTGGAGCCATGCGCCAGGGCTGCGTGGTACAGCGTCCTGTCCGCCTCGGCAATGGCCACGGGCTCGGCCCCCATCTCCACCACCAGCGCCTGCGCGATCGGCAGCATGGCCGCATCCGCGGTGACACCAAAAGTGCAATCCAGCAGGCGGGTCAGGTCAAGGCTCATCCCGGTGAAGGTCATCGCCGGGTGCATGGCCAGCGGAACCGCGCCGGCGGCACGCACCGGGTGCAGCACCCCCACACCAAAGCGACCGGACGTGTGGGCCACCAGTTGGCCCGGCTGCCAGGCGCCCAATTTCGCGAGGCCGTCCACCAGGCCTGGCAGGGCGTCGTCGGGCACTGCCAGCAGCACCAGCTCCGAGCGCTCCACGATCTCCTGGACTTCCAGGATGGGCACGCCGCGGAGCAGTGTCTCGGCACGTTCACGGCTCGCTTCGGAAACGGCTGAGACTCCGACCACGGCGTGCTCGGCTGCGCGAAGTGCTGCGCCGAGCACGGCGCCCACCTTTCCGGCGCCGACGATTCCGACGCCGAGGCGTCCGGGTTTAGCCATGCTGCTGGCCTTCCTGCGTGGGGGCTGGGGCGGGGGCCGGGCTTTCGGCGGGCTCAACCAGCGGAGTGGGGGCCGGGGCGGGAGCCGGGCTTTCGGCGGGCTCAACCAGCGGGGTGGGGCTGGGGGCGGGGCTTTCGGCGGGCATCAGCTCCGGGGCGCCTGGTGCCACCTGGGCCAGCCACTGTTCGGTGGTCTGCCGCTTCCGTGCCAGCCGGGCGCGGGCGGATTGTGCGTCAAAAAGCGCCAGCGACTGCTCCACGCCTGCCTGCCGAAGGCGCGGCACAACGGGTCCGGCGGTGGTGTGCAGCACCAGGTCTGCCACCTCGAACCGGCGCGCCAGCGGACCCTGGTGCAACGCCATGGACTGGGTCCGCTGATGCGGCACCACCACGAGCTCGCGCCACCAGCGGCCGGAGCGGATCAGCAGGGCGGTGCCTGTGGCGGCGAATCCGTTCCGCCGCCATCCCAGCGGTGCTAGGAGGCGGGCCCTGCGCGGCGTGGTGACGAATCCGCCGTCGGAATCCAGTCCGTGGAGCCCGGCACCGAACACTGCCGCGGGTTGCTGCGTGCCGGGGTCCGGTAGCACCAGCGCAAGGATCGACATCACATCTTCGAGCCTGCCCACCGGCAGGAGCGTGGTCCGGCCCGAACCCTCGCCGGCCCCCTCAAGGGCGCCGTATCCGGCCACGTTCACCTGGATGCGGTACCAGCCCAGCGCCCGCCACATCGGCGGCTGCGCTACTTTCAGTGCCTGGATCCGGCCGGGCGGAAGTGTTTGCGCCTGGGTATCCAGCAATCCGTAGCGGAGCCGGATGCCATCGGGCGAAATGGCCGCAGTGAAGTTGTACCCCCTTGTTGAAAAGGCCCCAGTAACTGGCGGCCAGGCCGAGGGCGGCGGGGATCAGGTAGAAGTAGAACGCGGCGTTGCCGGTGGCGGCGGAAAGGACCACTGCGCTTACCGCGCCCGCCACCACAAAAATGCTCTGCTCGCTGAGCAGCAGGGAACCGACCAGGCGCGACGGCGGCACGGACAGTACCGGAAATTCCGGCGCCTCGGGCGCCGGCTCCTCAGGGCGGGACGGATCCAGGGCTACCCCGGCAGCCCGGGCAAGGATGGTGGCGCGGAGCTGCCGGGCGTCGTCCATCTTCAGGTAGGCCAGCCGGACGGCGGACTCCCCGGCGTCGGCCACCTCGAACTTGAGCTCGGCCAGGCCGAAGATGCGGGCCAGCATGGGCTGCACGATATCGATGGCCTGGACCCGGTCCAGCCGCGCCTGGCGCTGCTGCCGGAAGAGGAAGCCGGTGTTGACCCGGACGTAACCGCCTGAAACCTGGTACTTGGTGAAGTACCAGGTGAGAATGAAACCCAGCACCGCGATGAGCAGCACCACTCCGCCCCCGGCCAGCAGCAAGGGCGCCCGGCCCGCAAACTGGTCTTCAAGGATGGGCCGGCCTTGCAGCGCCCGCTCGAAGACGTCGCGGCCGAAGAAAAAACCGATGGCGGCCAGGGCCACCCAGCCACGGACGAAAGGCGACGCCGGGTGCACCCGCAGCCATTCGCCGTCGGCCTGGCCTCCGGTCCCGGCTGCGGCCGCAGCCTCGGCTTCACGCGAAGGGTTCTGCGCGGCATCTTCGGTAGCAGGGGCAGTGGCAGGGCCCCCCAGTTCCGGACGCGGCCCCTCCGCCGTCACAGTCCTGCCAGCCTGGCTTCGCCCCGGGCAGCCAGCTGCTCGCGCAGCCGCGCGCCCTCGGCTGCCGGCAGCCCGGGGATCTGGGCGTTGGTACCGGGTGAGGCCGTGTGCAGCTTCAGGGTACAGAGGCCCAGCCCGCGTTCCACGGGGCCAACTCCGATGTCCACATACTGCATCCGGCCGTAGGGAACGGCCATGGTGCGCTGGAAAAAGATGCCGGTCCTGATGAGCAGGTCGTCGTCCCGCTCGGCGTACCCGATGGCCCATACCTGGCGCGGAATCAGCACCAGCCGCCAGATGGCGAGCACCAGTGCCGCGGCCGGCACGGCGACGGCAAGCCACAGCGGCGGCCAGGCCCACACGTCCAGGAGGACAAACAGCAGGGGCAGGGACAGGACAAGCACGGTAATCAGGTTCCCCAGTGCCCACTGCACCAGCCGGACAGTGACGTACTTGGGTGACACCCGCTGCCAGGCGATTCCCGGCGGGTCAATCGCCTCGGTATGCATATTCGCCTTCCCCTGTGGCTTCGCCGCGTACCGCGCGGTTCGGTTTGCCGTCTGCGCCCTTTGTGTCGCCGTCCTCGGGCGGAATTTTACAGAACCGCTCCACCAGCAGGCCCACTACGATCATCAGCAGTCCGCCGCCGGCCATCGCCAGCGCCAACCAGGTGATGCCCTGGTTGCTGCGCAGGCTCCAGATCCGCAGCTGGTCAAGGAAGATCCCCACGTGCCAGCCGAGCAGGACCGTGCCCGCGTAGGCGCACGCCTGGGCCAGCACCAGTGTGCGGGCTGCAAGGAGCGGATCGAGGACCCGTTTCTTTTGGGTGCTGTTGGGTTTGTTGCTGTTGCGCCACCTCAGGACCCTGATGCCGAGGACCAGGGTGATAACAACTATGACGGCCATGGTGGCCAAGGCAGTGAGCGGAAGGACTGGAGTGCCCATGCCATAACGGCTGGTCACCACCGTGGCAGACCAGCCCGCGACCGCCAGGATGAAGCCGATCAGCAGGAGGCGCAGCGGGCTGAGTGGCTTCATCGCTCGTCCACCGTCCCGGCGGTGCGCAGGCCGTCAAAGTCCCCGAATCCGTCGAACGGGGCAAGGCCGCCAAAATCCTCCGCCCGCGCCGCCAGCGTGCTGATGCGCTCACCGTTCAGGGTAGCGGCCGGCTCAATCAGCGACCAGGGGTAGAGGACGAAGGCCCGGGAGGCCGCACGGGGATGGGGAAGGGTGAGGGCAGGATCATCACTCCGGAGCTCGCCATAGGTGATGATGTCGACGTCGAGCGTGCGCGGCCCCCAGCGCACCTCCCGCACGCGGTGGTGCTTGTTTTCCACGGCTTGGCAGTGTTCCAGCAGTTCGTGCGGGGTAAGGTTCGTTTCAGCTGTGATGACCATGTTCAGGAAGTCAGGCTGGCCGGCGGGCCCGCCCACAGGTTTGGTCTGCACTATCGGCGAAACGGCCAGGAGGCGGATTTCGGGCGGGTCAACGAGGTCCGCAACCGCCTCGGTCAGGGTCTCGTTGCGTTCGCCCAGGTTGCTGCCCAGGGCCAGCACAACTTTGGAATAACCGGAGTTCATGGCGTCTCCCCCTGGAACGTTTTGTCCCCGTTGTTCCGGGCGCGGTGGACGCTGACGGCCACGTCGCCGAAGGGCACCTCGATGGGTGCCTCGGGTTTGTGCACTGTGACGTCCACGGCCTGGAGCCGGAATTCGCTGAGCAGGCTGTCCGCGATCCGGACGGCCAGCGCCTCGATCAGGTTCAGCGGCTCCCCGGAAATCCATTCGGTAATACGCTGCGCCACCTCGCCATAGTGCGCGGTGTCCCGGACGTCATCGGATTCCGCCGCTTTGGCGAAGTCAAGATAAAGCACTGCGTCCACAACAAAAGGCTGGCCCTCGCGGCGTTCAAAATCAAAGACACCGTGATGGCCGACGGCGGTGACGCCGGTCAGCGTAATCCTGTCCATGGCTGGGCCTACTGGGTGGTTCTTGGGGCGGCCATGCGCGCGGCAACCTTGACGGCGTCGAGGCTGGAACCGACGTCGTGCACGCGTACGCCCCAGGCGCCGCGGGACGCGCAAATGGCAGTGATCGCAGCGGTGGCCGCGTCCCGCTCCTGGGGAGCGGCGGACTTTCCGGAAACCGTCAGCAGGGTGCCGAGGAACCGCTTGCGGGAGGCGCCGACGAGGATCCGGTGGCCCAGGCTTTCCAGCTGGTCCAGGTTCTGCAGGAGCTCCCAGTTCTGGGCATCATTCTTGGCGAACCCCAAACCGGGATCGATGATGATCTGTTCCTGGCTGACACCCGCGGCGTAAAGCTTGTCCCGCACTCCGGCCAGTTCGGCCACTACCTCGCCCGCAACGTCCTTGTACTCCGCCAGGGAGTTCATGGTCCGGGCGTCGCCGCGGCGGTGCGTGAGGATGTAGGGAGCTTTGGAGGACGCCACAAGTTCGGCCATTTCCGGTTCCATGGTGAGGCCGGAGACGTCGTTGATGATGGCGGCGCCGGCGCCCAGGGCTGCAGCAGCTGTGGAGGCGTGGATGGTGTCGATGCTGACCAGGGCGCCGGCTTTCACCAAAGCCTCAATCACGGGGATCACGCGCTGCTGCTCTTCTTCGGGGCTGACGTCCTCAGCACCGGGACGGGTGGATTCTCCGCCGACGTCGATGATGTCCGCGCCCGCGTAGAACATCCGCAAGCCTGCGGCGATGGCCGTGTCTGCCGTTGCGTGCTGGCCGCCGTCGCTGAAGGAGTCCGGGGTGACGTTGACGATGCCCATCACCAGGGTGCGGCCAGTGGGCAGGTCTTCGAACCGTGCCGCCGGGCGCGGTTTGCGCAGGACAGGCAGTGGAGAAGTTGCGGGGCCGGTTCCCGGCGCTGCAGCTAGTGAATCCATGGTCTGATCATTACCTTCCGAGGATGAGGCTCATGGCTTCGGCACGGGTGGCCGGGTCATGAAGCTGCCCGCGGACCGCACTGGTGACGGTCTTTGCTCCGGGCTTGCGGATACCGCGCATGGACATGCACATGTGTTCGCATTCAATGACGACGATCGCCCCACGGGGTTTGAGGTGGGTGACCATCGCTTCGACGATTTCCGTGGTGAGGCGCTCCTGCACCTGCGGGCGGCGGGCGTAGATATCCACGAGCCGGGCAAGCTTGCTCAGCCCGGTGACCTTGCCGTCATGGGAGGGGATGTATCCCACGTGGGCCACCCCGTGGAACGGCACCAGGTGGTGCTCGCAGGTGGAGTAAAAGGGAATGTCCTTGACCAGGACCAGTTCCTCATGGTCCAGGTCAAAGGTGGTGGACAGGACGTCGGCGGGGTCGTGGTGCAGCCCCGCAAACACCTCGGCGTAGGCTTTGGCTACCCGCTTTGGGGTGTCCACGAGTCCGCCGCGGTCCGGATCTTCTCCGATGGCCAGGAGAATCTCACGGACGGCAGCCTCGATTCGGGGCCGGTCCACCTTGAGGTGTTTGGAGTGGTGGGCGCCGTCCTCCGCCGGGTGTCCGGCGGAGGCGGGTACGTCGTCATCGTCGAAGTGGGTCACGTAAGAAGCTTAGCCGCGAAGGGTGTCAGGCCCCGAGTCGGGGATCCCTCCCTGGAACGGGGCGTCTTCCGGAACTCCCTGCGGATGCGGCGGCTGGGCGTCCAGCGGCTCATCCAGCCGTGCCTGCTTGGCTTCCTCCTGGGCCTCGCGCTCCGCCTTTTCCAGGCGGGATTCCACGGGGCCGGCCTTTTGGACCGGACGGGTTTCCTTGGAGAGCCACACCTCGCGGAAGTCGCGCTTGCGGATGTCGCGGAAGATGTCGGCGATCTCGATCTGGTTCAGCGTTTCGCGTTCCAGCAGCTCGAGGGCCAGCCGGTCAAGGACTTCCCGGTTCTCGGTGAGGATGGCGTAAGCCTCGTCATGGGCCTGGTCAATCAGCCGGCGAACTTCTTCATCCACCACGTAGGCGATCTGGTCCGAGTAGTTGCGCTCGTGCCCGGCGTCGCGGCCCAGGAACGGCTCGCCGCCGCCCTGGCCCAGCCGGACCGCTCCGACGCGTTCGCTCATGCCGTATTCGGTAACCATCTTGCGGGCGGTGCCGGTGGCTTTCTCAATGTCGTTGGAGGCGCCGGTGGATGGATCGTGGAAGACGATTTCCTCGGCGACGCGGCCGCCCATGGCATAGGCCATCTGGTCCAGCAGCTCGTTGCGGGTCACGGAGTACTTGTCGTTTTCCGGGACCACCATGGTGTAGCCGAGTGCCCGGCCGCGGGGAAGGATGGTGATCTTGGTGACGGGGGCGGAGTTCCGGAGCGCGGCCGCAACGAGGGCGTGGCCGCCTTCGTGGTACGCGGTGATCTTGCGCTCGTGTTCCTTCATCACGCGGCTGCGCTTCTGCGGGCCGGCCATCACGCGGTCGATTGCCTCGTCCAGGGCACGGTCATCGATCAGGTTCGCGTTGGAACGGGCGGTAAGGAGGGCGGCCTCGTTAAGGACGTTCGCCAGGTCGGCGCCGGTGTAACCGGGGGTCTTCTTGGCGACGGCTTTGAGGTCCACGCCGGGCGCCATGGGCTTGCCCTTGGCATGGACCTGCAGGATCTGGTCGCGGCCGATCAGGTCCGGCGCGTCAACACCGATCTGCCGGTCGAAGCGGCCCGGGCGCAGCAGCGCGGGGTCCAGCACGTCCGGACGGTTGGTGGCGGCGATCAGGATGACGTTGGTCTTGACGTCGAAGCCGTCCATCTCCACCAGCAGCTGGTTGAGGGTCTGCTCGCGTTCATCGTTGCCGCCGCCGATGCCGGCACCGCGGTGGCGGCCGACGGCGTCGATTTCGTCCACGAAGATGATGGCCGGCGAGTTTGCCTTGGCCTGTTCGAAGAGGTCGCGGACACGCGAAGCGCCCACGCCGACGAACATTTCCACGAAGTCCGAGCCGGAAATGGAGAAGAAGGGAACGCCTGCCTCGCCTGCGACGGCACGGGCCAGAAGGGTCTTACCGGTGCCTGGCGGGCCGTAGAGCAGCACGCCCTTGGGAATCTTGGCGCCAACGGCCTGGAACTTGGCGGGTTCCTGCAGAAACTCCTTGATTTCCTGCAGTTCCTCCACGGCCTCATCGGAACCGGCAACATCAGCGAATGTCACCTGCGGCATGTCCTTGCTGACCATCTTGGCCTTGGACTTGCCGAACTGCATGATCTTGGAGCCGCCGCCCTGCATGCGGGTCATGAGGAACCAGAAGAGTGCACCCAGGAGGATAACCGGGATCAGGAGGGAGAGCAGGCCGGAGAACCAGTTGCTTTCGATCGGCTGGTCGGTGTAGCCGCCGGTGGGAGCGGAAGCGGTGACGGCCCGGACAACGTCCTGGGCACGTGCGTCAACAAAGAAGAACTGGACGCTCTTGCCCTTGTCCTGCCCGTCCTGCTGGTAGTTTTCCTTCAGCACCAGGTCAACGCGGTTTTCACCATCGAAGATCTTTGCCTGCTCAACGTTGTCGCCGGCGAGCAGTTCGAGGCCCTTGTCAGTGTCAATCCGTGCGGCACCGCCGGGAGCCAGCGTTGCAAAGGCCACCAGGAGCATGCCGATCACGACAACGATCCAGATGCCCGGGCCCTTGAAGAAGTTCTTAGCTTTCATCTGTTCGGGGGCTGGCCCCGTCCCTCCTGGTAGTGCTGCACGGCGAGTAGTCTGCGCGCGTGATGGTGCTGCGTCAGCTTCTAGCTATACACCGTCCGGAGTAGATCACGCATGGTGCGGGGCAAAAGTTCCCTCTGGGCGTAGTGGCCGCCGCCGCCCGGGCCGGGGCCTGCGCTGGGCTTAGATCCGCGGCCTGGCCACGGAGCCGCGAGGTACCAGCGGACAGTTAAGCAGGACCGGTTCCGCGACCGACCGGCCATGCCCAGGCGTTCCTTCCACCATGTCGATCAGCCGTTCCGCGGCCCAGACGCCCATCTCATAGTGGGGCAGCGCAACGGTGGTCAGCCCGGGGTGCAGGTTGTCGGCGATCAGTTCCTGGTCGCCGAAGCCAACGACGGAAAGGTCGTTCGGAATTGCCACGCCCAGCTCCGCGGCGGCGCGGTAGGCCCCCATTGCCATGCTGTCGTTAAAGCAGAACAGGGCCGACGGCGGGTTGCCGGCTTCGATAAACCTGCGCGCGGCCTTGTAGCCTCCCTTTGCATCGGAGGAAGCTGCCTCCACAGGCGCTGCACCGGCGTCGAGCCCGGCGCTGGTGAGGATCCCCCGGAAGCCACGGAGCCGCTCACGGGCGGAAGGCACGTCCGCTGCGTTGTTGATGAAACCGATGCGGGTGTGCCCGGCGGCCAGCAGGGTTTCGACGGCGGTGCGGGCGCCGGCGTACTCGTCCGGGACCACCGAGGGGAAACCACCGCTGACGGCATCAATGAGGACAGCCGGCACCTGGCCCAGGTTGGCCGGGGCATCCACGGCCCGGCGGTCCATGGTGGCGTAAAGGATGCCCTCCACCTGCCGCTCGAGCAGCGCCTCCACGTCCGCCTTGCGTGAGTCCGGGCTTGCCGTTCCGGACGTGTTGATGACCATCAGGGTGTAGCCGCGTGCCCGGGCAGCATCATCAGCACCGAGGATGATCCGCCCTGCGTGCGGCGTCGTGGCAATATCCTCGCTGACCAGCCCGAGCATCCCGGTGCGCCTGCTGCGGAGGGCCTGCGCCAGGCGGTTCGGTCCGTAGCCCAGTTGCCCGGCGGCGGACCGCACCTTGTCCCGCGTTTCGGTGCTTATCCGCGCGGAGGCAACATCGTTCAGGACGTGGGAGACGGTGGTGACGGACACCCCGGCGGCGAGGGCCACGTCCTTAATCCCGACGTTTTTGCGCAAGGTGCGTGGGGCGCAGCCTACTCGTAGACGTGCGGCGCGAGGGTTCCCACGAAGTCGAGGTTGCGGTACTTTTCGGCGTAGTCCAGGCCGTAGCCCACCACGAATTCGTTGGGGATGTCGTAGCCGACGTACTTGACGTCAATTTCCACCTTCGCGGCGGTGGGCTTGCGGAAGGCCGTGCAGATCTCAACCGAGGCGGTGCCGCGCGATTCCAGGTTGGTCTTCAGCCAGGACAGCGTGAGGCCGGAATCGATGATGTCCTCGACGATCAGCACATCCTTGCCCATGAGGTCCGTGTCCAGGTCCTTCAGGATCCGGACAACGCCGGAGGACTGGGTGCCGGAGCCGTAGGAGGAAACGGCCATCCAGTCCATGGAGATGTGGCTGTGGAGTGCACGTGCGAGGTCAGCCATGACCATAACAGCGCCCTTGAGGACTCCCACGATGAGGATTTCACGGCCCTCGTAGTCCTTGTCGATCTGCGCAGCGAGCTCGGTGATCCGCTGCTGGATCTGCTCCTTGGTGTAGAGAACGTGCTTGAGGTCTGCCTGGACGTCGTTTGAATCCACCAATGGCTCCTGTGTAGATGCGGGGTGCGACTATTTTGCGGGCGGTTTTTGAGGCCGGAATACTAGCTTCCCACAGCGCGCGCCTCCGCGGGGACCGGGTGTGCTGTGATCCGGAGCGGCAGGGCGGTCCGCGGCCGGGACATCTTCCAGCTGTGCGAGCG
Organism: Arthrobacter sp. V1I9; assembly: GCF_030817075.1. NCBI lineage: Bacteria > Bacillati > Actinomycetota > Actinomycetes > Micrococcales > Micrococcaceae > Arthrobacter > Arthrobacter sp. V1I9. The sequence goes on from NZ_JAUSYU010000001.1 coordinate 3,531,229, forward strand.
ACAACCGGAACACGCCCACTCCCCCGGGCAGCTCAACCGGGCCCGCCGAGCCGTGCCGCCGCAGCAGCGCTTCCGCGGCCAAAAGGCGCTGGTAGCTGGGCTGCTGCCCGCCGACGTCGGCCGCCGCCTTGGCGATCACACGGAACCTGATGGCGGGGGCCAGGGCGCGCAACGCGTCCTCCGGAAGGCTCAATTCCCGGCCGTCCCGCTCCACCAACGACGTGAAGGTGGCTTCAGCCACATCCTCCAGGTAGTCGGCGTCCAACTGCAGGATGGAGGCGGTGCGGGCCAAGGATTCCGCGACGCCGGGGCCCAACTTCTCCTCGAGGTGCGGCAGCACTTCCACCCGCGTGCGTGAGCGGGCGAACGCGGGGTCCGAATTGCTGGGATCATGCCATGGTCGCAGTTCCTCGACAGCACAGATCTCCTCGGTGTCCGCCCGGCGAAGTCCCAGGAACGGCCGCAGCAGCAAGCCGCGCGCAGGCCTCATCCCGGCCAGCGAACGGGTACCCGAACCACGGGCAAGGCCCAGCAGCACCTGCTCGGCCTGGTCGTCCAGGGTGTGGCCCAGCAGGATGGCGTCCGCTCCCTGGTCTACTGCGGCCGCTTCAAGCGCTGCGTGCCGGGCTTCCCGGGCCGCGGCTTCCGGGCCCAGGCCGGCGCCAGCGACCGTGACGGTCCGGACTTCCACTGGGGCAAGGCCCAGTTCCTGCAGGACCTGCGCAGTTTCCGCCGCCACCTGGGCCGAAACCTCCTGCAGCTGGTGGTCCACCACCACCGCGCCCACTGTGATGGGGTGGCCCTCAAGGTGCCCGCGGCGGGCGAAGTAGGCTGCCACGGAGGCCAGAGCGAGGGAGTCCGGGCCGCCGCTGCACGCCACGAGGACGTGCTGCGGGTAACCGGCCTCGGCCAGAGCGCCCTGAAGCATTTTGCGCGCAGTACCGACGACGGGCGCCAGTCTTCCGGGCCGCCGACGGCCGGTGGGGTGGGTGGGCTGGCCGGGGCAGGGAATGGTGTTAATCAGAGTCCCATCCGCTCAAGCCACAGCTTGGCGTCATGGATTTCCGGTTCCGTGGGGAGGTGGTCCACCGACTCCCAGACCCTGTTGAAGCCTTCCATTCCCGCGACGTCCACCACGGCACGGACGAAACGGGCGCCGTCGGAGTACTGGCGCATTTTCGCGTCCAGGCCCAGCAGGCTGCGGATGAATTTTTCCACCACGCCGCGGTCCTTGCCGCGGTCGTTGAAGCGCTGCCGGATGGTTTTCACGGACGGCACGATGCTGGCGTCGACGGCGTCCATCACCACGTTAGCGTGGCCTTCCAGAAGGCTCATCACGGCAGTCAGGTGCGAGATGGCAGCCTTTTCCTCCGGGTCCTGCAGGAGATCCAGGATCGCACCGCGGCCCGGCGTATTTCCGTTGCCGGTGCGGTCCTTCAGTGAGCGGGCAGCGGCGGTGGCCCGCTCCATCAGCGTGTCAACGTTGCCCAACAGGTGCTCGCTGAGTTCGTCAATCTGTTCGAGCATGTGGTGCCGCAGCCAGGGTGCGGCAGCGAACTGGACCCGGTGTGTCTGTTCGTGAAGGCAGACCCACAGGCGGAAATCCTCGGGGGTGACGTTCAATTCACGCTCCACGGCCACGATGTTGGGCGCGACCAGGAGCAGCCGGCCACCCGACGGCGCCGTGGAACCTTCGGCGAGCGCGGCAAAGGGATCGTACTGGCCAAGGACCTTGCTTGACAGGAAGGCCAGGACCGCGCCCAGCTGGCTGCCGGTGATGGCGCCGCTGACACTCGCGGCAGCGGGACTCAGCGTGCCGCGCCGGTTTTCGAGCATCTTTGCCATGGCGGGTTTCAGCATCACTGCAAAGCTTTGGGTATTGGCTTTCGCCCACGAGGCGCGGTCCACCACCAGCACCGTCGAGTCGCGGAGGTCCCGCGCCGCTTCCAGCCCCGTGATTTCGTGGACATGCTCAACCGAGGCGTCGGCGAGCCGGCGCAGGCTTTCCACGGCATCTCCGATGGCGGCATTGTTCATCACCGGACCGGCAGGAGCCAGCCGCGCCGCGGTGGAGGCGGCAAGGTCCCAATTGATCAGGGCCGAGGCCTGGCTGGACAACGTTTGGGCTGACGACTCACCTGCAGTGGACTCCATAGTTCCCATCAGAACACAGCAGGCCGGGGATAGTCCTTAAGTTCGCTGACCGGCGAACCTCCGCAGCCCCGATTCACAGGGGCCAGCTGAACCCTTAGGAACGGCCCGGAACCGCATGAACGGTGCCGGCCGGAACCGTTCATGCGGGGCAGAGCCGCTCTCAAGCGCCTGCCAGGGAACTTTACCGGCAGCCGCAGGCCGCGAGCGCCGTCGCGGCGCGGTCCAACGCCACTCTGTTGCCCGCGGCGCCCGGCGTGAGCCCGTTGCCGATGAAGGAGAAAACCAAAAGGCGGCCGTCGGCGTCAACCACAAAGCCGCTGAGTGCAAGCACCGAATTCAGGGTTCCGGTCTTGGCGCGGACCAACCCTGCGCCCCTGGCTGTTGAGTCATCGCCGAAGCGCTGATCCAGGGTTCCGGTAAGGCCAGCGACCGGAAAACCGTCAAGCGCCGCGCGGAGCCTGGCGTCCGTGCCGGTGGTCATTGCCCGTACCACTTCGGCGATCTGCCGGGCTGAAACCTGGTTGCCCATGGCCAGGCCGCACACGTCGACCAGTTTCACGGTGCCTGCGGGGATTCCGGCATGGGCGAGCTGCGCGCGGACGGCAGCCGTGGCGCCGTCGTTACTGCCCGGCTGGCCTGCCGCGATTGATGCCATCCGGCCAAGGACTTCCGCGAGGTAGTTGTCCGATTCCTGCAGCATGTGGTCCACCTGCTCCGCCACCGTGGCCGACTGCACTTCGGCCAGGACTGCCGGCTCCCCTGCAGCATCTTCCGCTGGCTCACCCGCCGGTTGCCCCGGCCGCGGGGAACGTTCGACGGCGGCTGCGACGGTCAGTCCCGCGGCCGCGCCTGCCGTCCGCAACCGGGCCGCGAATTCCTCGGCCACTGTGATTGCGGAGTCCTTCGGGCGCGGGCCGGTGGTGACGGCAGGATCGTAGCGGGCCGAGTTCAATGCCAGGGGAAACAGCGGCGCCACTTCCCCGGCAGCCACATCCCCCTCCTGCCATGCGGGGTTGAGTGCCGGACCGGTAAACAGGGAGTCATCCACAAGGACCTGGATCCCGCCCGCAGTTCCCGCGGACTTCAGTGCCTCGACAGTCGCGGCAGCCAGGGTAGCCAAGCCGGCACGTCCCATGACCTGGTCCGCCTTGGAGTCCCCCGACGTAAGGAGAACATCGCCGCCGCCCACCAACACGACCTGCCCGGCGGCGGAACCTGCAACCACGGAGGTGGTAAAGCGGTGATCGGGGCCAAGGGAGCGCAGGGCAGCCACCGCGGTCAGCAGCTTCAGGTTGGAGGCCGGCACCCTGTTCTCGGAACCGCCGCGGTCAAAGAGAACCTGCCCGGTGAGCGCATCCTGCACCAGCCCCGTAAACGATCCGCCGCCGTCGGCCTTCAACAGAGGCTCCAACTTCGCTGTCACGCTGGACGCCCGCGGGACGGCGGCTCTGTCATCCAGCGGGGCAAGTCCTTGCCCGGGCGCCAACGTGGTTGGAGCCTGCTGCCATGCCGGTACCGGCGGAGGGGGCGCAGGGGGCTCGGGCCCCAGGAAACCCGGGGCCACCAGCAGGGATGCGGGGACCAGTAGGACCACCAGGAGGGCCGTCAGCAAAAACGCTGGCCAGGACCGCCGCAGGCCGGTGACGCCGGCGCGGACACGGTGGCGGACATGGTCCAGCCCAGGTTCCGGGGCAGTTGGTTTGGTCATGCTGGTGCTGGTCCTCAAGTCCTGAAATATCCCCACAAGTTCCTGATTCCAGGGCCTCTCGCTATATCCTCAATAATAGTCGGCGGCACGGACACTCCTTTTTGGTGAGCCGTCAGGTGTGCCGCGAACCCCCTGCAATTGCCGAGGAGCATTCCATGAAGCATGACGTGACCATCGAGATCCCCAAGGGATCACGCGTCAAGTACGAAGTTGACCACGAGACCGGCCGCGTCCGCCTGGACCGCGTCCTCTTCACCTCCATGCAGTACCCCACGCACTACGGGTTTTTCGAAAACACCTTGGGCGAGGACGGCGACCCGCTGGACGCACTGGTGCTCCTGCAGGACTTCGACCTGCACCCGGGCGTTATTGTTGAGTCCCGCCCCATCGGCGTGTTCAACATGACCGACGACGGCGGCGGAGACGCCAAGGTCCTGTGCGTCCCGGTCGACGCCCGTTTCGACCACATCCAGGAAGTCAGCGACGTCAGCGACTTCCTGATCAAGGAAATCGAGCACTTCTTCACCCGCTACAAGGACCTGGAGCCGGGCAAGTGGGTCAAGGCCGAGGGTTGGGGCGACCGCGCCGCCGCCGAAGCCGAGCTGGAAGCCTCCATCAAGCGTTACGTCCCCACGGGCCACTGACCCCCGGGTGGCTGAGCGCATCTCAACCACTGAAGCAGTTCGACGGCGGGTGCCCGGTTCGCGAGAGCCGGGCACCCGCCGTCGTCGTCTGTCAGGACCTCCCAGCCGGATATGAAACTCTTGGTGCGTGAACTCCGCACCAACTTTTACCCCGCCCTGCGGCCCCGTCACCGGATGGCGGGACGGCGATGTCGTCCGGGCCACCGGCATCCCTTACGCCACCGCCGGGCGTTTCCAAGCCCCCAGCCCTGCGCCGGACAGGACTGAGCCGTTTGCCGCAACCTCCCTGGCTCCCGCCTGTCCCCAGGGGCCGGTGCCGTTCCTCGACGACGTTTTGGGCACCCGCTACGGTGAACTTCCAGGCAGCGAGGACTGCCAGAACCTCTCCGTCACGATGCCGGCGGACCTCGCCATGAACGAACGCCTGCCCGTGATGGTTTGGATCCACGGCGGTTCCTACACCACGGGTTCCGGCGACCTCGCCATCTTCGACCCCGCGGTACTGGTGGCCGAGAACCGCGTGGTGGTGGTTTCCGTGACCTACCGGCTGGGGCTGTTCGGCTTCCTGGCCACTCGCTCGGGCCGCCCAGGCAACCTTGGCCTGCTGGACCAGCTCGAGGCGTTCCGCTGGGTACAGCGGAACATTGCCGCGTTCGGCGGCGATCCCGGCCGGGTGACCGCCTTCGGCCAGTCCGCCGGCGGCGACGCCATCGCCCATCTCATGGCCACTCCGGAAGCACCGTCGCTGTTCCAGCGGGCCATTATCCAGAGCGCACCTTTGGGCATCTCGCGCGGGCGCGCCAAAATGAACCACGCAATGGGCATCGCTGCCGAAGCGGTCTCCGAGGAAACTCCCGCGATGGAAGTGGTGGAACGCGAGGACCACGTGGCGCAGGTGGCCCGGAAATTCGGAATGCTCGCCGCCATGCCTTTCGGGACCCAATACGGGCACGAGCCGCTGCCGGAAGAACAGGATACTGAACCCGCATGGAATCGTTCCGCCCCCGGCATTGAAGTGCTGATCGGACATACGTCGGAGGAGGCTCGGCTGTTCCTGCCGCGCAGCCCGTACCTCAGCCGGCTTGCCCGGATTCCCCTGGCAGGAACCGCCGCCATCCGCACCATCGACTGGGTGGTGACCGAAACCGTCTACGGCAGGGCTGCCCGTAAATTCGCCCGGCGGCATGCCCAAGCAGGCGGAAGGGCCCATAGCTACGTCCTGCACTGGCACGCGCCCGGCAACATCTTCGGTGCCGCCCACACCATCGACCTGCCACTCCTTTTTGGCAACCGGAGCACGTGGGACGGCGTGGGTCTGATTGCAGGAGCCAGCTGGGAGGACGTGAACGCGGTGGGGCGGGAACTGCGGAGCCTATGGGCCGCCTTTGCGCGGGGTGACGACCTTAGCGGACAGGACGGGATCCCGGGTGCCCTGAAGCTCACATCAGAGCAACTTCGGCCGCGTCAGCGGCCCCGTTTACTGGCGACCGTGTTGCGGATGGCTTCCACCAGGATGTCCTGGCGCTGGAAGTAGGCGTTGTGCCCGGCGTCTTCCACCACCAGGAGGTGGGCTCCGGGGACCGTGGCGGCAACGTGTTCAGCCCCGCGGCGGATGCGTGGCCTTTCCTGGTCCCCGATCAAAACCGTCAGCGGGCTGGTTACTGACTCCAGTCCCTTCTGGAACCAGTCGACGTCCTGCGGCTCGGCGCTCAGGAATTCTCCTTGGCTTTGCTCGAGGCTGCGCGGGTAGCGGGCGGCTTCGATGGCAGTGGCGGTTGAACGGATCCGGATGTAGCGGGCGTAGTCGCGCGGGTTCTCCGCGATCCAGCGGTCAGTGAACGAGTTTCCGACGCCCAACCAGATCCGTTCGTCGGAGTCGAGGGAGCTGAACACCTCAAACTTCTCCGGCTGCCCAGGCTGGCCGGGAGGCGGCACCACCAGCGGCCAGCCCATGCCGCACACCACCAGGGCGGCGGCACCGCCGGGATGCCGGACGGCCCAGCGAAGCGCAGTCATGCCGCCCATGGACTGCCCCACAATCACCGGGTTCTCCAGGCCGAGGGAGTTGAGAAAGTGCTCCAGCTCTGCAGCCCGGTCAACCAACGGTCCGTTTCGCGGCGAGTTGGAGGACCAGCCGTGATCGTAGGTGTCGTACGTCAGTACCCGGAAGTCCTGCTCCAGCTCAGCGGCGATTGGTTCCCAGCAGCCGACGCCGATGCGTGGCCGTGCAGCAACACCACCGGCCGACCGCGGCCGGAGTCCGTGTAGTGGATGTCGTTGCCGAGCACATCAAGCCATGGCATGGGTCAGCCGCCCAGCTTCCAGTTCCGGATCTCTTCCGGATCCTCTCCGTGGGTGCGGGTGTGCTCGCGGGCGCGGATCCTGCTGTCCTGAAGTTCCTGCCGCAGCATCGAGTGCTTCTCCGCCAGGCCCGGCACGCGGTCGATGGCGTCGATGGCCAGCTGGAATCTGTCGATGCCGTTCAGCATGGCCATGTCGAAGGGCGTGGTGGTGGTGCCCTCTTCCTTGTAGCCGCGCACGTGCAGGCCCTCCTGGTTGCTGCGGCGGTAGGCCAGCCGGTGAATGAGCGCGGGGTAGCCGTGGTACGCGAAAATTATGGGCTTGTCCGCGGTGAAGATACCGTCAAAGTCACGGGTCGGAAGCCCGTGCGGGTGCTCCCCCTCGTCCTGCAGCCGCATCAGGTCAACCACGTTCACCACGCGGACCTTCAGCCCCGGCGCGCCTGCCTTGAGCAGCTCGGCTGCGGCCACCGTCTCCACCGTGGGCACGTCGCCGGCGCAGGCCAGGACGACGTCGGGCTCCTCCCCGGGGACTTCGGACCCCGCGAACTCCCAGATGCCCAGCCCGCGCTGGCAGTGGGTGGCGGCGTCAGCGGGCCCGAGCCATGTGGGGGACGGTTGCTTCCCGCTGACCACAATGTTCACGTAGTCCGTTGACGCGAGGCAGTGCTCCATCACGGACAGCAGTGTGTTCGTATCCGGCGGCAGGTACACCCGGATGACCTCGGCCTTCTTGTTCACCGCGTGATCGATGAACCCCGGGTCCTGGTGTGAAAAACCGTTGTGGTCCTGCTGCCACACATGCGAGGACAGCAAGTAGTTCAGCGAGGCCACGGGCTGGCGCCATGGCAGCTTGCGGTGCACCTTCAGCCACTTGGCATGCTGGTTGAACATCGAGTCAACGATGTGAATGAAGGCCTCGTAGCAGCTGAAGACACCGTGCCTGCCGGTCAGGAGGTAGCCCTCGAGCCAGCCCTGGCACAGGTGTTCGCTCAGCACCTCCATCACCCTGCCGGAACGCGCAAGGTGCTCATCGACGTCGTCAATCCGGTACTGCCACACCTTGTCCGTGACCTCGTAGACGTTCTGGAGCCGGTTCGACGCCGTCTCGTCCGGGCCAAACAGCCGGAACGTTTCCATGTTCAGCCCAATGACGTCCCGCATCCAGGAGCCAAGCGTGATCATGGGGCTGACCCGCTCGGTCCCTGCGCGGGCGACCTCGACGGCGTGGTCCCGGTAGTCGGGCAGCTTCAGCGCGCGCCGCAGCAGGCCGCCGTTGGCATGCGGCGTGGCGCTCATCCGGAAATCACCCGTGGGCGCACCCTCAGCAACGTCGGGCCGGAGCCGGCCGTCGCCGTCGAACAGTTCTTCCGGGCGGTAGGACTGCAGCCACTCCTCGAGCAGCCGCAGGTGGTCTTCGTTGGTGTGGACCTCGGACAGCGGCACCTGGTGGCTGCGCCGTCCCCTCAACCTGCAGCCCGTCCACCTCGCGGGGTCCTGTCCAGCCCTTTGGCGAGCGCAGCACGATCATCGGCCATCGGGGCGCTTCGTTCGCATCCTCGTCCGACCCGGCCGGGGGCGTCCGCCGGGAATCCTGGATGGCGCGGATGCCCGCCATGCAGTTTTCCAGCGCCTCGGCGAAGTCCCGGTGCGCCTGCTCGGTGCTGTCCGGGTCCTTCACGGTGACGAAGTAGGGCTCGTGGCCGTAACCGCGCAGGAGTTGTTCCAGCTGCGCTTCGGGCATCCGCGCCAGGATGGTGGGGTTGGCGATCTTGTACCCGTTCAGGTGCAGGATGGGCAGCACCGCGCCGTCCGTGGCCGGGTCCAGGAAGTTGTGGGAGTGCCAACTGGCAGCCAGCGGACCCGTCTCGGCCTCGCCGTCACCAATCACGACCGCCGTCACCAGCTGGGGATTGTCCAGCACCGAGCCATAGGCGTGGGCGAGGGAATACCCCAGTTCGCCACCCTCGCTGATGGAGCCGGGGCTCTCTGGAGCGGCGTGACTGGGAATGCCGCCCGGGTAGGAAAACTGGCGGAACAACTCCGCCATGCCGTCGGCGTCGTTGCCCACATGCCCATAGATTTCGGAATAAGTCCCTTCCAGCCAGGCGTTGGCGACGACGGCGGGCCCACCATGCCCGGGCCCTGCCACAAAGAGCATCTCGGCGGAGTCGCGGCGGATGACGCGGTTCAGGTGGGCGTAGACGAAGTTCAGCCCGGGTGTGGTGCCCCAGTGGCCCAGCAGGCGCGACTTGGTGTTTTCTGCCTTCAGTGGTTCGCGCAGCAGCGGGTTGGAGCGGAGATAGATCTGGCCCACTGAAAGGTAGTTGGCGGCGCGCCACCAGCGGTCCACAAGTTCGAGTTCGTCCTGCCCCATGCTGCCGGCCATAACCATCCTCACGTAACGTTTGCCGCCAAGGCGGCCGTCGGTCCATCGCATCAGATGGTTCCGGGCGAGGCAACCCCGCTTGCCTGCACTCTGCTACCAGCGGGTAGTCTTTGGTTCAGTGTTCACGCTGACTATCAACCAAACGGACAGCCGGCGCGATGGTGACCGGGTGCCGCAGTTGCTCAAAGACCTGCGGCATATTCCTGCGCGCCTGGACTTTGACCGGTCGGTGGAGGACGAGGTCCAGGGCATCGTGGACTGTCCGCACCAGGCCGTGGAGGCTGCGCTGATCGCACTGCGCTGCGGTTCCTGGTACGTGGGGATCGGCGTTGGGCCCGTCAACGAGCCGTTGCCCAACCAGATAAAGGACGCCTCCGGCCACGGGCTGGTGTATGCCCGGCGTGCTGTTGACCGGCTGCGGAACAGCAAAGAGCGGATTCCGGTGGCAGTGGAGGGGCCCTTGGCCGATGTCGCCCACGACGCTGAGGCCGTGCTTCGGCTCCTGGGACATATCGTCCGTGACCGTTCCGACGCCGAGTGGCGGGTCCTTGACCTCCTGACCCCCGGCGTCCGCGGCCAGCAGAAGGCCGTGGCCCAGGAACTGGGCATCACCACACAGGCAGTCAGCAAGGCCGTGGCGCGCTCGCAATGGAACGAGGAGCATGCGGCGCGGCCCGCTGCGGCCAGGCTCCTGGCGCTGATCCTTGAGGTGCGCTAGCGGCTTTAACTGGCCTGCAGGGTCCTGCGAAAAATCATGCTGAGGACGCCTGCACCCAGGAGTTCGCACGCAAGCCCGGTTTGCATCGCCGTGCTCGAAGCCAAGTAGGTTTACAAGTGCAAACATCCCGCGAACCGAATTGAGGCCTGCCTTTTGGAAGGTGTATTACAGGGCTTTTTTGTTGTGGGCGTGGTGCTGTTTGCTGGCTACCTCCTGGCCCGCTACGACGTGCTGGGGCCGCAGGGAACCAAAGTTCTTTCGGCCCTCTCATTCACGGTGGGCCTCCCGAGCCTGATGTTTTCCATGATCGCCACCCGGCATGTCTCCGAGGTCCTGAGCGCCACCGGCCTCATTTCGGTGATCACCGCCGTCGCCTGCATGATGATCTTCGTGGCCGTGGGGGCGCTCCGCCGGTGGGGCACCCGGCGAACCGTCATCGGGGCGCTGACCACGGGGATAGTGAACTCCACTAATTTGGGCGTGCCGCTCTCCGTCTACGTATTTGGCAGCGCCACTTACGTCACCCCCATCATGCTCTTCCAGCTGGCCCTGCTGACACCGGTTGCCCTCACCATCCTGGATCTGGCAGACCCCAAGGGACACAAGCTGTCGGTCCTGAAAGTCGTCAGCACGCCCTTTCGCAACCCCGTCACCGTCGCCGCCATTCTGGGCATCCTGCTGAGCGCACTCGAGGTGGAAGTACCGGACCTGGTGCTCGCGCCCATATCCCTGGCCGCCCAGATGACCGTCCCGCTCATGCTGATCATTTTTGGCATGTCCCTGCACGGCATCAGCCTGCGCGGAGGCACTGGCGACGCGGCCCCTACCACCGTCGCCGTGGTACTGAAATCAGCGGTCCAGCCGGCATTTGCCTGGGTTTTGGCAGCCTACGTCTTTCACCTGGACCAATTCAGCATGTTCGTGGTCACTGCCTGCGCAATCCTGCCAACGGGACAGAACGTCGTCCTGTACAGCATCCGCTACGGCGTGGGCCAGGCGCTGGCACAGTCCACCGCGGTCATCACCACCGTACTGTCAGTCCCGCTGCTGCTCGGAGCCGCACTGCTGTTCGGGTGACGCTGGGCGGCCCCACACTAAGTGGCTTTGGTCAGCCCTGGCTGGCTGCCATCACCGGCTGGCCGTTGAAGTATTCGAGCTGCCAGCCGTCGATCGCGTGGTGGTGCGCGAGGTTCAGTACCGCGTTGTCGATGCTCGCCAGTGTGCTGCCGACGGCGCGGCTAAGGGTCACGCGGAGCAGGGTCCCGTGGGCGACGACGAGAAGCCGTCGTCCCCGGAACTCCTCGGCCAGTGCCTCCAGGGCTGCCAGTCCCCGGTCTGCTGCCTCGTCCTCGCTTTCGGCGCCGCGGAAACCGCCGGGAATACGCATGGCGTCCAGTTCCGGCCCGGCCTGCATGCCCTCGGCGGGCCCGAAGCTGCGCTCGACTAGTTCAGGAACGCGACGGACGTCGCTCAGCCCGAGTCCTGCGGCAATCACATCGGCAGTCTCGGCGGCGCGGCTCAGCGGCGAGGACACAATGGCGTCCCATTCGTAGGCGGACAAAACGGCGACGGCGTCACGTGCCTGGGCCCGGCCGACGTCGTTCAACGGAATGTCCGTGGATCCCTGCAGCCGGCGCTGCGCATTCCAGTCAGTCTGGCCATGGCGGATGAGGGCGAACGTCGTAAGGGTCATGCTTTCCATTCTGCCCGACGGCGGGCGTCCCCCTGACGCAGGGCTCGGGCGGGCTGTCTGCAGGGAGATCAGTTGACGGCGAGAACCAGGTAGGCGATGGCAAGTAAAAGCGCCACCGGCGTCATAACGGTGCGCTCCGGTTTGCTCCGCGAGATGGCGTTCATCAGCACACCCAGCACGAAATAGCCTGTCAGGACCCAGGCGATGACGGACGTGACAGTCTCATCACCGAGGGGCGGCACCATGTTTGCCTTGGCGAGCGCGGCATATCCGAAGGCCGCGTACAGGACGATGGACACTGCGCTTCCCACCCGCAACCCGTGGGGAAGGACGTTGTGCTGTCCGCCCCAGGCGAACCTGCCAAGCGGGGCACCGGCCAGCAGTGCGGCCTGGAAAACGGCCAGGCCGGCCAGTACCGCACAGGCGGTCAAGGCCGCAGTCTGAACCAGGAGCACCGCAAGCCCCCGGCAGCTTAGAGGAGGCTGCGCAGCACGTGGGCGGCGCCGTCGTCGAACACTGAGTGGGTGACCTCGTCCGCGGCGGCGATCACTTCCTCGGGAGCCTGGCCCATGGCCACGCCCCGTCCGGCCCAGCTGAGCATCTCGATATCATTCCGGCCGTCACCGACGGCCACTGTGAGGTGCGGCTCGATGCCGAGCCGGCCGCGCAGGTTTTCCAGCGCGCTGGCCTTGGTCACTCCGGCAGCGGCGATGTCCAGCCAGGCGGTCCAGCCCACCGAGTACGTGACCCCGGCAAGGCCGATGTGCTCGATTGCCTCCGTAAACTCTTCGGGCGTGTTGTCGGTGCTGAAGACCACCACACGCACGGCAGTGGCCTCGAGCATGGTCTGGAAGTCCACGCCGACGGCCTCGACGCCGAAGCTGGGGTCCTGGAAGCGTTCGGTCGAAAGGAAGTTACCGTCCTCGTCCTCCAGCGCGTACTTGGCGGACGGAAGCCGTTCACGGAGTGCACGGAGGGCAGGAGCCGGGTCGAAGGTGGCCTTGTGGATGACCTCGTAGCCGGATTCAAGCTCCGGGTGGAGCCGCAAAGTCACACCGCCGTTGCAGCAGACCGCGTAGCCGCGCTCGATGCCGATGTTCTCGATGATGGGCAGCATGGCGTTGAGGGAGCGGCCGGTGGCAATCATGACCTCGTGCCCGGCGGCTACTACTGCCTGTGCCGCTTCGCGGACGGCCGCCGACATGTGCCCGTCGTGGTCCACCAGGGTGCCGTCCACGTCCAGGGCAACCATCAGCTTATGGTCTGTGTTGTTGTTTTCGTTCTCTCGCCGGTCATCGTTGCCGGCGACTGAGGTTTCAGTCAGGGTTGTCATCCATCAAGTAGAGCAGACGCCTCCAAAAACCTGCTAGGACGCGCACCACAGTGTTATTGAACAGTTGGTAAATACCCACAGGGTGTGCCCGGTGTCAGTGTTCACCCCCGCTTCCCGATCCCCGGATCCTAACCTAGTTCGCGGATTACACCCGCCCATGGACAAAGCACCGCCGCACTCGGTGGTGCAAGGACCGTTTCACGGTGTGATTGATGATGTGCAGTTGTCCACATAGAGCAGCATCGAGCTACCTGCTCCGCCAGCGTGCAGCGACCCTGAGGGCATGCAGCTCATTGATGCCAGCCATCTCCGGCGCAGTACCGGGGACGCCCGATCCCTCAGCAGACGCTACGTCCGCGGCGAGCTGGTCCGCGTCCGGAAAGGCATATACGCCCCCAAAGACGAGTGGATCTCGCTGACGCCGTGGGAAAGGTACCGCCAAACAGTGTTCGCTGTGAACCTTGAACTACCTTTGTCAAAGTTTTGCCTCAACACGGCCGCTTCGCTGTAAAACCTGCAGCTGCTGGATGTTCCGAGCCACGTCCACCTGGCCGGTGCATCGAGGGGCCACATGGGCCGGAGCCTTCCCACCACGTCCGCGGCTTTGATGCCGTCCGGACAGTCTGGACTTGAGAGGCTCACTTCCTACGGGGTCGCGCGCCACTCTTTGCAGACAGAAACCCTCCCGCATGAAGGGCTGCTGGTAACGCCAGCGCCGCAGACGGTGGTGGCAGTTATCGCCAGGGAAGGATTCACCGCCGGGGTAGTGCTCGCCGACCACGCCATCAGTCGGCGACGTTCGTCCGGACCGCCTGTTACCAAGGAGGAATTGCTTGCGCACTCTGCGCGTCTCGAGTCGGGAGCGCGCCGGCGGTGGGTCATGCAGGTGCTTGAATTTGCGGTTACTGATTCCGAGTCGGCAGGGGAGTCTTTGAGCAGGGCGCAGATGCACCTCATGGGGTTCCCTGTTCCCTTGCTGCAAGTGACGTTCCGCCCAGGAGGGCGCTTCCTTGCCCGAACCGACTTCTTTTGGCCCCAGTATCGTCTGATTGGAGAGTTCGATGGCGACGCGAAATACCTGCGTGACGAGTACCTCGGCGACCAAACGGCACGTCAAGCCGTACTGGCCGAGAAGAAGCGCGAGGACAAGCTACGTGCAGCCGGATTCAAAGTGGTGCGCTGGGATTGGGCCACTGCCTCTGATCCAGCCCGGCTCGGCGCACTGCTACGCCAGGCAGGTCTGCCCAACAGCAGAAACAAAACCAAAAACACCCCCTGACCGACTCTGCACCCGCGGATTCGCGGGTGCAGAGTCCCCCAAAGGGGGGAAACCCAAAAAGCAACGGAAACCTACAGGACCGGGAGGACCTCAAGCCCGCCGATGTACTTCTGCAGCGCCTTCGGAACGTTGACCGAGCCGTCCGCGTTCTGGTGGTGCTCCAGGAGGGCCACGATCCAGCGGGTTGTGGCAAGGGTTCCGTTCAGGGTGGCAACGGCACGGGTGCCCTTGGCCACGCCCTCCGCATTGACTGCGCGTTCGCGGATGTTGAGGCGGCGGGCCTGGAAGGTGGTGCAGTTGGACGTCGAGGTCAGCTCGCGGTACGCGCCCTGGGTGGGTACCCATGCTTCGCAGTCGTACTTCCGGGCGGCGGACATACCAAGGTCGCCGGCAGCCGTGTCAATAACGCGGTACGGCAGCTCGCACTTGGCCAGCATTTCCTCTTCCCACGCCAGCAGCCGCTGATGCTCGGCTGCGGCCTCCTCCACCGTGGTGTAGATAAACATCTCCACCTTGTTGAACTGGTGCACTCGGATGATGCCGCGGGTGTCCTTGCCGTGCGAACCGGCCTCGCGCCGGTAGCACGAGCTCTGGCCCGCGTAACGGATGGGGCCTGCCGAGAAGTCCAGGATCTCGTCGGCGTGGTATCCGGCCAGCGCAACCTCGGAGGTGCCCACAAGGTAAAGGTCGTCTTCGGCGAGGCGGTAAATCTCGGCGTCGTGCTTTACGTCGAAGCCGGTGCCCTGCATGGTCTCCGGGCGGACCAAAGTGGGCGTGATCATGGGGACGAAGCCGGCCTCGATGGCCTGGTCCATGGCCATCTGCAGCAGCGCCATCTCCAGCCGGGCACCCACGCCGCGGAGGAAGTAGAAGCGTGCGCCGGACACCTTTGCACCGCGTTCCATGTCGATCGCGCCGATCAGCTCACCGATCTCCAGGTGGTCACGGGGCTCGAAGTCGGGGAACTCGCGGGGCGTGCCGACGGTTTTGACCACCACGTAGTCGTCCTCGCCGCCTTCGGGAACGCCGTCCTCGATGAGGTTGGGAATGGTGCGCAGCAGTTCTTCCTGCTTCAACTGCGCGGCGTCAGCCTCGGCGGAGGCGGCCTTGACCGAGTTGGCCAGTTCCTTCACCTCCGCCAACAGCGCCTTCTTCTCATCGCCCTTGGCCTGGGCCACCTTTTTGCCGAAGACGTTCTGCTCGGCGCGGAGGTTCTCGAAGCGGATCAGCGCCGCCCGGCGTGCAGAGTCCGCGGAGATGATCGCGTCCACCACTGATTCGTCCGCGCCGCGGGCGCGCTGGCTGGCTCGGAACTTGTCCGGGTTTTCGCTGAGGTCTTTTACGTCGATCACCCCATAAGGGTATCCAATCCGCAGGGGTACGACGGCGGCTGGCCGGCGAACGGGACCGGCGCACCTGCCGCCGGGATACTGTTGAACCACCATGAGCGACCTGATTCTCTACCTGCTGATCGCGGTGGCGCTTGCCTTCGCGGTCTCCAGCTGGTGGGGAGTCCGCAGGCTTAAGGCGCTGCATGTGCGCAGCGCGGTTGGCGAGGACGCGCACGAGCCGGGGCTCAGCCAGCAGCGGGTAGCGGTGATTCTCAACCCGATCAAGGCCCGCTCGGACGAAGCCAAGGCCACCATCCAGCGCGCCTGCCTGACGGCTGGCTGGGACGAGCCGGTGTTTTACGAGACGACGGCGGAAGACCCCGGCTTTTCGCAGGTGCAGGCAGCGTTGGAGCACAAGCCCGACGTCGTAGTGGTCGGCGGCGGCGACGGCACCGTCCGGGTGGTGGCTGAGTCCCTTGCCCGCACCGGTGTTGCGATGGGCCTCATTCCGCTGGGCACCGGCAACCTCCTGGCCCGCAATGTGGACCTTGACGTCAACGACCTCCACGGCAACGTGCAGACGGCCCTCTTCGGCCACCAGCGCTACATCGACACCGCCCGGATGGGCATCGAAAACTCCTGGACCGGCCATTCCTCCGAACACGCGTTCCTGGTGATCGCGGGCATCGGCATGGACGCAGAAGTCTTGGCCGACACCAACGCCGGCCTGAAGAAGACGTTCGGCTGGCTCGCCTACACCGAGGCGGGCATGCGCCACCTGCCCGGCCGGCGCAAGAAGATTTCCATCTCGCTGGACGGCAGCCCGGACCAGGTCCGGAACATCCGCAGCATCCTTTTTGCCAACTGCGGCCTGGTTCCCGGCGGCATCGACTTCATCCCCCAGGCCATGATCGATGACGGCATGCTGGACGTGGTGGTGATGAGTCCGCGCAGTGCGATCGGCTGGGTGCTGATGTACGTAAAAATCATGTTCAAGCACAGCGGGAAACTGCCCATCATGACCGTTTACCGGTCGGGCAAAGTGGTCATCAAGTGCCCCGAGCCGATGCCCACGCAGCTTGACGGCGATACGGCAGGCGAAGCCACCAGGGTTACCGTGCAGGTGGAACCGGGTTCGTTATTGATCAGGGTTAAGGGGCAAGGCTCGCTGGCCTGACGCGCAAGGTTCAGGCGTGGGCTTCCCTGTGTGCCTCGGCGGCGGCCTTTGCTGCGGCGCGGGCCTCGGACTGCTCACGGATCATGGCCTGCTCCTCTTCGAAGCGCAGGCGGTCCGCCCGGTCGGCCTCGTCGCCGTCCCAGTCCTGGTTGTCGGCGGCGGGACGGGGATTAACAATCATCCCCTGGCCATCGTTGTCAGAGCCGTTGGTACTCATGACCCGCTCCCTTCGCTAAGGGCCATCCCCCAATGTGGATCAAGTAAGCATACGCATTGTCCACAGCCCGCGGAAGTGGTAAGGAAGGCAATCACCTACGCTGTGGGCGAAGCGCCGGAACCGCTTTCCGGACTCCCGATTTGCGGCCGTAACCCGTCCACCCACTTCTTCGCTGCTTCGAAGACATCATCAGAAGTGTGCGGCTCCACCACCGTCTCCTGGTTGTCCGCCCGCGGGTAGGAGCCAAGGAATCGGGTGGCCGGGCTGATGCGGTGGAGTCCCGCCAGGGCATCCGCCACACGCGCGTCTTCGAGGTGGCCGTCTGCGTCGATACTGAAGAAGTAATGCCCCAAGTACTGTCCCGTGGGCCGGGATTCAATGCGGCTGAGGTTCACGCCGCGGCTGGCGAACTGGTCCAGGATCTCCATCAGTGCACCGGGGCGGTCTTCGGGGAGGGGCACTACAACCGTGGTCTTGTCCGCTCCCGTGCGTTCGGGCAAAATGCCGGGCCGGCTGACCAGGATGAACCGGGTCACTGCGCCGGAGTTGTCACCGATATCCTCCGCGAGTGCGGAAAGTTTCGGCTGCTCCTGGGCCACGAGCGGGGCGCAGATGGCGGCGTCGTAGTGGCAGTCCTCCTCCAGCAGCCCCAGGGCTGCTGCGGCGGTGGACGATCCCGGCACGTACTCCGCCCCCGGAAGGTTGGCGTCCAGCCAAAGCCGGCACTGCGCCCAGGCATGGTCATGCGTTGAGACCCGCCGGATGTCCTGCAGCCTTACGCCCCGCCGGGCCACCAGCACAAAGCTGATGGGCACCAGGACTTCCCGTACGATCCGCAGTTCCGGACCGGTGGCGATGGCATCGAGCGTGGCCGTCACGCCGCCTTCCACCGAGTTTTCGATCGGCACCATCGCAGCGTCAGCTGACCCCGCCCGCACCGTGTCCAGCGCCACGTTGACGTTCGACGCCGGTACGCGGCTGGCCTGCGCCGCTCCCGGCACCTTCAGCAGGGCTGCCTCGGTAAACGTGCCTTCGGGCCCGAGGAAGGCGTAGGTAGCAGAGGGCGCAGGCATAGGTATTCCTTCGGAGGCATGGGAGCGCCCTTGGCGCGGGCACCCGGGAACGGCAGCGGTGCGCTAGAGAACCAGGGGCTTCAGCCCGTTGTCCGAGACGAGGGGCTTGCCGGCCTCGAGCCACTGGTCCATGCCGCCGGAGACATTGATCGCCGTGTAGCCCTGGCCGGTGAGCCACTGCGCGGCGCGGAAGGACCGGCCGCCGGTGCGGCAGATGATGTACAGGTCCTGGTCCGGATCGAGCTCGTCCAGCCGTGCGGGAAGCTGGTCCAGGGGGATGTGAAGGGCGCCCTCAGCATGCCCGGCCACCCATTCGTAGTCCTCGCGGACATCCAGGATGGCGGCGTCGGCAGGGAGGTCGTTGACGCGGACGGTATCAAAATCGCTCATGGGAAGTCCTGTCTGGCAGATCGGGTTCAGTGTTAAGCCTAGTGCCCGCGGCCCGGTGTGCCCGGAAGTACAGCAAGTTAGGCTTCTGGAAAGACCCCTAGGAGGAACCCTTGCCTGCAGAGCAGCCCACCATCCTTGCAACCTCGGGCGGCCTTAAGCCCGGCACGCGCACCCGCCTGGAGTTCGACCGGTTGCTGCACCACGCCGTCGAACTCTCAGGAGTCAGCGGCAGGGCGCCGAAGGTGACGCATATCGGCACCGCTGCGGGCGACCAGCGCGCGTTCAACTCCGAGATGGACGAGGCAGCACGGCTGGCGGGGTTTGACTTCAGCCACCTTAATCTCTTCACGATGCCCAACCATGCTGATCCCGAGGCGCATGTGCTGGACCAGGACGTCGTGTGGGTGAACGGCGGCTCGGTGGTGAACCTGCTGGCGGTGTGGCGGGCCCACGGCCTGGAAAACATTCTGCACAAGGCATGGCAAAGCGGAGTGGTCCTGGCAGGGGTGTCCGCCGGGTCCATCTGCTGGTTCCAGGGCGGCACCACCGATTCCTTTGGCCCCGAACTGCGCGCCGTGACCAACGGCCTGGCCTTCCTGCCGTTCGCCAACGGCGTGCATTATGACTCGGAGGAGCGCAGGCGGCCGCTGGTTCACCGGCTGGTGGCGGACGGGACGCTGGGCGAGACGCACTGCACGGACGACGGCGTCGGGCTGGTTTACCACGGCACGGAACTGGTGGAGGCGGTAACCGAAGTCCCCGGTAAGGGCGCGTATATCGTCACGGCCTCCGAGGGTGCGGACGGCGCTGTTGAGGAACGCCTGGAGCCGCGGTACCTTGGCTGAACTCCACGACCTATCCGCCGTCGCCCTCCGGGACTGCCTCCGGAAAGGCGAGGTCTCATCGGCGGAAGCGGCAGCTCATTTCCTGGCCCGGATCGAACAGCATAATTCCCTGCTCGGGGCGTTTGTCACGGTGACGGCCGAACAGGCGAGGGCCAGTGCCCGCGCGGCCGACGCGCTCCGAAGCAGCATTCCTCCTGACGAGTTGCCCTTGCTGCACGGCATGCCCCTGGCCTTCAAGGACCTCACAGACGTGGCCGGTGTGGTGACCACCCACGGCAGCGCTGCCCTGGACCACAAGCCTGCCGTCAGCGACGGGCCGCTGGTAGCCCTTCTCAAGGACGCGGGCGTGGTTTCCCTGGGCAAGACCCAGGTGCCCGAGTTCGGGCTGACGGCCTACAGCGAAAACCGCGTGGCGCCGCCGTCGCGCAATCCCCACGCACCCAGCAGAAGCTCCGGGGGGTCCTCCGGCGGAAGCGCCGCGGCGGTGGCCGCCGGGCTCCTTCCGTTTGCGCCGGGCACGGACGGCGGCGGCTCCATTCGCATACCGGCCGCAGCCTGCGGGCTGGTGGGACTGAAGCCGGGGCGGGGTTTGGTGCCTGCCGGTGAAAGCCTGGGCGACCCTGCCCGGCTGGTCGTGGACGGCCCCCTGGCCCGGAGCGCCGCCGACGCCGCCCTGCTGCTGGACGCACTGGCCCCTTCGCCTGGGTTCGTACACAACGGCGGCTACCTCGCGGCGATTGAACAGGAGCCGCCGCGGCTGAGGATCGGCGTGACCCTGGACAGTCCTTGGTCCGGCACCTTTCCGTTCACTCCCGACCAAGAGGCGCTGGACGCGCTCCGGACGGGGGAGGAACTCTTGGAGCACGCGGGCCACTCGCTCAGCGAAGCAAGCATCCGTTACGACAACCGGTACCCCGATGCGTTCACCACGGCCTGGACGGCGCCGGTGGGTGCGGCCAGGATCAGTCCCCACCGTGAAGCGCTGCTGGCACCCCTGACCCGGACCTTCCGCCGTCGGGCCCAACAGCGCAGCCCGGGCAAGTTGAACGAAGCCACCGCGTTCCTGCGCCAGTTTCAGCGGGATACGGTGACGCAATACGCGCAGTGGGACCTGCTGCTGATGCCGGCCCTCGCCCAGGCTCCGCGCCCGGTGGGCTGGTTCACCGGAACGGCCCACGGCAGCGACCGCTGGCCGGCCGCGCGGTGGGCAGGGGATGCCGACGGCGACTATCGGAAACAGTGCGAATTCGCGCCGTGGTCCTCCATGGTCAACGTGTGCGGCCTTCCCGCCATCACCATCCCCGTTCACTGGACCGGCAACGCCCCCGGCCTCGGACTTCCGATGGGGATCCAACTGGTAGGGCCCATGGGCTCCGAGGCACTCCTGCTGCAGGTGGCCAGGGAATTGGGATACTGAAGCTTTGCGCCGGGGCTTGTTGACCTGCATCTAACGCGGGTTTAATTCTGCCGTAACCGTAGTGCGTAAGACTGGCAGGATCCGCACGGTTTCCGTTCCACCCAAGGCCGATACTCAACGAGGAGTTGCCCCAATGAACGCTGAACATCCCACCACCGCCAGCGAAGCCTCCCGCCAGATGCGTCCAGGCAGGCCCGATCTCAGCAACGCCAATGTCAGGGAGGACCTGGCCAGGACCGGGCGCTGCGCCCTAATGCATTTGCCCACTGGCCGGGTCTGTCTTCTCCCGCTCCGGCACCACGGCCCCTGTGAGTTCCACCGGCCGCAGGATGCCGACGACGTAATGTCCGGCCGCAACTGATCCGCACCCACCTGACCTGCACCCACCTCTGCCCCACCTGATGTACAGGGTTGAACTCCTCGACTCCGTGGGCGAACAGGAGGACGATTAAAGGGCAGTCACCATGAGGAGGCCTGTCATGTGTTATTCCTACAACAAGGACTTCGGGCGGAGCACCAGAAAAGAAGCTGACCGCCAGCCCGAGGCCAAGCAGGAAACCCCGGTAGAAACGCCGGAGAAGCCGGTCAAGGCACAGGACTTTACGTTCTGGGCATTCCCTAACTGGCGCAGGACACCAGCCCCGCGCACCCCGTCAGCTGAACGGAGCGAGGAGAGGGTCTGACGCCTGCACTGCAAATGACAACGGAAGGGACTCCAGCGGAGGCCCTTCCGTTGCGTCGAGGGGCGGCGCCTCTCCCGCGTTGTGCTGCAGGAAGACCTCCTACTAGGGTAGGACAATAAGCATGCTTATTATTACGCCCCCAGGAAGGGAAGCATCATGAGCACCGGAAACTACCCGTCCCCCGCACCTGACCGACAGCCGGAACCTGGCAACGGAAACTACTCCGACGCGCCGTCCTCGGCCGGGACCTCCTCCGCCGCTGATTCCGGGGCCCCCGGGACCGGCGTAAGCCCGAACAGGCCGGCTGCAGATTCCACTCCAGCAACTGCAGCCCGGCCTGCTGCAGACCAGCCGGGGGTGACCCGGGCCGGAGTTGTGTGGGCCGCCGTCGTCGCCGCCTTGGTACTCCTGATCCTGCTGATCATCTTCATCCTGCAGAACCAGGACCAGGTGGCCGTCCGCTACTTCGGGCTCGAAGGATTCGTCCCGCTCGGAATGGCACTGTTTATCGCAAGCGTGACCGGCGGGGTACTTGTTGCCGTGGCCGGCGGAGCCCGCATCCTGCAGCTTCGCAGGAATGCCCACCGCGCCCGGTCCCCGCAGCGGAAGTAGCACGACGGCGGCCGGTGCCTGCTGCGCCTAGCAACAGAACCAGCGCGGCCGGTTGGCCGCCCGGAGGTGAAGCGACAGGGCACAGGATCCCAAGCGGAAGGGACGCGATGCTGGCCCACATCGAACTGGTGTCGGACGTGGAACTGCTCCGCCGAGGTCCCGCACAACCCGACACGCCGCAACCAGCCAACACTGTCTCCCAGCCCAGACAGCGTGGCACCAGTTCCGGTTCTCTTTGCGCGCCCGAACCGGTGTGATGGAACTTACGTTCTTCACAAGGAGTTGGCCATGGCCGCCACAAGCAGTGCCGTAGAGGCACGATCGATTGAAATGATTCCGCCGCGCGAGCGCCACGGCCACCCGCGGGGGCAGTTCACGCTCTGGTTCGGCGCGAACGCCCAGATCACTGCCATCGTTGACGGTGCCCTCGCGGTTGTTTTTGGTGCCGATGCTTTCTGGGCGATTGTGGGGCTGCTGGTGGGCAACGTGGTGGGCGGCGCCGTGATGGCCCTGCACTCAGCCCAGGGACCCAAACTCGGCCTGCCCCAGATGATCTCCAGCCGTGCGCAGTTCGGCGTCTACGGAGCAGTCATCCCGCTGGTCCTGGTGATCCTGATGTATGTAGGGTTTGCCTCCACCGGGACGGTGCTCTCCGGCCAGGCGATCAACCTGATGCTCGGTGTGGAAGCCCCGGCGGTCGGCATCCTGATCTTCGGCGCCGCAACCGCCCTGCTCGCGATCTTGGGTTACAAGTACATCCATGCCCTGGGCCGCATCGCCACAGTGGTGGGCGTGGCGGGATTCCTGTACCTCACCGTCGCCGTCTTCACAAAGTTCGACGTCACCCAGGTGATGATGGTCAAGGGCTTCGAATGGCCCACGTTCCTGACCGCCATCGCGCTCGGGGCGGGGTGGCAGCTCACGTTCGGCCCCTACGTAGCGGACTACTCCCGCTACCTGCCCGCCGGCACTTCCGAACGCAGAACGTTCTGGTACACCTTTGCCGGGTCTGTTGGCGGCGCGCAGTGGGCCATGACTTTGGGCGCCATCGCCGGCGGGCTCTCGGCAGCCAAGCTCGGCGGCGACTTCCTGAAGAACCAGGTTGGCTACATGGGCGACCTTGCCGGCGGCGGACTGATCGCCATCTTCATCTACCTGATGATTGTCACCGGCAAGCTCACCGTTAACTGCCTCAACGCCTACGGCGCCTTTATGTGCGGCGTCACCATCAGCACCGCCGTCAACCGCCGGAACTCGGTTTCCAAAGCCATGCGGATCTTTTTTATCATCGCGGTGATAGCGGCCAGCGTCCTCATTGCGCTTTTCGCCAGCAAGGACTTCCTGAACCTCTTCAAGAACTTTGTCCTGCTGCTGCTGATGGTGTTCACTCCCTGGTCCGTGATCAACCTCGTGGACTACTACAAGATCTCCCGGGACCGCCTGGACATCCCCGCGCTCTATAACCCGGACGGACGCTACGGCCGCTGGAACGCCGCCGCCCTGGTGTCCTATGGAATCGGCGTCGTGGTCCAGATCCCGTTCCTCGCGCAGGCGCTGTACACAGGACCCGTGACCCGCTGGCTGGGCGGCGCGGACATCTCGTGGCTGGTGGGGATCGCTGTCACCCTCGCGATCTACTACCCGTGGGCGAAGGCCACCAACCGCGCGCCGGCCGAATCGATTTATCCGGACAGCCCCGCGGAGACCCTTCCGCTCCCGGCCGGGACCAAGGCATAGAGGCACGACGGCGGCTTGGGCACCTCAGCCCCGGGCCGCCGTCGGCTGCTGGTTCAGAAGGTGGAGGTGGTACCGGTGGTGGTACTCGCGACGGCCAACCCGATAATGGCCAGCAGCCACAACGCACCGTAGCCCAGCAGGCAGAGGTACCCCAGCACCAGGCCCGTGATCGACATGCCCTTGCCGGACGGTTCGCGTTTGAGCGCCATGTGGCCGGTGATGATGGCGGCGATCTGCGGCAGGAGGAGGAAGCCCATGATCACCGAGGCGATGCCGCAGACCATGCTCGCGATGCTGAGTGTCTTCGGCTCGGGCACGCCGTAGTAGCCGGGCTGGCTGTAGGGGATTCCGCCTTGGCTGTACGGGCCCGGCTGGTATGAGCCCGGCGGCTGGTTGTACGGGCCCGGCTGGTATGAGCCCGGCGGCTGGTTGTACGGGCCCGGCTGGTTGTACGGGCCCGGCGGCTGGTCAGTCAAAGTTTCCCCCTTGGAAGTTTTGCTCTCCAGCCTACCGGCGGCAGGTCTATTGCCCCCAGTACGGCAGCACGTAGACGGCGAAAATAACGAACGCGGCCAGGAGTGCCAGTGTTCCTGCCCCGGTTGTGCCGTGCCGGCGGGCCTCTGGGTTCCGCCTGCCAGCGGCCGTTTCCGGCGCGGTCCCCCGAACCCTGGATCGGGGAGGCATAGGACGGGCAGAGACGCGCCGGGCAGGCACGGGACGATGCTCCCTATCGCTGTTCGAGGGCGCCTGACGCGGGTCAACCGGCCTTACCACCGTGCCCGGCCTGACATTCCTGAACGCCGTGATGCCCGGCTCCTGTTCATGCGTGAGCTGCTGGCCGAGGTGGGCGTAGAGCCCCACCACGGCCTGCTGGTCCAGCACCGGGGGCAAGGCCTCGATGGCCCCCACAACACGCTGGGCGCCGGCCACGGGCACGTCCGCGTTCGTCACACCAAAGAGATCCGGCTGCGCAGCCATACAGATCAACGGACGGACCAGCCTGCGGTGTGGCGGCGCCATGACGGAGGCGACGGCGGCGCACTGGGCCAGCGCGCCTTCTACCGCCTGGGTGCGTGCGTAGCGGCCCTGCCACAGCACACCGGAGGCCACCCGGACTTCGCCGGTCCAGTTCTTGGCGTCCACCACCACCACGCCGCCCGGCCCCACCAGGACGTGATCCAGGTTGGCCTTGGGCCGACCCGGCCAGTGCACGTCGTGCAGCACGTACCAGCCGCGCGGCACCAATTCGCTGAGCTTCTCCTCCACCACCCGCCCGTGGGCGGCGCCGGCATCCCAGGCCTTGGTGGAGCGCTCTGCCTGGTCGAGCTGGCGCTTGAGCCTCGCGACCCTTTCCGCAGCCAGCCTGGAATGCTCCGCTGCCCCGTCCCCTGCCCCCATGGCCCGTCCCTGCTTTCCCGACTGGAATACCGACGGCGGAAGGCCGCCGTCGCCCTTTTGCTTGCGGACATTCCGCCCGATTTTTCGAAAGTAACAGTGTGCAGGGGCGCCGGTATATAAGTACTTTGATGGCCCTGTACTCAGGTGGGCTACTTGGTTGATGACGTTGTTCCGTCACAGGGCCGGACACAGTGGCCGGATTGTGGACGGGTCGTTTTGACTGCGGCCCGGGTCTGGCATGCTGTAGCCATGGCTAGCCGCGCGGGTACAGTTGCCCAACCCCAGGACCTTGTTGACATCACTGCCCTCCTTGACGCGTATTACGACATCACACCGGATCTGGGTGATCCAGGCCAGCGCGTGGCGTTCGGCACTTCCGGGCACCGCGGCTCGAGCCTCAAGGCGTCATTCAACGAGAAGCACATCGTGGCCATCACCCAGGCCATCGTGGAGTACCGGGCGGGGCAGGGCATCACTGGCCCGCTGTTCCTGGCCAAGGACACCCACGCCCTCAGCGAGCCGGCGCAGAACTCCGCGCTCGAGGTGCTGGCTGCCAACGGCGTCCAGGTCCTCATCGACGCACGCCACGGCTACACCCCCACCCCTGCCCTTAGCCACGCCATCCTCACCTACAACCGGAACGCCGGCGCCGGTGCTCCCCAGGCTGACGGCATCGTGGTCACCCCCAGCCACAACCCGCCGGCCGACGGCGGCTTCAAGTACAACCCCCCGCACGGCGGGCCCGCCGATTCGGATGCCACCGGCTGGATCGCCAACCGCGCCAACGAACTGCTCGAAAACGACCTGCGCGGTGTGAAGCGCATCCCGCTGGCGGACGCGCTGGCCGCCGACACCACCGGCAAATTCGACTTCCTCAGCAGCTACGTGGATGACCTGCCTTCCGTCCTGAACCTGGATGCCATACGCGAGGCCGGCGTCCGCATCGGGGCTGATCCCATGGGCGGCGCTGCTGTGGACTACTGGAGCGAGATCGGCGAGCGCCACCACCTGAACCTCACAGTGGTCAACCCCACCGTGGATCCGCAGTGGGCCTTTATGACGCTGGACTGGGACGAGAAGATCCGGATGGACTGCTCCTCCCCCGCCGCCATGGCCTCGCTGATCCAGCGCATGGCCGATGCTTCGTCTTCGGGCCAGCCGGCGTTCGATATTGCCACGGGCAACGACGCCGACGCAGACCGCCACGGCATCGTCACACCTGTTGTTGATGGGGTGGGCGGGCTGATGAACCCGAACCACTATCTCGCCGTCGCGATCGACTACCTGTACCGCAACCGCAGCGGCTGGAACCCCAACTCGGTGGTGGGCAAAACGTTGGTGTCCTCCTCCATCATCGACCGCGTGGCGGAGAGCCTGGGCCGCAAGCTGGTGGAGGTCCCGGTGGGGTTCAAGTGGTTCGTTCCGGGGCTGCTCTCCGGCGAGGGTGCATTCGGCGGCGAGGAATCGGCCGGTGCCTCCTTCAATAAAAGGGACGGCAGCGTCTGGACCACGGACAAGGACGGCATCCTGCTGGCCCTGCTCGCCTCCGAGATCACTGCGGTCACGGGCAAGTCCCCGTCCCAGCTCTACAAGGGCCTCACGGACCAGTTCGGCGCGCCCGTTTACGCCCGCATTGACGCAGCAGCCACGCGGGAGCAGAAGTCGGCACTTGGCAAGTTGTCGCCGTCGGACGTCACGGCAACTGAGCTGGCCGGCGAGCCGATCATTTCCAAGCTCACCGAAGCCCCGGGGAACGGCGCGTCCATCGGCGGGCTCAAGGTGGTCACGGAGAACGCCTGGTTCGCTGCCCGCCCGTCCGGCACGGAGGACGTCTACAAGATCTACGCCGAGTCCTTCAAGGGCGAGGAGCACCTCAAGCAGGTGCAGGCGGAAGCCAAGGCCCTGGTGGACGGCGTTATCGCCTAAGCGGTTTAGTCCCGGCTCCACAGTTTGAGGATGCGCCGGACGGTTCGGTCACCGTCCGGCGCCATGTCCATTAGCGCGATCCGGTCCAGCACGACGGCGTCGCCCGGGTTCAGCCGTTTGTCACCGTGGTGCGACACGTGGGGCCGGTAGCCGGACAGGGTGTGGGCCGGCGTCAGGACTTTGCCGGCAAGGCTCCTGACTGCGGCAACCAGCTGCTCGTGCAGTGCCTGCAAGTCCTTTTGCGGCTGGATGAGGCTGACGGCCACGGACCCGTTCCGGCCGAACCCGGCGTCCTCCCCTACGGTGAGAGTCGCACCCAGGGCCGGCTCGGCGAGCGGGCCCGCCACTGCGGCGAGCTGTCCGGCAGCACCGTCACTGTCGACGTCGAACCTCACCAGCGTGATGTGCAGGGGCCAGTGCGTCCGCGGGAAAACCAGCTCGTCCGTCACGGGCTCGACGAAGGCCACGAAGATGAGGTTCCGTACGGGCATAGCCATAGTCTGCCACTGCCCCACGACGCTCTCTCAGTTAATGCCGGTTGAACACAAACGCTCTCTCATGGGTGAACTGGTCCCCGGAAGTTGGACTGAGAAATTCAGTTTCGACTTCCGGGGACCAGTTCATGGGTGAGAGAGCGTCTGGCCAAAAGGCGCATTAGGTGAGAGAGCGTCGGGTTGGACGGTGGGCGGTTAGACGGTGCGGACGACGTCCTCGTAGGAGAACTTGGGCTTGGCTTCACCAAAAGCGTCCTCTGCGGGCCGGCCGATGTTGACCACCAGGAAGCTCTTCTGGTCGCCCTTCGGGAAGAAGGCGGCGTCAATCGCGCCGAAATCTGCGCCGGTCATGGGGCCTGCGGCAAACCCAAGGGAGCGGACGGCCAGGATGAAGTAGCCGGCCTGCAGGTGGGCGTTGTTGCTGCCCGTGGCGGCGGCGAGTTCCGGGTTGGCGTCGTACATGGCCTTCGGGGCGTTGTAGCCGGGGAGGAAGTTGTCCCACTGCCCGGCCCAGTCGGTGTCGTAGCTGAGGATGGCCACGAGCGGCGCGGAGGCGGTCTTGGCGCGGTTGCCCGGCATGAGGGCTTTAACGAGCGTGGCGCGGGCCTCGTCCGACCGGACGTAGGTGACCCGCAGCGGCTGGGAGTTGAAAGCCGTGGGGCCGAACTTGGTCAGCTCATAGATGGCCTGCGCCTGCTCGTCGGTCACCTCTCCGGTGAAGGAGTTGGCTGTGCGGGCCTGGGCAAAAATGGCGTCGACGGCGGCCGAATCGATTACTGCTTCTTCGTGGGCAATGGTCATTGGCTTACCTTTCGCTGCGCCTCCCTCTGCTTGGGGCGGCCTCGATGCTTTCCATCCTTGCAACTTCAACTAACCGGGGCCTCTTCCCGTAACGGCGGGTGACGTTGGGCACAGCGGTCCGGCAGCGAACGCTGGCGGTATTCTGGAGCCAGTTGATCTTCGCCCTCCGAGGCACCACCCTTTTGAAAGGCCTCCGCCCATGAGCATGCTCGGAATCAAATGGAAGCTGCACGGCACCGGCAAGTCCATCAAGCCCGGCCACGTTGTGGCACCTGATGAGCGGCTCGCCTGGCCACTGACCATCGGCGTTGGCATGCAGCACGTGGTGGCCATGTTCGGCGCCACGTTCCTGGTGCCCATCATCACCGGCATGCCGCCCGCCACCACGCTGTTCTTCTCAGGCATCGGCACTCTGCTTTTCCTGGTGATCACCAAGGGCCGGGTGCCCAGCTACCTTGGCTCAAGCTTCGCGTTCATCGCTCCCATCATGGCGTCCCAGCAGCAGTTCGGCGTGCCCGGGGCACTCGGCGGCGTGGTGCTGGCGGGCGCAACCCTGGCCCTGGTGGGCGCCATTGTGCAGAAGTTCGGTGCAGGCTGGATCAACCGGCTCATGCCGCCGATCGTCACCGGTGCCATCGTGGCGCTGATCGGCCTTAACCTTGCCCCCGCCGCCAAGAACAATTTCGACGCCGCCCCCGTCACCGCCGTCGTCACGCTGGCCACCATCATCCTGGTGAGCGTCCTCTTCCGCGGCATCCTGGGCCGCCTGAGCATCCTCGTGGGCGTGGTGGTGGGCTATTTCGTGGCCATGCTGCGCGGCGAGGTGAGCTACGGGAAGATGGACGCCGCCGCCTGGGTGGGCCTCCCGCAGTTCCAGACCCCCGAGTTCCATGTGGGCGTCCTGGGCCTGTTCGTACCCGTGGTACTGGTGCTGGTGGCTGAAAACATCGGCCACGTTAAGTCAGTCGCCGCAATGACCGGCCAGAACCTCGACGGCGTCTCCGGCCGCGCGCTGATGGCCGACGGCGCCGCCACCGTCCTGGCCGGATTTGGCGGCGGTTCCGGAACCACCACTTACGCCGAGAACATCGGCGTTATGGCCGCCACCAAGGTCTACTCAACGGCGGCCTACTGGGTGGCGGGCGTCTTCGCCATCCTGCTGAGCTTCTCCCCCAAGTTCGGCGAGCTCATCGCCACCGTTCCGCCAGGTGTTTTGGGCGGCGCCGCCACCATGCTGTACGGCATGATCGGTATTCTGGGTGTGAAGATCTGGGTGCAGAACAAGGTGAACTTCTCGAACCCGGTCAACCTCACCACCGCAGCCGTGGCCCTGATCATAGGCATCGCCGACTACACGTGGACCATCGGCGACCTCACGTTCACGGGCATCGCCCTCGGTTCCGCCGCCGCCCTGGTGATCTACCACGGCATGAAGGCCATCGCGAAGGCCCGCGGCACCGTGGCGGAGCCCGAGACAGAGCAGGCCGGCCTGCCGCCGGCAGCCAAGGCGGCCATGAACGCAGCAGCCAAGCGCGCGCCCAAAAAACGCTAGCGCCACATCAGCTAAGCCACTTCACCGGCTTCCTCCGCGTCCTCAGGCCCGTCCCCGCCCTCCGGCCCGGAGGCGGTCCGGAGCCCGAAGCCGTCCGCCGTCGAAATACCGTCCTCCGGCAGGTTAGCCACGCCCATTCCGGCCGGATGGCCGGGAGGGAACGGACCAGGCAGGCCAACGCCGAAGACCGGGCCCGCCTGCGGCC
This sequence comes from Arthrobacter sp. V1I9, assembly GCF_030817075.1. Taxonomy (NCBI): domain Bacteria; kingdom Bacillati; phylum Actinomycetota; class Actinomycetes; order Micrococcales; family Micrococcaceae; genus Arthrobacter; species Arthrobacter sp. V1I9. Next base: position 3,561,305 of record NZ_JAUSYU010000001.1, read on the forward strand.
GCTTCGCCGCCAAAGACTCCACCGAGTGGGGCCGCAGGCGGTCAAGGACCCAGGGGAACAGGTACTGCCGCGCCCAGATCAGGTCATCCGCCCTGGCCTGTTTCCAGCCATGGGACGGAACAGGCCGCGGCTGCAGGGTCTTGAGCGCATGCGGCACCCCCAGCGCGTCAAGGGTGGCGACGGCGACTACGTGGTGGCCCAGCGGCGAAAGGTGCAGCCGGTCCCTGTCCCACATCCGGGCGTCGTGGAGCGCCGGCAGGCACCACAGGTCCACCATCACCGCGTGGTGGCGTAATCCGATGGTGTGGAGGTGTTCGTTGTAGACGGCCAGCCTTCCCCTGATCTGGCCGAACACCGGCGTACTGCCCCAGTCCGGCCCGGCGAACAGCAGGACGGTGCCGGCGGTTCCAGCCAGCTGGCCCACGGCCGAGTCCATCTTCTCGGCCAGCTTGTCAGGATCACCGCGGTGGAAAACCACATCGTTTCCGCCGCCGGACATTGCTGCCAGGTCCGGTTTGAGGGCAAGGGCCGGCTCGAGTTGCCGGTCCAGGATCTCCTGGAGCACCATTCCCCGCACCGCAAGGTTGGCGTAGGCGAAGTCGCTCTGGCCGTGGCTGAGTTCCTCGGCGGTCCGGTCAGCCCAGCCGCGGAGCCCGCCGGGGCTGCGGGGCTCCGGGTCGCCGATTCCTTCGGTGTAGGAGTCGCCGAGGGCTACGAAGCGGTGCCACGGGTGCCGCTCAGCCGGCGGCCGCCCGGGGCGCGTCTCTTGCTCTTCGATGGTCATGCCGGCCGTCCTTTCGCCGTCGTCGTCGTCGTGGAAGGGTAGGTTTCCGGGGCAGCAACTGCCTCGAGCGGCTGGTCCAGTTCCGCCGGGGCCATCAGGCGGAAGTCCTCCAGGTCATCAGCCAGGTCCCGCCGGGGCGCTGACGGATCCCTGCCGGGGCCAGGAGCAACAACATTCAGGGCCGCATCCCGCAGGCCCAACTCGTGGTGCGACGCCTCCCGCTGCAGGAAGCGCAGGGCACCTTCCCGGCTGAGGCCGTACTCGTCCATGAGGCTGCGCACCGCCAGATCCACCAGGACCAGCGAACTTTGGGCGACGGCAAGGCCCGCCGTGGCCTCTGCCCGCTCGGCCACCCTGACCACTACGCGCAGCGAGCGCGCCACCTGCTGCACGTAGCTGCGGCTTCGGAGGAGGTCATCACTGGTAAACGCATGGGGCGAAGCTGCATAAAGATTGATGGCTGCACTCGTCCCGCCCTCGGACACGATGGGCACTGACAGGAGTGACCGGACACCGTGGCCGGCCGCGGCACTCGCGTACCCGGGCCAGCGCCGGTCCCGCCCGACGTCGGAAAGCAATACGAACTCGCCGCTGCGCAGCGCTTCGATGACCGGTCCGTCAGCAAAGGAACACTGTTCCCGGTCCGCCTCGCGCGCCCGGTCGGTGCTTGCAGCCAGGGTGCGCGCCTTCCCGAGGCGGAAGAGGGTGGCGGCCCAGCCGATGCCGCGGATTTCGCCCTTGATGTCCGTCATGAACTCGCGGGTGACCTCCCAGAGGTAGTTTTCGACGTCCTTGCTGTCGAAAACCGGCTCCGGGGATAGTGGAAGCGGTCCCCAGCCGACCTGCTCCGGATGTCCTGCGGCCATGTTGCACGCCTTGGTTGAAGCGCTGGCGGCCTACTGCAAAACCTGGTTCTAAGGATACTCCCGCTCCGTGCGTGCGGGAGGCGGCAGCGGGGGTTGCCTACCTAGTCTGCTGCCGCGGCGTTCCCTGCGTATGCCTGCGCGTTTGCGCTGAGTACGACGTCGTATGCCTCCACCCGCCGGTCCGTCACCGTGGTGGGTGACTCCAGATGGACCGCGCCCGAGGGCAGGATCCCGGCGGCTCCGTACCTTTCCATGACCTGCCATTGGGCCACAACGTCCTCGCCCGCGTGGTCAACGGGAAGGCTCGTCCAGAAGGCAAAGCCACCGGCGGTGTTCAGGGCTTCCCGGCGGTAAAGCACGCAGCCGCCAAGCCAGGCCACGCGGTAAGGCACCCACTCCCCCGGTTCCAGGGAAAGGTCCGCGCTGAGATGGCTGAGGTTTGCGGCGTTGTGAAGCGGCCAGCGGTCAAATCCAGGGGCACCCGGCCGGATGCGCTCCGCGGTCACGGGACCGTCCCACGCTTCAAAGCCGGCTGTCTGCTCCGGCCGCCTGTCATCAAGGTAGGACAAGCCCTGCGGAGCCATCCCGACAAAACCGCAGTGCAGCTCGTCGAGTGCCCGGCTGAGCCGCTCCAGCGCTCCCGGTTCCAGCCAGATGTCATCATCAAGGAAAAGGCACTGCTCGGCCGTCGACTGATCCAACAGGAACTGGCGGTGCTCCGCCAGTCCGCGCCGGGGCAGGTGCCGGAGCAACGTGACCGGGCGGCCCTGGGCTTCAAGGACGCGGACCATCGCCGCTGCCGCCGGGTGTTCCCAACCGGGAGAATCCGTGGACTGGTCGCTGACCACCACGCGGAAGGGCGGGTCGGCCTGCCCTGCCAGCCCGGCCAGCGTCACGGCCAGTTCTGCCGGGCGGTTGCACGTGGGAATCAGCACGTCCACTGCAACACTGACCGGCACCTCGACACGCCGTGCCCACTGTTCCGATGATTTCCTGCTCACACCCAACCTCCCGGCGCCTGCCTCGGCATAGATAGTGAATGGGGTTCGTCGTGTGCCGTACCCACATCAGCGTCGATGTATGCCCGGGCACGGCGAAGGCCTCCGCCCGGAGCCGCACGTGGCAACGGGGGAGGCCTTCAGCGGTCAGGTGCACTGCTTGAGGGAGCGGCACCTCACCGGTTACCCGGCGTCGAAGCTCTCGCCGCCGTCGTCGTTCGGTGACTTTTCCTTGGGCAGGTCGTTGCCGCTGCCGTCCGGGATCCCGGTGGCTTCCTGCCCGGGCTCGGAGGACACCGGGGCCGAGCCCTGGGAGTCGTCGTTCGACTCATCCAGTTCAGCTTCCCCGGAGGGGAGATCCACATCCCGGGGCACGGGATCGCTGCCGGTGCCGGACTGCGGCTCATTAGTGTCCACGCCGCCTGTGCTGCCTGCGGCCGGGCTGTCTACGGAGCCCTGGGCTCCTCCCAGTTCCTGCTCAGCGGTGGGAGTGCCATATCCGCCGGGGTCCGATTCCGGCTGGGCGTGCTGGTTTTCCTGCGTCATGGTTCCTCCTGTTGTGCGTTGGATGAAAACTGAACGTCGGGGGCTGCTCAGAGCCCCTTTCCGCCGGTGACCGGCAGTACGGCGCCGGAAATGTAGGACCCGTCCTCTGATGCCAGCAGCACGTAGGCCGCGGCAAGCTCGGCGGGCTGCCCCGCGCGTTCCAGTGGGGTGTCCTGGCCGAACGTCGGAAGCTTATCCGGCCATTCGGTCGCGGGAATCAGCGGGGTCCAGATCGGTCCGGGAGCCACCGCATTGACCCTGATGCCCTTGGGGCCAAGCTCCTGCGCCAGCGCTTTGGTGAATGCCACCTGGGCCGCCTTGGTCATGGCGTAGTCGATCAGGCCGGGCGAAGGATTGAAGGCCTGGATGGAGGCCGTGGTGATGATCGAGGCACCCGGCTTCAGGTGGGGCACGGCCGCCCGCGCTGTCCACAGCAGCGAGTACAGGTTGGTCTTGAAGACCCGGTCGAATTCCTCGGTGGGCAGTGACTCCAGGCTCTCGCGGTTCTTCTGGTACGCCGCGTTCAGCACCACCACATCAAGGCGTCCGAACTCGGCCGCTGTTTCATTGGCGATCCGGGTGCTGAACTCCTCTTCGCGGCCGTCACCGGGAAACAGGAGGACCCGCTGGCCCGCTTTCCGGATCCAGTCCGCGGTGTCCTGGGCGTCTTCCTCCTCTTCGGGCAGGTAGGAGATGGCAACGTCGGCGCCCTCGCGGGCGAAGGCGATGGCGGCTGCCTTGCCAATGCCCGAATCGCCGCCTGTGATGAGGGCTGACTTGCCCTGCAGCTTCCCGTGCCCCTCATAGCTGAGTTCCCCGTGGTCCGGCTTGGGCTCCATGGGCGCCGTCAGGCCGGGCTGCTTCTGCTCCTGCTCGGGGAACCCGGCGGTGTGGTAGCCGCCCCGGGGATCCTTTGGCTGGTCTGTTTGCTTTTCCGTCTCGCTCATAGTCCGCCTACTCACTGTGTCGGTTTTCCGAGGGCCCAGCCGTGCACCGGCCCTTCGAAGCTATCCCGGCCGGAGGAGCAAAGTCCACCGTTCCGTGCAAATCATCAGTAAACTTATCAAATGTGGGGCGCGGCGCAACGTTGCCCTTTGTTTCTGGGTACTTGGGGAGTAGCAAGGCTCCCAGGGACTGGGCGGCGCAGAAAGGAGAAGCAATGTCGGATGTGGAGGATTACACCGGCCGGACAGGCAGGAATGAAACCCGTGAGGAACAGCTGGACCGCAACTGGGCGGAACTGCTGCAGGAGATGCGGGTGCTGCAGATGGGCGTACAGATCCTGGGCGGCTTCCTGCTGACCCTGCCGTTCCAGGAACGGTTCGAAGACCTCGATGACTTCCAGGTTGCCCTCTACCTGACCAACGTGATGGTCGCTGCGCTGACCACAGCGCTCATCCTTTTGCCGGTCAGTGTCCACCGGCGGCTCTTCCGGAAGCGGCTTAAGGAGACCCTGGTTTCCAGCGGCGACACCATCGCCAAGATCACCCTTGCCGGAATCGCGCTGTTGAGTGCCGGCACAGCGGCCCTGGTGTTCGACGTGACCGCAGGACGCACAGCCGGCCTCACCGCCGGCGGAGCATTGATGGCCGTGATGGTGGTCCTGCTGGTCTACGTGCCCATCCACCTGAACAGGCGCGCCGAGGCCGGCCGGTAACTTACCACCCACAACACGGCTGCACGGCGCCCGTCCGCCGAACCGGATCCCGAGCCGGCCTACCACGCTGATGTCCAGCTACAACCCATGCCCTTACCAGCCACGCGGCCGGACAACAAGCCGCGGGACAACGACAGGAGAACCCTATGAAAACACTTTTGAAGATCGCACTGGCGGCCCTGCTGGTGCTTGCAGCACCGGCACTTTCGCTCGGCGCCGCCCATGCCTCGCCGGCCGCGCACACCACGGCAACTACTGTTGCGCTGTCCGCCGCCTCCCCCACGCCTTCGCCCGGGGATACCAACTCAGCCGGCCCGGTCAATCCGGGAACGGGGGAATCAGCTGAGAACGAGTCCACCCGGCTGGATTACACGCCGTGGGTTATCGGTGCAGTGGTCCTGGTGGCGCTGATCGCGATCCTGGTCTGGCAGCGCCGGCGCAACAAGACCATCGTTTAGCCGCCCGGCGCCCGGTAGCGGCGCCGCACTTTCCTAAGCGCCTTCAAGTACCTGGCTTGTAGCCCAGGCCAGGTACTTGGCGGCGTTGGCCACTGCATCCTCCGGGCTTGCCGCCACGTCCAGCAGTTGGGCAGCAGCAACCACTCCGTGCCCGGCGAGGTCCTCGGGAGTCACCAGGATCCTCCCGGCCACCACGATGACCGGAATGCCGCGTTCCCTGGCAGCATCCGCGAGCGCGATGGGGGCTTTGCCAGTCAGTGATTGGTGGTCCATGGATCCTTCCCCCGTGATCACCAGGTCGCTTTCCGCCAGCTGACCTGCCAGACCCGTCAGTCCCGCCACCAGCGCGAACCCGCCTTCCAGCGCGGCGTCGGTAAAGGCAAGGAACGACGCCGGGAAGCCGCCGGCGGCGCCTGCCCCCTCGATGTTGACGTCCCGGCCCGTTGCTTCGCGCAAGAGTGACGCCCAGTTGCGGAGCCCGGCGTCGAGCAGCTCCACGGCCTCCTCGTCCGCGCCCTTTTGCGGGGAAAAGACGTGTGCGGCACCCAGCGTGCCGTAGAGCGGGTTCCGTACGTCCACGGCGATACGGAAGCTGGTGGCGGCCAGCCGGGGGTCCAGTTCGGAGGAATCCAGCGCCACAATGTCGGCGAGTGAGCCGCCACCCAGCGGCACCACATTCCCGGCCCGGTCCAGCGGCTTCAGGCCCAGGGCGCGCAGGGCGCCGCTGCCGCCGTCGGTCATTGCCGATCCGCCGAGCCCCAGCACAATTTCCGTGGCACCGGCGTCCAGCGCTGCCGCAATCAGTTGGCCGCAGCCGTAGCTGTGGGCACGGACCGCGTTGGCGGGGGTGGGCTCCATCTCGGCCAGGCCGGAGGCCTGCGCCGTTTCAATGACGGCGGCAACCCTGCCGCCGTCGCCCTTCCGGATGGCCCAGGCCGCGCCGACAGGGGCAAGGATGGGGCCTACCACCGCATTGATCCGCTCCTCGTAGCCGGCAGCGACGGCCGCTTCGAGGGTTCCCTCGCCGCCGTCGGCGATGGGGAACTGTGTGGCGACGGCATCCGGGTAAACGCGCAGGGCACCCTCCGCGATGGCGGCAGCTGCTTCAGCGGCTGTGAGGGAACCCTTGAACTTGTCCGGAGCAATAAGAATGCGCATGGGCTCCATCATGCCAGCACCGGCGAGGAAAGCGCTTGCCAGATGTCATACGGTGGGGCACCTTTCCCGCAGGTCCGGCCGGAAGCTCCTACCCTTCGCGCCATTCGTGGCCGGTAATGTGCGAGCCGCCCTGCGGGCCCATCTGCAGCATGCCGCCATCCACCGCCCAGGAAGCGCCGGTGACGTAGCTCGAAGCGGGCGATGCGAGGAAGGCAATCACGGCAGCCACTTCCCGCGCGTCGCCCGGCCTGCCCAGCGGTACGCCGGGCCGGTCCTTCGTCGTCGGGTCCTCATCCTCCTGCCCTGTCATGGGGGTGGCTATCTCGCCGGGGGCAACGCTGTTGGCGGTAATGCCGTGCTCGGCGAGTTCCAGGGCCAGCGTCTTCATCAGCCCGCCCAGGCCGTGCTTGGAGGCGTCGTAGGCGGACGATCCCACCCGCGGCTGGAACTCGTGCACGCTGGTGACGGCAATCAACCGCCCTCCCCTGCCGGCCTGGACCATGCGCCGGGCGGCCGCCTGCAGGCAGACGAAGGCGCCGTTGAGGTTCGTGTCCAGGGTTTGCATCCAGGTGTTTACATCCAGGTCCAGGAACTTGGTCCCGTCGCCGGTGCCGGCATTGTTGACGAACACGTCCACCCCGCCTAGCTCCTCAGCCAGTTCCTCGATTACCCTGCCGGCGGCCCCGAGCTCAGTGGTATCCAGCTGCCGCACCACTGCCTTACGTCCCAGGCTCCGGATTTCTTCGGCTGTCGCTTCGGCGCCCGCCTTGTCCGAATGCCAGGTCACGCCCACGTCCATGCCCGCCTTGGCCAGCGCAACGGCCGTGGCCTTCCCGATGCCGGAGTCTGACGCGGTGACAATGGCGGTGGTGGGGCTGAACCCCGTGGTGTCCTTCATGGTGGCTCCTTTGTCTTCAGGCCGGACGGCGGAGTTCCGGCGGCGAGGGGTAACCGTCATCCTTGGAGTCGCCCGCGGCGTCCCGCATGGTCAGGAGCGGGACGGCGAAGGTAACCACCGGACGGGCGTGTGCGTCGTCAGCCGACTTGACCGTAAGGCTCCTGGTTCCGGGCGGCACCGAGGGGGTGAATACCTGGAGGTTGCGGGAGCCCAAATTCGCCGAGTTGAGCAGCGAATACTCGGTACCGAAGTGGTCCTGGAGGATGATGTTGGGCTCCGGCCCGTCGTCGGACGCCATCTGGATGTTGACCACCAGGCCGCTGGTCCAGATCTCGACGGACAATACGGTGAATGCGGTGCTGTCCGTGACGTGCCGGCCGTAGGTTGGTGGCAGCAGCATCCCGCGGAGGGAACCGGAAGGGATAAGTTTGCGCATGGTTGTTCCTGTTGGTTTTGCGCCTGCCGACGACGGGACGGCACCGGAGGTGATCCGGTGCTGGTCTTGCGGGGTACGGCTGGACGAATGCGGCTTAGGCGTCTTCCCGGCCAGGGTTTTCAAGCCGGAAGAAGTTTGATTGTTGGCCGTCGCTGCGCTGTTCCTGGTATATGAAGTTCAGCTGGCGGGAGTCAAAGGTTTCAAACCATTCCTCCCAGCTGACGTGGCGGAGCTTGTCATTTTCGCCACCAAAGTCGATCCGCAGCACGCCAAGGTGGTCACCGTGCTCGGTGCCTTCCACCGTGGCGGGAACGCCGTCGCGGTCCTCTGCCCACTGCCTGATGACTTCATGGTGCGTGGTAACCAGGCTCCGGCCCTCGCGCTCCGGTTCGTCTTCCGTTGAGGTGACCTCCTGGGAATACTTCAGTGATTTGGATGATTCCGGTCCAGTGCGGACCTTCCCGTCGTCCGGGCCTGCGCCCAGGTCCTCTTCGTCCTGGTCCGTTTCAGACTCGCGGCTCTTACTGCCTTTGTCCTGCGCCATGGTGGCCATCCTTCCCCTACGACTAACTAGTAAGTCTACTTACTATGTAGCCTCCCGCTCCGCCTCCCTGTCAAGGGGGCAGGTCCATGGGACGGGGCGGATGAAGATTGTACCTCTGCCCCTTTCGTGCGGCTAGGTCCGGGGACGCGCCACCGCGTAGTAGCCGGGGATCAGGCTCTGCTCGGCCACGTCCGTCATCGGGTTCGTCTGGATAGCGACGGCACCGTCCTCAAGGAGCTCCCAGGTTTCCCCGGGAAGGACACGGGCCCGTTCGGCAGGGCCAAAATGGCCGGGCATGGGCAGCTCACGGATGGCGCGCTCCAGCGGCGCCGGAATACCCCTGGTAGTTGCTCCCAGGTGCGAGACATAGTCCACGGGGTTTCCCTGGAAGTTGGTTTCTGCAAGGAATACGGTGCCGTGCCTGCCGGCCAGGCTCCAAAGGTTTTCCGCCAGTGCCATCTGGTCATCGGCGGTGAGTACGTGGAACACGCCGCGGACAAAGACGTTCGCCCCGCGTTCGTCCGCCAGCCCGGTTGCAGCGCCAGGCGCTGTCATGTCCCGCACCTCGTAGCGGACGCACCCTGCCCCGGCGCCCTCCTTTTCGGATTCAGACCGTGCGCGCTCAATTGCATGGGCCGAGACGTCTACGCCAACTACGGCTGGGAAGACCCCGGCGAGCGCTCGCGTGAAGCTGCCGTGCCCACATCCCACGTCAACCGTGGGAAGCGCCGGGTCCAGGTACCGCACGAGCACCTCCTTGTACCCCAGGAATTCATGGTCCCTGCCGGAGTCCCAGAGAACCTCGCCATCCGCTCCGGTCACGTTGATGCCTGCCCAGTACCTGTCCCACGCCACCGGCCGGTCCTTGTGCGCGGAGCGGGACAGGCGGACGAGTTTGGGAATCATCAGGTACTTCTGCCAGGCAGAGCGCACTGATTTCGCTGGAGAGGACACGGATCAAATATATGGGTTGCGCTGCCAAACCGGCGGCCGAGCGTCCCGTTTGGCCATGCGGGGTGGTCCGCGTCCGGTTGTTTCGTCACTCTTGCGGGATGTTCAACTTCTTCGGGTCCATCCAGCCTGCGTCCGCCCTACAATGTACTCAACTGGGAGCGAAGGGGGCATTGTGACGGCTGACATGCCGTGGGACTCGGCTGTGCCCTGCACTGCTGTTATGGCGGACCCCGACGGCGGAAGGCTGGCGGTCAACGCGCAGGCACTGCGCGACGCCGGCTACGAGGTGCGTACTGCCGGCGATGCGGGCGCGCTGGCCGCCCTGCTCGAGGCAGGCGAACCCTCGGTGGTCGTCGTGGATACGTCCTTGTCGGCGGTGGAAGCAGAAGCCCCCGTCCTGGTGATGGTGGACCTGGACAGCGCCGCAGAACTTGCATCCATGCAGCCTCCTGGCATCCACGACTGCGTAGCCAAACCAGTGCCGCCGAAAGAACTGGTTCACCGGGCCACAGCACTCATCAGGCAGGTGTCCCGGCGGGCCGCGGCCCGGCAGGAAGCCGAAGGCCTCCGTGAGCAGCTGCGCCTGGTCTCGGCTGCCGTCCGGGGCACCAATGATCCGCAGGAAATTGCCCGCCTGGTAGTGGAGGGATTCGGCAGGACGTTCAAGGCGGACCATGTCCGGCTGACCACGTTTGCCGATGAGCGGGTTCCTCCGATTACCGCAACATGGACCCGGCCGGGGCTCGACAAGCTTCCAGCAGAAGCACTTCCGGATGAGGACTGCGCCCGGCACACGGCCAATAGGCTCTGGGCAGCGGCTGAAACCCTTTCCTTCGACGGGTCGGAAGAGGACACGAGGGCGGGTGAAGCATCGGGCACCCCGCGCCTTGCCCCTGCTGCTTCCCTGCTGGCGGTGCCGATGGGCGACGGAGGCTCCTCGCTGGGCATCATCTGGATCGTGATGCTGGACCAGCCGCGGCAATGGTCGCGCGCCGAGCTCGGACTGATCCAGCACGTGGCGGGCAACGCCGCGCACGGCCTGATCCAAAGCCACCTGATCAGCAGCCAGCAACAGGTGGTGAAGCAACTTCAGCAGCTCGACAAGGCGAAAACCGACTTCCTGGCCACCGTTAACCATGAGTTGAGGACGCCGCTGACGTCCATCATGGCGTATCTGGACATGATCCAGGAAAGCACTGATCAGCCCGTCTCCCCCGAAGTCCACCAGATGCTGGACATCGTGGTACGGAACACTGAGCGGCTCCGCATGCTGATCGAAGACATGCTGAGCGTGTCCCGCAACGGGCTCGATGACAACCTGATGCATCTCACCCCGGTGCGCCTGGGACAGACCCTGGACCTTGTTGCGGGCGCACTGCGTCCCCTGGCCCAACTGCAGAACGTAACCATCGCCGTCCACCCCCTCCCTGACGATCCGGAAATCCTGGCGGACGAGGTACAGCTGCAGCAGGTGTTCACCAACCTGGTGTCCAACGCCATTAAGTTCACCCCCAGCGGGGGCCGGATCGAGGTGGGCAGCGAATCGCGCGCGGCGGCCGACGGCACCAGGTGGGCCACCGTCCGCGTCGCGGACAACGGCATTGGCATCTCCAGCGAGGAAATCGACCAGGTCTTCACCCGGTTCTACCGCGCCTCCAACGCGATGTCCGGGGCCATCCCCGGAACCGGGCTGGGCCTGGCCATCACCAAGGATATAGTGGCGCGCCACGGCGGCCGCATCGACGTGGCGTCCACCCTGGGCGCGGGGACAACGGTCACCGTCAGCCTCCCGCTGGATCCCTGCCGCAGCCGGGCCAACTGAGCGCGGGAAGGAGGACCGATGTTTGCTGACAACGACCCCCGGCTCTCCCAACTGCTGGAGGGCATTGTCCGGTTGGCGTCCGGGGACCTCAGCTCCCGGATCGAGGTATCCGACGCCCGCGATGAGCTCGACGCCATCATCATGGGCACCAACCTCCTGGCCGAGGACCTGCAGATTATTTACGAGGAACTCGAACAGCGCGTGCAGGTGCGCACCCAGCTGTTGCACGAGGCCCACTTGGAAATGCAAAAGATGGCCATGCAGGACCCGCTGACCGGACTGGCGAACCGCTCGGCGCTCCTCGAGGCTTTACGCGCGGCCATTGACAACGGCGATGCCAATGAAGGGCCTGTCATCCTGCTGCTCGACCTCGATGCCTTCAAATCCATCAACGACAGCCTGGGCCACACCGCCGGGGACAACGTCCTGATCACTGTGGGGGAACGGATCCGCGGCGCAGTGCGCGCCACGGATGTCGTCGCACGCCTTGGTGGGGACGAATTCGCGATCGTGATGCCGGCGGTCTCCTCAGACCAGGCGGCCATCGTGGGGCACCGCATCCTTGCGGCCCTCAGCGAACCGATTGAGCTGCCGGGGAGAAGCGTGCGCTGCGGCGCGAGCATCGGGCTAAGTGTCGGCGGAACCGGCCAGACCCCCGAGGACATGCTGATGGAGGCCGACGTCGCCATGTACGCCTCCAAGGCGGAAGGCCAGAACAGGCTCCACCGGTTCGAGCCAGGCCTCCTTCTGGTCCGCAGGCTCCGCAGCCAACTGGTGGAGGATCTCCGGGCGGCGATCAAGAACGACGGACTGACCCTGCACTACCAGCCCGTTGTGGAACTTAGCTCCAGCCGGATCGAAGGCCTGGAGGCCCTGGTCCGCTGGAACCACCCGACGCGCGGACTCATCATGCCGGATGAGTTCATTCCACTGGCCGAGGATGCCGGCCTGATCTCCGAGCTTGGTTTGTGGGTGCTTCGCACGGCAGTGCGCCAGCTTCGGCAATGGATTGCCGCGTCCCTTGTGGACAGCCACTTTTCCGTCCGGATAAATATTTCCGCCACTGACCTGCAAAGCCTGCAGTTCATCGAGGATGTGCGGAATGTCCTGAAGGAAACCCGGGTCCGGCCGGAGCAGGTGGTCCTGGAACTGACGGAAGTGGCTATCGTCAAGGGCAACGAACTGGACCGCTACTCGCTCGGCGGGCTGCGCGGCCTTGGCGTGGGGATCGAGATCGACGACTTCGGAACCGGATATTCATCCATCAGCTACCTGCGCCGGCTGCCGGTGGACCGGGTGAAGGTGGACCGTTCCCTTATCTCCGGCCTCGGCACCGACCCCACCCAGCCCGCCCTGGTGGCTGCTGTCCTGCAACTCGTGCGCGCGTGCGGCCTGGAGGCTGTCTGGGAAGGCGTCGAGACCGCGGAGCAGGCCGAAATACTCCGCGGACTGGGGTGCCTCAGCGCCCAGGGCTATTACTTCAGCCGGCCTGTCCCGCCCGACGAGGTTCCCGGATTGCTCGCGGCCCAGCCGGAAAGCGCGAAGCAGTAAGCAAAAAACTACTGCGCTTTTGTTCGCACCGATATACGATCATCGTGCTGGGTCTGTTTTTCGTCGCCGCGGGTATCGCGGTTTGCCAGCAGCATGGAACTTTAGAAGCGGTTGGAAATTGAACAAAAAAGGGCCAATGGGTCATTACTTCGTCAACTGGGGGCGTAGCTAATGTCGGTTCGTGTACAGGCGTGGGGAATCATCGCCGCTGTGCTGGCGGATCCGGATCCTTCCGGGGCCGCTGTCCGGCAGCGACTTAGCAACAGCCTCGATGAGAATCCCGGCGTGCCCGAACGGGCTTTGCTGGAGTACCTCCTGGAAACGCGGCGCAGCGATGCCAATACCGTGGAAACGCTGGACAGCGCCCGGAAAATGCGCCTCGAACCAACGGCCATGCCACCGAAACTCGCTGAACAACTCGATGCGATCCGCAGCATGTCACGCATCAGCGCACTGCTCGAGAGCCAGATGCTGATGACGGCGTTCCAGCCCATCTACGGACTGTCCGAAGAAACCGTGGTGGGGGTCGAGGCACTGTCCCGGTTCGTCAGCGATGACGGCGCCGCCGCGGAACTGTGGTTCGCCGAGGCGGCGGCCGTGGGCCTGGGCGCCAACCTTGAGTTTTCGGCCCTCGGATCCGCCGCTGCGGCGGCCAGGGACCTTCCTGCGGATCTGTATGTTTCGCTCAACATTTCGCCCACGTCGTGCCTGGACCCGCGCCTGCCGGAACTGTTCCAGCACATAGACCTTCCCATCAGCCGCGTGGTGCTTGAACTGACGGAAACCATCAGCGACGAGGAGTACCCGCAGTTCATTGCAGCGGTCAACCCGCTGCGCGAGAAGGGCCTGCGCCTCGCCGTCGACGATACCCACTCGGGAGCCGGCGCGCTGAGCCGGATGGTGCACCTGCGGCCCGACTTCCTGAAGGTGGGCCGGAACGTCATCGGTGATGTGGACAATGACGGCATCCAGCGGGCCATGGTTGCCTGCCTGGTGGACTTCGCCGAGCAGATCGGCACCACCCTGGTGGCGGAGGGCATCGAGACAGTCGGCGAACTGAAGGTCCTGACAGAGCTTGGGATCAGCGCGGGCCAGGGCTACCTGCTGGGCAGGCCGTCCGTCCGGCCCCAGGACTGGACAAGCTGGAACACCAGCGTTGATTTGGACGGGCTGAAGCGCCAGCTGGTCGGCCCTGAAACGTCCGGCCGGATTTCTCCGCCCACCGATTCCCGCTGACGTCAGGCAGGGTCCGCCGAACCCTCAGGCGTCACCGCGACCCAACGGGCTTCGGGGACGGGTTGCTATCCGTTGCAGACCGGCTATTCGTCGTGGCCTTGGTCTGCGCTCATTTGATCCTCCGCGGGTGGAGTTTCCCCGGGCGGTACTCCCCCGCCGGGTTCCAGCCCCGTGACGTTGCCTGCCGCCGGGTCCGGATTGGCTGAACCGGCCACGTCCCGGCCACCTTCCCGGCCCGGACCGGCTTCCTTGGTTCCCTGCTGCTCTTTGCCCGGCTGGTCCGGGTTCGCGGGGTCGTTTTCCGGATGGTAGCTGCTCACAGTACTCGCCCTTCCTGCCCGGCCGTGGTCTGGTGCCCCAGCTCTGGACTAATTGTAAGCATGCTGATAATTCTGGAAGGGTAATGTTCCGGAAGTCCACCGGGGGCACCGGCACGCAATGTCAGAAGGAGCAGTCACATGGGTATCGGCGACAGCATCGGCAAGGCAGCAGAGAACGCCATGGAGGACCTGGCAGGAACAAGCAAGCCCACTGAGAAAATGGATGTTCCGGACCCTTCGGATCCCAACGACGATGTGGAAGTCCACTCCTCCCTCAGTGAGGGGTCCAACGCAATGGAAGCCGAGAAGCAAAAGGCTCCCGGGTTGAAAACCGGTGCGGCGCCGGGACCGGTTTCCGAAGCTCCCCTGGGCGGGGACGTCGAGGAAGGGGAAGACACCGGGACGCCGCACAGCGTCCAAGGTGGCAGGGGGGCGGATGCAACCGGAGTGGCCGGCAACGCCTCTGCGCCATCGGGCGGCACGGAAGGAGTTCCGCGCGATGTTCCGGGATCAGCAGGCCTGCCGGACGGCGATCCGGACGAACTGCGCGCAGATCCTTCCGAAGGGGACCAAGACCCGTCGACCAGCACCGGCCGGGGCTAGGAAACCTCCGGGTCAGGCCACTCGCCGCGCTCCTGCAGCACGTCCCGGAGAAGGTCCGCCCGGTCGGTCACGAGCCCGTCCACTCCGAGCTGCAGCAGCCAGCGCATCTCCTCGGGATCATTGACCGTCCACACATGGACCACGAGTCCCAGGGCGTGAGCGCGGCGCACAAACCCGGGCGTGACCACTTCAACCGCCCCGTACCGCACGGGAACCTGAAGCGCGTGGACGTCACGCAGGATGCGGCGGAGGACCAACCGGAAGACTGGTCCGGGCAGCACCCGGCCCAGGACCGTGAACAGGCCCACCGTGACAACCCCCGCCGACGACGCCACCGGACGGCTCAGCAGCTTCAGCACCGCCCGCCGTCGCCGGTCCGAGAAGCTGGTGACCAGGACGCGGGAGTGTGCTTGGTGGCGTTCAATCGCCGCAGCAAGGCTCCGGACCGAGTTCCAGTCCTTGACATCCACGTTCAGCCGGACACCGGGCAGCCCGGTGACCAGGTCATCGAAGGTGGGGATGGGCTCGCGGCCATCAATACGGGCGCGGGCCACCTCGGCTGCGGTGAGGTTCGCGACCCGCCCCGTCCCGTCCGTCACCCGGTCCAGTGTGTCATCGTGCAGGACGAGCACCACGCCGTCCGCCGTGGTGTGCACGTCGGTTTCCAGGTACCGGTAGCCGAGCTCGACGGCGGCGCGGAACGCGGCCATTGAATTCTCCAGCCCATCGTAGGAAAACCCGCGGTGGGCCATGGCGACAGGCAGCTGGGGGCCAGCAGCACCAGGGCTGCTGAAGAACGGCAAACTCACCCTGCGAGCGTACCGGAGTCCCCGGACGCCGGACTTGCCGGGCCCTAATCCTCTTCGGGAAGAACCTCCACGCCGTCGCTGCAGTGCAGCAGGGTGCGGCCACGGCCGCCGTCGAGGTTGATCCACACTGCCGCGTGGTCCCCGGTGATTGCGTCCACCAGGCCGCCGGCCTCGAATCCGGGTGAGAAGACCACGCGGACGCGGTCGCCCTGGCGCAGCTGCTTCCAGTGCGGCGCGGGGGTTGCCCTGCGCAGCGGCGCATCAACAGCGTCGTGCTTGACGTTCTTTGCCATCATTACCCCTTGACCCGAGAAGGGGAGGTGTCGGCTCCCCGCCCTCCACGTTACAGAGAAGAAGTGAACGCAAGGTGAGCGTCAGCTGTGAATTGAGCTCAGGGAAGTTTGACACCCAGCGACGCCAGGCGGGCCTCGAGAACCTGGGCCACGCCGTCGTCGTCGAAATGGGGTGCCTGCTGCCCTGCGGCGAGAATGGCTTCCGGGTGTCCGCTGGCCATTGCGTAGCCGTGGCCTGCCCAACGGAGCATCTCGATGTCGTTGGGCATGTCTCCGAACGCCACAACATCGGCGGCGCCGATACCCAGCGAGGCGGCATATTCGGCGAGCGTCACTGCCTTGTTGACGCCGGGAAGGCACAGCTCCAGCATGGACACGCCGGGCGAGGAGTGCGTGGCGGCGGCCAGGTGTTCGACGGCGGGCCGCACCTCAGCCAGGAAGTCGTCGGGATTGCCCTCCCGGACAATCGCCAGGAACTTCACGACGGCGTCATCCGCGGTGAGAGTTTCGGCCAGCGGCGCCGGGGTGAATTCGGAGAGCAGTTCGCTGGACTCGTTTTCGATGAAGCCGGGTTCGAGGTGGAATCCGGTCAGTGTTTCCGCCGCAAACAGGGCGCCCGGCCGGAGCTCCTTGATGATGTGGCGGATCTCCAGCACGGACTTGATGGCGAGGGTGCGGGCGGAGACCAGCTGCTCGGCTTCGAGGTCCCAGACCACGGCACCGTTGGAGCAGATGACCGTGCCGGCGTGGCCGAGTTGGTCCTGCAGGGGGTGCAGCCAGCGCGGCGGCCGGCCGGTGACAAAAACGAGTTCGACGCCGGCGTCCCGGCAGGCATGGAAGGCGCGGACAGTGCGGTCACTGATCTTTCCGTCGTGCCCGAGGATCGTTCCGTCTATGTCACTTGCCACCAACCGCATCCTGCCAGTCTACGTGGCGGTTCCGCGCACCCTTCCGCCCAGGCGGGCTGTGACCTTCCCGGCTGCGGCGGCGCATGATTCACCGAGCGCCTGCAACCGGTCCTGGGATACGCGGAACCGGGGCGCCGGGATCAGGACCGCGGCCACCACTTCGCCGCGGTGGTCGTAGACAGGCGCTGCCAGGCCCACTTCGTCAATGGAGGTTTCCCCGTAGTTGATGGCCCAGCCGCGCCGGAGGTCGTCCTTCAGACGGACAAGGTAGGCGTCCAGGCTGGGCTCATCCAGGCCCGGGTAGGTGATGGCACCACTGCTGAGGAGGGAACGGACGCGGGGTTCCGGTTCCCGGGCGAGGAACACCTGCACGGAAGCGCTGAGGGCGTCGCTGTAGCGGGCACCGAGCGGGGTGGTGTGCTTGATCTGGTGGTGGCTGGGGATCTGCTCCACACAGATGGACTCGTCCCCGCTCCACACCATGAGCGCGCTGGTTTCGCCGGTCTGCTCCGACAGTTCGCGCAGCACCGGGTAGGCAACGCGCCGCTCCTCGAGCTCCGCCAGCAGGGGTCCCGCCACCGCAATCAACCCGAGTCCCAGCCGGAAGCGGCGGGTCTCGGCGTCCCGTTCCACCAGGTGTTCCTGCTCGAAGGTGGCCAGGATCCTGGAGACGGTGCTTTTG
Source organism: Arthrobacter sp. V1I9 (assembly GCF_030817075.1). Taxonomy (NCBI): domain Bacteria; kingdom Bacillati; phylum Actinomycetota; class Actinomycetes; order Micrococcales; family Micrococcaceae; genus Arthrobacter; species Arthrobacter sp. V1I9. The sequence goes on from NZ_JAUSYU010000001.1 coordinate 3,578,828, forward strand.
TGCAGCCCGACGCGGTTGGCGATCTCGGTGACCCCGAGGAGCGGCTCATCCGCCGTGAAGGTGCGGAGGACGGCGATCGCGTTGACGATGACGGACGCACCCTTGCTGTCGCCGCTGCCTGTGGTCTCGGGTTCTGTTGCGCTCATGGTGCTACCCATCATTCCCTAAGGGCGGCCGGAAGCGGCGCCACCGGATTGATGACGCCGCTTCCAGGTATGGCACCGTTGAAAAACTAGGCACCGATGATGTTGTACTCGGGACCGAACGGGAACTTGGTGATGTTCTCGGCACCGTCCTCCCCCACCACCAGGATGTCGTGCTCGCGGTAGCCGCCGGCGCCCGGCTGGCCGTCCAGGACCGTGATCATCGGTTCCATGGACACCACCATGCCCGGTTCGAGCACGGTATCGATGTCCTCGCGGAGCTCCAGACCGGCTTCCCGGCCGTAGTAGTGGCTGAGGACGCCGAACGAGTGTCCGTAGCCGAAGGTGCGGTTGGCCAGCAGGCCATGGCCGACGTAGATCTCGTTGAGTTCGGCGGCGATGTCCTTGCAGACCGCCCCCGGCTTGATAAGTTCGAGGCCGCGCTTGTGGACTTCGACGTTGATGTTCCACAGCTCCAGGGAGCGGGCGTCGGGTTCGCCGTAGAACAGGGTGCGCTCAAGGGCGGTGTAGTAGCCGGAGGTCATGGGGAAGCAGTTCAGGGACAGGATGTCGTGTTCCTGGATTTTGCGGGTGGTGGCCCAGTTGTGAGCGCCGTCGGTGTTGATGCCGGACTGGAACCACACCCAGGTGTCGCGGATTTCGGAGTCGGGGAAGGTCCGGGCGATCTCGTGCACCATGGCCTCGGTGCCGATCAGGGCGACCTCGTACTCGGAGATTCCGGCGGTAATGGCGTTGCGGATGGCTTCGCCGCCTAGGTCACCGATCCGTGCTCCGTGCTTGATGACCTCGATTTCCTCGGCGGATTTGATCATGCGCTGGCGCATGGCTGCCTGCGCCACGTCCACCAGGGTTGCGGAGGGGAATGCGGCCTGGATCTTGTTGCGGTTCTCCAGCGGTAGGGAGTCGTCCTCGACGCCGAGACGGCGGGGGTTGATGCCGCGGGTGCGCAGGACTTCCTGGATGGCGAAGATGTAGTTGTCGCGGCGCCAGTCCGTGTAGACGATGTTATCGCCGTAGCTCCGCCGCCAAGGCATCCCGGCGTCGATATTGGCGGTCACGGTGACGGTGTCATCCTTGGTGACCACCATGCCGTAGGGGCGGCCGAACGTGGTGAACAGGAAGTCGGAGTAGTACTTGATGGAGTGGTAGCTGGTGAGGACGACGGCGTCGAGGTCCTTTTCTTCCATGATGCGGCGGAGCCCGGCGAGCCTGCGCTCAAACTCGGCGGCAGAGAAGGTGAGGCGGACTTTTTCGCCGTTCTTGAGGACCTTCGTGCGCTCCAGTTCGGCGACGGTGGTGGCGTTCTCGGTGGTGATGGTCATCGTGGTGGGCCTTTCTGGGGTTCTACGAAGCTAGAAGAGGAGCGGTTGCAATCTGCGCAACGCTGTTGCAACAGCCTAGGGGTGATTTTCACCACGGTCAATGGGCTTCCGTATCTGCGATCGCAATTTTGGCGGCAATGCAGGACGGTACGGCACCGATGCATTCACTGAAGCAATCTCGCCATACGTTGCGATAATAGGAATCGCGTTGCGCAGGTGCGGCTACGAGGCCTGAAAATATAACAAGGGCGGGCGTTGTACTCGGCACTTCTCTTGACACCCGTTGTGACGGCTGACATATTTTCAGTACGCGCTATGTGCATCGTGTTGTGCATTACGCAATTAGGACGTGAGCGGCCAAAGCGCACTGGGCTGGGGAGCGGCAGCAATGAGAAGGTTGAACCCGGGCCGGTTGGCCTGCCCGGAATACCGCGGCCAGGAGTCCGGGGACTTAGGAAAGGAACACCAGTTTCATGGTTCACAAAGTCAAGGCAGTCATTGCCAAGGAAAAGAACGCCCCGGTGTCAGTGCAGACCATCCTGGTTCCGGACCCGGGTCCGGGTGAGGCCCTGGTGGACATCCTGACCTGCGGGGTCTGCCACACAGACCTGCATTACAAGCAGGGTGGCATCACCGACGATTTCCCCATCCTGCTGGGCCACGAGGCTACGGGTGTGGTCAGCGCCGTTGGCGAGGGCGTCACCGAAGTTGCCCCGGGTGACCGCGTCATCCTGAACTGGCGTGCCGTCTGCGGTGAGTGCCGGGCATGTGCCAAGGGCCAGCCGCAGTACTGCTTCAACACGCACAACGCCACGCAGAAGATGACCCTTGAGGACGGTACGGAGCTCTCCCCCGCGCTGGGCATCGGTGCTTTCGCCGAGAAGACCCTCGTGGCGGCAGGGCAGTGCACCAAAGTCGACCCCGAGGCTGATGCTGCCGCCGTCGGGCTGCTGGGCTGCGGCGTGATGGCCGGCATCGGTGCCGCCATTAACACCGGCGAGGTCAAGCGCGGCGAATCCGTGGCCGTGATCGGCTGTGGCGGCGTGGGCATCGCCGCGATCGCCGGGGCCAGGCTGGCCGGCGCCACCACCATCATCGCCGTGGACATCGACGCCAACAAAGTGGAAATGGCCAAATCCCTGGGCGCCACCCACGGCGTGGACTCCAGCAAGGAAGACCCCATCGAGGCCATCCGCGCCCTCACCAACGGCAACGGCGCAGACGTGGTGATTGACGCCGTCGGACGTCCCGAAACGTACAAGCAGGCGTTCTACGCCCGCGACCTCGCTGGCCGCGTGGTGCTGGTGGGCGTCCCGACGCCGGACATGCAGCTCGAGTTGCCCCTGCTGGACGTCTTTGGCCGGGGCGGGTCGCTGAAGTCCTCCTGGTACGGCGACTGCCTGCCCTCCCGCGACTTCCCCATGCTGGTGGCGCACTACAAGCAGGGCAACCTGGACCTGGACGCGTTTGTCACCGAACGCATCACCATCGAGCAGGTGGAAGAAGCCTTCGCCAGGATGCACGAGGGCAAGGTCCTGCGCTCCGTCGTTGAGATCGAGCCGGCGGTGGCTTCCTGATGGGTGTCCAGATCGAGAACCTGGTCACCTCGGGCACGTTTTCGCTCGACGGCGGCACCTGGGACGTGGACAACAACGTCTGGATCGTGGGCAACGACGAGGAATGCGTCATCATCGACTCCCCGCACGACGCCGCCGCGATCATCAACCAGGTGAAGGGCCGGAAGGTCCTGGCCATCCTCCTCACGCACGCGCACAACGACCACATCGGTGCCGCCCGCGAGGTAGCCGACGCCGTCGGAGCCCCGATCCACCTGAACCCGGAAGACCACATCCTGTGGGAGCAGGTCTACCCGGACTTCAAACCGGACCGTTCCCTGGCTGATGGTGACGTATTCGAGGTGGGCGGGGCGACGCTGCAGGCGATCCACACGCCCGGCCACTCCCCCGGTTCCACCTGCTTCTACCTCGAAAGCGAAGGGACCGTCTTCACCGGGGACACACTCTTCAACGGCGGCCCGGGTGCCACCGGCCGCTCGTACAGCGATTACCCCACCATCCTCACCTCCATCCGCGAACGGCTGCTGACGCTGCCGCCCGAAACCGTGGTCCGCACAGGGCACGGCGACAACACAACGATCGAGGCCGAGCGGGAAACGCTGGCGAAGGTTTCGCAGTAGTCAGTGAACTAAGGAAGTTGGAACAATGAAGTTCGGCAAGCAGCCCGCCCCCGTGGCGGACATCAATGAGGACAACCTCGAAGTCCACAAGCCGAAAACGGAGGCGGCGGGCGTCAAGGCCGTGATGGTGGCGCTGGAGCGCGCCGTGGCCCAGGCCGGGGTGACGCGGACGACGCAGTCGCTGCTGCGGTTGAACCAGCGGGGCGGGTTCGACTGCCCGGGCTGTGCCTGGCCGGAGTCGGACAAGAAGCGCAAGGCTGCAGAGTTCTGTGAGAACGGCGCCAAGGCCGTGGCCGAGGAAAACACCCTTCGGACGGTGGGCGCCGAGTTCTGGGCCCGGCATTCCATTGCTGAGCTCGCAACGAAGACGGAGTACTGGCTGGGCAACCAGGGCCGGCTGAGTGAACCGGTGGTGATCCGGGAGGGTGAAACGCACTATTCGCCGATTTCCTGGGCGGACGCCTTCGAGCTGATCGGCGAGCACGTCCGGGCCAGCACTCCGGACCGCTGTGTCTTCTACACCTCCGGGCGCACGGCGAACGAGACGGCCTTTATGTACCAGTTGTTCGCCCGTGCCCTGGGTACCAACAACCTGCCGGACTGCTCAAACATGTGCCACGAGTCCTCGGGCTCGGCGCTGAACCCGACCATCGGGATCGGCAAGGGGACAGTGTCGCTGGATGATATCCACGATTCCGAGCTGATCTTCGTCGTCGGGCAGAACCCGGGGACCAACCACCCCCGGATGCTGTCCGCGCTGAAGGAATGCAAGGACAAGGGCGGCAAGGTGGTGGCAGTCAATCCGCTGCCCGAGGCCGGACTGTTCAACTTCAAGGATCCCCAGACGGTCTCGGGTGTGGTGGGCGGCGGAACGCCGCTGGCCGACGAGTACCTGCAGATCAAGGTGGGCGGTGACCTGGCACTGTTCCAGGCGCTGGGCCACCTCCTCCTGGCCGAGGAGGCACGCAACCCGGGCACCGTCGTCGACCATTCCTTCGTGGAAGCGCAGACGGACGGGTTCGACGCCTACCGCGAGGCCCGCGGTGAGCTTGACTGGGCGGAAACCGAAAAGGCCACCGGCCTGTCCCGCGAACAGATCGAAACCGTGGCCGGGATGCTGATCCGGTCCAAGGCCACCATCTTCTGCTGGGCCCTGGGCGTCACACAGCAGCCGCACTCGGTGGACACCATCAAGGAAATGGTCAACGTCCTGCTGCTGCAGGGCAACTTCGGCAAGCCAGGCGCCGGAGCCTGCCCGGTCCGCGGCCACTCCAACGTCCAGGGCGACCGGACCATGGGCATCTGGGGAAAAACCGAAGGAATGGCTCCTCGAAGCCTTGGATGGCGAGTTTGGGATCACTTCCCCGCGGCACCACGGCCATGACGCAGTGGAGGCCATGGAGGCCTTCGAACGCGACGAGGTGGACGTCTTTGTGTCCATGGGTGGCAATTTCTCCCTGGCGTGCTCAGACACCGAAACCCTCGAGGCCGGCATGCAGCGGATCGGCCTGACCGTGCACATTTCCACCAAACCGAACCGTTCGCATGTGGTGCACGGCCGCACCTCGCTGATCCTCCCGACCCTGGGCAGGACGGACAAGGACGACAAGCACCCCAAGGGCGCCCAGTTCCTGTCCGTGGAGGACTCCATGTCCGTGGTCCACTCCACACAGGGCAGGCTGACGCCGGTATCCGAGCACCTGCTGGCCGAGCCGGTCATCGTGGCGAGGATGGCCGAGGCGACCTTTGGTCCGGACCACCCGGTGGACTGGAAAGGCATGGCCGAGGACTACGACGTGATCCGCGAGCACATTGAACGCGTCCTGCCTGGCTTCGAGGACTTCAACGCCCGGGTCCGGACCAAGAACGGCTTTGTCCTGCCCAACCCGCCGCGGGACACCCGTTCCTTCAAGACGGACATCGGCCGCGGCCGGTTCACGGTCAGCCCGCTGGAATACCTCACCCCGCCGGACGGGCACCTGGTGCTCCAGACCATCCGCAGCCACGACCAGTACAACACCACCTACTACGGCCTTGACGACCGCTACCGCGGCATCTCCGGCGGCCGCCGCGTGATCCTGATCCACCCGGAGGACCTGGCCGAGCTCGGCTTCCAAGACCGGGACCTCGTGGACGTGGTCAGCACCTTCCGCGGTGTCGACCGCCACGCCGAGAAATTCCGCCTCGTGGCCTACCCCACCGCCAAGGGCTGCGCCGCGGCGTACTTCCCCGAGGCCAACGCCCTGGTCCACAAGGAGAACGTGGCGCGGGAGTCCAACACTCCGGGCTTCAAGGCGATGTTTGTCCGCTTTGTCCCGCATCTTGCGGAAACCACCGAGGTGGAGGCTTCCGGGGAGCTTGAGCCGGCGACGGTCTAGTTCCTCACGCCGTTACACAGCGACGGCGACATTCGGGTTTGTGCCGAATGTCGCCGTCGTCAGTTTTTTTTGAGTCTCCGCCTACACCGGGTTGTTTCCGTCAGGCTGGGCTTCGGGATCCAGGTCCTTGCCGTAGCCGGTGGCAGAAGCAAGCCCTCCCACCTGTTGTCCGGCGTTGGTTTGTCCCGGCGTGAAACCGCTGTCCGGCGCGTCCTGCGCTTCTCCCCCGGAATCTGGCGCAACGTCCTGCCGCAGGTGCTCGTCGTCAGGAATGTCTTTGGAAACCTCTTCGTCAACCATTTCACCAGCCAAGCATCAGTGGCCTGCCACCGCAAGGGGTTCCGCGCGTGGTGGCAGCTATGGAGTCTTGGGCTGAAACCTTCCGATGGCAAGGGCTGGCGTTGTAACGTGATGGCGTGATCGTCCCCGATATTCCCCAGAACGCCGTGGCGGTCGCGGATCACTACGACGAGCTCGATCCGATCTATCGTCGAGTGTGGGGCGAGCATGTTCATCACGGGCTCTGGGCAACGGGTCGCGAGACGCCCGCCGAGGCCGTCGAGGCGCTAGTCGACACGGTCGCTGACCGGCTGCGTCTTATGCCCGGCGAGGCGTGCGTCGACATCGGCTGCGGCTATGGCTCCACCGCACGGCAACTCGCGGTGACGCGCAAGGTCCGCGTCGCCGGCTTCACGCTTTCAGCTGAGCAGGCCCACTACGCCGCCGCCCATCCCGTACCCGATGTGGACATCCATCTCCGCGACTGGCTCGTCAACGGACTGCCAAATACCTCGGCCAATGCCGCATGGGCGATCGAGTCGAGCGAGCACATGGTCGACAAGCCCAGGTTCTTCGACGAGGCGCATCGCGTGTTATCGCCCGGTGGCCGCTTCGTCGTCTGCGCGTGGCTCGCCGAGACTGATGCCAGCGGTTGGAAGGTTCGCCACCTGCTCGAGCCGATCTGCCGTGAAGGGCGCCTGCCCTCGATGGGCACGCGCGAGGAGTATGAGGCGATGGCAGTGGCGGCAGGCTTTGCGATCGATGGCTATGAGGATGTCAGCCGCCGCGTCGCGCGCACATGGACGATCTGCGCCCGTCGACTTGTGAAAGCCTTGCTCGTCGACCGCGAGACCCGTCGCCTCGCCCTTGGCGCACGCAACCGCATCTTCGTTCTGAGCTTCCCCCGCCTGATCCTGGCCTACCGCACTGGTGCGATGCGCTATGGGATATTCACGCTGTCTAAGGCGACGGAGAGCAGCTGACACTCGTGTGGGCGCTCTAGTGAGGTGGTCGGGTAGGCAGGTAGAGGTGCCGGGAAAGACAGGTAGCAGCGGCTCTGGTGCCTGTTTGCCCGCCAGTCGTAGGCTCTGAGCAATCACGCCGGCCGGGTGGGCAGGTTCACTGTGCGGCCACTCCACCATAGAGGGTGCGATTCCGGGATGTGCCCGCGAAACCCGCGGGCAGGCCGGCCCAAGGGGACGGGAATAATTCATGCATCGAAGCATTGCACCAGCGACACTTGCCATCGCAGCAGCGGCGTTAAGCCTCACAGGCTGCGGCGGGCCGGACCAAACAAACACGACCCCACCGCCCGCGGCCACGTCCTCCTCCGCGACGACCGCCTCAGCGCCGGCCAAGGCCTACAGCAACGAGGACCTCAATGCAATTGTCACCGGCCTCAAGGATGCCCAGGGGAATGCCCTGACCGTGGTCCCGGCCGCCCAGATCGACCAGGGGTTGATAGCAGCCCGGGAAATGCTCAAAACCGCGGTTATAACGCCCGAGGCCTGCGGGGTGCTGTTTGATAACAACACCCAGGTTCCCGAGGGCAGCACCTACGCCGCCGGGGCGAGCCTGGCGGGGAAGGCTCAGACGGCGACGGTCATGACGGTGTTCGCGGTCAAAGACCCTTCGGTGATGAGTGCCCAATACGAGAAGAGCGCAGCGGCGCTGGATGACTGCTCCACCTACACCGTCGAGTTGAAGGGCAAGAAGATCACCAGCGAATTGAAACCTGTGAGCGCCGAGGTGCAGGCCGATAATTCGATGGCTGCACTGACCATCCAGACCACCCCGGAGGGGCAGAAGCAGGTCTGCAATCTCACCGTCTTCGGAGTCAAGGGGAACCTGGCGGTCACTGCTATGAAGAGCGGTACCGTGGGTGCAGTCACCGCAGCCGACGCACCCGAACTCGCCAAGCTCGTCAACGCAGCCCTCGCCGCAGGCTGACGAATGCATCGTGCGGGCGCCCGTTTCAGAGCCGCTCTGGAATTCATCCGGGCAACCAGCTATGGCATTTGGCCACGTAAGTCAGTTGAACCCTCTAAACGAAGGAGCAGCGTTATGCGTGCAGCCGAGGTGACGGGTGGGGCATGATCGGGAATTCACAGGGCGTTGTCATCCTGAGAGGGTTCAAGCCCTTCCCCCGGTTTGGTTCCGTTTTGGCTGTAGGGTGCCAGACGCCGCGGGGGCAGCTCTTTGATCAGCTCATTGACGGCGTGGGCGACGAGGTTACGTTCGTGGGCTGACAATTCCATGGAACCGTTCAGGTACGCGTCGAGCTCGTACTCGCCGGCAGCGCCGGTGAAGCTGAAATAGCGCATCCAGACAGCATGCAATGGAAGCCCGGCTTCTTCCATTGCGTCCCGGGTGGCCTGTGCCTGTTCGTCCGGGTCATCTAAAACCTCCACCGGGACTCCTACTCGTCGGTCATTCCACTGACGATTTCCCTTGCGACAAGATACAGAGGCTTATCTTCTCCCCGGGAAGCCGACAGCATGACGTTGAGTGCATCCTGGGATGTGATGTTCATTCGCCCGATGAGCACTCCTTGTGCCGTGGAAATCATGTCACGCTGAGCCAGGGCGTCCACCAGCTGTGAACTCAGCCGCTGGGTGGCTTCCCTGTCCCGGGCGTTACCGAGCATGACGGCGGCAGGAACGGCCAGCCGCTCGATCAGGAAGATCGAGTGGTCATCAAAGACGTGAGGCGCCGGGGAGTAGACCTTGAAGGCTCCGATATGCCGTCCCTCGGTGGTGAGAGGGGCACTCAGAACGGACCGTAGGGGCAGATTTGCTACTGCCGCGGTCCATTCCGGCCACCGCGTCTCTTCCCTGGTGTCTTGAATGATGACGGCGCGCTGTTCTGCCCAGGCGCTCAGGCATGGCCCCTGGCCGAGCTCGTACTGCAGTTTGTCCGCCTGAAGCACCACCGGATCAGTTGCCCCGGCGCTTTCCCTGCGGCCTCGCGCGTTGATCAGCGAAGCGCCGGCGCCGGTTGCATTGGGTACCGAGTCCTTGAGGACGTACGCAAGGGACTGCACGGCTTTGGATGCCTTCTCCTCGGTGAGGAACCCACCTGCCATCTGTTCCGTCAGCGCAGCAAGCCTGCCTGTTAGTGGCAATGGATTGTCCATGGCTGCCTCACCTCTGTCATGCCCCGTGCGGTCCGGGCTGACGCGGAACGTGATCGTCTCATTTCTGCTTCCTTCCGCTCTGGGCGTTTATGACATTGAATCGGAGTGCAGGGTGTGAGCGGCACCGTTGAAGCGTGCCAGGACGGAGAGAGCGACGTCCCGCAACTTCTCGTTGCGGTTGCTGAAAGCTTTCATCAGATTGTTCACGGCTTCCTGCTGTGAGCAACCGGTCTGGGCCATGCTGACGCCGGAGGCTAAATCAATAGCCGTCCGGCACTCCAAAGCAGCCGCCAGGTCGCACCACGGTCCCACTCAAAAGTCTAGCCTTATCGCCCAGCTATGCCGCCCCCTGAAGCTGGCGTTGAAAAAGCCGCACAGTGAAGGTCCCCACCGGGTCCGGACACGAGGAAGGCCTGCCGGCTTGGGAACTTCCCAAGCCGGCAGGCCTTCGTTGTCGGCGGTGACCGCAGGGCTCAACCAGCGGACAGGCCGGTCAGCCGCGAAGCCGCTCCATGCCCGGGTCGAACAGCGGTTCGGCCGAGACGGTGGCGGCGATGCGCCTGCCGAAGTACTCGACCTCGACGGCGTCGCCCTCGGAAACCGAGGCCGGCAGCCAGGCGTACGCAATCGGCTTGCGGACCGAGTAGCCGTAAGCCGCGCTGGTGACGTAGCCAACTGCTGTGCCATCCACGTACACCGGCTCCTTGCCCAGCACCAGGGACGTGCCGTCGTCGACCGTCAGGCACCGCAGCGCCCGGGTGGCAGGCTGCTCCTTGCGCTCAGCGAGGGCCTCGGCGCCCACAAAGCCGGTCTTGTCCTTGGCGATGGAGAAGCCCAGGCCGGACTCGTACGGGTGGTGCTCCGACGTCATGTCCGTGCCCCACAGCCGGTAGCCCTTCTCGAGCCGCATGCTGTTGAAGGCGCCGCGCCCGGCCGCGATGATGCCGTGCTCCCGGCCTGCTTCGAACAGCAGGTCCCACAGCTTCAGGCCGTACTCAGCGGTGGTGTACAGCTCCCAGCCAAGTTCGCCCACGTAGGAGAGCCGCATCGCGGTGACCGGGATGCCGCCTACCGAGATTTCCTTGGTCCGGAAGTACTTCAGGCCGTCGTTGGTCAGGTCGTCGGAGCTGACCTTGCCGATGACTTCGCGCGCCAGCGGCCCCCACAGGCCGATGCAGCAGGTGCTGCCGGTGATGTCCGAAACGTGCGCCCACTGGGCAGGATCCGTAGCAGACTGCTTGCGGGCCTCCACCCGGAGGTAGTCGAAGTCCACATTGCTGTTCACGCCCAGCTGGAATTCCTCCTCCGCCAACCGTGCGACGGTCACGTCACTGCGGATGCCGCCGTCGTGCTCCAGGAGCAGGCAGTACGTCACGGCACCCGGCTTCTTGGCGATGTTGCCCGTGCTAAGACGGTGCAGCAGCGCCTGCGCGCCCGGACCCACCACGGACAGCCGCTTCAGCGGAGTCATGTCATAAAGTCCGACTGCGGTGCGCGTCCTCCACGCCTCGGCGGCGGAGATGGGGGACGAGAACATTCCTGCCCACTCATCCCGCTCCGGCGTCTGCCATTCGGTGGGCAGTTCCTCGAGCAGCCCACGGTTGGCCTCGAACCAGTGCGGGCGCTCCCAGCCGGCGGACTCCAGGAAGAACGCCCCCAGCTCCTTCTGCCGCACGTTGAACGGGCTGACGCGCAGGTCCCGCGGGGATTCCCTGGGCTGCAGCGGGTGCATCACATCGTAAATCTCCACGAAGTTCTGCTGGGATGTCTCGCTGACATACGCGTCAGAGGTCTGCACCTTCTCGAAGCGGGTCAGCTCACAGCCGTGCAGGTCCGTGCGGGACCGGCCTTCCACCAGCAGTTCCGCCATTGCCTTGGCCACGCCGGCCGAGTGCGTGACCCAGACGGCTTCGGCCACGAACAGGCCCTCGAGGTCGGGCGCCTCGCCCATGAGCGGGCCGCCGTCGGGGGTGAAGGAGAAGATGCCGTTGAAGCCATCCTCGATCTCGGCGCTGCGCAGCGCAGGCAGCAGGTCCCGGCTGTCCTCCCAAGCGGGCAGGAAGTCTTCCAGGGTGAACTCCAGGCGGGAGGGCATGCGGTGGTCCGACATTTCCTCTGCGGCGACCTTCGGCAGGGCGGACATGTCCACCGGCATGGGGCGGTGGGCGTAGCTGCCGATACCGATGCGGTTGCCCCATTCGCGGTAGTACAGGTCCTTGTCCTGGTAGCGCAGGATGGGCTTGCTGGCACCCTTGGGAAGCTCGTTGACGCCCTCAAGTTCGGGCAGCGGGGTGCTGACCACGTACTGGTGCGCAAGCGGCAGCAGCGGTACCTCAAGGCCAACCATCTTGCCGAGCTCACGGCCCCAGAAGCCAGCACAGGAGACTACGATGTCTGCCGGGATCAAACCCTGGGACGTTTCCACGCCCGTCACCTTGCCGCTCTCCTGGGCGATGCCGGTGACGGTGGTGTTGCCCTGGTACGTCACGCCAGCCTCGCTGGAGCGCTCGATCAGCAACTGCACCGCACGGGCGGCCAGGGCCAGGCCGTCGGTGGGAATGAGCAGGCCGCCCAGGACTTCGCGGCCGCCGGTGAGCTTGCCGGTGTTCAGGAGGGGGTAGATCTTTTCGCATTCGTCGGCGTCGACGATCCGGCTTTCGACGCCCCAGGAGGTCATCACGCCCATCTTGCGCTTGAGGTCGGCCAGGCGCTCGGGGGTGGTGGCCAGTTCCAGGCCGCCAACCTGGTTGAAGCAGGACTCGCCGTCCTTGCTCAGGGAGAGGAACTTGTTGACCGTGTAGGTGGCGAATTCGGTCATGGTCCGTGACTGGTTGTTCTGGAACACCAGGCCCGGCGCGTGCGAGGTGGAGCCGCCGGCAAGTTCCAGCGGGCCCTGTTCCACCACCGTGATGTTGGTCCAGCCCCGGGTTACGAGTTCGTCGGCAAGGTTGGTTCCGACGATGCCGGCGCCGATAATGACAACGCGTGGTGATGCGCTCATGGTGTAGTTCTCCTGTTGTGCGTGGCGGGCGTTGGCGTTAGCGGAAGACGACGGTGCGGGTGTTGTTGAGCAGGACCCGGTGCTGGCTGTGCCACCTGACTGCCCGGGACAGTGCCTGCGATTCGGCGTCCCTGCCGACAGTGACCAGTGCATTGGGGTCCAAACTGTGGTCCACCCGGAAGACTTCCTGCTCGATGATCGGGCCCTCATCAAGGTCGGCGGTGACGTAGTGCGCGGTGGCTCCGATCAGCTTCACGCCACGGTCGTAGGCCTGGTGGTAGGGCTTGGCGCCCTTGAACCCGGGCAGGAAGGAATGGTGGATGTTGATGGCACGGCCGCGGAGATTGCCGCAGAGCTCGTTGGAGAGCACCTGCATGTACCGGGCCAGGACCACCAGGTCTGCCTGGTACTCCTCGACCAGTTCCAGCAGTCGCGCCTCGGCCTGCGGCTTGGTGTCCGCGGTGACCGGGACATGGATGAACGGCAGGCCGGCGGCTTCCGCCATGGGACGGAGGTCCTCGTGGTTGGACACCACGACGGCGATCTCCGCACCCAGGCTGCCGGCGCGCCAGCGGAAGATCAGGTCGTTGAGGCAGTGGCCGAACTTAGACACCATCACCAGCAGCCGCTGCGGCCTGCCGTCGTGGATGGTGAACTCCATGCCGAACTCATCGGCAACTGCGGCGAACTCCGCGCTGAGGCCTTCTGCGGAAACTTCCTTGTCTCCCGGAGTGAAGGCCGTGCGCAGGTAGAGCTTGCCGCTCATGTGGTCATCGAACTGCTGGTGTTCAACAATGTCGAAGCCGCGATCAGCGAGGAATGCGGTGATCGCCCGGACGATTCCGGGGCGCTCCGGGCAGGCAAGGGTGAGGACGTACTGTGCGGTGCCGGTGTTGCGGACGCTGGGGACGGCGCCGGCTTCCGCCGTCGCGTTGGCGGTGGGCCGTCCTTCGAGGACTGTGGTCATGGTGTGCTCCTAGGGTGCTTGCGTGTGCTTGGTGGCGACGGCGGAATCCGCCGGAATGGGATTGACTGCGGTGGAGCCGGCCGTACTGGAACTGCCGTGGCACGGCGCGTCCTCTGAACAGCGTTCACCGCATTCATGCTTTGTCACGAGGTCAAACTGGGCGCCGCCGTGCTGGTCCACGCCCGTGCGGATGGCGCGCTCCACCACCGAATCAGCCAGCCGCCGTCGCAGGGACAGCGGATCCCGGCGCAGGTCCTTGACCAGGGCGAAGCACAGCAGCAGCATGACCAGCACGAACGGCAGGGCCGCCACAATGGTGATGCGCTGCAGGCCGGAGAGCGCCTCGGACGGTTTGTCGCCGCCGGCCAGCATCATCACGGCAGCTACTGCACCTGTCAGCAGGCCCCAGAAGATGATCAGGCCGCGCTTCGGGTCAGAGGATCCGTTGGAGCTCAGGGACGCCATGATGATCGACGCCGAATCCGCTCCGGTGATGAAGAAGATGGCCACCAGGACCATGGCCAGGACAATGACCGCTCCGGTCAGCCAGGCAGGCATGGACATGTTCTTCACGAGGTCGAACAGTGCTCCGTCGAAGTTGATCGAAGGTGATCCGCTTGCCATGGACACCAGGCCAGGGGTGCCGGCCTTGTCCGCCTCCTGCTGGACGTGGAAGGCCGTGCCGCCAAAGATGCCGAACCAGATGACGCTGACCACGCTGGGGACGAGCAGGACGCCGGTGACGAACTGGCGGATGGTGCGGCCGCGGCTGATGCGGGCAATAAACATGCCCACGAACGGCGTCCACGATACCCACCAGGCCCAGTAGAAGATGGTCCAGCCGGACAACCAGGTCCGCAGCGCTTCGTCACCTACGGCCTCGGTCCGCGAGGACATTTCGGCGAGGTCCCTGGCGTAGTCTCCTACCGCAGCGGGGATGAGGTTGAGGATGAACAGGGTGGGCCCGGCGACGAAAACGATGAGCGCCAGGATCACGGCCAGGACCATGTTGATGTTGGACAGCCATTGGATGCCACGGCTGATCCCGGAAATGGCCGAGGCGACGAAACAGGCGGTCAGGATGGCAACAATGGCCACCAGGACAGGGGTGCCGGTTTCGCTGATCCACCCGTTGGATGTCAGTCCGCTGCCGATCTGGAGTGCGCCGAGGCCGAGGGACGCCGCCGTGCCGAAGAGCGTGGCAAAGATCGCCAGGATGTTGATGAACCTGCCCACCGGCCCTTCCACTGTCCTAATCCCGAACAGGGACGTGAACGCTGCGGAGATGAGCTGCCGGCGGCCGAGGCGGTAGGTGCCGTAGGCCATGGCAATTCCGACGACGGCGTACATGGCCCAGGGGTGAAGGGTCCAGTGGAAGATGGAAGTGGCCATGGCCGTCTGGACGGCCGCGGGCGTCCGTCCATCGACGGTTCCCGGCGGCGGGGAGACGAAGTGGTAGAGCGGCTCGGCCACGCCGTAGAACATTAGGCCGATGCCCATGCCGGCCGCGAACATCATGGCAATCCATGAGACCGTCCGGAACTCGGGCTTTTCGCCGTCTTTGCCCAGCGGGATGTTACCCCACTTGCCCAGGGCCAGCCACAGGACAAAAACGACGAACAATGAAGCCAGGACCATAAAGAGCCAGCCGGTGTACTCCATGACCCAGTCCAGGGCGAGGGTTGAGGTGGAGGACAGGCTGTCCCGACCCAGGAAGCCCCATGCAACAAAGGCCAGGGCGAGGATGCCCGTGATGCCGAAGGTGACTTTGTCCAGGGTGAGCTTTCGGTTTCGGCGCTCTGCCACGGCCTGTTCAGCACGGCCTTGGCGGAGTTCCTGCATGATCTGTTCGGTGTCCTCCACCTCGGCCTCCGGATGGTGGGAGACCGGCTGGGGATCCGGTTCGGGCCGGACGTCGTTGTCCGGACGGGTTTCACTGTTTAAAGCCATGAGCAAGTCCTTAGTTCGGATTCATGGGGTGGCGCTGTACTCCGGCGTCCCCAAGCCGGGCGGAAGATCGGGCTTCCTGGTATTCAGTAATCAAGGCCAGCTTTGCTTCCATCGTGGCGGCTGTTCCGTAAAGATCAACACGTCTCGCAATAAGCAACAGAGTGGCTCGGATCACAGCCTGGTGTCAAGGTTTTTCTGAACTCTTAAGCTCTATTTCTCGGTTTCCGGCCGCGCCTTGACGGTGGACCGGAACAGGGGCTAGGCATCGATCACCAGGTCCGTCTGCGCCGTGGAGCAGCAGGGCAGGAACTTGCCTGCCGAGATTTCCCGCGCCCGGATTCCGCCCTGGTGGTTCATATCGACCTCCCCTGAAAGCTTGACGACCTTGCAGGAGCCGCACATGCCTTCCTTGCAGTTCGCGCCGATCCTGACGCCGGCGCGCTGGGCCGCCTCAAGGATGTGTTCGGTAGGGTCGATTCGCACATTGATGCCGGTACGCATAAAGGACATAGTGAGGCTGCCTGCTCCCACCGTGCTGAAGGTGGATGCGTCAGGGGCACCGGCTTCCGGCTCCCCGCCCGGGCTGTCGGCAGAGGGGTCGGAGCCGGGCTTGTCCGGGTCGCTGATTTCCAGCGGCAGTCCCGAGGCCTGCAGAGTTCCGTCTGCGTCGTAGCCAGGCTCGTAGAGCCCGAACGCGGCGGGCTGGCTTTCGTAGTAGTCCTCCGCGGATTCTGCGATTTCCTCGGCAATTTCCTCCGCGACGTCGGCTGCAAGTGCCACCTCCGCCTGGTATTCAAGGAGTGTCTGGCGGTCTCCGGAGAAGAACTCCATGTAGATGGAAGTGTCGTCGACACCGACCTTCGTGAGGAGCTCGGTGGCGGTGTTCAGGTAACCCTCCGGGCCACACGCGTACACCTGGCGCCCGTTGGCGTCCGGAGCCACCTCCTCGAGCATTGCCGCCGTCAGCCTTCCGCTGAGTCCTTCCCATCCCTCCGGCGCACTGCGGTCACCCAGGGAATAGTAGACCTTGACGCGCGAGTCTACGGAGGCGATATAGGCCAGTTCCCGGTGGAAGGCAAAGCCGCCAGCATCCGAGCCGTGGTACAGCACCACAACATCGGCGTGTCCAGGCAGGGAGTGGATGGTCCGCACCATGGACATGATGGGAGTGATGCCTGCGCCGGCGGCAAGCAAAAGGTATCGTGCCCGCCGGTCGGCATCGGGCAGGTGGAATGCTCCCACCGGTCCCAACATCTCAAGGACGGTGCCGGGCTTGACGTTTTCGTGTACCCATGGCGATACCAGTCCCGTGGAGTCGCACTTGACGGTAATGCTGAAGGTCCACGGCTCGGTGGGCGAACTGGACAGCGAGTAGCTGCGGTCCACCGGTTCCTGGTCCTCACCATTTACGGGAAAGGCGACGTTCACGTACTGGCCGGCACGGAACGCCAGGGGCGCGCCGTCGCAGCGGCGGAACACGAAGGTCATCATGGCGCCGGCCTCGGGAACCGTCTCGACGCATTCGGCCATGAACTCCTGGGGATGCCACGGGCCCAGTGCACGGGCTGCCCGGGCAGGCGTCTCAGTGCTTCCCATCACCCTGTTCCACGGCATCTCAAGACCGCGAATGCGCTGTGGTTCCTGGATTGCCGTTTCAGTGAGGAGTTCAATCATGCCAAGTGCTCCTGCACGCGCTGCACGTACCAGTTGATGAATGCCTCCACCTGGTATTCGCTCTTCATGTACGGGCCGGGCTCGTAGGCGGGACTGCCGGCACCCTGCTGGCAGAGCTCGACGAACGCCTTGTCCTGCAGGTTCGTCTGCTTCCAGGTGTAGGTGAGCTTCTCCAGGTCGTAGTCGACACCTTCCACCGCGTCATCAGCTACCAGCCAAGTGGTGCGCACGAGGCTCTGGTGTTCGTTGATGGGGAAGACGCCGAACGTGATGACATGGTCTCCGAGGAAATGGAACCAGCTGTTGGGCTGCAGGTGCATCGAGCAGCGGCCAAGGCGGAAGTCGGGCAAGTCCCCGAGCAGCTTCTTGGAAAGCCTGCGCCCGTCGGCGGAGAACGATTCGCCCTCTCCATCGAGTGGCTCCCGTGAGATGCGGATTCCCGCGATGCGCGTGTCAAGCTGCTCCACCACCTCGTAGGGAAGACCGTAGCGGCGGCAGCGCTCCTCGAGGGACGATTCGGCCTCCTTGTTCCGGTCCCACACTTCCTCAAGATGAGCCGGGATCAGGCCCTCCGTCAGGCCCCAGGTGGGGAAGAGGGAGCAGGCGAGCTCAGGGTGGCCGTCGCAGTGGTAGCACTCACGGTTGTTCTCCATGACGAGCTTCCAGTTGCTTTCTTCAATGATGTTCTGCTGGTACGCGATCTTGGTTTTCGAAAGATCGTGGGGCGCCAGGTAGGGCTCGAAGATCTTTGCGGTTTCGTCGAAGTCCGTCGGCGGTTCATCCGCAATGCAGACGAAGATCAGTCCGGCGACCTCGCGGCCGTGGGCGCGCTTGAGGCCGAAGCAGCTCTTGTCGAACTTCGTTTCCCCCGGCGCGGAGGCATGGATCAGGTTGCCCTCCGGGGAGTAGGTCCAGGAGTGGTAGCCGCAGACCAGGTTTCCGGTTGACCCGGCAGCTTCGGTGAGAACACGTGCGCCGCGGTGGCGGCATACGTTGTGCAGGACGTTGACGCCGCCGTCGTCGTTGCGCAGCACAATCAGGGAGTAGGGCCCGTAGTCGACGGTTACGTAGTCGCCCGGCTCCGGCAGTTCCGCGGTGCTGGCGGCATAGATCCAGTGCTGGCCGAAAATGGCCTCCATGTCGATCTTGAAGATCGAGGCATCGGTATAGAAGGGGGCATCGAGGGAGTAGCCGGTGCGCCGGAACTCAAACAAGGCGGTAATTTCTGCCAGCTGCTCGCCAGGCAAGGAGGCAGCGATTTTTCCGCGTGTATTGAGGGGCACGTTCACTGGAGCAGTCATGGGTTTCCTCCCGGGAGGCATGGGTAGTGGGTGTAGCGTTGGCCACGGGTGCGCGGATGCTACCGACATGGTCGAAGAACTTGTAGTAATGAGATTAGGGTCACAAGAGCTGCAACAAAAGCGCAAGTTTTTGAAGATAACCATGCAGAATTGATGCATGATCGATCCAAGGCTCATCACACTCCGCGTGTTCGCCCGGTGCGGCACCATAGGCGCGACCGCGGAGCTGACCGGATATTCCCCTTCTGCCGTCTCCGCGCAGTTGCGGGAGCTCCAGCGCGTGCTTGGAATGCAGCTGCTGACGAAAGACGGCCGGGGCGTCCGGCTTACCGCCACGGGTCGCTTTCTCGTGGCGGGCTCGGATCCCCTCATTGCCCAGTGGGAGAGCCTGCGGGCCGCAGCCATGGAGGCCGGTGACCAGGTGCAGGCCCATTTTGGCCTCGGCGGATTTTCCACTGCAGCCGCCCAGTTGCTCGCGCCGCTGGCCGCCGCACTGCGCTCAACACGCCCGCTGCTGGAGGTACAGGTTCTTGAGGCTGATCCAGCCCGCTGCTTCGATTTGTTGGTCGCGGAACGAATAGACCTTGCGGTCATTGTCGCCACGCAGTCCGACACTTATGGCGAGGACGATCCCCGCTTCGAGCAGACAGTTCTGCTCGACGATCCACTGGACGTGATCATTCCTGGTGACCATCCGCTGGCGTCACGGGAAACAGCGACACTTGAAGACCTGGCATCGGAACCCTGGATCACGGAGGCCGCTGGTTCCACCTACCATTCCCTTTTCATCGCGGCCTTCACTGCAGTCGGGGTGACACCGCGGGTTGCGCATGAAGCCGTTGAATGGGAGACCCAGATCGCCTTCGTGGGTGCCGGGCTGGGCGTCGGCCTGCTGCCCCGGCTGGCACCTTTGCGTGGTGCCGAGAACGTGGTTCGGCTACGTATCACGGGTAAGGCCAAACCCACGCGCCGCATTGTCGCCGCGGTGCGAAGGGGCAGCATCGCTTCACCCCTGATTCAGGAGTCGCTGCGCATCCTGCAGGTAAACGCCAATCGGATCCTCACCGCCCGTCTCGAAGAGGATCTCTGAGCACTGCCGGCACGGGCCGTCCTGGCGTTCAGCAGCTCTTCCTTATCCCCGCAAGGAAGGACGCGGGCGAATCAATGGCGGGCGTAGCCCAGCCGCGTGCTGATTTTCAGGCCGGCTTCTTTCAACCCGTCCAGAAGTCCCGGTTCCTCTTCCGGTTCGAAGCGGAAGGCGGGCCCGGAAATGCTGACGGCCCCGACGACGGCCCCCACGTGGTTGTAGACCGGCACCGAGATCGAGTTGAGCCCGATCTCGAATTCCTCCCGCACCACGCCATAACCCTTCCGGGCGACGTCAAGTAACTGGGTTTCGAGTTCTTTCCTGTCCGTGATGGTGCGCGGAGTGCGGGCCGGCAGCCCGGTTTCCTTCAGGATCCGTGCCCGCTCGTCCGCTGGCAGCCCCGCAAGCAGGATCTTGCCGCTGCTGGTCGCGTGCAACGGCGTCAAGCTGCCCACCCAGTCGTAGGTGGCGAGGGTGGAAGGGCCCATGGCCTGGTCCACGTTTACGGCGAAGTTGGAGCGCAACACCGCCAGGTTGACGGTTTCCTTGAACTCTTCGGCCAGGGCTTCGAGCACGGGGCGCGCTTCCCGCACCAGGCTGAGCCTCCCGGGGATGGAACTGGCGAGGCGCAGGATGCCGAAGCCCAGCTGGTACTTGCCGCGTTCACTATTCTGGTGGACCATCTCGCGACTGACCAAGGAACCGAGCAGGCGCGACACCGTTGACTTGTGAATGCCCATTTCTTCGGCGATTTCGCTCACTCCGGCATGGCCGTCCCGGGCCAGGATTTCCAGGACTGCCAGGGCACGGTCCACAGACTGAACGCCGCCGGACTGTCCCGCCTCAGCGTCGATGTCGGGTTCACGCTCATTGTTCGAAGCCATGGTCCATAATCTCAAGCAGGGCGCGCATGGTGAAATCAACCACACGCAAAAGGTGCCCCGCTTGGGTGTTGGTACTGCCGTTCTGCTGCCCGGGCAGCAACTCCTGCATCGCTGCAAAAGCCGAGGCCGCTCCGCTTCAGGCAGAGCAGGCCAAGAAGCGTGCCGTCGTCGTCCACCACCGCAAGCCGGCGCCGGCCAGCTGCCTGCAGCGCGGCGATGCCGGCTTCGACAGGCACTCCGGGAGCAATAGTCCTGTTACGCGTTACCCCGTAAGCGACGGCCTGGGCAGCAGGTGGTGCGCCCTCCGGGATATCAGACCGCTCCAAAGTGCTGAGGAGGCGGCCAGCCGGGTCCACGACCAAGGCCATATGGACGTGGTCGTCGCCGAAGAAGCTGCGCACTTGCTCCACGGTGCACTCCTGCAGCAGTGTCTTCGGGCAGGTGACCATAACGTCTTCCACACGCGCCTGCCGGGGATTCTTCTCAACCATGCGGCTTTTCAACACTCGCCCGTACGTCATGCCGGACCGCCGATGACCCTGTCGCGGCCCGCGAGCGCGCCGGTCAGGGCCAGCACCACCATAATCCCCGCGGTAACGAGGAGCGGGACTGTCCATCCTCCGCTCACATCGCGAAGGGCCCCGAACATCACCGGCCCCACAGCAGCCATGCCATAGCCAACGGATTGCGCCATGCCGGAAAGGGAGGCTGCCTGCGGGTAGTTGACGGTGCGGAGGCTGAACAGCGACAAAGCGACGACAATAAGGGTCCCGCATCCGACTGCTCCAAGAAAAACCCACAGCAGGATGAGGTCCGGCGCAAGTGCCAGCCCGAGGAACGTCACGAACATGACCGCGCCGCTTGTGAAGCAGACAAGCTTTTGGTCCGGACCCCGATGGAGGATTCCCCCTGCCGCAAGGCTGGCGAAGACGCTGATGAGCAGGAAGACGGAAAGGTGGATGCCGGCGGTAGCGGCGGGGACCCCGCGGCTTTGTTCAATGGTGGGCAGCCATGCCATCAGGACGTAGAAAGCGATGGACTGCAGTCCCATAAAGAACGTCACTTGCCAGCCCAAAGCTGAGGCCCAGGGCGACCGGTAGGAAACCTCCGGGCTCGTGGAGGTCATGGTGCCGGACATGTGCCGGCGCAGCCACGGCAGGAGCACCGCCATGGCGATGAGGGCAAGTCCGACCCAGATACCGAGGGCGAGCCGCCATCCCGCCGGTGACGTTTGTGCCACGGGAACGACGACGGCGGCCCCCATTGCAGCGAAGGCGGCCTGTGTGGCGGTGTAGCTTCCGGTGACCTGGCTGACCCTTTTGGGAAAGTCCCGCTTCACGAGGGAGGGGACCAGAACATTGAGAAACGCGATGGCCAAGCCAATCATTGCTGTGCCCGCCCAAATGAGGCCAGGCCCCGGTAGGGAGCGGAGCACGATGCCCGAGGCCAGGATCAGCAGGGACATCCACAACGCACGGTCGAGACCCAGACGTGAGGCGAAAGCGGGGGCCACGGGTGAGAAGACTGCGAAGGCAATGAGCGGAAGACCCGTCAGGAACCCTGCTGCGGCACTGGATAGGCCAAGGTCATCGCTGATATTTGCGAGTACGGGCCCCACGCTGACAAAGGACACCCGAAGGTTGACTGCGATGAGCAGGACGCCGATGAAAGCGAAGCCGATCCTGGCAGTGCGGTCCGATGCGTTCCTGATGGCAGTGGGCATGGCGCGTTTTTCCATCCTGTTGTAGATGAGGGGCACTGGGAGTAATGGTTCCGAGCGGCTGACCACCAGGTGGTTACAACACCTTGCGTATGGTTTCCTCGAAGCTTGTGACGTGGTGCAGGGCCAACTCACTTGCCTTGTCGGCGTCGCCTGCAGCCACCGCCTTGAGCAGGTCCACGTGCTCGGTGATGTGACCGGTTACTGACGGCACCTTGTCCAGTACCACGCACCAGATGCGGGTGGCCAGGTTGTCGTACCGTATCAGCGTGTCTTCCAGGTGCGGGTTGGCAGCGGCTTTGTATATGAGCCGGTGCACCATCAGGTCGTAGCGCATCAGGTCGCGGGACTCCCCTGCCCCCGGATCAATCCCGGCGATGGCATCTGCCACCTGCAGCAGTTCCCGCCGCATGCTCTCGCTCGCCCGGCCCGCGGCGCGGCGGGCAGCGAGGGGCTCCAGCAGCTCCCTGATCTCCGAGACGTCGGCCAGCTCAGTGAAGTCCACATTGGTGGCGAAAGTCCCCCGGCGCGGATAGGAAATGACCAGGTGATCCACCTCCAGCCGTTTGATGGCCTCGCGGACGGGCGTACGGCTGAAGCCGAGCTCGGCCGCCAACAGTCCGTCATTTATCGGCTCGCCCGGGCGGATCTCCAGCATGATCAATTTGTCGCGCAGCTGCCGGTAGGCAGCCTCCGCCTGCGACGGCGCTTCCTCCTCCGCCGGGGTCAGGGCAAGAAGTGCATTCAAGGGGCTGCTCCATTTCTTCGACACCCGCCGAGCCGGAACCCGTAGTGTTTCAACGCTTTTCGGCCCAGCTATTGACTCTGCTGTGATCCCAATCATACCATTGACACCACACTGATATATCAGTCAACGAACAAGTGGTATTTCAAAGGAGCATCCGTGGTTGAGCAGTTGAACGAGCGACTTTCCGCAGTCGATCCCGAGGTCCAGCAGGCCATCGCCCAGGAGCTGGTGCGCCAGCAGTCCACGCTGGAAATGATTGCCTCCGAGAATTTCGCCCCGTCCGCCGTCATGGAGGCCCAGGGCTCCGTCCTGACCAACAAGTACGCCGAGGGCTACCCCGGCAAGCGCTACTATGGCGGCTGCGAGCACGTGGACGTTGTGGAGCAGCTGGCCATCGACCGGGTCAAGGCCCTGTTCGGCGCAGAATTCGCCAACGTGCAGCCGCACTCCGGGGCACAGGCCAACGCCGCCGCGATGTTCGCCCTGCTGAACCCGGGCGACACCATCATGGGCCTGAGCCTGGCACACGGCGGCCACCTGACCCACGGCATGAAGATTAATTTTTCCGGCAAACTCTACAACGTGGTCCCCTACCACGTCAGCGAATCAGACCTCCGGATCGATATGGCCGAAGTTGAAGCACTGGCGCTCGAGCACCGCCCCAAGTTGATCGTGGCAGGCTGGTCCGCCTACTCCCGCCAGCTGGACTTTGCCGAGTTCCGCCGCATCGCCGACCTCGTTGGCGCCTACCTCATGGTGGACATGGCACACTTCGCCGGCCTCGTCGCCGCAGGACTGCACCCCAACCCGGTCCCCTACGCGGACGTGGTCACCACCACCACCCACAAGACCCTTGGCGGCCCGCGCGGCGGCGTTATCCTCGCCAAGGAGCAGTACGCCAAAAAGATCAACAGCGCAGTATTCCCCGGCCAGCAGGGCGGCCCGCTAGAGCACGTCATCGCCGCCAAGGCCGTGGCCTTCAAGCTCGCCGCTTCCCCTGAATTCAAGGAACGCCAGGAACGCGTCCTGCAGGGATCCAAGCTTCTGGCCGAACGGCTCCTCCGCGACGACGTTGCCGCAGCAGGAATCTCCGTGGTCAACGGCGGCACCGACGTCCACCTGGTCCTCGTGGACCTCCGCAATTCCGAACTGGACGGACAGCAGGCCGAAGACGCGCTGCACCGCATCGGCATCACCGTCAACCGCAACGCGGTTCCCTTCGACCCCCGCCCGCCGATGGTCTCCTCCGGCCTGCGGATCGGCACACCCGCCCTCGCCACCCGCGGCTTCGGCGCCGAGGAATTCACCGAAGTCGCGGACATCATCGCAACGGCGCTCATCGCCTCCGCCGGCAACGGCACCCTGGGCGACAGCACCGCCGTCGAACTCCGCGCCCGGGTCACTGCCCTGGCGGAGAAGTTCCCCCTCTACCCCCACTTGAACGACGACGCCGCTATCGGCGCTTTTGAAGCAGACATGATTGGAGCAGCCCAGTGAGTACCGAACAGCTCCCCGAGCACCCGGACTTCCTCTGGCGCAACCCGGAACCCAAGTCCTCCTACGACGCCGTGATTGTGGGCGGCGGCGGACACGGCCTGGCCACCGCGTACTTCCTGGCAAAGAACCACGGCATGACCAACATCGCCGTCCTGGAAAAGGGTTGGCTGGCCGGCGGCAACATGGCCCGGAACACCACCATCATCCGCTCCAACTACCTCTGGGATGAGAGCGCGGCCATCTATGAGCACGCCCTCAAGCTCTGGGAAATCCTGCCGGAGGAGCTCGAGTACGACTTCCTCTTCAGCCAGCGCGGCGTAATGAACCTGGCCCACACGCTGGGAGACGTCCGGGAGAGCATGCGGCGGGTGGGCGCGAACAAGCTCAACGGTGTAGACGCCGAATGGCTTGACCCCCAGCAGGTCAAGGAACTTTGCCCCATCCTGAACATCAGCGACAACATCCGCTACCCCGTTATGGGTGCCACCTACCAGCCGCGCGCAGGCATCGCCAAGCACGACCATGTGGCCTGGGCCTTCGCCCGCAAGTGTGACGAGCTGGGCGTGGACATCATCCAGAACTGCGAAGTCACCGGCTTCGTCAAGGACGGAAACCGGGTGGTGGGCGTCAAGACCAACCAGGGCACCATCAACACCGAAAAGGTGGGCCTCTGCGCCGCCGGGCACAGCTCGGTCCTGGCGGAAATGGCCGGCTTCCGGCTCCCCATCCAGTCCCACCCGCTCCAGGCGCTGGTCTCCGAACTGCACGAGCCTGTCCACCCCACGGTGGTGATGTCCAACCACGTGCACGTCTACGTTTCCCAGGCGCACAAGGGCGAACTGGTGATGGGCGCCGGCGTGGATTCCTACAACGGCTACGGCCAGCGCGGATCCTTCCATGTCATTGAGCACCAGATGGCGGCCGCCGTCGAACTCTTCCCGATCTTTGCCCGGGCGCATGTGCTCCGGACCTGGGGCGGCATCGTGGACACCACCCTGGACGCGTCCCCCATCGTGGGCAACACCCCCGTGGAGAACATGTTCGTGAACTGCGGCTGGGGCACCGGCGGCTTCAAGGGCACCCCGGCTGCCGGCCTCACCTTCGCGCACAACATCGCTACGGGCGCCCCGCACAAGCTGAACAAGCCGTTTGCCCTGGAACGCTTCGAAACCGGCGCCCTGATCGACGAACACGGCGCTGCCGCCGTCGCCCACTAGCCGCCAGCGACCGACGCACCTTAGAAAGAAGACGCACATGCTGCTCATCTCCTGCCCCAACTGCGGCTCGCGCGACGAGACCGAATTCCACTATGGCGGCCAGGCCCACGTTGCCTACCCGGAAAACCCCAGCGCGCTGAACGACCGCGAGTGGGCCGAGTTCCTGTTCTACCGGGACAACACCAAGGGCGCCTTCGCCGAACGCTGGCTCCACAGCACCGGCTGCCGCCAGTGGTTCAACATGCTCCGGGACACCGTCACCTATGACATCCAGGCGGTCTACCCGATGGGTACGCCCCGGCCGGACGCCGCCGGACAGCTCACCGCCGAAACCGGCACTGCCAGCACCGCCGTTGACAGCACCACCACCGGGACCGCGGCGCCGGACATTTCCGGTACAAGCACCGCTCCAGCGGGCACCTCTTCAACCAGCACCACCGCCCCGGAAGGAGCAACCAAGTGACTTCCCAGAACGCCCGCCTCGCCGCCGGCGGACGCATCGACCGCACCATCTCGTGGCGTTTCACCGTGGACGGCGAGGAATTCACTGGCCACCCCGGCGACACCCTCGCCTCGGCCCTGCTCGCCAACGGCCGCATCGCCGCGGGCAACTCCCTCTACGAGGACCGGCCCCGCGGCATCCTGTCCGCCGGTGTGGAGGAATCCAACGCCCTGGTCAAGGTGCAGCCGCGCTTCCCCGGCCACGTGGCCGAGTCCATGCTCCCCGCCACCACGGTAACCCTGGTGGACGGTCTCAAAGCGGAGTACCTGGAGGGCCTGGGCAAGCTGGACCCGGCCGAGGACCGCGCCGAATACGACAAGAAGTACGTCCACACCGACGTCCTGGTGATCGGCGGCGGTCCCGCCGGCCTGGCCGCCGCCCGCGAAGCCGTGCGCTCCGGCGCCCGTGTGATGCTGCTGGACGACCAGCCCGAACTGGGCGGCTCGCTCCTGTCCGGTTCCACCGCGGCTGAACTCGCCGAGACCATTGAGGGCAAGCCCGCCTTGGAGTGGGTCGCGGATGTCGAAGCGGAGCTCGTTTCCGGCTCAGAGTCCACTGTCCTGAACCGCACCACCGCCTTTGGCGCCTACGACGCGAACTACGTCATCGCTGTCCAGAACCGCACCGACCACCTTTCTTCCCCGGCGGCATCCGGTGTATCCCGGCAGCGTATTTGGCACATCCGTGCCAACCAGGTGGTGCTTGCCCCCGGTGCCCACGAACGCCCGCTGGTCTTCGAGAACAATGACCGCCCCGGCATCATGCTCGCCTCGGCCGTCCGCAGCTACCTCAACCGCTACGCCGTCGCCGCCGGGCAGCGCGTGGTCATCAGCACCACCAATGACAGTGCCTACGCCCTGGCAGCGGACCTGCGCGCCGCCGGCGTCAAGGTTGCCGCCGTCGTCGACGCCCGTCCCCAGCTCACCGACGTGGCTGCCGCCGCCGTCGAAGCCGGTACGCGCGTGTTGATCGGCAGCGCCGTGGCCAATACTTCTGCTGATTCGGATGGCCGCCTGGACGGTGTCACCGTCCGCAGCATCAACGACGACGGCGAGCTCACCTCGGGCATCGAACAGATCGCCTGCGACCTGCTGGCTGTCTCCGGCGGCTGGAGCCCATTGGTGCACCTACACTCCCAGCGGCAGGGCAAGCTGCGCTGGGACGAGGATTTGGCCGCCTTTGTGCCGAGCACAGCGGTCCCAAAGCAGCAGATCGTCGGCTCGGGCCGCGGCAGCTTCGAACTCCAGGACTGCCTCGCCGAGGGCATCTCCGCCGGAGCCTCGGCGGCCATCGCCGCGGGCTTCAGCACCGCCACCACGCCCACGCCACTCAGCGGGCCGAAGGCCTCCGCCCCCACCCGCCAGCTGTGGCTGGTCCCAGGCGAGCAAGGCACCCCGGACGACTGGCACCACCACTTCGTGGACTTCCAGCGCGACCAGTCCGTGGCTGACGTGCTGCGCTCCACCGGAGCCGGCATGCGGTCCGTGGAGCACATCAAGCGCTACACCTCCATCAGCACCGCCAACGACCAGGGCAAGACCTCCGGCGTCAACGCGATCGGCGTCATCGCCGCCGCGCTCCGGACGGCCGGCGAAGCCTCCCGCGGCATCGGTGACATCGGCACCACCACCTACCGCGCCCCGTTCACCCCTGTGGCGTTCGCGGCACTCGCCGGACGCCAGCGCGGCGAGCTGTTCGACCCGGCCCGCAAGACGTCGATCCACCCGTGGCACGTCGCCAAGGGTGCGCTGTTCGAGGACGTCGGGCAGTGGAAGCGGCCCTGGTACTACCCGCAGGACGGGGAAGACATGGACAGCGCCGTGCTGCGCGAGTGCGCCGCAGTCCGTGAATCAGTGGGCTTTATGGACGCCACCACCCTGGGCAAGATCGAAATCCGGGGCAAGGACGCCGGCGAGTTCCTGAACCGGATCTACACCAACGCCTTCAAGAAGCTCGCCCCGGGTTCGGCCCGGTACGGCGTGATGTGCATGGCGGACGGCATGATTTTCGACGACGGCGTCACCCTGCGCCTCGACGAGGACACCTACTTCATGACCACTACCACCGGCGGTGCCGCGAAGGTCCTGGACTGGCTCGAAGAGTGGCTGCAGACCGAATGGCCGGAACTGGATGTGCACTGCACCTCGGTGACCGAACAGTGGAGCACCATCGCCGTCGTCGGGCCCAAATCCCGCGCGGTCCTGGCGAAGGTGGCACCGGAACTGGCCGCCAACGGCGGGCTGGAAGCGGAAGCCTTCCCGTTCATGACCTTCCGTGAAACCACCCTCGCTTCGGGCGTCCGCGCCCGGGTCTGCCGGATCTCCTTCTCAGGTGAACTGGCCTACGAGATCAACGTGCCTGCCTGGTACGGGCTGAACACCTGGGAAGCCGTGGCCGCGGCCGGTGCCGAATTCAACATCACCCCGTACGGCACCGAGACCATGCACGTGCTCCGCGCCGAAAAGGGCTACCCCATCGTCGGCCAGGACACCGACGGCACCGTCACCCCGCAGGACGCCGGCATGGAATGGATCGTCTCCAAGGCCAAGGACTTCATCGGCAAGCGCTCCTACGCCCGCGCCGATGCACAGCGCGAGGACCGCAAGCACCTGGTAAGCGTCCTGCCGGTGGACGGCAGCATCAGGTTGCCGGAAGGTACCCAGCTCGTGGAAAAGGGCCGCTCCACCAACCCCGCCTACGGACCGGTCCCCATGGAAGGCTTCGTCACCTCCAGCTACCACAGCGCAGCACTCGGCAGGTCGTTCGGCCTTGCACTGATCAAGAACGGCCGCAACCGCATCGGTGAAACCCTGGTGGCTGCCGCCGGCGACCAGCTCGTGGACGTCGTCGTCGCCGAAACCGTACTTTTTGACCCCGAAGGGACCCGCAAAGATGGCTGAAACAGCAGCACCCGCAACCTCCTCCGAGAAAAACCTCTCCCTGAGGATCAGCCCCGCTGCCCAGCTAAGGGCAGCGTTCGAAACCGGCTCCGTCCAGGGCGTGGCGGAACTGCGCGAAGTGGCCTTCCTGACCATGGTGGGCCTCCGGGTCAACCGGGACAGCGAGGCCGGACAGCGCGTCGCCTCCATCACCGGCGGCCTTCCCGCCGGATGCGGCGGCGTCACCGGCACCGGGGACACGTCCGTGCTGTGGCTCGGACCCGAAGAGTTCCTGGTGGTGGCACCCACGGAAGCGCACGAGTCCCTCGGCGGCGACCTGATCCAGGCACTCCGCGAAGCACTGGCTGACGGCGAAGGCCAGGTGGTGGACCTCTCCGCCAACCGCACCACCTTCGATCTCACCGGCCCGCGCTCCCGCGCCGTCCTGGAAAAGGGCTGCTCCCTGGATTTGCACCCCCGCGTACTCAAAGCCGGCACGGCGCTCTCCACGGAGATCGGCAACATCCCGGTGGTCCTGTGGAAGACCGGCGAGGAGAGCTTCCGGATCTTCCCCCGTGCATCGTTCGCCGATTTCCTGGGCCGCTGGCTCCTTGACGCCATGCGGGAGTACGCCTCCCCCGAGGTTCCCTGACATGGCGCTCAGCGTCCTGGACCTGTTCTCCGTTGGCATCGGGCCGTCGTCATCACACACGGTGGGCCCGATGCGGGCAGCAAAGCTGTTCGCCGACGGGCTTAAGGGCGACGGACACCTGAGCTCCACCAAACGCGTGCAGGCCGAACTCTTCGGTTCGCTGGGCGCCACGGGGCGGGGCCACGGCTCGGACAAGGCAGTGGTCCTGGGCTTCAAGGGGCTGGACCCCGAGACCGTTGACACCTTCACGGCAGATGACCAGGTCGCGGCAGCCGCCCTTGACGCCGAACTGTGGGTGGGCGGTGACCACCGGGTGGACTTCAACTGGGACGAGGACGTGGTGCTGCACCGGCGCAAGGCACTTCCGGCGCACCCCAACGGCATGACGTTCCGGGCGCTGGACCACGCAGGTGCCGTGCTCAGCGAACGGAGCTTCTATTCGATTGGGGGCGGCTTCGTTGTTGATGGTGACGCCGACGCCGGCGACCGCGTGGTGGCCGATGCCACTGTCCTTCCCTATCCCTTCAGTACTGCCGACGAGCTCCTCGAGATCTGCAAGCGCGAAGGCATGTCCATCTCGGACGTTATGCTCGCCAACGAGCTGGTGTGGCGGACCGAAGCGGAACTCCGGGAAAAACTGCTGGGACTCTGGGCCGTTATGCGCGAATGCGTGGACAACGGCTGCGCCGCGGAAGGCATCCTGCCGGGCGGGCTCAACGTTCGGCGGCGGGCGCCGTCGTTATTCCAGACCCTGGCGGCGGATACCGGCGTGACCGATCCGCTCCGGGCGATGGAATGGGTGAACCTGTTCGCGCTGGCCGTGAACGAGGAAAACGCCGC
Source organism: Arthrobacter sp. V1I9 (assembly GCF_030817075.1). Classification (NCBI taxonomy): domain Bacteria; kingdom Bacillati; phylum Actinomycetota; class Actinomycetes; order Micrococcales; family Micrococcaceae; genus Arthrobacter; species Arthrobacter sp. V1I9. Next base: position 3,609,223 of record NZ_JAUSYU010000001.1, read on the forward strand.
AGGGGGGCGTATCGTCACGGCGCCCACCAACGGCGCGGCAGGAATTGTCCCGGCGGTGCTGCACTACTACATAAAGTTCGTCCCCGGCGCCAACGACGACGGCGTGGTCCGCTTCCTGCTGGCCGCGGCCGCCGTCGGAATTCTGTTCAAGATGAACGCCTCAATTTCCGGTGCCGAGGTGGGCTGCCAGGGTGAAGTGGGCTCCGCCTGCTCCATGGCCGCCGCCGGGCTCTGCGAAGTGCTGGGCGGAACGCCTGCCCAAGTGGAAAACGCCGCCGAGGTGGGCATTGAACACAACCTTGGCCTAACCTGCGACCCGGTGGGCGGACTGGTGCAGATCCCCTGCATCGAACGCAACGCCATCGCCAGCGTCAAGGCCATCAACGCCGCCCGCCTTGCCCTGCACGGCGACGGCAGCCACAAGGTATCCCTCGACAAAGCCATCAAAACGATGCGCGAAACAGGAGCCGACATGAAAACCAAGTACAAGGAAACCTCCCGCGGAGGCCTTGCCGTCAACGTAATCGAGTGCTGAGCCATGACTGCCATCCAAGCTGAAACGTCCCTCCCCCAGCCGCCCACCACGGTGGAGCATGTCCTGACCTTGGACTGCAGCGAGTCGCCGGGTATTGTCCACGCCGTCTCCGGCTTCCTGCTGGAGCACGGCTGCGACATCATCGACAACCAGCAGTTCGGCGAGCGTTCGGAAAAGCACTTTTTTATGCGGGTGCATTTTGCGTCCGACGGCGATGCCTCCACGGCGGACACGCTGCGGGCCGCTTTCGGTCCCGTTGCCGAGAAGTTTGGGATGCGCTGGCGGCTGGAGCCGCAAGGTTCCAAGCGGCGCGTGTTGATCATGGTGTCCAAGTTCGGGCACTGCCTTAATGACCTGCTGTTCCGGGCGCGCATCGGCGAACTCCCGGTGGACGTGGTGGCCGTGGTGTCCAACCACACGGACCACCAGGCGCTGGTGGAGTGGCACGGGATCCTGTTCTTCCACGTGCCGGTCACTTCTGACACGAAGCCGGAGGCCGAGGCGCGGTTGCTGGAACTGGTGGACGAGTTCGATGTGGAACTCGTGGTGCTGGCCCGGTACATGCAGGTGCTCAGCGATAACCTGACGCGCAAGCTGGACGGGAAGGCCATCAATATCCACCACTCGTTCCTGCCCAGTTTCAAGGGCGCCAAGCCGTACCACCAGGCCTACGCGCGCGGCGTGAAGACCGTGGGAGCCACGGCCCATTACGTGAACAGCGAACTGGATGAGGGCCCGATCATCTCCCAGCAGACCGTTGAGGTGGACCACACGTACGGGCCCGAGGATCTGGTGGCTGCCGGCCGCGACACCGAATGCAAGGCCCTGTCCAACGCCGTCCGCTGGCACTGCGAGGGCCGGGTCATCCTGCTGGGAAACCGGACCGTGGTGCTGCGGTAGCGACGCGCTCTCACCTGATGCCGGTTTTCAGGCGATCCTCTATCCCTTAACGTCGGTTTTCAGGGCATCCTCTAGCCCTTAGTGCAGGTTTTGCTGTGGCGCTCTCTCACCTTGGTGAGGGAGCGTTACGGCGTTGCGAGCCGCTTCGTCCTGACGACATTACGTTGACGCTTAGCCGCCGCTACGCAAACCCCGACGCCTGGGCCGGGTCAAGCCAGCCATTCCGGAGGGCGCGCCTGATGCGTTGTACCGCTGAGCGGAAGCCGTCTGCATAGTCGTCCTTGTCGAAAACGAGGACCGTCCAGTCTGCTGACTCGAATGCTTTGTCCCGTCTCCTGTCTGAGTGGATCTGTGCGTCGCCGAGGTGATGTTCGCCGTCGTACTGGATAGCGAGACGGCGGTGGCGGTAGCCGAGGTCGGCCGACGGCGACCGGGCGTCTCCGGCGCGCAACGGCAACTGGAGCTCGGGCTCGGGCAAGCCGGCGTCACCGATTGCGAGCCGGAGCATTGTTTCGGGCGCCGAGTCGGCACCCACCCGCATCAGATCCAACGCTTCGCGGGCGCGAACGATGCCTTGGAGATTCGGGTGGCGACGTACCAGGATGCGCAGCTCCGTCAGCGTGGCATGGGGCTCCGTCCGTCCTTCGAACGCGGCCCGCGGGGCGCGAACCAGCTCGTCCCCCATGCTCACCAAGTCCGGGAGCGGCAGGACGCGGGCCATATCCAACCACGTGCGGGACCGGGTGCTCAGGTGAATGCCGTCAACGCATTCAGTCTCTTCTTTCAGTGCCAGGACGGTGTGCCCCACCACGCCCTTCCGGCGTACCGGGGGCAGCGAACGCGGCTTGCTCAGATGGAGCTCCGTGGAATCGCCCAGCCACGGCGGCAACAGTTGGCACCGAAGCCTGGCCGCGGTGACGTGAGAAATCCACGCGCCCGGCGACGCAGCAGATAACGCCCTGGCTGCGCCTTCCAGATCGAAGTCCCAGCCTGCCGGACGGTAGAGACCACGGCCCACGTTGATGACATCCTTGCGGCGAAGCCTGCCCACACTGATGCCGGAGGCCCGGGCTGTGCTGAAGGTAAAAGGAGCGGCCGCCAACGGCGGGGGCAAGACTTGGCGCTTTGGCATGCTGGCATTTTGCCCTGTTCCAGCAGGACGCTGCAGAAGTTATCCACAACCAGCCGCTGGGCTTCTGGAGGTGAGAGAAGGTCGCCTGAAAACCGGCATCAGGTGAGAGAGGATCACCCGAAAATACGCGTTAAGTGAGAGAGCGTCGGGTGGGGGTGGGTGGGGCTGACTATTTGGGTTGGAGTGCAGCCAGCCTCACCGCGAGGTGCAAGGCCGGCAGCCTGCCGGTGCCGCGGGGGTCGCCGCCGCAGAGAGAAAAAATCCGCTGCAGCCGCTGATGCATGGACTGCCGCTCCACATGGAGCTCCCGCGCGGCCTGCGCGGTGTTGCAGCCGGAGTCCAGCCACACCCGCAGCGTCTCCAGGAGCTTGGACTGGCGCTGGGCGTCATGCTGTAGAACTGCGGCCAGCTGTTGGTCGATAAAGTCGCGGCGCAGTGCCTCGTCCATCGACTGGACGGCGAACCGCTCCACCGCGAACGCCTGCGCATCAAGAACCTTCCCGGGGCCGCTTGCCACTGCCTTGGAACGGCCGACGTCGGCAGCAAGTTCCAGCGTGAGCCTCGCCTCGGACAGCGACCACGGCGCGAAGGAAATCCCCGAGGCAACAGGCCCTACTGCGCTGACAGTTCCCTCTGGCACTTCCAGTGACTGCAGACCGTCCACAATCTTCTGCCGCTCGTCGTGGGCGTTCCCGGAGCGGAGGACAGCCAGGGCCAGCAGCTCGGCATTGTCCGCGTAACTGGCGCCGTGCTGCCCGCCCGGGTCCAGGAGGTGCTCCACGTTCCGCTGAAGTTGCTTGGAGGCAGAGGAACGGACCACCACGGCCACAACCTGCGCTGAAACCGGGATGCCTGCGGCGGGAGCCAGCTCCTGGAGCCGCCAGTGTTGCTTGCCGGAATCGATGGCCCGGATCAGGGCAGCGCCGGCCATCTCCTTCAGGCCGGGCGGCATTCGCTGCAGCAGGGCGAGGGCCAGGATGTCCACAGACCGGTTGCCGGCGATCCTCGCCAGATTCACATCGGCGTCACCCCGGACCTGCAGTGTCAGGCGTGCCGACGGGATGCCGCGCACGGGCACCTCAATGTGGACAGTTCCCTGACGGTCCCCGGCAGCGTCGCCGGCGACGGGTTCGGATGACTCAGCGTCCTCCGCAGGTTCGGCGCTTGCGAGGGTGATCCCGGCGGTGGACGTGAGCACCACTTCCGCGTCGGTGGCCGCGGCAAGAACTGCCAGAATCCGGTCCAGGCTGCCGCCGTGGGCGAGCTCCACCGCCATGGCGTGGCTGGCCTGGTCCGCCTGCTGGAGCTGGGCCGCAGACTGGCTGACCAGCTGTGAGTTGATTGCCTCCATGACCGCGACGAAGGGAACTACGCGGCGCAGCTCGATCAGCGGAAGCCCGGCCTCCTCGGCAGCGGACACCATTGACGAAGGTATGGAGGGCAGAACGCTGCCGGTCTCGATGGCGAGCGCCGCCACCCCACGCCTGGCCAGGTCCCGAATATAGCCCGTGCGGCGCTCGTCCGGCGCCAGCGCGAGGGCCTGCCCGCCGGTGAGCAGCAGCTCACCGCCGCCAAGCAACGACGCAATATCCAGAACCTCGCTGGAGTGGATCCAGCGGAGCTGCGTCTGCTGAACAACTCCAGCCCCCGCACGAACCACCGGATCGGCGGCAGTGAAGGTGGGATGTTTCAGGACGTCATCCAAACGAACCGGCATGACACTCCGTCATGTAGAAGGGAAAAGTTCAAGACACATTGTAGATGGTGGATGTGGCTCCCGACACATAATCTTGAAGAACCCCCATCCCCTCAACGAAGAGGCCTCGATGCAACAACAACCCACAGCCCCAGGAGTCGATCAGTCCGCCCACGCGGAGGACGTCGAAGCCTGGCTGCAGCCCATTCCCGAGTCCCAGCGCACACACAAGGTCTCCGGCCAGTTCTGGATCTGGGCCGGTGCCAACTTGGCACCAATCAACTGGGTACTGGGCGCCCTGGGCATCCACCTGGGCCTGGGCTTCGCTGACACCGTGACCGTCCTGGTGCTGGGCAACCTGATCGGCATGCTGCTCTTCGGCTGCTTCGTCCTCCTCGGCCAGAAGACCGGCGCCACCGGCATGGTGCTCGCCCGGGCGGCCTTCGGCCGGCGCGGCAACTACCTCCCTGCAGCCATTCAGGCGCTCCTGGTGATCGGATGGTGTGCCGTCAACACCTGGATCATCCTAGACCTGGTCATGGCGCTCTTCGGAACCCTCGGCTGGGTGGATCCAACAGCCAACAACTACGGGTGGAAGATTGCCGTAGCCACCGGAATCATGGCCGCCCAGGTAGCCATCGCATGGTTCGGGTACAAAGCCATCGCCGCCTTCGAAAAGTGGACTGTCCCGCCCACCATCGTCATCCTGGCCGTGATGTCGGCCGTGGCCTGGTTCGGCATGGACATCAACTGGTCCTACGCCGGCCCTGCCGGCAACATCCTGGAAGGGTCCGAGCGGATCGCGGCCATGAGCGCCGTGATGACGGCCATCGGCATCGGCTGGGGCATCACCTGGTTCACCTACGCCGCCGACTACTCCCGGTTCGTCAGCACCGAAGTGCCCAAAAAGAAGGTCTACCTGGCGTCCGTCCTCGGCCAGTTCATCCCCGTCGTCTGGCTCGGCGTCCTGGGTGCGAGCCTGGCCACCAACAGCGGAGAAATCGATCCCGGCAAGCTCATCGTCCAGAACTTCGGCGTCCTCGCACTGCCGGTACTGCTGATGGTGCTCCACGGCCCCATCGCCACCAACATCCTCAACATCTACACCTTCTCAGTAGCTACGCAGGCGCTGGACATCACCATCAGCCGCCGCAAGCTCAACCTGTTCGTCGGCGTCTTCTCGCTCGCCGCCGTCGTATTCTTCATCTTCCAGGAGGACTTCGCGGCAGTCCTCGACGCGTGGCTCATCGGCCTGGTGGCCTGGGTCGCTGCCTGGGGCGGCGTGATGCTGGTGCACTACTTCTGGATCGACAAGCGCTGTCCCGGCAATCCGGAACGGCTGTTCGACGGCGTCGGCACCAGGCGGCTCCCCGTCATCAACTGGGCGGGCGTCACCTCCCTCCTGGTAGGCATCTTCGCCACCTGGCTGTTTATGTACGGGCTCGTTCCCGCCATGCAGGGCCCCATCGCCGTGGCCCTGGGCGGCTGGGACCTTTCCTGGCTCGCCGGCGGCCTTGCGAGTGCCACCAGCTACGCCATCCTGGGCCCGAAAATGCACCGCAAATACATTGATGCACCGGCGCCCGTTGCACACCAGCTCCCCAGCGAACTGACTAGCGCCGCCGCCCCCGGCACGCAGCCCGCACTCTAAACCCTCTTCCAACCGCGTCACGACAGGACTTCCCCGCATGACTCTCGAAGCATTCCCCGACTCCGCCCACCCGATCAGCTGGCCTGACGGCAAGCGCGCAGCAGCGTCCTTCACCTTCGACGTCGACGCCGAGTCCTGCACCATCGCCCACGATCCCAAGAGCACCAGCCGAATGTCCCTGATGACCCATCAGTCCTACGGGCCGAAGGTGGCAGTCCCCCGCCTGCTGCAGATCCTCCAGCGCCAGGACATCCGCGCCACGTTCTTCGTCCCCGGTTTTACGGCCGAGTGCTACCCGGATACCGTCCGCCGGATCGTTGACGCGGGCCACGAGGTGGCCCACCACGGCTACCTGCACGAGCCGATGCAGGGAATCGACGCCGAGACAGAGGCCCGCTACATCGACCGTGGACTGGAGGCGCTGGCCAAGGCCGCGGGGGTAGAACCGGTGGGGTACCGCGCACCCTGGTGGGAGCTCAACTGGCACTCCCCGGCACTCCTGGCGGACCGGGGCTTCCTCTACGATTCAAGCCTGCTCGACGGCGATGCTCCCTACCGCTTCAGCGTCGCCCCGGGTGACACCCGGGACATCGTGGAGATCCCCGTCGACTGGACGTTGGACGACTGGGAACAGTACGCCTTCTACCCGGGGGTAACCGGCAGCGGCGTGATCGAAAGCCCGGCCAAGGTCCTCGAAATGTGGACGCTGGAGGCGGAGGCACACCACGCCCAGGGCAGCTGTTTTGTCCTTACCAACCACCCCTTCATTTCCGGCCGGCCCTCCAAAGCGGTGGCCCTGGAACGGCTTATCGAGCGGGTCAAGGGGATGGACGGCATGTGGGTGACCACCATGAAAGATATCGCTGAACACACCCGCAGGACGGTACAGGAAGTCCACACCCATGCCCGGATCGAAGTGCCGGGCTTCCCGGATACGGGGGCGAGGTTCACGGCTGCGGTGGTACGGGAGCCCATCCGCACCTCCAGCGCAGGATAGGAAAATGGAGGGGGACTGCACGTGAAGGTGCAGTCCCCCTCCGTTTCATTTAGGGGATAAGTCAGTTCCGGACGCAGTGCCTGGTGAGCTCTGCAGGCGTGGGTGCTACGGACGTGACTGGCCGGCCTCGGCCAGGTCTGCGGTGGACTGTGCAGTTCCGGCGTGCACAGGGGCCTGTGCAAGGCCGGTGGACGCCGAAGCTTCTGTTGGGGTGGAGCGCCGCAGCGGAGGTGCGGGAGTGGAGGCGGCGTGCTCGGCGAGGACACCGGTGTGGTGCCGGAGCTTCAGGCGGTACATCAGGACGCCGGTAATGATGACGGTGGCAACGAAGATCACTCCGCCCCACTGCAGGTACCACTCGAACGGAGGGACCGAGTTGTAAATTTCCGGCCTCGGCCAGATCAGGTTCAGTGTCATGGCGCCGCCCCACAGGACCGCGAGGATGTTCACCGGGACGCCCCACTTGCCGAGGCTGAAGCCGGATTTTCCGTGGCTTTCGTCGGAAAGCGGCCATTTCTTCAAAAAGCGCTGCCGCAGCAGCGGGACGGTGACCAGCAGGTAGGAGAGGTAGATCAGGACAATGCTGATGCTGGACAGGATGGTGAAGATCGCGGGCTGGGAGACGTTGACTATCAGCGGAATCATGGCGATGAGTCCGATGACGATGGCCGCCACGGTAGGCGTCTTCCGCTCGGGGTGCACCTTGCTGAGCTGGCGGCTGAAGGGGAGGTTGTTGTCCCGGGCCATGGCGAACATCATGCGGATTGCGGCGGCGTGAACGGCGAGGGTGCAGACGATCACGGCTACGACGATGCACACCAGGAAGGCCTTGCCGAAGGGGCCTCCCAGCACGGAGAGCACGATGTATTGAAGGCCGCCGTCGGCAGCACCCAGCTTGGGGTCATTCAGGTCCGGGGCGGCCAGGAGTCCGCCAAGGAGGATCAGCCCGCCGAGGATAAACGACGCCGTAATTGCCCGCAGAATGGCCTTCGGGGCGGTGCGTTTCGGGTCCTTGGTTTCCTCCCCCAGCGAGCTGGCGGTGTCGAAGCCGTACATGACGTAGCCGGAAGCCATGGCCCCAATAAGGAACACACCGAAGAAGCCAAGGTCGTGGTCCATGCCATAGCCGGCTGTGCTGAACAGGACTTCAGGCCCCCGCACCACATGCCAGGCAAGAGCCAGGATGAGGAGCACGGCCGCAGCGAGTTCCACAAAGACGCCGATACTGTTGATTTTGGTCATCAGCTTCACGCCGAAGGCGTTGATGAGCGTGGAGATGGAAATCATGATGCTGGCGAGCAAAACGCCGTTAAGGGCGAAATCGTACGTGCCGGTGCCGTCTCCGATGACCTGGAAGCCGGACCAAATCTGCGGCAGGGTGAGCTGCAGCGCCAGGGCTACGGCCCCAAGCGCCACGATCGAGGAAATCAGCAGCAGCCAGCCAGCCAGCCAGGCGAACGTCCCTGACGAGAGCTGCTTGGCCCAGTTGTAGACAGAACCGGCCACGGGATAGCGGCCGGCCAGTTCGGCGAAGCAGAGTGCCACCATCAGCTGGCCAACAAAGACGATGGGCCAGGACCATGCATAGGCTGGCCCGGCCATGGCGAAGCCAAAGTAAAACAGTTGAAAAACGCCGGTGAGGATGGAGATATAGCTGACGCCGGCGGCGAAGCTGGCGAACTTGCCGATGCTGCGGTCCAGGGTCTGGGCATACCCGAATTCGTCCATGCCGCTTGAATCAGTACTCTTGCTGGGTTCCAACATACGAACTCCTAGGTGAGAAAAGCACGATGGTGATGCCCCGCGGCCTCCATTGGACGCGGGTAATATCGGTGGCCGGGCGCCGCGCCTGCGGCGCCCGGCTGTTTCCCCCAAATGCTGTTGCTAGCCGGCGGCCCCCATGCCAGCATCCCCGACAGGTGAGCCGAACCAGCCGCTGGGTGCGGGCTGGATGTTCTGCCAGATGTGCTTCGCCTCGCGGTACTCGTTGAGTCCCGCGCTGCCAAGCTCCCGGCCGATGCCGGACTTCCCGAAGCCGCCCCATTCCGCCTGCGGGACGTACGGGTGGTAGTCGTTGATCCATACTGTTCCGTGCCGGAGGCCGCCCGCAACACGTTGCGCTTTCGACGCATCCGATGTCCATACCGCGCCGGCAAGCCCGTATTCGGTGTCGTTGGCGATCGCCACGGCCTCAGCCTCGGTCCGGAACGTCTCGACAGTAAGCACCGGGCCGAATGATTCCTCCTGCAGCACGCTCATGCCCGAGCGGCAGTTGTTGAGCACGGTGGGCGGGTAGAAGAAACCCTCCGCGAGGGGCCCCTCGTGCGGTATGTAGCCGCCGCACAACAGCTCGGCGCCCTCAGCAATCCCGGCCTGGACGTAGGCGTGGACCTGATCACGGTGCTTGGCGGAAATCAGCGGGCCCGTCTCGGCATCCGGATCGAAGGGTCCGCCCATCCGGATCTTTTTCGCCCTTTCCACCACCTCGGCCACGAAACGCTCGGCGATGGTCTCCTCGACGACGAGCCGCGCCCCTGCGGAGCAGACCTGGCCGGAGTGCAGGAACACCGCGGTCAGGGCGTTGTCGACGGCGGCGTCCCAGTCCGCGTCCGCGAAGACGACGTTGGGGTTCTTTCCGCCGAGTTCGAAGGCGACGCGCTTCACGGTTTCCGCAGCGGCGGCCATGATCGTCTGGCCGGTGGCGAGGCTTCCGGTCAGGGAGACGAGGTCGACGCGCGGGTCGGAGCTGAGCGGGCCGCCCACCTTCGATCCCTTTCCGGTCACGAGGTTTGCAACGCCGGGGGGAATGCCGGCTTCGGCGAGGGTTTCCATGAGCAGGATTGACGTGGACGGGGTGAGTTCGCTGGGCTTGAGCACGAACGAGTTTCCCGCGACGAGCGCCGGGGCCACCTTCCAGGCGGCCTGGAGGAGCGGGTAGTTCCACGGGGCGATGAGGGCACAGACGCCCAGCGGCTCGTACACCACGCGGCTGATGGTGTTAGGGCGGCCGGTGTCGATTACGCGGCCGGCATCCAGGCCGGCGATTTTGCCGTAGTACCGGAAGCACGCGGCAATGTCGTCGATGTCGTACTCAGCCTCGATAAGCCGTTTGCCGGTGTCAAGTGCCTCGGCCCGGGCATAGACGGCTTTGTCCCGCTCGAGCAGCTCCGCGACGCGGAGCATAACGGCGCCCCGTTCGATGTCGGTAAGCCTCCGCCAGGGGCCGTCGTCGAACGCGGCCCGGGCACTGGTGATCGCCCGCTCTGCGTCCTCCGCCGTTGACGAGGTGACAATTGCCACCTCGCGTCCGTCCGCCGGGCAGCGCACCACCGTGGTGCCGCCGTCGGGCGCCTGCTGCCAGGCGCCGTCGATATACAGCCCCTTGACTGCGTCCTGGGCTTTCCCGGCCTGGTGGACTGCTTCAACGGTGGCGGTCATCGTGTCTCCTTCTTTACATCCATCATGCCTAGACCTTTGCCGCCGCTGCCGCAGTGAGCGGGGCGCCGTTACGCTCCAGCGGGCTGAGGCCGTGCCGGTAGAAATCTGCGTGCTGCGGAGCCAGGGGCTTTTTGCCGGTGATCAAATCAGCGGCCTTTTCGGCAAGCATCATGACAGGCGCGTAGATATTGCCGTTGGTGACATAGGGCATTGCGGATGCATCCACCACGCGCAGGCCGCTGGTGCCGTGCACAGTCATGTCCAGGGGGTTCACTACGGCCATGGGGTCGGTGTCCGGCCCCATCTTCGCGGTGCAGGACGGGTGCAGGGCGGTTTCCGCGTCACGGGCCACCCAGTCAAGGATCTCCGCGTCAGTCTGGACGGCCCGGCCGGGCGAAAGCTCACCGCCGTTGAAGGGCTGCATGGCGGACTGGCCGAGGATGTCGCGGGCCACATGGATGGCCTCGACCCATTCGCGGCGGTCCTGGTCCGTGGAAAGGTAGTTGAACACCATGGACGGGTGCACCGTGGGATCTGTGGACTTGATCTTGAGCGTGCCGCGGGCGTCGGAGTACATGGGGCCGATGTGCACTTGATAGCCATGCTTCGCATCCGCCTTCTGGCCGTCGTAACGGACGGCGACCGGGAGGAAGTGGAACATCAGGTTCGGGTACGCTACATCCTCGTTGGAGCGGACGAATCCCCCGCCCTCGAAGTGGTTGGTGGCTGCCGGTCCCTTCCGTCCCAGCATCCATTGCATACCGATCCACGGCATACGCCAGACGTCCAGGGCCGGTTGCATGGAGACCGGCTGGGTGCAGGCGTGCTGGATGTAGACCTCGAGGTGGTCCTGGAGGTTTTCCCCGACACCGGGCAGGTTGGCCACGGAGTTGATGCCCAGGGAGTTCAGGTGTGCGGCGTCGCCGATGCCGCTGAGCTGCAGCAACTGCGGTGTGTTGATCGCGCCGCCAGCCAGGATCACTTCGCCGGCGTTGACCTGGTGGGTCTTGCCGTTGCGGCGGTAGGTGACGCCGGTTGCTACATTGCCTTTGAAGTTGACCTTGGTGACCAAGGCCCGGGTCAGGACGGTCAGGTTGGTCCGGCCGAAGTTGGGACGCAGGTAGGCGCGGGAGGCGGAGAGCCGTTGGCCCTTGTGGACGTTGCGGTCGAAGGCAGCGAAACCCTCCTGGCGGTACCCGTTGACGTCGTCCGTCCGGGGGTAGCCAGCCTCCTGGGCGGCGGTGAAGAACGCTTGGAACAGCGGGTTGGTGGCCGGGCCGCGTTCCAGGACGAGGGGGCCGTCATGGCCGCGCAGCTCATCGTCCGGGTCTGCGGCGAGGGCGTTTTCCATCCGGTTGAAGTAGGGCAGGCAGTGGGCAAAGTCCCAGGTTTCCATGCCGGCGTCAGCGCCCCACCGCTCGTAGTCGAGGGGGTTTCCGCGCTGGAAGATCATGCCGTTGATCGAGCTCGAGCCACCGAGGACTTTGCCGCGGGCGTGGGCAACCCGCCGGCCGCCCATGTGGGGCTCCGGGTCCGATTCGTAGCGCCAGTCATAAAGCGGGTTGCCGCTGGGGAAGGTCAGCGCGGCGGGCATCTGGATGAAAAGATCCCAGGGGTAGTCGCTCCGTCCGGCTTCGAGAACCAGGACGCTGCTGTTGCCTCCGTCGCTCAGCCGGTCGGCCAGCACGGAACCCGCGCTGCCGCCACCGACGATGACGTAGTCGTAGCTGTCTTTTGTCATGCTGCAAACTCTCCTTTTACCCAATGCCAGTTACTGGCCCGGATCGGGTCGTCGTTCTTCCGGATGCGAAAGGGTGACCGTGTTAGCCGGAGAATCCGCGGTATTCCCTGGTGTGGCGTAGGTCATATCCAAGGAGAGTAGTGCACGTTGAACAAGTGTTCAATAGGAAAACTGGACAAGTGTTCAACAATTTACGGGCGCGAAACATCACTTCCCCAAACGGCGCGGGAATGAGCGCTTGCGCTTCCTATGTGTCGCACTCCTGCCGGTATATGACGTGGAGCGGATAGCGTCCTCACGGCAGGCCAAGGATGTGGGCTACCCGCTGCGTCCGTTAGGAGAAGTGCTGCGGCCCGGCGTCAGGCGGCGAAGGCGATCTCTTCGGTGCGGGTGATGCTCCGTCGAATGGACTCCTTGTCCACCCCGAGGAGCGCGGTCAGCCACATGCCGTTTTGCAGGACAACGATATCGGCGGCCCGCTCCTTGCATTCCGTGGCGGACAGCTCGGGCTTGGCGTTCCCTATCAGGGCGGCAAGCCCGTCCAAATACCGGTCGAACGCCGCCGCGTTGATCAGGGCGAAATCTTCGTCCGCCCTCGCCAGCGCCCAAAGATGAAGGCGCAGGGACAGGTACCGCGTGGTCAGGAGTTCCGGGCCCGCAACCCGGCGGAGGGCATTCTGGAGCTGTTCGTCAGGGGGCAATGCCGGGTCCGGCGCAACCAGCGCAAGGTCGTGTTTATCCACACTGTGCAGCAGCGCACGGATCAGGCTCGACTTGTCTTCGTAGTAGTAATTCACCAGTCCGAGGGCGACACCCGCCTCGCGGGCCACCGCACGCATGTTCACTCCCGAGATCCCGCGGTGCGACAGCAGGTCCAGGGCTGCATCAAGAATGCGCTGCTGCCGGTCAACCTGTTCACGGGAGTTCACGGTGCCTGTATCCACTTGGCCAGAATATGGGGAAACCTGTGACGGCGCATACCAACGACTGTTGATGGTGCTCTAATGGACCTGACGCGCACCTATTTCAACAATGAGCACTCCCGCGGAAATGAGCAGGATCCCGAATGCCATTTGCGGCGTAAGTGGTTCCTTGAACAGGATGCGGCTGGCTACGGCCGTCAGCGCGACACCGCAGGCCACCCAGATGCCGTACCCCACGCCCAGGGGCATCCCGCCGGCAAGCGCCAAGCCAAGAAAACCGAACGCGCTCACGTAGCCCAGGACGATGGGGACGAGCCACAGCTTCTTCTTCAGCCCCTCAGAAGCGCGAAGGGACATTGTTGCTGCAACTTCCAAAAGAATGGCCAGGCTTAAGAAAACCCAGGTCATGTCTCTTCATTCCCCTGTTTGGCACTGTGAGCGTTCTGCGATCCGGCTTCAACAGTAATCACGCCGGCTAGGATGAGTGCGATGCCGAAGCCCATCAGCCATGTGAGCGGCTCGTTGAAAATGCTTGCCGACAGCAACGCGGTGGCGCATACACCACCGGCGCCCCATGCGCCGTAGGCGACACTGATGGTCATGCCCAGTCGCAGGCAGACGGACAAAAGCGAAAAGGCGGTGACGTACCCCGCAATGACAAGGGCGTACCAGCCCGGGGCATCCAGGGCCGCCTTCAGTGCCAGGGTTGCCGAAACTTCCGTGATGATTGCTCCGCCGAGGCACAACCACGGCTTCACTCCGCACCGCCTTCGCCGATCAGGGCAAGGATGTGGGTGATAATTTCCGACCGGTCCGGTTCGCCGGGGGCGGCCACACCACTGGCCTGCGCAGCCCACAGTCCATCAGCTGCCAGGCGGGCAGTCATGAGCCGGGTGCGTTGGCCGCGCGGTGTTCCCTCCGGAATTAGGAGCCAAGGGTCCAGATGACGGGCCCAGGCTTCCTGGAGCTCGGCCCTATACGCAGAGTGGAACCACAGCGCCCACTCCGCCCGCATCATTTGCCCGTCAGCTGCCGCCAGAACATATGAGCGGTACCGCTCAATGACGCTGGCCTCCCGCGCCCCGAGGAGCTCAGTCATCCTCTGTCCCATCTGGCATGCTGCGTACTCAACCAGGGCGGTCATGAGCGCATCCCGGTTGGGAAAGTGGTACATCAGACCCGGCTTGGTAACCCCTGCCTCGGATGCGACCGCGTCGAGGGTGATAGCGGCACCTTGAGTGCCTGCCGCCACGCGTAATCCAGCCTCCAGTATCTGCGGGCGCTGGCTCTCTCTCACACCCAAACTTTACCATCCAGAAGGTAAAGCTTGAACGGTCCTCTATTGATTCCGCACCCACACAACACGACGTGCCGTGACGTTCCTTGACGCACCACTACGCAACATTGAGCCTTCGCGACGCCCCGTGAACCCTTGCTACAGAAACGATTGTGGGGTCGCCGGGCGCTCCGTACTCTCAACTCAGCATCAGACCCCAGCAAAGGAATTCTCATGTCAGAACCTACAAACAAGAGCCCCCGGAACACGGAAACCTCCACGCGCATCGTCGCTGGCCAGGCAGCTGCCAAGCGCCCCCTGGGCCTGAAGATCGGCATCGCTGCCGGCATTCTTGCCCTGGTGGGCGGTGGCGCCGCCGTTGCCACCACTTTCAACAGCGGCACCCCGGCCACAGTCCAGGAGACCGCGGCTGCCGGCGACCCCGCCGCCGAACTGAGACTCGGCTATTTCGGCAACGTCACCCACGCCCCCGCCCTGGTGGGTGTCAGCCAGGGCCACATCGCCGGTGAACTGGGCGACACCAAGCTGACCACCCAGGTGTTCAACGCCGGACCCGCCGCTATCGAGGCGCTGAATGCCGGCGCCATCGATGCCACGTACATCGGCCCCAATCCCGCCATCAACTCGTTCGTGAAGAGCGGCGGCGAATCGGTCAACATCATCGCGGGTGCTGCGGCCGGCGGCGCCCAACTGGTGGTCAAGCCGGAGATCAACTCCGCCGCAGACCTCAAGGGCAAGACCCTCGCCTCCCCGCAGCTCGGCGGTACGCAGGACGTCGCCCTTCGCGCCTGGCTCACGGCGCAGGGGTACAAGACCAACGTTGACGGCAGCGGCGACGTCGCCATCAACCCCACCGAGAACGCCCAGACCCTGAAGCTGTTCCAGGACGGAAAGCTCGACGGCGCGTGGCTGCCTGAGCCCTGGGCCTCACGCCTGGTGCTGACCGCCGGGGCGAAGGTGCTGGTGGATGAGAAGGACCTGTGGGACGGCTCGCTGTCCGGCAAGCCGGGCGAGTTCCCCACCACTATCCTGATCGTGAACCGGAAGTTCGCTGCGGACCACCCGGACACCGTGAAGGCGCTGCTGAAGGGCCACGTGAAGTCGGTGGAGTGGCTGAACAGCGCGGCCAGCGGCGAGAAGGCCAGCGTCATCAACGCCGCTTTGAAGGAAGCTGCCGGCGCAGAGCTCAAGGCTGATGTGATCGACCGGTCCCTGAAGAACATCGTGTTCACCGTGGACCCGCTCGCCGGCACCTACCAGAAGCTGCTGGCCGACGGCGTGACCGCCGGAACCACCAAGCAGGCCGACATCAACGGCATCTTCGACCTGACGGCGCTGAACAGTGTGGCCGGCGAGAAGACCTCGGCCGCAGGGCTCGGCAAGGAGTAGGCCCGCACTTGATCGATTGCTCCGCGGGCGCCCTTTTGACTCCTCTAAACGGCATCTGCGGAGCAATCGATGTGCCAGACGATTCTGCTTACCCCTCTTCGGAAGCCCCGTTCAGCTCAGCCCGCGTGGGCGGGTTGGCGCCGGGACGTGACACGGTAACTGCCGCCGCCTTGGCCGCGTGGGCCAGGAGTTCCGCCAGCCCCTCGGCCGGCAGCTCGCGCAGGTCCTTGCGGTTCTGAGCGCCGTCCAGTCCACGGTCCACCAGCCCGGACAGCAGCGCAGCCATGAACGAATCGCCGGCGCCCACAGTGTCCGCCACCTCCACCAGGGGTGCCGGCACCTGCGCCTCGCCCGCACGGGTCACTCCCCACGGCCCGTCCGCTCCACGGGTCACCACCACCATGGCCGGCCCTTCGTTCCCGCCCAGCTCCAGCCAGCGCCGCGCGGCGTCCAGCACGTCGAGCTCCGGATACAGCCATTCCAGGTCCTCGTCTGAGGCCTTCACCACGTCGGCCAAGGACACAAACTTCTCCGTGTGCCGGCGCGCGTAGTCCACATCTGTAATGATGCTCGGCCGGCAGTTGGGATCGAAGCTGATGGTGGCGCGGGGGTGGGCATATTCGACGGCGGCGAGGACGTCCGTAGCGCCCGGCGCCAGCATCGTAGCGATGGAGCCGGTGTGCAGCAGGGTGGTGCCCTGCAGCATAAAGGCGAGCCGGTCGGCGATGCCGGGAAGCTGCCAGGTGAGATCGAACGTGTAGGTGGCGGCGCCGTCGTCGTCAATCATCGCGGTGGCCACGCTGGTGGGCAGATCATCAGGACCCAGCGGCATCATCACCGAACTGGCGCGCAGGTGGGCGGCGACGGAATCGCCGTAGGCGTCCCGGCCGAACCGCCCAATGAACTGCACGGGGTGGTCCAGCCGTGCCAGTCCAACGGCTACGTTCAGCGGGCTGCCGCCTACGTGGGCTTCGATTCCGGAAGCGCGCTGGACAACGTCGACGAGGCCTTCGCCAATAACAGTGAGCATGGTCATACTCTGCCAGAGAAGTGGGACGGGCAGCAGTTCATTCAGTCAAGCAGCGCCTGTACCAGCTCCCGGCACTTTCGGTACGCCTCAGCTGCGGGGTCGATCAGCGCGAAGTGGTCGCCGGGCACTGTGAGCAGGCGCGCCGGAGTGGTTCCGGCCAGGCTCGCCTCAACGTAGGAGGTGGACATGGCCAGCGGCACGTCCTCATCATCCGTGGCGTGGACGGCGTAAACGGGCACGTCCAGAGGCAGCGCGGCCATTGGGTCCGCGTACCGGTGCCTGTCCGGGAATTCCGCCGACGGTCCGCCCAGCAGGTTGGCCACCGCACCGTTGCTGAGATGGAGCCTTTCGGCCTCAGCGAGGTTCAGGACGCCTGACTGGCTCACGACTCCGGTGAGGCGGACGCCGTCATTGTTCATGCCGACGGCGCTGCGCTCAGCCTCCAACCCCAGCGGCAGCCGGTCCCGGCCGGCCGCCCATACTGCAAGGTGCCCGCCGGCGGAATGCCCTAGGGCCACCACCTTGGTCAGGTCCAAAATGTGCGGCTCGGCGAGCTCCTGCAGCTTGTCAATGCCGGCCAAAATGTCCTGGCAGGTACAGGGCCAACCGCCGCCGTTTCCAGCACGGCGGTACTCCATGTTCCAGGCCGCCAGCCCGTGCTCGGCCAGGTCCCGCGCCAGCGGCTCACCCAGGTCAGCCCCGTATTTCGATCGCCAGAAGCCCCCGTGGATCACCACCACCACGCCGCGATGCATCGCGCCGTCGGGCAGCTCCGGGAGGAACAACTCACCCCACTGGCTGGGGTCATCTCCGTAGTAATGCCTATGCCGCTGCACCATGTGCCGAGCGTACCGCGCAGCACCAAAGTGACCGTTGCCGTCCATGCCGCCCACTGCCATTCTGGGTGAATCCGCACCTCCGGCACCCACCGAAGGGATAAGAAGATGCCGCTCTATCTGTCAAGGTTCAGCTACACGCCGGAGACCTGGGGGCGGCTGATCACCAACCCCGAAGACCGGCGGAAGGCGGCGCAAACCTACATCGAGTCGGTGGGCGGCAAGCTCCACGGATTCTGGTACGCCTTCGGCAGCCACGACGGCTACAACCTCTGGGAAGCCCCGGACGACGTCTCGATGGCCGCGGTGGCACTGGCCATCAGTGGAGGCGGTGCGCTTAGCTCCTTCGAAACTACGGTGCTGATGAGCGTCGAGGACACGTTGGATGCCCTGCGGAAAGCCGGAGAGATCAAGTACAAGCCCCCGGGCACCTGAAGGCCGTGGCCGCGGGCCTTTAAAAGACAGGCCCCGCCTGGCTAGGCTCAGGACTCAAATTTCCACGTCGAGAACACCCTCGCGAAGGGTGCCCGGCTCGTCACGGGCGGACATCAAGGACGGGTACTCGGCGGGTTGGGCCTCCCAGGGCGGAACCCGGGATCAATCGAGTGCTCCGTACATGCCCTTTTCGTGGGTGAGAACGGCAGTTACGGAGCACTCGATTCGGCTAGGCCCGCAGAAGACGGGCGACGTCGGCCGCCTCCAGGTACGCCGCCTGCGTCCCCTTGCGGGTGGTGGCCAAGGCGGCAGCCACGGAGGCAAAGGCAGCAGCATCGGCGAGCGCATCGCCCGCGGCCAGCCGCACCGCAACGGCACCGGTGAAGGCGTCGCCGGCCCCGGTGGTGTCAACAGCGCGGATCGTGGTGGGAGCAACCCGGGTCACCTGCCGGCCCTCCGAAGCCAGTGAGTCGAGCACCACCGAACCCTGCGAACCGAGCGTCACCAGGACCTGCTGGATCCCCCGCTCAGCGAACCGCAGCCGCACCTTGTCCCATTCAGCAGTGCCCCATTCAGCACTGCCCTCATCGGCCCTTTCCCCTTCAGCACTGTCCGAACCAGTCCCGCCCGCGCCGGGCACAGCGGCGCCGGATCCCAGGAACAGAGCGGCCTCGTGGGCGTTGACCAGCAGGACGTCGGCCAGCCCGGCCAGGGCTGCGGGGATCTCCGCGTAGGGCGAGAGGTTCAGCAGGACTGTTGCGCCGGCGTCGTGCCCTGCCTGGGCTGCTGCCACAACCGTCTCCGTGGCAACCTCAAGGCAAAGGCACACCACTGCGGCATCGCCAAGTACATCCGATGCGTCCGCCACGTCTGCCGGCGACAGCGTGCCGTTGGCGCCGGCCGAGATGATGATGTTGTTCTCGCCGCTGGCGTCCACCGCGATCACGGCAACCCCCGTAGGCTCCGGCGACGTCCGGACGTGCCCCACGTCCACCCCGGCACCCGCGGCGGAGGTGAGCAGCATGTCGCCGTTGGGGTCCTCCCCCACCGCGCCCACCAGGCTGACGTGCCCGCCCAGCCGGCTTGCGGCAACGGCCTGGTTGGCACTCTTGCCGCCCGGGTTCACGGCGAACCCGTTGCCGTGCACCGTCTCGCCGGGAAGCGGCAGGCGTTCGCAGTAGATGGTCAGGTCGGCATTCAGGGAGCCGACGACGGCGATCCGGCCCGGGCTTGCAGAGTCACCATGCCCAGGTGCGGCATTCATTCGGCCACCTCAGCCTCAACGGGCTTGGGGATCAGCAGCGAGGCGGCGAAGGCTGCCACGGTGAGCGCGAGGCCAACCACCACGACGGTCAGGTAGGACGTCTTCGCATCGCCCAGGGCCGACGTCGCCACCAGCACGGCGGGCAGGATCAGGAAGCTGAGGCCTGCGCCGAGGTTGAACGCACCCGCGTTCATGCCGGGCAGGAAGCCGGGGTTACCCGCTGGCGAGAGGACAACGCCGAGTCCGTTGAGCATGATGTTGACCGTACCGGCGTACATGATGCCCAGCAAGACCGTGCCGGCGATCATCAGGGGCAGGCTGTTCAAGCCCAGGAACGCAATGATGGCCAGCGCCGCGATGCTTCCCAGGAGGCCGATCCGCAAAACCCTGGTGTAGCCCAGCACGGGGGCGAGCTTGCCGCTTAGGGGTCCCACCACCCAGCCAAGGAGGGCGTACGGGGTGAGGATGATGAGCGACATTTCCGTGGGCCCAAGGCCGAAGCCGGGGCCCGCCGCCTGGACATAGGCAGGGACGATGCCGTTGATGACGGCGAAGATGCCGGTCATGGTCAGGGTGGTGGTCAGCAGCGGCGCCCAGGTGGAGCGCTGGCGGAGGTGCTGCGTTTCCACCATGGGCTGGTTGGCCCGCTTCTCGGTCCGCCAGAACAGGTAAAATGCGACGGCGGACAACAGCACCAGCGCCAGGCTCAGCATCAGGGTGCCCGACGAGAAGGCTCCCACCAGCTTGGAGCCCTCATTCAGGGCGGTGAGCAGCGCGCCCACGGCGACCACGATAAAGAACACGCCCATCCAGTCCATCCGGGTGCCGGCGGCCGGCTTGCTTTCGCCCGCAAGGAAGGTGATCAGTGCGGTGGCAACCAGCGCCAGCACCACCATCAGCCAGAAGATGCTGCGGAAACCGTAATGTTCGGCGAAGTAGCCGCCCACAAAGGAGTCGACGCCGGCCACGCCGCCATTGACCGCCGTAATGAGGCCCATCAGCACGCCGTACTTGCGGGGGTTGCTGACTGCGGAGCGCAGCATGATCAAGCAGAGCGGCACGGTGGGGCCGCTGACGCCTTGGATAATGCGTCCCACGAAGAGCCAGGTGACGTCCGGGGCCAGCGCCGCGATGACGGAACCGACGGCCATCAGCAGCATCATGCCCACCAGGACCTTCTTCCGGCCCACGATGTCGCTCAGGCGGGGCAGGAACAGGGAGAACAGGGCTGCGGCAGTGAAGAACCAGGTCTGGGACAGGCCGATCACGGCCTGGTCGGTGTTGAGCTCCTCGCCCATGGTCACCAGGGCAGGGCTGAGCATGGAGGCGTTGAGCTGGAAAGCCACGCAGGCTGCCAGCAGGGCGACCATCAGGGCGGTGACGTTGCCGCGGCTGGTCTTGGCTTGGGAAATGGTGGCAGTCACTTACTTGACCCCTCCCGCGGTGACGTGGGCACGTTCCAGACGGACGACGTCGGCCGCGTCACCGGCGTCGCGGACCTCGCCTTCGCTGCTACCGTCGTCGTGCGGCTCGCCGATGCGGACCAGTGCGTCGGTGACGAGGTTCCAGAACTTTTTGTGGTCCAGGTCCACTGCCACGCTCGTGTGGCAGTCCGCCGGAGCGGGGGCACGGAAATCGGCCACCGTCATGCCGAGCGTCAGGGTGCCCTGAAGCTCAATGTTCACCGGGACCTTTCGGGTGCTGACGATGCTGGGGTCGATAACGTAGGCGACAGCACAGGGGTCATGGACGGGGGGATGGTCGAAGCCCTGGGCGTCCTTGTAGGTGTGGGCGAAGAAGTCCATCAGCTCGGTGACGAATTTCGCCGGCCCGGTGCCGATGGCCGCGATCTTTTCCACCACGTCCGGGGTGGCGAGCGCCTGGTGCGTCAGATCAAGGCCCACCATGACCACCGGCCACTTCTCGTTGAAGACGATGTGGGCGGCCTCGGGGTCGATGATGATGTTGAACTCCGCCACGGCGCTCCAGTTGCCCACGTGGTAGCCGCCGCCCATCAGGACAACCTCCTTCACGCGTTCCACGATTTGCGGTTCCTTGCGCGCTGCCATGGCGATGTTGGTCAGGCCGGCGGTGGGAACCAGGGTGACGGTGCCGGGTTCGTGGGCCATGACTGTGTCGATAATGAGGTCCACCGCGTGCCGCGGGTCCAGTTCGATATTCGACGGCGGCAGTTCCGGGCCGTCCATGCCGCTCTCGCCGTGGATGTCCGGGGCGGTTTCAATGTTGCGCACCAGCGGGCGGCCGCAGCCTGCGGCGAAGGGAACGCCGGTGATGCCGGCGATGGTGCCCACAGCCAGGGCGTTGCGGGTGACCTTTTCCAGGGTCTGGTTTCCCACCACCGTGGTGACGGCCAGCAGCTCGATGTCCGGGTTGCCGTGCGCGAGCAGCAACGCCACGGCGTCGTCATGCCCGGGGTCGCAGTCAAGAATGATCTTCTTGCGGCCAGGTGACTGCCGTTCAGGGGATGGGGCAATGGGTTCCACGATGATCTCCACGTCATTGGGGCCCGCACGGGGCGGGGAGCTAAAGCGTTCAGGAGAGATCATGGCACCGTTAGCAACGTCACGTCAAACGCTTGACGTTGACGCGGGTCAAGCGCTTGATGCCAGCAGCGCCAATGACTGCCGGCTGTCGGTGCAAGTTCAGTTGTGGCGCCCGGGCGTTACGACGCCGGGGCTCCGGCCCCCGCTTCGTCCTCGATGCCCTGGTGTTCGCTCTTGTGGCGGGCTTCCTGAAGGTGGTGTTCCAGCTTCTCCTCCGCGTCCCGCCGGCGCTGCCCGACGGTCCTCATCTGCTGGGTGCTGGGTGCTGCGTGCGCATGCTGGTGCGGGCCGAGGTCGCGGGCGGCGCCTCCGCTGATATCACTCATATGTGCATCGTCCCACCAGTTGGACTCTTCAGGAAGAGGTTCTGCGCTTCCCTTTTGAGTACAGGCCTAAGTAGTCCTGAAGTGCACCTGCGGGTGCACTATGATGCACCTATGGATAAAAGTACCTCTGCCCTTGCCACGGCTATCGGCGGCCGCGTACGGCAGGAGCGGCAGGCGCGGGGCTGGACCCTCTATCAACTCGCGGAGGCTGCAGGAGTAAGCCGCCGCATGGTGCTCATCGTCGAGCAGGGCGCCGCGAATCCCAGCGTGGGTACTCTTCTTCGGATCAGCGACGCGCTGGGCATTGGCCTGCCGGCGTTGGTGGACTCTCCGCGTCCCAAGCCCGTAACAGTCACCCGGAGCGGCGACGGCGCGGCCCTGTGGAGTTCGGCCTCCGGCGGCAGGGGTGTCCTGGTTGCGGGTACCGGATCGCCGGACGTCGTGGAGCTCTGGGACTGGACGTTTGGGGCCGGCGACCGGCATGAGAGTGAGGCCCACGCAGCCGGCACCAAGGAGCTGCTCCAAGTCCGCGAAGGGTCCGTGACGGTAGTGGTTGCCGATGAGTCCTTTGTCCTGGAAGCCGGTGACGCCGTCTCATTCCCGGGCGATGTTGAGCATTCGTACGCCAACCCCGGCAGTGAACCAGCGGCGTTCTCGCTGGCGGTCTTCGAGCCGGGCGTGGGCGCGGGGCATCGTCCGGAAGCAAACTCCGAGGCCGCAAAATACAGGGAAGGAATCTGAGATGCCCAAGCGAAATCTCCCGGTCCCGCCGTGGGGGCTGGCCGTTACGGCGATCCTGTCGGTCCAGCTGGGCTCGGCCCTGTCCGTGAACCTGATTGAAACTGTGGGTCCGGCCGGGACGGCGTGGCTTCGCCTCAGCATGGGGGCGGTCATTCTCCTGGCCATTGGCCGCCCGCCGCTGCGCTCAATCCGCCGTCCTGATGTGTTGCCGCTCCTTGGACTGGGGATCACCACGGGAGTGATGACAGTGGGGTTCCTTGCCGCAGTTGAGCACATACCGCTCGGCACCGCCGTCGCGATCGAGTTCCTCGGCCCGCTGACCGTGGCCGCCATCCGCAGCCACAACCGGACGGCCCTTGCCTGGCCTGCACTGGCGCTGGCCGGCGTCGTCCTGCTTACCCAACCCTGGCAGGGCGGCTTCAACCCCACCGGCGTAGCGTGGGCCGCGCTGGCGGCCATCGGCTGGGGCTTTTACATTCTCCTCACGCAACGGATCGGTGACCGCTTCAGCGGCATCGGTGCGCTCACCCTCACGGTGCCCATCGCCGCGGTGGCGGCAGCCGTCGTCGGGATTCCGCAGGCCGCCGGCCACCTCACCCTCGAGATCCTGGTAGCCGCAGCCGGGCTGGCCGTCCTGCTGCCGGTGCTGCCGTTCGCGCTGGAAATGCTGGCCCTGCGCCGGATGACGCCCACCGCGTTCGGAACACTGATGGCACTCGAACCCGCTGTCGGCGTCCTGCTTGGGCTGCTCATCCTGCACCAGCAGCCCACGGCCATCCAGGTAGTCGGCATCCTGCTGGTGGTCCTGGCGGGAGCCGCGGCGCAACGCGGTGGCCGCCGGCCAGGCAAAGGGCAGCCTGCCAGCCCCGCGGATCTCGACTTCGTGGGCTGAAACAGCGCCGCGGTAGTGCAGGCGTAACAGGTGCCGCGTGGAACGGTCCGGCGCGGGCCCTCCGCCTACTACGATCGAGGTATGGAACCCGCGGAACAGCTGCAGCACTCCGCGCGTCCGCGGCGCATCACGGCGGCCATGGTCGCTGCCCGGGCGGGAGTCTCCACGGCCACCGTTTCGCTGGTGGCCAACGGCAAGACCGCCGGCCGGGTCTCCGAGGACAACATTTCCAGGGTCCAGGAGGCCATTGCCGAGCTGGGCTACGTGGTGGACGGCATCGGCAGTTCCCTGGCCAAGGGTGTCAGCTCGATCGTGATCCTGGTGGCGCCGGACATCTCCAACCCGTTCTTTGCCAAGGTGATCGCCGGGGTGCGGGAGTCCCTCGGCTCGCAGTACCAGTTGCTGCTGTCCGTCACCGAGGCGGGCCAGTTTCCCGAGGCCGACGACGTCCGGCGGCTGATGTCCCTCCGCCCGGCAGGGCTCCTGGTGGACGCGCCCAACGCCGGCTTCCTCGAAGACCTTGCGTCGCCGTCGCCACTCGTTCTCCTGGACGCCCCCGGACTGGAGGCGTATGCACCGTCGGTGAACCTGGACGTGGCCAGCGGGGCGCGGGAACTGGCGGCACACCTCGCGGATGCGGGCCACCGGGAAGTGGCCTACGTGGACAGCGTCACCGGCACCGAAACCTTCGCCCTGCGCCGAAAGGCCTTCCTGGACGAGGCCGCTTCCCATGGCATCACCGTGGGTACGGACCGCATCATCAGCACCACCATCGACGTCGGCACGGCGGCTTCGGCGTTCGCCTCCGCCTGGCCGGAGTGGCAGCGCGAGGGGGTCACCGCCGTCGTCTGCGGTACTGATACGCACGCCTACGGCGTGCTGCAGGAGGCCCGGGTGGCCGGGGTGCGGATCCCGGCGGAGCTCGCGGTGGCCGGCTTTGATGATCTGCCCTATTCGGCCACGAGCAACCCCGGCCTCACGAGTGTCCATCTGCCCGCCACTCCCCTGGGCCTGAAGGCCGGGGAGCAGCTGCGCCGCCTGATGGAGGGCCAGGCGCTGGAGCAGAGCGGGGTCACGCTGGAGAGCTCCCTCGTGGTGCGTGGCTCCACTGTTGCCGCTGAACGCTGAAGGTTCCAGCCGCCGTCGCTATTAAGGCAACCTTTTACGGCATCGCGGGCCGGTTAGGCTCCCGCAGCCAATCGTTGAAGAATGCGTCCAGCGGCTGGCCGGAGGCTTCCTCCATCACCACTTCGAAGTCTTCCGTTGTGGCTGACGAATCGTCATACCGGCCCAGCCATTCCCTCGCGCCTTCAAAGAATGCGGCGTCGCCCACTTCGGCGCGCAGGGCATGGATGGCAGCCCCGCCCCGCCGGTAGATCTGTTCCACGAACAGGTTGTCCCGTCCGGGGTCGGCGATGTTCAGCGCCCAGAGGTTTTTCCGATCCAGTTCCGCCACGGCGTCCGTAAATTGCTTCGTTACCGTAGCTTTTCCCTGGTGCTCGGCCCACAGCCACTCGATGTATGTCGCCCAGCCCTCGTTAAGCCAGATGTCCTGCCAGTCGGCCGGGCTGACGGCGTTGCCGAACCACTGATGTCCGAGTTCGTGCGCAATGGTGTATTCGCTCGCGAGGTGCGAGTAGACCGGCCGGGTCTGGGTCTCCAGGGCGTAGCCAACGGAATCGTCGTCGACGATCGCGCCGAAGGCCTCGAACGGGTAGCGCCCGAACAGGTCCGCCAGGAATGACATCATCCGTGGCTGCAGGGCGAGGGCCGCGTTCGTGTCCGTTAACGGCTGGCCCGTGACGCCCGCGTCGATGGCGTTGATGATCGGCAACCCTCCGGGCCCCTCGTCGTAGGAGAGGACATAGTCACCGACGCTCGCTGTGGACAGGTAGCTGGCCATGGGATCGGATGCTTCCCATGCCCACGTCGTCCACCCTCCCGTGGTTACAGGCCGGCCGTCGGGCAGGCCGTTGGCGACGGCGGTCTTCCCTTCCGGCACGGTGATGCGGAACGTGTACGTGGCCTTGTCTTCAGGATCGTCATTGACTGGATACCAGGTGGCAGCGCCGTCGGGCTCGTTGACCACCATCGCACCGTCGGCGGTGGTGACCCAGCCGTAAAGTGCCCCGGTGGTGTCCACCGGCCGCCCGGTGTTGCCGCTGTACTCAATCTCGATGGTTGTGCGCTGGCCTGCCTTCAGCTTGGGCCGGAGTTGTATGGCCAGTTCCCACACGCGGCTCGCGTCGTCCCGCATTTGGGACCATTCCGCAGGAACACGTTCGGCCGGGGACTTCCCGTGCTTTGCGCCCGACCCGTAGACCCAAACGGCGAAGACCTCATGTCCGCGCAGATCGAAGTTGAGGGAGCTTAGATCCTCGGTGGCGAGCAGGGTGATGGTTGCCTCGGCGGTGAGGTGTCCCACGAGCACAGCAGGATCCGACGGCGGGGTGTACCGGAGGTCGAGGTCGTAGTGCAGGACGTCGTACCCGCCGTTGCCGGAGTTGGGGAAATAGGGGTCACCGCTTCCCGGTGCGCCCGTTGCTGCGATCTGGTTCGTGGCCTGCGCCGGAGAGCTGATACCGGCAAGGCTGGCGGTCACCAGCATCAGGGCAACCGCTGCGCGGCGATACGTCCTCATCGAGGTGGTCATGGTGGTGGTCCTGAAGCGGGCAGAAGCCGTGCGGTGTCCCGCTCGGCTCTGCATGGACAAGCAGATGAGTGCCTTTGCGGCGACAAGACCAGTACCGGCGGCTACATGTGCCGCTCCCCCGCAGATGGGAAGAAATGTAGGCTTCCTCATTGTCCATGTCAACGCCTTCGCGTGAAACTCCCGGGCCGCGTGACGGACCGGGCGCTGAACACTGGCTCCGTGCCGCCGTCGTTCTGTCGGGGCCCCGCCGTAAGCTGGGATTATGCCGAGCAACTGGGACAGCCTTGACGTCGCCCTCCGCGATTCCGTACAGCAGAACGTGGAGATCTACGCGCGTGTCCGGCCGGCCCTGAAACTGGTCACGCGGGATGTCCTGCTGCTGATGCGGGACATGCTGAAGGACAGCGAGGTCACCCCGCTGTTCGTCACCGGGCGGACCAAAACCGTGGAATCCTTCCGTGAGAAAATTTCCCGGATCGAGGAGCCGTTGGAGCCGGGCGGCCCGCCGGTCCTGAAGTTCCCGGACCCATTCCGCACTTTGAACGACATGGTGGGCATCCGCGTCATCACCAAACTGCCGGCCGAGAACGCCGCGGTGGCGAACATCATCAAACGCCAGCGGCAGCTGTTCGACTGCCGCGGGGACCGGGAGAAGGACATCGGCTCCATCGAGTCCGGGACTTACGGGTATTCCAGCCGGCACCTGATCCTGCGGACCATCCAGAACGAGGCCGTCAAGGAGTACCAGCAGGTCTTCAACCCGGATGCCCAGCCCAACGGCAGCTATTTTTTCGAATGCCAGATCCGCACCATTTTCGCGCATGCCTGGAGCGAAATCGAGCACGACATCCGGTTCAAGGCGGAGGACCCGCGCGCCTGGACTCCGCATTTCGACCGGCAGTTCACGGCCACCGCCGCGATGCTGGAAACGGTGGAAACGGCTTTCGCCGACCTGCACGAACGCTATGAGGAAGTCCGCAGTTTCTGGGATACCGAGGGTGAAGGCGCGGCACCCCTGACGCCCAACCGTATCCGGGACGTGTGGCGCACCCTGCTGCCCCACGTGGACCGCAAGGTGGACGATGACTGGGGCTGGGCGGCAGAACTCCTTGCCGCCCACGGCCTCAACCAGACCATGCAGCTGGCCGGGCTGCTCAGCGCCAACCGCATTACCGAGGTCCGCAAGGCCCTGGACCACCGCTACTCCCCCGGGCCCGACCGGCTGCTCGATGACCTGCTCCTCTGGCAGTACGGCACCAAACACATCGACCTCACGGCAGAGGCGGCCGACGCCGTCCCGCACCCCCGGCGCGACAGCCTCCTGCGGAGGCTCAAAGAAATCGAGCGGTATCGGCTGACGAAGAAGTAGGGGGTGGATCTACTCCCCGGGCATGAAGTGGACGTGAAGGGCGGCGATCACTGTAGCGGCGTCCTGGGGAATGGCGGGATCGAAGCCGGTGAGCTGGCCGAACCGTGCGAGCCGGTTCAGGACCGTGTTCCGGTGACAGTACAGCTCGCCGGCGGCCTCAGACACCGACCCGGAGCGAAGGTACGCCTGCACCGTCTCGATTAGCCGGTCCCGCTCATGCCCGGAAATCGTTGCAAGCGGCCCCAGCACGGTGTCCGCCAAAACGGTTCCATACTCTCCCAGCCGGGTTGCAGCGACGGACCCCCACGCATCACGCACCGTTTGCCGGCCTGGCCTTCCCGGCGTCACCGCCGGCAATGACTCCAGGGCAATCCGCAGCAT
Source organism: Arthrobacter sp. V1I9 (assembly GCF_030817075.1). NCBI lineage: Bacteria > Bacillati > Actinomycetota > Actinomycetes > Micrococcales > Micrococcaceae > Arthrobacter > Arthrobacter sp. V1I9. The sequence continues at coordinate 3,637,413 of NZ_JAUSYU010000001.1, forward strand.
CCGGGGCACATCGGCCAGCGACTGGGCGGGAGGTGCCACAAAGCAGTCCAGCGTGGCCAGCCAGGGGCGTGTCCTCTCCGGCCCGCGTCCGGCACGGGCGGGAACATCTTCCAAAATGAGGATGAGCGCCCCGTCGCGCTCGTGCAGGAACTGTTCGACGCCGGCGCGCAGCACCCCGGCCCGGAATGTCTCCTGCGCATGTCCGGCGGCGACGGCGACGATAAAGGTGCTTTCCGGCTTCACGCCGAGCGCACGTGCGGCCTGGCCCAGCAACTGCGGATCCTTTCCGTCCGAGTTGAGGAGCCTCGACAGAAGGAAGGCACGCCGCGTCTCCTTTTCCTGGGCCATGGTGGCGAGCTCGTTGAGGTAGCCCGCGTGGACACGGATGGTATGGAATTCGACCGCTTCCCAGACGCGTACGGCGTCCTTGGTGAAACTGGGCAGGAACTCGGCGGGAACCTTCTCCAGCATTGCGGTCCAGAGGACCCGGAAGTCCATGCGCACCGCGCGCAGGAGGGACTCCAGCGGGAGGCCCTGCTGGGCGCGGCGGTGGCCGAGCGCTTCGGAAATCCCGGCCAGCCGGTCCGGTATCGGCAGGTCACCCACCAGCCGCAGCAACAGTTCCATTGAGGCGACGGCTGTCTCTTCCAGGTCCTTATCGACTACCAGCGAGCCCGCGTAACCGTCGATCTCCTGCACCTCGCGCAGGTACTCGTGTGCGATCCGGTCGATGTCGGCCAGGCAGTCGGCCACAACGTCCGACACCACCGATCGGGCGATCGGCCCGCGGGACGCTTGAACGGCGTCGGCGGACGCTTCGGTGGGCATATGCCCATTCTAGAACCGGAGGGCACTGTGATCATCCATTGTTTAACCCTGTGATTGGGACCACCATTGAAGGAGCCGGCTCTGTGCGGCTGCGCCCTCTAGTACGGAAAGACGTCCCGAGTCCATGCTTGATCTGAAACTTGTTAACGCCAGTATTTTCACGATGGCTGAGGCCGCGCCCACAGCGAGCGCGATGGGAGTGCTGAACGGGCGGATTGTCGGGTTGGACGCCGACGTCCTTCAACTCCCCGCGCAGCGCACCCTCGACTGCGGCAGCGCCGTTGTCGTGCCCGGCTTTGGCGATTCGCACAATCACATGGCGTGGTTCGGGCAGTCCCTGGCCGAACTCGACTTATCCCGTTGCCGGACCCTGAATGATATGTACGACGCCGTTTCCCGGTTTGCGTCCGAACTGCCCGATGGCGCGTGGGTAGTGGGCTCCGGCTACGACGACACCGTGATGGGCGGCCATCCGCACCGCAATAATCTCGACCGGTCCGCACCCGGCCGCCCGGTGTGGCTCAAGCACCGGTCCGGACACATGTGCACCGTCAACACCGAGGTGCTGGAACGCGCGGGCATCCTGGACGGTTCGGTGGACATCCCGGAGGGTGGCACCGTTGTCCGGGATACCAAGGGGCCCACCGGATTGCTTGAGGAACAGGCGCAGAAGCTCGTCACCGCGCTGGTGGTCCCCTATCCCGTGACGGATCTGGCGGACGCCATCGGTGCGGCCAGCGAGGTCTATGCCTCCGAAGGCCTGACGCACGTGGTGGAAGCCGGCATCGGTTCCGGCTGGATTGGCCGCAGCCCGGTGGAGCTCGCCGCCTACCTCGAAGCCCGGCGCCGCGGCCTCCTGAAAACCCGGGTCCAGCTGATGGCTGCCAGCGATGCCCTGCATCCGCTGCAGTCACATGCCACCGACGCGATCACCTTCGGACTGGACCTCGGCATCGCCTCCGGGTTCGGTGACGACCAGGTGCGGCTCGGTGCCATGAAAATCTTCATCGACGGCTCCCTAATCGGCCGTACTGCCGCTGTGACCGAACCGTTCTGCGATCATGGCCACGGCACCGGCAGCTTCCAGCTCTCCCTCGAGGAGCTGACCCGGCGGATCGTGGACGCCCACTGCTCGGGCTGGAACGTCGCCGCGCACGCCATTGGGGACTCCGCAGTCGACGTTGCTTTGGACGCCTTCGCTGCCGCCCAGCAAAAGCTGCCACGGCCCGAAGCGCGGCACCGCATCGAGCACGCAGGCATGGTGCGGCCGGACCAGCTTTCCCGGTTCGCATCCCTCGGAATCACGCCGGTTCCGCAGCCGCACTTCCTGTTTGAGGTGGGCGATACCATGGCCGCGGCCGTCGGTCCCGAGCGGGTGCCTTGGCTGTACCGCCACAAGTCCTTTCTCGACCTCGGCGTACGCGTCCCCGGCAGCTCCGACCGCCCGGTGGCATCCGGCGCGCCCTTGCTCGGCATGCAGTCGATGGTGACCCGCCGGTCCTCGGGCGGAACCACCTTGAGCCCCCAGGAACGCGTCGACGCCGGGACCGCATTGCGGGCGTACACAGTGGACGCCGCCTGGACGGCGGGCGAGGAGGACCGGCGGGGCACGCTGGAATCCGGCAAACTTGCCGACTTTGTTTTCCTCTCCGCCCACCCGGCGGACGTCGCCGTCGACGAAATCGGTCAAATCACCGTGCTGGCAACAGTGCTTGGCGGCACCTGCGTCTTCGGCCAGGACTACCTTGATGACCTGCCGACGGCCCACCCCACCAACGTCCAGTCCCCGTTCCACCTCGAGAAGCAGGAAAACCAAGCATGAAACCAGATGAGACACAACAGGGAGAGGACGTCACCGTACCCGCTGTCAGCGGAGCCGATGCGGGCATGATTGCCCGTGCAGCCTTCGTCGGCACTGCACTCGAATGGTACGACTACTTCCTCTTCGGTACCGCGGCCGCCATTGTGTTCAACCGGCTGTTCTTCACGTCGCTGGACCCGACGGCCGCGACCCTGGCAGCGTTCGCGACGTTCGGCGTCGGCTTCGCTGCCCGGCCGCTGGGCGCAGTCCTATTCGGCTACATCGGTGACCGGGTGGGCCGCCGGCCCGCGCTGCTGATCACCATCGTGATGATCGGATTGGCCACCGGCCTCATCGGCGTCCTGCCCGATTTCGGCACCATTGGCCTCGCTGCACCCATCATGCTTGCCATCCTGCGCCTGATGCAGGGCCTGGCGGTGGGCGGCGAGTGGGGCGGTGCGATGACCATCGCGGTGGAACACGCGCCCATCGAAAAGCGCGGCCGGTACGCCGCGCTGGTGCAGGTGGGTTCCCCGGTGGGCACGCTCATGTCCTCCGGCGCTTTCGCCCTGGTGCTGCTGATGCCACCGGAAGTCTTTGACTCCTGGGGCTGGCGCCTGCCGTTCCTGGCAGCGTTCCCGCTGCTGCTGATCGCGCTGTACATCCGGTTGAAGGTTGAGGAATCCCCCATCTTCAACGAGTTGGTCAAGCTGGAGGAACGCGCCAAGATTCCCGCGATTGATGTGTTCCGCCAGGCCTGGGGCCGGCTGATTGTGGCCATCGCTGCCGCCTTCCTGGGGGTTGGCGGGTTCTACGTGATGACCACCTTCGTCATCAGTTACGGCACCACCACCCTCGGCCTGGACCGCGGACTGATGGTCAACGCCACGTTGATTGCCGCAGTCGTACAGATCGGCGTCATCCTGGTTATCGGCCGGATCAGCGAGAAGGTGGGACCCGGCAAAATGACGTTCCTTGGTGGCCTGGTAACCGCCGCCGCAGCGTTCCCGCTCTTCTGGTTGATCGACACCCGCAACCCTGCCGCTATCATCCTCGCCGTCACTGCCGGCATCGCCCTGCTGTCCGTGGCCTACTCGGTGACCGGGGCCCTGCTGACCGAGCTGTTCCCGCCGAACCTGCGCTACAGCGGCGTTTCCCTGGGCTACAACCTGGCCGGTGCCCTGAGCGGATTCCTGCCCCTGATCGCCGTCGCCCTGCTTGGCGTCTCCGGCGGAGCGTCCTGGACCGCTTCCCTGCTGCTGATCGTGGTATCGCTGATTACCGCCGCGGGCGGATTCTTCGGCGAGCGCCTCCGCGTCAAGGACAAAGCGATCGTGCGGTAAGGAGCAGAATGCTGAACCCGGAAACTGCGCGGCGCATTACCGACGCCGTGGATGCCGCCTTTGACCGCCAGCTTGAGTTCACCGCGGAGCTGATCCGGCATCCCTCGCTGAGGGCCGCCGAGGCCAGCGCGCAGGACCTGATGTTCGCCGAGCTGGAGTCCCGCGGCTTTGCCATGGACCGCTGGGCGCTCGACGGCGAAGCCCTGGCAACGCACGTGGGCTACGGGCCCAGCACGGTGGCCTTCGAGGATCTCACCAACGTGGTGGGCACCTATACTCCCCCGGAAGAAAAAGGCCGGTCGCTGATCCTCAACGGGCACATTGACGTGGTCCCCACCGGCCCCGAGGAGACATGGGAACGCAGCCCCTGGGACGCCGCCGTGAAGGACGGCTGGATGTACGGACGCGGCGCCGGTGACATGAAGGCCGGGCTCGCCGCCAACCTCTTCGCGTTCGACGCCATCCGCGCTGCCGGGCTGGCGCCGGCGTCCACCATCCATGTCCAGTCCGTGGTGGAGGAGGAGTGCACCGGCAACGGTTCCCTGGCCGCGCTGCAGCGCGGGTACGCGGCGGATGCCGTCATCATTCCCGAGCCGGAAGAGAACATGCTGGTGCGGGCCAATGTGGGGGTGATCTGGTTCCGGGTGCGGGTTTCCGGCAAGCCCACCCATGTCCGGGAAATGGCGTCCGGCTTCAACGCCATCGACGCCGCCTACTCATTGATGGGCGCACTGCGGGAGCTGGAGGCCAAATGGAACGCCGACAAGGACAGCCACCGGTACTTTGAGGACGTTGACCATCCCATTAACGTCAACATCGGCATGATCTCCGGCGGCGACTGGCCCTCGAGCGTGCCGTCCTGGTGCGAGTTCGATGTCCGTGCGGCCCTGTATCCGGGGGTCCCGGCCGCTGACGTGTGGGACGAGATCCAGGAGTGCCTCCGGGCTGCCGGGGCCGGGGAGTCGGTAGCGGTGTCCGCGGAGCGGACGGGCTTCTTCTCGGAGGGCTACGTCCTGGAGGAGGGCTCGGATGCGGAGGCGGCGCTGGCCGCTGCACACCAGGAGGTGTTCGGTTCTGTGTTGCAGAGCTTTACGACGCCGGGCTACCTGGATGGCAGGGTCTTCACCCTGTACGCGGGCATCCCCGCGCTGGTCTACGGGCCGGTATCCGAGGCGATTCACGGCTTCGATGAGCGGGTAAGCATCGAGTCGGTGCGACAAGTGACCAAAACCATCGCACTGTTTATCGCCGACTGGTGCGGGGTAACCGAGGCAGCTTAGTCTTTTTCGCGAACGCGAAAGGCGCCCGGCCACTGGCCGGGCGCCTTTTTCGTGCGGTGTCTAGCGGGGGTCAAGCTCTCCCAGGCACAGGCTGCGGACGACGTCGGTGAGCACGAGCAGCCCGCTGACGATGTCCTGGTCCGTGGTGTACTCGTGCTCGTTGTGGGAAATGCCCTCAACCGACGGAACGAACAGCATCACCGTGGGCACAATGTCCTTCAGGTTCGTGGAGTCATGCCCGGCCAGTGTCTTCACCCGCGTATAGGTGAATCCACGGTTCGCCGCTGTTTTCTCGGCAAGCGCCACACCTTCGGGCTGGTAGGGGGTGACGGGCCAGCAGTGGGACCCGGTCTTCCTGATCTCCACCCGCGCTGCCTGCTGGATGTGGTCGATGCGGTCGTGGAGAATTCGGTCGGCCTCGGCGAGGAGTTCCTCGTCAGCGGACCTGAGGTCAAGGAGCAAGGTCACCAGCGAAGGCACGACGACGGGCGAGTTGGGATGGACCTCAAGCTGCCCCACAGAGGTGTGGACGGCGCCGTCGGGAAAATGATCTGCGATTTCCCTCGCGGCCACCACCAGCATCGACGCGCCAAGGAGGGCGTCGTGCCGGTCGGCGATCACGGTTGAGCCGGTGTGCGCCTGCTCGCCGCGGACCTCGAATTCATACTTGTTGGCGGCCCAGTTGGAGTCGACGACGCCGATGGTGATCCCGTCGCGTTCCATGCTGCGGCCCTGCTGGATGTGGATTTCGGCAGCGTAAGCGGCCTTGGGCCCGCCACCCTGGCCGAGTGCGGCGGTGGCTTCCAGGGCCTCCCGCACGGTAACGCCTGCATGGTCCTTGATTTCCAGGACGTCCTCGGGCGCCATATTTCCGGTGTAGGCGGAGCTGCCCATCATCGACGGTTTGAACCGGCTGCCTTCCTCGTTGAACCAGTTGACCACGGCCAGGTTGTACCGGGGCATTGTCCCGCCGGCACGCCACTCCTCCCCGAGCCGGAAGGCGGCGTGGGCAGCGGCGAGGACGCCATAGGCACCGTCGTAGCGCCCGGCTGTTGGCTGGGAATCCAGGTGGGAGCCAACCAGCACGTACGGCGCACCGGGATTCAGTTCCAGCAGGCCGAACTGGTTGCCCACCTGGTCGAAGGAAACGTCCAAACCCTTGTCCCTCAGGAGGCCGGCCAGCCAGGCGCGCTGTTCCCCGTCGGAGGATGACCCCGCCTGCCGCTCCACTCCCCCACCGGCCGTGGCACCGAAAGTGCATAGGGTGGCGAAGTCCTGCAGGAACACAGAGTCCGCTCCCGTGAACTTGGTGGGATCGGGTTCCGGCACAGCACCGTTGCTCATGATTGCTTGTCCTTTGGGCTTGATCAATGGATTACACCATCGTGTCAGGGCCGTGCGCAGAAGGCACTGGGTCCGGACAACCAATCCGGCCGGCGGCATTGTGGGTGTGCACATTCCGTTGGGACGTCATCGGGGGCAGGGCCTTACTCGCATCTAGGACACCACGGCAGGTCAACGACCGCGGCTGGCCCCCTCCCAGGGGTCAGCCTGGGCTGAGTAACCTGCCGGCGGCTCACCAGTCGTGCACCGTGCCGTCGACCAGGCGGTTGTAGGGCAGGTAGGCCTGCTGGTAGGGGAAGGCCGCGGCGGCTTCTTCGTTGAATTCGACGCCGATGCCCGGCTCGTTGCCCGGGTGGAGGTAGCCGTCCACGAAGGTCATGGACTGCTGGAAGACCTCGTTGGTTTTGTCCGAGTGCTGCATGTATTCCTGGATGCCGTAGTTGTGGATGGCTAGGCCCACGTGCAGCTGCGCGGCGAAGCCCACCGGGGAAATGTCGGTGGGGCCGTGGAAGCCGGACTTGATCTGGTACTGCGCGGCGAAGTCCATGACCTTCTTCAACGGGCTGATCCCGCCGAAGTGCGTGGACGCGGCCCGGACGTAGTCGATCAGCTGTTCCTTGATGATGGTCTGGTAGTCGTACACGGTGTTGAAGATTTCGCCGATGGCCAGCGGGGTGGTGGTGTGCTGGCGGACCAGGCGCAGGGCTTCCTGGTTCTCGGCCGGGGTGCAGTCCTCGAGCCAGAACAGGTCGTACGGTTCCAGCGCCTTGCCCAGCTTGGCCGCCTGGATCGGCGTCATCCGGTGGTGCCCGTCGTGCAGCAGCGGAATCTCCGGGCCGAACTCGTTCCGGACCGCCTCGAACACGCCGGGCAGGTGCCGCAGGTACGCGCGGGTGTCCCAGTCCTCCTCCAGGGGGAACGCACCCCGACCGGCGGGTTCGTAGTCATAGCGCTCACCGGAGGCCTGCGCCTGGGCGGCAACACCATAGACGGCCTTGATGCCCGGCACGGCCGTCTGGATCCGGATGGACTTGTACCCCAGTTCCAGGTGCTCCCGGACCGAATCGAACAGGGACGGAAGATCAGCACCGGAAGCGTGGCCGTAGGCGCGCAGCCCGTTCCGGGACGCCCCGCCCAACAGCTGGTACACCGGCATGCCGGCGAGCTTGCCCTTGATGTCCCACAGTGCCATGTCCACCGCGGCGATCGCTGCCATCGTGACCGGGCCGCGGCGCCAGTACGAGGAGCGGTAGAGGAACTGCCAGGTGTCCTCGATCCGGTGCGGGTCCTTGCCGATCAGCAGCTGCGCAACGTGCTCCTTCAGGTACGCGGCAACCGCGAGCTCGCGGCCGTTGAGAGTGGCGTCACCGATACCGGTGACACCGTCCTCGGTGGTGATCCGGAGCGTCACGAAGTTGCGGGAGGGACTGGTCACAAAGACGTCGGCGGCAACGATTTTCACTGTGGATGCGGCTTTCTTGGTAGGGGAAAAGTGGGACAGGCCGAAGGCCTGCCTGCAAAACTAACGCTGCGTAGTTCCGCCGGGGGTGGTTCCAAGCAGTGCAAGCTCCGCACGCGAGGGCAGGCCTTCCCAGTCCCCCGCAGTGCTGACGGCGAAGGCGCCGGTGAGGGCACCGCGGTGCAGGCGCCCGGGGACGTCGGCGCCGTCGAGCAGGGCGGACAGGTAGCCGGCGGTGAAGGCGTCGCCGGCTCCCACCGTGTCGATGCTGGTAACGGACACCGGCGGGGCATCCCACCGGCCGTCGGCGGTGTGGACGCTGGCACCGGCGGCACCGCGCTTAACTACAACTTCCTGCACTCCAAGCCCAAGGAGCTCGGCCACCATCGCCGCTTCGCTGGAGGCCTGGTCATGCGTGCCGGTTGGCGCCGTGGCCACCAGGCCCAGTTCGTCGTCGGAAGCGATCAGGATGCCGGCGTGCCGCACCAGCGGTGTGAGCACCTCCCGCGCCTCCTCCCGGGACCAGAGCTTGCTGCGGTAGTTCACATCAAGGGACACCACCACGCCGTCAGCAGCGGCACGTTCGGCGGCGTGCTCCACGGCCTTCCGGGATTCGGGACTGAGGGCCGCCGTGATGCCGGTCAAATGGAGAATGCGGGGCCCTGCCTGGAGGGCGCTGTCGATATCCTCCGGGCACAGCGTTGACCCTGCCGAACCGGAACGGTAATAGAAGGCGCGGGTGACATCGGCGGTGCGCTGTTCGAGGAACATCACTCCGGTCCGGCGGGTCGCATCCTCCCGGTGCTGCAATCCAACCCCCTCGGCGCGGAGTTGGCGGAGGATGAATTCGCCGTGCGGATCGGCACCCACCACTCCGGCCCAGCTGACGCTGTGGCCTAGCCGCGCGACACCGACGGCAACGTTCGATTCGGCGCCGGCAACGTGCATGGACAGGGCGCCGCCGGCGGACAGCGGCCCCGCGGAGCGCAGCGAAACCATGGACTCGCCGAAGGTGAGGAGGTCAACGGAGGCACGCCCGACGTCGGCAGTCACCGCAGGCTCTCCGCCGCGGCCCGGCCGTCATACTGGGTGGCGAGTGCAACGAAGCGGCGTGCCCGCTCGCGCATGGGAGCAAGGTCGCCGCCGGATCCGGCGTCGCCGAAAAGGGGGCCTCCCAGCCCCACCGCGATGGCACCGGCTCCCCAGTACCCCGCCGCTTCATCCAATCCCACGCCACCCACAGCGATGAACGGGATGTCCGGGAACGGGTCGCGCAGCGCCTTGAGGTAACCCGGCCCGCCGATGGAGGCGGGGAAAAGCTTGACCGCGGCGGCGCCGCGGTTCATGGCCTCGTACGCCTCGCTCGGGGTGAGGGCTCCAGCCAGGACGGGGATGCCCCGGCCGGCCGCCTCCTCGATGGACGGTGCCAGGGACGGCGTGACGATGAACTGGCCGCCGGCCGCAGCAACGTTGTCCACGTCCTGCTTTGTCAGCACCGTCCCGGCACCCACGAAGCAGCCAACGGGAGCGGATGCCCGCACCTCGCTGATCGCGTCCAATGCTCCCGGCGTGGTGAGGGCGATTTCAACGTACTGGAAGCCCTCCTCCATCGCGGCAAGCGCCGCCCGTCCGGCGGCCGGTCCGTCGTTGCCGCGGACGATCGCCACCAGTCTGGTCCGGCGCACGCCGGCCAGCAGGGCGTCGGGGGTCAGGGGGTTCTCCATACTCGGCTGCTTCTCCTTGAAAGGGGTGTTCATGTCCGTGTCCACGGTTCGGGCCGTCACCATTCGGCGAAAGCGCCGTCCGGCTGGCGCCACACCGGGCCGCGCCAGGCGTGCCCGCGTTTGTCTGCGGCACGGACCACAGCTTCGTCGATTTCGATGCCGAGGCCGGGGCCGGTAAGACGTTCGATGTGTCCGTCCACAAACTTCAGCGGCGTTTTGTCCACCACATAGTCCAGGACCTCTGCGCCCTGGTTGTAGTGAATGCCGATGCTCTGTTCCTGGATGAGGAAGTTGGGGGTCGCGAAGCCCACCTGAAGGCACGCGGCGAGTGCCAGCGGACCCAGCGGGCAGTGCGGCGCCAGCTGCACCTCGTAGATCTCGGCCAGCGAGGCGATTTTGCGGACCTCGGTGATGCCGCCCGCGTGGGAGAGATCCGGCTGGGCCACGGCGATGCCGGCCTGCAGTGCCGGCAGGAATTCCTGCCGGCTGTAGAGCCGCTCACCGGTGGAGACCGGCGTGGTGGTGGACGAGGTGAACTCGCGCAGGAGGTGCGTGTTTTCCGGGACCACGGGTTCTTCGAGGAAGAAGGGCCGGTAGGTTTCCAGCAGCGGCGCCACGCGGCGGGCATTGGCCAGGCTGAAGCGGCCGTGGAAGTCCACCGCGACGTCGCGGTGTTCGCCGAGGACTTCGCGGGCGGCAGCGACCCGGCGGACGACGCCGTCGATCTCGGCCACGGAGGCGATCGGGCTCATCCGGCCGCTGGCGTTCATCTTCACCGCGGTGAGGCCAACCTCCAGCTGCGCGCTGATCTGGTCGGCCACCTCGTTGGGTTCGTCGCCGCCTACCCAGCCGTACATCCGGATCCGGTCCCGGACGTGGCCGCCGAGGAGCTGGTGCACGGGCGCGTTGAAGTACTTGCCGGCGATGTCCCAGAGGGCCTGGTCAAGGCCGGATACGGCGCTGGCGAGGATGGGTCCGCCGCGGTAGAAGGACCCCTTGGTCATCACCTGCCAGTGGTCTTCGATCCGGAGCGCGTCGTTGCCGATCAGGAATTCGGCGAGCTGCTCGACGGCGGTGCGCACCGTTTCGCTGCGGCCTTCGCACGTCGCTTCGCCCCAGCCGACGATGCCGCTGTCGGTTTCGATCCGGACGAAGAGCCAGCGCGGGGCGACGAGGAAGGTTTCAATCCTGCTGATGAGGGTCATCTGGTGCCTAGCCCTTGGTCGCACCGGCCGTGAGGCCGGAGACGATGTACTTCTGCGTGAAAAGCGCAATGATCATGATCGGAATGGTGACCACCGTGGCCGCCGCCATCAGCCCGCCCCAGTCGATACTGGCGTAGGACACAAAGTCGAAGATGGCGACCGGCAGTGTCTTGGTACTGGCGCCGGAGAGCACCAGGGCAAACATGAAGTTGTTCCAGGAAAAGATGAAGGAAAGGATCCCGGCGGTGGCAATTCCGGCGACGGAAAGCGGCAGCGTGATGCGGCGGAAGGCGCCGATCGGCGTGAGGCCGTCCACCTGTGCGGACTCCTCCAGTTCCAGCGGCAGGGAATCAAAGTAGCTCATCATGATGTAGACAATCAGCGGCAGCGCAACGAACATGTGGCTGAGGATCAGCACCTCGAAACGGCCCACCATCCGAAGGTTGGAGAACACGTAGTACCAGGGCACCAGCAGCGAAACGCCGGGGATCACGCGGGCCATCAGGACCACGAGGGCCGAGCGGTGCATGGTGAAGCGGCTCATCGCGTAGGCCGCGGGAACTCCAAGCACGATCGACAGCGCCGTGGAAACGAAGGCCACCCAGAAGCTGTTAAAGATGAAGACAAAGTAGTTGTTCCGCTGGAGTACGTTGGCGTAGTTCTCACCCGTGGGTGTGAAGAACAGGGCTTTGCCGGTGTCGTAGATGTCCACGTTGGTTTTGAGTGAGGCAAGGAACATCCAGAACAACGGGGCGATGAGGAACAGCACCACGGCAATGAGGGCCGCGACCCGGAAGACCTTGTAGAGCCTTGTGGACAAGGGCTTCCGACGGCGGCGAAGCACCTGGGGCTCTCCGGCGGACGTTTGGCTTGGGGTCAGGACGGTCATTTGCTTACCGCTTTCTTGCGCATGGTCAGCAACCACATCGAGCCGATGATGATCATGAAGAACAGGATCAGGACGGCAGAGGACAGCCCGTACTGGTTGTAGTCGAAGCTCAGGCCGTAGGCGTAAACGTTCAGGGTTTCCACCTCATTGAAGGATCCGCCGCCTTTGCCCTTGGTGGCGTACAGGATGTCGAAGGTCTTCAGGGCATCGATGCCGCGGAGCAGGATGGCGACAATCACGGTGGGCATCATGAGGGGAAGCGTGATGTAGAAGAAGCGCTGGAAGGCGTTGGCGCCGTCCACCCGGGCGGCCTCGTCCGGCTCATCGGAGAGTGATGTCAGGCCGGCGAGAAGGATCAGCACCACCATGGGGGTCCACTGCCAGACGTCCATAAAGATGGTGGTCCCGAGTGCGGTGTCCTGGCCGGAAAGCCACGGCTGCGGCGGGATGCCCACCATGCCCAGCAGCTGGTTGGCGAAGCCGATGTTCGGGTCGAAAATCAGGCGCCACATCATGCCGACGGCAACTGGGGTGGCCACCAGGGGAAGCAGGATTGCCACCCGGACCCACTTTTCACCGCGGAAAGGACGCCAGAGGAGCAGTGCGATGCCCATGCCGAGCACCACCTCGCAGACCAGGGCAACACCGGTGAAGGTCAGCGTCCGGCCCACCGCCGGCCAGAACCGCTCGGTGTCAGTAAGGACAGCGAGGTAGTTCTGGAAGCCAATGAACTCTGTGGCGGCGCGGACGGAGCCCTGTGAGTCGGTAAGGCTCAGGTACAGGGTCCACACCAGCGGGAAGACGATCAGGATCCCGACGAAAATCATCGCGGGGGCCGCAAAAAGCCATTTGCGGTGCCGGTTGGACCAGGCGGAGACGTTCCCCGCGAAGCTGGGAGGGCGGCCGGCGCTGCGGGCGGGAGCGCTGCGGGGAGCGTTCGTTACGGACATGGTTCACCTAAGGAGTTTGGGGGGAGCGGTGCGCGGCGGGACGGCAACGGGGCTGCCGTCCCGCCGGGCTGTGGTGCAGGCTGCAGGCGCGCAGGGCGCCTGTGGCATTACTGCTTTTCGCTGTCCAGGAACTTCTGGAAGGCGTCGTGGGCCGAGTCGGCTGCCGCGGAGGCATCGGCACCTGTGATGCTGGCTACGATCGGCTCACCCACGATTTCCCTGGCCTTGCCCACGGTGACAACCTCGGGGCGGTCATGGCCCACACCGTTTTCCGCGCTGACGGCGATGGCGTCAGCAAGGTCCTTGGGGTAGGTGGAGGTCCCCTCGGGGTTGGACCATACGGAGGCGCGGGGTCCGGGAACACCGGCCTTCTGTGCAGCCAGGGTACGTTCCTTGCTCGTTGCCCACTGGATGAACTTCCAGGCGTTGTCCTGGTTGCTGGAAGCCTCGTTCACGGCCAGGCCCCAGGAGGGGATGTTGTACGGCTTGGAACCGGCAGGACCTGCGGGCAGCGGTGCAAACCCTACCGAGTCCGCCACTTTCGACTTGGCGGGGTCGGTGGCGTTCTTGTAAAGCGAGTCAGCCTCGGTGTAGAAAGCGGCCTTGCCCTGGGTGAAGATTGCCATCGCCTCCGGCCAGCTCATATCGGTGCTGACGTTGGCGGGGCCGTAGTTCTTGATCAGGCCGCCGTAGTAGGCGTAAGCCTTCTTCGCAGCGTCCGAGTTGACGGCGGACTTGCCGCTGGAGTCTGTGAAGTCGCCGCCGAAGCTGTACAGGAAGCTGGAGAACTGGGTGACGGCAGTGGACTTGCCGGTGCGGGCCACGAAACCAGCGGTATCCGGGGTGGATTCCTTGATGGCCTTGGCAGCCGCTTCGAGCTCCTCCATGGTCTTGGGGACCTCCAGGCCTGCGGCCTTGAGGAGGTCCTTGCGGTAGTAGAGGACCTCGCGCTCGGTGATGATCGGGACGCCGACGACCTTGCCGTCGGCGGTGGTGGCCTTCACCGGGCCCTCCTGGTAGTCCTTCCAGTCCCAGCCGGAATCAGAGGACACCTTTTCGGTCAGGTCGGCAAGGTAGCCGTTCTTGGCGAAGGCCTTGCCTTCCTGGAGCGGGCGGTACATCATCACGTCGATCTCATCGCTGCCGGCGTTGAGCTTGACGTTGTACTGGTCGGAGAGCTGGTCTTCGCCGAGCTGGGTCAGCTCCACTTTCAGGCCGCTGGACTGCTCAAACTCGGGGATGGCGGACTTGATGCCTTCAGTCCATACATGGTTGGCGAGCGTCACCCGGACCACACCTGATTCCTTGGCATCGTCACTGCCGCTCCCGCTGCAGGCCGTGAGCCCGAACGAAAGTGCAGCGGCGACTGCCGCGTACTTCATTACTGCACGTCGCTTCATTACGACTCCTTTTTCTTTGGCTGGCGTCACTGCCCAGCCGGTCGCTGACGCTTCTTTACGTCTGCTCTGGATGCGAGCATAAGCGGATAAGTCAGACTTAGACAACCCCTTTTTGCCGACCAGTATGATTTAGGCATGAGACTTCCAAGGGTGGCGTCCCCTACGGACCGGCACGCGGCGTTGGTGCAGAGCCTCGGTCTGTCAATCGCGGACGGGCGGCTCGCGCCACTTTCCATCCTGCGGCTGGATGAGTTGGAGGAGCAGCACAAGGTATCCCGTTCGGTGGTCCGGGAGGCAGCTCGGGTGCTCTCGTCGAAAGGAATGCTGGAATCCCGCCGGCGCTTCGGCACAGTGGTGCAGCCTGAGGAATCCTGGAACCTCTACGACCCCGAGGTGATCCGCTGGCGGCTGGCGTCCTCCCGCCGGCTGGAGCAACTGCAGTCGCTTAATGAACTGCGGGGAGCGGTGGAACCGCAGGCCGCCCGTCTTGCCGCCGAACGCGGGTCCTGGGACGCGGGCAGCGAACTTGTCTCCCTTGCAGCACGGTTATGGGCCGCCGGCCAGCGCGGCGAGCAGGAGGAGTTCCTCCGCCTGGACGTGGAGTTCCACGCGGCTGTGCTTAAAGCCTCCGGCAATGCCATGTTTTCCCAGCTTCAGGAGCTGGTGGCTGAGGTCCTCACCGGCCGCTCGGAGCACGGCCTGATGCCCCACCTTCCGCACCACGAAGCACTGCAGCTGCACGTGGACGTGGCGAGTGCCATTCAACGCAGGGAGGCCGGCGCAGCCCACGCAGCCATGAGCAGGATCGTGGAACAGTCCTCCGAAGAGATGAGCCAGATCTGGTCGAGCACTCACGATGCAGGCGGCGCATCCCTTGCCACCCAGGCGGACAAAGCCGTGAAGTAGTCCGGGTTTGCGGCCCTTACGGCCGCCCGAAGGACCTCACACACCGCCGCCCCCGACGGTCATCAGGGCACCCCAGCCGGCGCTTTCGCACAACAGTTCCATGATGTCCTTTCAAGGGGTGATGCCGGGAGAGCCAGCGGCGGCATAAACATGCTCTGCGCCGCAGCGGTGCAATCCCCTGCAAACAAAACGGGAATCCGGGGCGACCACGGCGGTCGCCCCGGATTCCCGTTTATGGGCCGGTACCTTCAGCCAGCAGCGGAGGGTGCCGGTTAGCGGGCGTTGAGGAGGTGTTCGAGGGCGAGCTGGTTGAGGCGGATGAACGCGAAGGAGCGTTCGGCGGCTTTGTTGGCGTCGAAAGCTTCGAAGGCGGTGGTGTCGGCCAGCAGGTCGGTGGCGGTTTCGCCGGCGGCGAGGGTGGTTTCGCCGAGTTCGTAGACGCCGGAGGCGGCGAGGGCTTCCTGGACCTGGGGGTCGGCGCGGAAGGCGGTGGCGCGTTCCTTCAGCAGCAGGTACATGGCCATGTTGGCTTTGGCTGATTCCCAGACGCCGTCGTAGCCGTCGGTGCGGGAGGGCTTGTAGTCGAAGTGGCGCGGGCCCTCGTAGCGGGGTCCGCCGTTGGGGAACCCGTTTTCGAGCAGGTCAACGGTGAAGAAGGCGCTGGTGAGGTCGCCGTGGCCGAAGACGAGGTCCTGGTCGTACTTGATGCCGCGCTGGCCGTTGAGGTCGATGTGGAAGAGCTTCCCGGCCCAGAGTGCCTGGGCGATGCCGTGGGTGAAGTTCAGCCCGGCCATCTGCTCGTGCCCGGTTTCGGGGTTCAGGCCCACGATGTCGCCGTGTTCGAGCTGGGCGATGAACGCCAGGGCGTGGCCGACGGTGGGGAGGAAGATGTCGCCGCGGGGTTCGTTGGGCTTGGGTTCGAGGGCGATGCGGAGGTTGTAGCCCTTGTCCTTGATGTAGGCGGCGGCGGTGTCCACGCCCTCGCGCATCCGGTCCAGGGCCGCGGCGAGGTCCTTGGAGCCGTCGTATTCGCTGCCTTCGCGTCCGCCCCACATCACAAAGGTTTCGGCGCCGAACTCGGCGGCCGAATCGATGTTGCGCAGGACCTTGGACAAGGCGAAGCGGCGGATGGACCGGTCGTTGGAGGTAAAACCGCCGTCCTTGAATACCGGGTGGCTGAACAGGTTCGTGGTGACCATCGGGACCTTCAGGCCGGTCTCGGCCAGGGCTGCCTTGAAGTTCTTCAGGATCAGGTCCCGCTCCGAGGCCGTGGCGTCAAACGGAATCAGGTCGTTGTCGTGGAACGTGATGCCGTACGCGCCGAGCCCGGCCAGCCGGTGCACCGCCTCCACCGGGTCCAGCTCCGCGCGGGTGGCAACACCGAACGGGTCAGCGCCGGTCCACCCAACAGTCCAAAGACCGAATGTGAACTTATCAGCAGGCGTGGGGGAAAGAGTCATGATGCGTCCTTGCACTGGAATTGATTGGGGGCCGAAAGGCCAATTAGTTTATACACTGAACTATATGAGGAACGGTGCGCCGGGGTCAAGGGCGCACCGCCCCTGTAGTTCGACCGGGCAGGAAGTCAGCCCCGGCGGGCAGGCCTGTCAAAGCGCCATCCCTCGGACTTCAGTTCCGGGATGATCTGGTCCACCGCTTCCACCGTCTGGGTCCTGTCTCCGCCGCCGTCGTGCAGGAGCACCACTCCCCCCGGCCTGATGCCCTCCTTGAGGCGGCGTACCAGCTCTGCCGTTCCCGGCGGATCCCAGTCGCCCACCACCGTCGCCCACCCGAGGGGCTGCATGCCCAACCCGGCGGCTACCTGCGGAGTCCCGCCCCAGCTTCCGTAGGGCGCACGGAAGTAGTTGATCTTCGCCTCCGGAACGGCCTGGCGGATAACGGCGCTGGTTTCTTCAAGATCGGCCCTGATGGCGTCAGCGCTCCACGACTCCATGTTGTCGTGGTGCATGGTGTGGTTGCAGAGCAGGTGGCCTGCGTCAGCAATTTGGCGGACGATTTCGGGGTGCTGTTTTACGTGGTCCCCCCATAGGCAGAACGTGGCTTTCACGTGGTGCTTCTCAAGCGCTGCCAGCAACCTGGGGGTGTTGACAGGGTCGGGGCCGTCGTCGAAGGTGAGGCTCAAGTACTTGCCCTCATGCCGGGTGGAATCAACAACCACTGGAGTGGCCTGGTCCGCTTGGGCAGGAGTTGCACCGGCGAGGACTGCGGGGATGGCCGCGCCGAATGCCAACGCAGTGGCAGCCAGGGGCAACGCCGCCTTGCGCAGAAGTATGGAGCGGTGAAAGGGGAAATTCATGGCCACCTCTTTGGAGTCGCAAGAAACTTCCGGTAATTTCCGGAACGCGCTTAGCGTAGGCGCGCCTCCAGGATCACGTCAAGGGTGGGTCAAAGGAACCGTGGAGCGAAGGATCAGCCTTAGCGGGGCGCCGTGCTATCCCTGATGACGAGCCTGGTTGACAGTTCCACGCGGGGGCTTTCGACCACTTCGCCCTGCAGCATCCGAAGCACGGTGCGGGCGGCAAGCTTGCCCATCTCCGCCAGCGGCTGCCGGACGGTGGTCAGAGGAGGAGAAGCCCAGCGGGCTTCCGGAAGGTCGTCGAAGCCGATGACGCTGATGTCCTCCGGTACCCGCAGTCCCTTCTTGCGCACTGCTTCATACACTCCCAGGGCCATCTGGTCACTCGCGGCAAAAACAGCCGACGGCGGCTCACCCAGCTCAAGCAGCCTGCAACCGGCACGGAACCCGGACTGGTAGTCGAAGTCGCCTTCAACCACCAGGTCGGGGTCGAAAGGGATGCCGGCCGCGTCAAGGCCGGCGCGGTAGCCGTCCAGCCTGGCCCTGCTGCACCACAACCCGGGCGTGCCGGCCACGAACCCGATCCGGCGGTGGCCGGTTCCGGTGAGGTGCTCGGTGGCGCCTACAGCACCGGTCCAGTTCGTTGCACCAATCGTCGGGACGTCCAGGTCCGGCACGCCGGCAGGGTCGATCACCACTGCGGGAACGTGCAGGCGCTCCAGTTCGGCCCGCAGGAACGAATCGAGATCAGTGGTAACGAGGATGGCACCGTCGCTCGCCCTGGCGCTGACGTTGTCGAGCCACTGCCGCGTGGAGGTTGGGCTTGCCTTGCGGTGGATAGCCGACACCACTGTGGAAGCCCCCGCCTCGTTGGCGGCCTCCTCCACACCCCGGATGATTTCCACGGCCCAGGGGCTGTCAAGGTCATTGAAAACGAGGTCGATGAGGCCGGACCGGACGTCCGGGCGATTCCCCCGCCGTTGGTAGCCATGGTCCCGCAACAAGGTTTCCACCCGCTCGCGGGTCCGTGCGGAAACATCGCCGCGCCCGTTCAGTACGCGCGAGACAGTGGGCACCGAAACGCCCGCTTCGGCCGCAATAGCCGAAATTGTGACAGCCGGGCGCTTGGTCTCGGGCACGCAATCCTCCTGGTTTCGCTGCAAGTATAGGCCTTCCCGCCACACTGCCAGCCACGACTTTTCGGCAAACCCTTGACGCGCTCTCTGAAACACTCCTAATCTACAACGACCACATTCCGGAAGTTTCCGGAAAAGCTCCGATCGGATTCACGTGCCGATCGAGCGTACTCAAAGGAGAGCTTTAAATGAAGGTTGCAAAACTCGTCGCTGCAGCTGTTATGGCGTCAGCGTTTGTCCTCCCCACGGCACTGCCTGCAGTCGCCGCCGGGAATGACAAGCCGCAGCCCCCCGGCCTCGCCAAGCAGGACACCCTGCGCTGGGCCGCACCGAAGAACGTCCGGATCGGCACTGCAGTTGCCGGCGGAGGCCACCACGAGACGATGCCGTATGCCAACCCGTTTACTTCGGACCAGCAGTACCGCGAGGTTCTGGCTGCGGAGTTCAGCTCCGTGTCGCCGGAAAACCAGGCGAAGTGGGAATTCATCCACCCTCAGCGTGACCAGTACCGCTTTGCCGAGATGGACGCAATCGTCGAGTTCGCGCAGCAGAACGGCCAAGTGGTCCGCGGCCACACGCTGTTCTGGCACAGCCAGAACCCGGCTTGGCTGGAGCAGGGCAACTTCAGCAAGGATGAACTCCGTTCCATCCTGAAGGATCACATCACCACGGTTGTCGGACGGTACGCAGGCAAGATCCAGCAGTGGGATGTCGCCAACGAAATCTTCAACGACAATGGCACCCTCCGCACCACGGACAACATCTGGATCCGGGAACTCGGTCCGGAGATCATCGCTGACGCCTTCCGCTGGGCCCACGAAGCCGATCCGAAGGCCAAGCTCTTCTTCAACGACTACGGTGTTGAAAGCATCAACGCCAAGAGCACGGCCTACGTCAAACTCATTCCCAAGCTCCAGGCCCAGGGCGTCAAGGTGGACGGCTTCGCCGTGCAGGGCCACCTCAGCACGCAGTACGGCTTCCCCGGCGACATGCAGGCGAACCTTCAACGCTTCGATGACCTTGGCCTGGAGACCGCAGTCACCGAGATCGATGTCCGCATGAACATTGCCGCCGGCACCAAGCCGACAGCCGAGCAACTGGCAAAGCAGTCCAGCTACTACCAGCGCGCACTCGAAGCCTGCCTGAATGTTGAGGACTGCAAGTCCTTCACCATCTGGGGCTTCAATGACAAGTACTCCTGGGTGCCGGTCTTCTTCAGCGGCCAGGGTGAGGCTACGGTGATGTGGGAGGACTACACCCGGAAGCCTTCCTATTACGCACTGCAGTCCACGCTCCTGAAGGCGAACCCGGGCGGAGACCAGGCGTTTGGACCACCACCCCGCCTACCAGCAGTAACACCGGCGGTAGCCAGTAAGTCCTGACAGAGCGGCCCGGAACCACACGGTTCCGGGCCGTTTTTACTTACTGCCGCTAACCCTCCACCGCGTGGACCCGGAACGTGAGGGAATGTGTCTGTCCGGCTTCAAGAACAACAAGGTCGTGGCCCGAGTTGAAGGCATCGGGCGGGCAGGTCATGGGTTCAACAGCCAGCCCCTTCCGGCCGCGCAGCTCTCCGGAGTAGAGCTGCAACCAGGGAGCGTCAGTTCCACTGGCTTCCACCACTGCCGAAAGCTGCAGGTCGGGGTTGCGCAGCGTCACATCCCACTTCCCCTCCGGGAGGTTGGTGAAGGCATGATCCAGCGACTGGGAGGCCAGCATCCGAAGATCCGAGAAATCGAAGTCCGTGCCGTGAGTGTCCAGGAGCTCGGTTGGCTGGAGCTTTTCATCCGTCAGGAGCACCTTGCCCGCGCGGAAGCTCAATTCACAGTTGGAAACGTCCTCGCCACCCACAGTGATGTAAGGGTGCGAGCCAGTGCCGTAAGGTGCCGCTGCCGTGCCGCAGTTCGTGGCAGCAAGCTCGACATGCAGCCCGGTCTCTGCGTCCAATGTGTAACGCGCCGACAGCGCGAGCTGGAACGGGTAACCGGGTTCTCCATGCAGCAGGTGCGTAAACACCACGTCAGCCTGCGAGCGCTGCTCCACCTGCCACGCGTTCCACAGTGCCAGCCCGTGCAGGGCACTGCCGGTAGCCGCCTCGTTCACCGGCAGCTCATACCGCTGCCCGCGGAAGCTGTAGGCGCCCCCTGCCACCCGGTTGGGCCATGGCATGAGCACTTTTCCCGCATAGGCAGGCGGCAGATCGTCCGCGGGGAAGGGCAACACGATGTCCTTCCCCCGGAAGGACAGGTTCACGAGCCCGGCTCCCACGGTTGCTGCTGTTGCCTTGTAGTCACCCGCCTCTAGGATTATCAGCTTCCCGTTAGGGCGTGGCGTTCGGTGACATGGTGTTCCTTTCAGGAAGGTGCTGCCCCAGGTTTCAGCCGGAACAAACGGCAGTGCTTTGCCGGACAACAAGGGATGTTGCAAGATCAAGACGCAGGTTGTTGGGCCGCTCGCCTTCCCGGAGGCGCAGGACCATCCGGGCTGCCTCTTCAGCCATTTCTATCAGTGGCTGGTGCACTGTAGTCAGCGCCGGGCTGGACCAGCGTGCCACCTGAAGGTCGTCATATCCCACAATGGACAGCTGGGCCGGGACGGAAATCCCCAGCTGGCGGGCTGCGTCCAGCACGCCGAGGGCCTGCAGGTCGCTGCCGGCGAAGATGGCGGTGGGCCGCTGCTCCATCTCCAGCAGCTCACGGGCATGGTGCCGGCCCCCGTCCACGTGGAAGTCGCCATATCGGATGAGGGTACGGTCAATGGGAATGCCTGCGGTGTTCAGGGCGGAGTTGTAGCCATCGATCCGCGCCAGGGAGCACATCATGTCCTCGGGGCCGGAGATGGCGGCAATCCGCGTATGACCGAGCTCGATGAGGTGCCGGGTGGCCATCATGCCCCCGGCCCAGTTTGCCGACCCAACGGAAGGAACGTCCGGGGCAGGGTCACCAGCCGGGTCGATGATCACGAACGGAATGGAGCGGGCATCCAGTTGCTGCCGGTACTCCTGCGGCAGATCCGAAAAGACGAGGACAACCCCGGCGGGCCGGCGGGCCAGCACGCCTTCGATCCAGTCCGCTCCAGGCGCATGCCTGGTGCCGCTCTCAGTGAGGATGACGCTCATCCCGTTCGCCTTCGCGACGTTCTCGACGCCGCGGATGATTTCCAGCGCCCAGGCACTTTCAAGCTCATGGAAAACGAGCTCCAGGAGTGCCGACCTGGATGCGGTGGCCTTCCGCCGCTTGTAGCCGTGCTCCTCCAGCAGTTCCTCAACTTTCGAACGGGTTTTTCGAGAAACGTCGGAGCGGCCGTTCAAAACCTTCGAAATTAGTCGACAGCGATACGCCCGCCTCCTCCGCCAATTGAGCGAGGGTGACGCGCGTGTCGGACGATACGGGGCTGGACATGAGGTCCAGCATAGCGGGAGTTCCGCGAGTTGCCACCAAAAATGCCGCCACCTTGCGTCCACAATGTAACGCAACTTACACTTGCTGGCATCACATAACTTTCGGTCAAAATATCGAAACTTTCGAGAGGCGTTCGAAGATGAACCTAAATGGATGGGTGGCCCGCAGCATAGCTGGCGGCGCCGCTCTTGCCCTGGGCCTGACGATGGCCGGCTGCTCCGGCGAGTCCGGTGCGTCAAGCCGGCCCGAAAATGAGCTTCATGTGGCGATGTACGGCGATGCAGGCAACACGGTGGAGCAGAAACTGATCGACACCTTCAACGCAACCTCCGACGTGAAGATCGTCCTCGACAAGATCCCTGGCGCCGAGTACCAGTCCAAGCTGCAGACCATCATTGACACCCCCTCCGCGCCTGACATCTTTTTCAACTGGGGCGGCGGCAGCATTAAGAACTTCGTCGAAGCCGACCTGCTGCTTCCCCTTGACGACTTCATCAAGGAAGACCCGCAGCTGAAGGATGCATTCCTCCCCTCCGTGTTCGAGACCGCCGTCGTTGATGGCAAGGCATACGGAATTCCCATGCGCGGAACCCAGCCGGTAATGCTCTTCAACAACTCCAAGGTCCTCGCTGATGCCGGCATCAGCAACCCTCCGCAGACATGGGAAGAACTGCTGGCGGACGTAAAGATCCTCAAGGATAAGGGCATTACGCCCATTGCCCTGGGCGCCGGAGACCGGTGGCCCACGCTCATGTGGTTTGAATACATCTACGACCGTGTCGCAGGTGAAGGCCTGTTCCAGAAGGCGTTGGATGGAGATACCAGCGTCTGGGAGTCGGAAGAGAGCCGTAAGGCACTCGGCATGATTCGGGAGCTCGTCGATGCGGGAGCTTTCGGTACCAACTTCGATTCAGTGAAGTTCACGGACGGCGGATCGCCCGCCCTTCTCGCCGCCGGCAAGGCCGGCTTTGAACTCATGGGTTCGTGGGAGTATTCCACGCAGCAAAGCAGCGACCCGAAGTTCGCGGCGGAGGTCCTTGGCTACAGCGAGTTCCCGAAGATCGAAGGTGGCGCTGGGAACCAGGACAACCTGGTGGGCAACACGAACAACTTCTACTCGATCCACAAGAACACGCGCTACCCGGAAGCCGCCCGCGACTTCCTGAAACTTATGTACTCGGATCAGTTTGTGCAGGAGCAGGTGGGCATCGGAAACCTCCCCACCACCACGAACACGGAAAAGTTCCTGGACAAGGCAGCAGACCCTGAATACGCCAAGTACCAGTTCAAACTGGTCAAGGAAGCGCCCTCGTTCCAGCTCTCATGGGATCAGGCGTACCCGCCGGAAGCAACTGTCACCATCCTTACCGCCGTCTCCCAGTTTTTCAGTGGACAGATTGATGAAGACGGCTTTATCAAGGCCATGCAGAGCCTCTAGGAAGAATCATGACAACGACGCTTGCAAAACGCAGGCGCCCGACACGTGCGGGCGGCCCTGAAGAGGGCCGTCCCGCACGCCGGGGCGGCTCCTCCGCGAGCCGCCCCGGCTTTGTCTGGGCCCTCCCTGCCACTATTTTTTTTGGACTTTTCGCGCTTGTCCCGCTAATCGCGGTGGCGGTGCTGTCCTTCACCTCCTGGAGCGGCCTGGGGGACCCTAAGTTCGTGGGGCTCAAGAACTGGGAATCCCTCTTTGAAGACCCGGTCATGCTCCAGAGCCTTTGGCTCAGCCTGCTGTTCATTGCGCTCGGCATCGTTACGCAGACTCCGCTAAGCATCCTGCTGGGCGTCTGGGCAGCCGGCAACCAAAAAAACCGGGCCATCCTGAGTGCCATCTACTTCGTTCCGCTGCTGCTCTCCTCCGCCGCCATCTCCGTCCTGTGGCGGGCCCTTCTTGACCCGAACTTCGGAATCCCCGGCCAACTGTCCTGGCTGTTCGGAGACGGCAACGTCCTCGGCACCCAGACAGGTGCCATCGCGGTGCTGATCTTCGTGGGCATGTGGCAGTTCACGCCGTTCCACACACTCATCTACCAGGGTGCCGCCCGGCAGATCCCGCCGGTCCTCTACCAGGCAGCGTCGATCGACGGCGCCGGCACCGTCCGGCAGTTCTTCAGCATCACGCTGCCGCAGCTGAAGAACAGCATCATCACCTCCGTGATCCTCATGGTGGTTGGCGGCCTGACCACTTTCGAAACCGTCCTCATTTTGACTAACGGCGGGCCGGGCACCGGTACTACCATCACCGCCTTCCACATGTACCAGGAAGCTTTCCGGCGGTTCGATTTCGGTACCGGCAGCGCGATTGCGCTCGTACTCGTAGTGATCTCCACGGCGATCTCCTTCGCTGTGGTCCGCGTGTCCGGATATGACAAAATGCGCAGTTCGCTGGAGGGGCTCTAAATGAAAACGCGTCCGAATTACCTCGCCGGCGTCGGCGCCTTCCTCTGGCTGGCCATCATTGCCGTCCCGCTGTACGTCATGCTGTCCGCGACCTTCCAGACGCGTGCCGACTTCGGTGACAACGGGCCGCTGTCCTTCCCCACCAGCTTTACCCTGCAGAACTACGTGGATGCCATCACCAGCGGCTTTGGCCAGTACTTCCTCAACACCGTCATCGTCACCGCTGGTGTGGTGGGCCTGGTCCTGCTCCTGGTACCCCCGCTGAGCTATGCGATTGTCCGCAGCCAGAGCCGAGCCGCTTCAGCCATTTTCCGTCTGTTCCTGCTGGGCCTTGCGATTCCCGCCCAAGCCGTCATCGTTCCGGTGTTCTATCTGATCAATACCGTGGGTCTCTATGACAACCTGCTGGGTGTCATTCTTCCGACGGCGGCCTTCGCCCTTCCGATCTGCACGATTATCCTCAGCGGAACCATGCGGGACATCACCCCCGAGCTTTACGAGGCAATGGCCATGGACGGCGCTACCCCCCGCCCGCGCCTTCCTGCGCCTGGTGCTCCCTCTGTCCAAAGGCGGACTGTCCACCATCGCCGTTTTCTCGGCGCTCCAGGCCTGGAACGGCTTCCTCTTCCCGCTGATCCTGACGCAGTCCGAATCCACCCGTGTGGTCACCCTCGGCCTGTTCAACTTCCAGACCCAGTTCGGCATCAACATCCCCGGACTCCTGGCGGCCGTGACCCTATCCATGGTGCCGGTCCTGCTGGCATACCTCTTCGCGCGCCGCGCGCTTGTCCAGGGCCTCATGGGCGCTGGCGGAAAGTAATCATGACAGAAACCAAAACCCACAGCGCGCCGTGGCGCGACACCGCTTCCACCCCGCAAGAGCGTGCGGAGAGCCTCATCGCCGCCATGACGCTCCGCGAGAAAACCGCCCAGCTCTACGGGGTTTGGGTAGGGGCTTCCACTGAGGGCGGGGAAGTGGCCCCCCACCAGAACGAGATGAACCCGGCGGTGGACCTCGACGAGATTCTGCCGAACGGCCTGGGGCAGCTCACCAGGCCCTTCGGCACCGCGCCCGTGGACCCGGCACTGGGCGCCCTGTCGCTTCAGCGGACCCAGCAGCGTATTGCCCAGGCCAACCGGTTTGGCATCCCGGCCCTGGTCCATGAGGAGTGCCTGGCAGGCTTCGCCGCGTGGCAGGCCACCGCCTACCCGGTGCCGCTCGCGTGGGGCGCCACTTTCAACACCGAACTTATCCGTACGATGGGTGCCGCTATTGGAGCCGACATGCGTTCGGTCGGCGTGCATCAGGGACTCGCCCCTGTACTCGACGTGGTTCGCGACGCCCGCTGGGGCCGGGTAGAGGAAACCATCGGCGAGGACCCGTATCTGATTGGAACCCTTGCCACCGCATATATCCAGGGCCTGGAAAGCAGCGGCATCGTCGCCACGCTCAAGCACTTCGTGGGCTATTCGGCCTCAAAGGCAGGCCGGAACCTTGCGCCCGTCTCCGTAGGCGCCCGTGAGCTGGCAGATGTTCTGCTTCCGCCCTTCGAGATGGCCGTCCGGGAGTCCGGGGTCCGCTCGGTCATGCATGCCTACACGGACCTCGACGGCGTCCCCACAGCTGCCGATGCCTCGCTGCTTACTGGACTTCTGCGCGACACCTGGGGCTTCAGCGGCACGGTGGTGGCTGACTACTTCGGCGTCGCCTTCCTGAAAAACCTGCACGGCGTTGCCGGATCCCTCGGCGAAGCCGCCGCAGCGGCACTCGCCGCCGGCGTCGACGTCGAACTACCCACCGTGCACACCTTCGGCGAGCACCTCATCGCTGAAATCGAAGCCGGCCGCCTCCCTGTCAACTTGGTGGACCGCGCCTTGCACCGCGTCCTGGTGCAGAAAATCGAACTGGGTTTGCTCGACGAGGACTGGTCCGCGGTCCCGCACGCCCTGCAGGACACCAATCTGCAGGACACTTCCGGGCTGGAGGGCAGCATCACCCTGGACACCGAGGCCAACCGGACGCTTGCCGCCCGGATTGCCGAAGAATCCATTGTCCTGGCCCGCAACAACGGCATCCTGCCGCTGCGCAATCCCGGCCGCATCGCCGTCGTCGGACCGAACGCGGACGACGCCCGGGCGTTCCTTGGCTGCTACTCCTTTCCGGCACACGTGGGCGAGCAGCACCCGGACATTCCGGTCGGTATTGAGCTGCACACCGTGGCCCAGGCCCTGCGGGCCGAATTCCCGGACAACCCCCTCACGGTAACGGCCGGTTGCTCCGTCGATGGCGATTCCACGGCGGGATTTGACGACGCCGTTGCTGCCGCCACCGACGCCGACGTGGTCATCGCCGTGCTGGGCGACCGTGCCGGCCTGTTCGGGCGGGGAACCAGCGGTGAAGGCTGCGACGTGGAATCCCTGGTGCTTCCGGGAGTCCAGCAGCAACTGCTGGACCGGCTGATGCAGACCGGCGTTCCCGTGGTGCTGGTGCTCCTCACCGGACGCCCGTACGCGGTGGGATCCGCCGTTGAAGATGCCGCCGCGATTGTGCAGGCATTTTTCCCCGGCGAGGAAGGCGGACCGGCCGTGGCCAGGATCCTCAGCGGCAGCGTCAACCCCAGCGGGCGGCTTCCGGTGAGCATCCCCGCCAGGCCCGGCGCGCAGCCCTCGTCATACCTGGCTTCACCGCTGGCCCAGGCCAGCGGGGTGTCCAACATCGATCCCGCCGCTGCCTACCCCTTCGGCCACGGCCTCAGCTACACCACCTTCGAATGGAGCGGGCTGGAACTCGAGGGACCCGCAGAGGTGGCGGTGGACGGCGCAGCGAAGGCAGCCATCACCGTCACGAACACAGGAGACAGGGCCGGCGTCGAGCTCGTCCAGCTGTACCTGCACGATCCCGTGGCCTCGGTGGTCCGGCCCGTGCAGAAACTGGTGGGGTATGCCCGCGTCCCGCTTGAGCCGCAGTCCTCGGCCCGGGTTTCCTTCACGGTGCCCGCCGACGTCGCGTCGTTCACCGGCCGGGATGGCCGGAGGATCGTTGAAGCCGGCGACCTGGAACTCCGCTTTGGAGCCTCAAGCGGAGACATCCGCCTGCGGACCAACATCACGCTCACCGGTGACACACGCACGGTTGACCACACCCGCAGCCTGCACTGCGGTGTCACAGTGACGCCAGGCAGCTGAGTCAATAACCGGGCGGCCGTGCGCTATTGCGCACGGCCGCCTGCAATGGGACTGAAAGGAATTTTCATGGGAACGCCGCCCCGCGTCACCATCACGGCCACAACAGGATCGGAGGCTGATGACAAGCTCAACGCCTCCATCCACCAGCTTCAATCCATGACCCAGGAGTATCCGTTTCGAGGCATCCTGGTAACCAAGCATGGACTGGGCCACTTCAGCGTCGAACTAAGCGATCAGGTCCCCTACGGAGAGACGTGGGAATCCGTGCAAGCCACGGCCCTTGAGGCCGCAGCCA
The DNA here is from genome assembly GCF_030817075.1 of Arthrobacter sp. V1I9. Taxonomy (NCBI): domain Bacteria; kingdom Bacillati; phylum Actinomycetota; class Actinomycetes; order Micrococcales; family Micrococcaceae; genus Arthrobacter; species Arthrobacter sp. V1I9. Next base: position 3,665,277 of record NZ_JAUSYU010000001.1, read on the forward strand.
CCGTTTCCCGCCAAGAAAGGTAGCGGAAAAGGGCCGCGAAAAGGGGCGGCTAAGGCGGGTTCCGTCGGTAGCATCAGTCCTTCGCCCGTACCGCGGGAGGGGCCGTGGAGTCCCGGACAATCAGCTGGGTGGCAAGCTCAACGCGGTGGGAGTCCAGGACTTCCCCGCGGGCCTGGCGGAGAAGTGACCGCAGCGCCGCGCGCCCCATCTCCTCGAGCGGCTGGGCGACGGAGCTGAGTGACGGGACGGACTCCTGGCCCTGGGTTGTCCCGTCAAAGCCGATAAGGCTGATGTCTTCGGGAACCCTGATCCCGTGACGGCCCGCTTCGCCGAGCACACCCAACGCGATGCTGTCACTGCCGGCAAAGATAGCCGTGGGGCGCTGGTCAAGCTCAAGCAGCGCCCTGAGTCCTGTGATTCCGCTTTCCCTGCGGAATCTGCCGCCGGAAATGATGTACTGAGGCTCCACAGGAACGCCCTGGGCCATGAGGGCGGCCATGTACCCGTGCAGCCGCGCCTGATTACATTCAGCCCCCGGTATTCCGCCGATGTAGGCGATGCGCCGGTGGCCCAACCCCAGCAGGTGTTCTGTCGCGGCCTTGCCGCCGGCCCAGTTTGTCGCGCCCACACTGACCACGTCGGCTGAGGGCGGATTGAGCGGGTCTATGACGACGACGGGAATCTGGCGGCGCCGGAACGCATGCAGCTGCGCCTCGCTGAAAGCAGAAGTAACCACAATCATCCCGGCCCTGCCCTCGTCCAGCATGCGCTGGGCGCGGCGCTCCGGGCTGCGCAGGCTCGAAGGTCCCGGCCCCGTGACGCTCAAGAGGATCTCAACATCGGCGCCCGCAGCAGACTGCAGCACCCCGTTGAGGACCTCAATCATGTAGGCGGAATCCAGCACATCTATCACCACCTCAACGACGGTCCCTCCATCCGCGGCGGATCGGCGCTGCAAGGGGGACTGGTACCCGGCCTGCTCCAGGACAGCCAGTATGCGGGCCCGGGTTTCGGGCGCCACGTCTTCGCGGCCATTGACCACCTTCGATACTGTGGGCGCTGAGACGCCGGCTTGGCGCGCGACGCTGGCGAGCGTCGGTTTGGCGCGTTCGGGCATCTTCGTTGCCATAGATTTCGCAGCCTTTCGAAAAGTTTCGTGAGTTTCATTATTCAGTCGGCCCGCGATTCGGTCAAGGCCAGATGCGGGCCTGTCGGAAAAGAAACTCCGAAATGCCTCTTGACCGCTACCCGCATGCACCTTTAGTTTAGACCGTGATCTAAATCACGCGTTCGAAATCTTTCGAAATGCTGACCCGCGCTCACGCCCCAACATTTGCAATGAAGCAACCTCAGATGGAGAAGCAATGAAGCAACCCCAGACCTCCCGGCGCTCTTTCCTCGCCCTTGCTGCCCTCACCCCCTTCGCCGCCATGACGGCCACTGCCTGCGGCACGTCGGGGCCGGGTACCTCCAGCGCCGGCGGCGGAGCCAGCATGTGGTACCTGTCCGGTGAGCCGAACCAGACCACGATGCAGAAAGCGGTCGACGCCTTTGGTTCGGCAAACCCGGACAACAAGATCGCGGTGACCTACTTCCAGAACGACGCCTACAAAACCAAGACCAAAACGGCCATCGGCGCCGGCCAGGCGCCCACCATCATCTACGGCTGGGGCGGCGGCACCCTGAAGACGTACGCAGAGGCGAACCAGGTAGACGACCTGACCAGCTGGTTTGAAGAGAACAAGGACGTGAAGGACAAGTTCTTCCCTTCATCGTTCGGCGCCGCCACGGTCAATGGCAAGATCTATGCACTGCCCAACCAGTACGTCGCTCCGATCGTCCTGTTCTACAACAAGGAACTGTTTGAGAAGGCCGGCGCCCAGCCGCCGAAGACCTGGGACGATGTCATGTCGCTGGTCAAGACGTTCAATGACATGGGCGTGGCACCCTTCTCCCTCGGCGGACAGTCCCGCTGGACGTCCATGATGTGGCTGGAATACCTTCTGGACCGGATCGGCGGAGCCGAGGTATTCAATGCCATCTTCGAGGGCAAGCCCAATGCCTGGATGGATCCTGCCGTGATTGAAACCGGCACCAAGATCCAGGAGCTCGTCTCGGCGGACGGCTTCATCAAAGGGTTCTCCTCCATCGCCGCAGACTCCAACGCAGACCAGGCACTCCTGTTCACGGGCAAGGCAGCCATGATGCTCCATGGTTCCTGGACCTACGGCGCCATGAAGAAGGGCGGCCAGAACTTCGTCCAGGACGGCAAGTTGGGCTTCGTCCAGTTCCCCACCGTTGCCGGGGGCAAGGGCGACCCCAAAAACGGCGTGGGAAACCCTGCCCAGTACATGTCGATCTCCTCAAAGGCCACCGACCAGGAAAAAGAAACGGCGAAGAAGTTTTTCAAGGACGGCATCCTGACCGAAACGGTCATTGATACGTATATCAATTCCGGATCCGTTCCCATCGTCAACGGCATCGAAGACAAGCTCAATGCTTCTCCTGACAAGGACTTCCTGAACTTCGTCTACGACCTGGCCAAGAATGCCCCGAACTTCCAGCAGTCCTGGGACCAGGCACTGAGCCCCACCGCTGCCGAGGCACTGCTGAACAATATCGACCAGCTGTTTCTGAAGTCGATTACCCCCCGGCAGTTCGCCGAGAACATGAATGCCACCCTCGGAAAATGAGTAACGCCGTCTCCACCGCTCCAAAGACTGCCACCCGGGGCAGGACCGAAGGCGGGCAAAGCGGGCAGCGGAATGCTGCACTCGCGTGGCTGACGCTGCCGGCTTTGTTCTTCTTCCTCGTCTTCGCGGTTGTGCCGCTGGCCGGTGTACTCATTCTGAGCTTCTCCAGCTGGGACGGCATCGGTGCCATCGGGTCGGCGGGCATGGGTAACTGGTTCTCCGTGCTGGCAGACCCCGGCCTGTACAACGCCCTGGGACTGACCTTCCTGATCATGATCGCCTCCTGGCTCGTCCAGACTCCGATCAGCCTCCTCCTGGGAGTCTTCACGGCAGGAAGCCAGCGTTATCGGGCAGCCCTGGCCGTACTGTATTTCCTGCCTTTGCTGCTCTCATCGGCAGCAGTGGCCATCGCCTTCAAGGCCTTGCTGGACCCGAACTTCGGGCTGGCCACAGGCCTGGGGCTGCCTTTCCTGGCCCGGGACTGGCTGGGCGTACCGCATCTGGCCCTGGGGTTGGTCATCTTTGTGATTGCCTGGCAGTTCGTGCCGTTCCACACACTCATTTACCAGGGCGGCGTACGCCAGATCCCTAAATCGCTCTATGAAGCGGCAGAGATCGACGGAGCGGGAACAATCAAGCAGTTCTTCCACATCACGCTCCCCCAACTGAAGTACACCATCATCACGTCGTCCACCCTGATGGTGGTCGGATCGCTGACGTACTTCGACCTGATCTTCGTCCTGACCGGCGGCGGTCCGGGGAACTCCACCCGGATCCTGGCCCTGGACATGTACCTGCGCGGGTTCCGGGCCAATCTGATGGGCCCGGCAAGCGTCATCGCCGTCATTCTCGTACTCATCGGCCTTGCTCTTGCCTTGTTCCTCCAGCGCCTTGGAGGCAAGGACAAGCAGGGCAGCCAATTGGAAGGTATGTAGGGTGAGCACCGTCCTGAAAAGCAGCACGGAGGAAACTCCCACCGGCTCCCCGGCCAACTCCGCCCCCGCCAAGCGGGGGTTCGGTTCCCGGATGAGGCGGCTGAACGTCCCTGCAGGCCTCGGCGGCTGGATCTGGCTCGCCATCATCATCACCCCGGTCTACTACGTGGTCATCACCAGCCTGAAAACGCAGGAAGGCTACTTCGGCCAGAATCCGCTGGCGCTTCCCACCTCTCCCACGCTGGAGAACTACCAGCTGGTTCTTGAAGCCGACTTCGCGAAGTACTTCATGAACAGCACAATCGTCACACTCGGCGCTGTCATCCCGACCGTACTGGTTTCCTTCATGGCCGCGTTCGCCATTGTTCGCGGCAAGGGCAGGTTCCTCAAGCTGGTCAACGGCATGTTCCTGATGGGACTGGCGATCCCGCTCCAGGCGACGATCATCCCGATCTACCTGATGATCATCCGGCTCAACCTGTACGACAGCCTGCTGGCACTCATGCTTCCATCCATTGCCTTTGCGATCCCGCTGACCGTACTGATCCTGTCCAACTTCATCCGCGATGTGCCGAATGAACTGTTCGAGTCGATGCGGCTGGACGGCTGCAGCGAGTGGCAGACCATGTGGCGGCTCGCATTGCCACTGACCCGCCCTGCGATCGTGACAGTCGCCATCTACAACGGCCTGCATGTCTGGAACGGATTCCTGCTTCCGCTGGTCCTCACCCAGAGCCCCGGCCTGCGCGTCCTGCCCCTGGCGTTGTGGACATTCCAGGGCGAATACAGCGTCAACATTCCGGCCGTGCTCGCCTCGGTGGTGCTCAGCACCCTGCCGATCCTCGTGCTCTACGTCATCGGCCGCCGCCAGTTGCTCGCCGGCCTCACCGCGGGCTTCAGCAAGTAACACCAGGAACTTCACGAAAGGACATTCACATGACCACCGCAAAACCCCTGCGGGTCGGCATGGTTGGCTACGCCTTCATGGGTGCAGCGCACTCCCACGCCTGGCGGACCGCGCCACGGTTCTTCGACCTGCCGCTGCAGCCCCAACTCACCGCGATTGCCGGCCGGAACGCCGATGGCGTGCGGGCCGCAGCAGACAAGCTTGGTTGGGGTTCGGTGGAGACGGACTGGCGCCGCCTGATCGAGCGTGACGACATCGACCTGATCGACATCTGCACCCCCGGCGACACGCACCCCGAGATTGCGATCGCCGCCCTTGAGGCCGGCAAGCATGTGCTGTGCGAAAAGCCGCTCGCGAACTCCGTGGAGGAAGCGGAGCGGATGACCCTCGCTGCGGAAACCGCCGCCAAGCAGGGCATCTTCTCGATGTGCGGCTTCAGTTACCGGCGGACACCCGCTTTGGCACTGGCCAAACAGTTCGTGGAACAGGGCAGGCTGGGTGACCTCCGGCACGTCCGGGCACAGTATCTGCAGGACTGGCTCTCCGACGAGAACGCCCCCATGACCTGGCGGCTGGACAAGAGCAAATCCGGGTCCGGCTCCCTCGGCGACATCGGGGCACACAGCATCGACGCGGCCCAATGGGTCACCGGGCAGAGCATCACAGGCGTCTCTGCACTGCTCGAAACCTTCGTCCCGGAGCGCCCGCTCGCCGGTGACCTTGTGGGCTTGGGCGGCCACGGAGACCTCAGCCGCGACGCACCCCGGGGAACGGTCACCGTGGACGACGTCGCCATCTTCAGCGCACGGTTCGACGGCGGTGTTGCTTCGACGGGGGCCGTTGGTGTCTTTGAAGCCACGCGTTACGCGCTCGGCCGGAAAAACGCCATGCGCCTGGAAGTGAACGGCACCAAAGGCTCCCTCGCCTTTGATTTTGAGGACATGAACGTCCTGTCCTTCTACGACGCAGCGGAGTCCCCGGATGCCGGCTTCCGCCGGATCTTCGTCACGGAGCCCGAGCACCCTTACGTCGGCAACTGGTGGCCCACTGGCCACGGCCTGGGCTACGAGCACGGTTTCACCCACCAGGTAGTGGACCTGGTGACGGCGATCGGTGAGGGCCACCCGCCGGAACCGTCCTTCGCGGACGCCCTGCAGGTCCAGCGGGTCTTGGCCGCCGTCGAGGCCAGCGCCTCGAACTCAAGCCAGTGGCAAAAGGTCTAGGAACGTGAACACAGGACAAGGAACCCCAATGACGCGACCAATCACACTTTTCACCGGCCAGTGGGCCGACCTGCCCTTCGAGGAGGTGGCCCGGCTCGCCGGCGAGTGGGGCTTTGACGGGCTCGAGATCGCTTGCTGGGGCGACCATCTGGACCCGCGCCGCGCTGCGGAGGACGATAGCTACCTCCAGGACCGGCTGGATATCCTGGAAAAAAACAACCTTCAGGTTTTCGCCATCGCCAACCACCTCACGGGGCAGGCAGTGTGCGATGACCCCATCGACGAACGCCACCAGGGCATCCTGTCCACGGAAATCTGGGGCAACGGCGAAGCAGAAGGAGTGCGCCGCCGCGCCGCCGAGTCGATGAAGGACACCGCACGGGCAGCTGCCCGCCTCGGTGTGAAGACCGTAACAGGATTTACCGGCTCTTCCATCTGGAAGGCCGTCGCCATGTTCCCGCCCGCCTCCGAGGCAATGATCGATGCAGGCTACCAGGACTTCGCGGACCGCTGGAATCCGATTCTGGACGTCTTTGAGAAGGAAGGCGTCCGCTTCGCCCTGGAGGTCCACCCTTCCGAAATCGCCTACGACTACTGGACCGCCAAGCGCACCCTGGAGGCCATCGGGCACCGCAAGAGCTTCGGGCTGAACTTCGACCCGTCCCATTTCATCTGGCAGGACCTGGATCCGGTGATGTTCCTGCAGGACTTCGCGGAACACATCCTCCACGTCCATGTGAAGGAGTCCGTCCGGCAACTGGACGGCCGCAACGGGCGCCTGGGCTCCCATCTGGCGTGGGCAGATCCGCGGCGCGGCTGGGACTTCGTCACCGCAGGGCACGGGGACGTGCAGTGGAACCGGATCTTCCGGACCCTCAATGCCATCGGCTACGACGGCCCCACCAGCATCGAATGGGAAGACGCCGGAATGGACCGCCTCGTCGGCGCCCCTCAGGCTCTGGCCATGGTCCAGGAACTCGCCCGGATCGCCCCGCCCGCAGCCGCCTTCGACGCAGCCTTCGCCAGCCGCTGACCCGACTTTTACCGGCCCGGCAAAGCCGGCAACCAAACAAAAGGAAAACCTCAATGACAGAATCCAAGAACGCCCTGGTGGTCCGCGGCGGCTGGGACGGACACCAGCCGTACGAGGCCACCGAGCTCTTCATCCCCTACCTCAAAGACAACGGCTACGACGTCCGCGTCGAGGAATCCCCCAAGGTCTACGCTGATGCCGAATACATGGCAGGCGTAGACCTGATCATGCAGTGCATGACCATGACCACCATTGAAAAGGACGAGTTCGCCGGGCTGCGCACTGCGGTCGAAAACGGCACCGGCCTGGCAGGCTGGCACGGGGGAATCGCCGACTCCTACCGGAACAACTCCGACTACCTGCACCTGGTCGGCGGCCAGTTCGCCTGCCATCCCGGCAAGCACCCGGACGAGTGCAGTGGCGAACAGTCGGACAACTACGTGCCCTACACGGTGAACATGCTCTCCGCCGCAGCAGAGCACCCCATCACCAAGGGCCTCTCCGACTTCGACCTTGTCACCGAGCAGTACTGGGTCCTCTCGGACGATTACATCGATGTCCTGGCCACCACCACCCAGAAGGTCCGGGAGTGGGACCCGTGGAACCGCGAAGTCACCTCACCGGCCATCTGGACCCGCCAGTGGGGCAAGGGCCGCATCTTCGTCGCCACCCCCGGCCACCGGGTCGAAATCCTCCAGGACACTAACGTCCGCACCATCATCGAAAGGGGCCTGCTGTGGGCAAGCCGTTGAAAGTAGGAATCGTTGGCTGCGGAGCCATCATCGCGCAGTACCTCACCAATTTCCGCAAGCTCAACGACATCGAACTGGTGGCGGTAGCGGACCTGGACCCGGCACGGGCCCAAGCGATAGCGGAGCAATACGAAGGCGTCCGCGCTGTTTCCGTTGACGAACTCCTCACCGCGGATGACGTCGAGCTGGTCCTAAACCTGACCATCCCGGCCGCGCACGCCGAGGTGGCCCTGAAGGCGATCGCCGCCGGCAAGAGCGTCTACGGTGAGAAGCCCCTCGCCGCCACCACTGCCGAGGCACGCGATGTGCTGGACGCGGCACGCGAGGCAGGGGTCGCCGTCGGTTGCGCGCCCGACACTGTACTGGGCACCGGCATCCAAACCGCCCGCAAAGCCATCGACGACGGACTAATCGGCGCGCCGATCTCCGCCTCCGCCACCATGGTGACGCCGGGACACGAGCGCTGGCACCCGAATCCGGACTTCTACTACCAGCCCGGCGGCGGACCGCTCCTGGACATGGGCCCCTACTATGTGACCGCCCTCGTAACTCTCCTGGGACCCGTCGTCTCCGTTATCGGCGCAGCAAGCCACACCCGCAATGAACGCACCATTGGCTCCGGACCACGCCAGGGCCAAAAGGTTCCTGTAGACATCGACTCCCACGTCACCGGTGTCCTGGTCCACGCCTCCGGCGCGATGTCCACGCTTTTTATGAGCTTCGACGCCGTCAAGTCCAAGTCCCCGAACATCGAAATCCACGGCGAGCGGGGATCGCTGGTGGTGCCGGACCCCAACCACTTCGACGGCGAGGTCCAGCTGTTCCCCCTGGGCGCAGACACCTGGGAGACCCTTCCTGTGTCCGCAGGCTACGTCGATGCCGGGCGAGGCTTCGGCATCGCCGACCTGGCCTCCACCGCGCCGGGTGCCGAGCCCCGCGCGGGCGGCACCCTGGCCTACCACGCGCTTGAAGTCATGGAATCAGTGCTCGATTCGGCCCGCACAGGCGCTGCGGTGGCAATCACCAGCACAGCGGAGCGGCCGGAGAGCGTGGAGCTGACCGTCCTGACGGACGGCGCGGACGAGCTCCAGGCCCAGGAAGCCGCTTCCTAGGAGCTGTTGCACCAGGGCGAACCACCTTCTGAGATTGGAACATTTATGGCGTACACAGCCGACAACTGGCCCATCGCCGCGGCGATGCTGCCATTCCCGGGCACAAGCGGGCAGGGAATCCACATCAATGACGCTGAGTCGTCACTCTGGGCCGCGGCGCTCACCGAGGTCAAGGAAGCAGGTTTCGCAAACGCGGACCTGACGGACAGCTGGGTGCGTCCCGGTGACCTCAGCGGGGACCGCCTCGCTGAATTCAAGCAGACCGCAAAGGACGTAGGAATTGGCATCCCGGCCATCTCCGCCATCCGCCGCAGCGTCATCGAGGAGAGGAACTGGGAAGCCAACCTGGCTTACAGCCACCGCACCATCGAGGCGGCTGCAGAGCTCGGCTGCGAGGTCGTCTCCGTCGGCCTCCACCAGGCCATCACGCAGGAGCAGCAAAAACAGCTGTGGTTCTGGACGGTCCAAGGCCACAAGGACCCAGCGGGTAACAAGGAAACTTGGGGCAACGCAGTCATCCGCCTCCGCGACCTCGGCAGGCATGCCGCCGACGTGGGCGTCCTGCTCTCGCTTGAAATGTATGAGGACACCTACCTGGGCACCGCCGACTCCTCGGTGAGGCTGGTCGAGGACATCGGACTCCCGAACGTGGGCCTCAACCCGGATCTCGGGAACCTGATCCGGCTCCACCGGCCCGTCGAGGACTGGCGGGAGCTGGTAGCCAAGACCCTGCCCTTCTCCAACTACTGGCACATGAAGAACTACTTCCGCGACGAGGACGTGGCCCGCGACTCGTATGTGACGATGCCGTCTCCGATGGAAAGCGGCCTCATCAACTACCGCGAGGCGTTCAAGGTAGCCCTGTCGGTCGGCTTCCAGGGCATTCTCTGCACCGAGCACTACGGTGGAGACGGCCTGAGCGTGGCCGCCAGCAACCAGGACTACCTCCGCCGCCACGTTCTCCCCAAGACGGACGGTTACACACTGGGCACCAGCCAGGTGGCCCAGGGACGGCAACAACCGACGCAGGAGCTCGCCCGGGTGTGATCAAAACCCGCTCCCTCAACACCGTTTTCCAAGAAGGATTCAACGAGGAACCCATGACCCAGATCTTTGACAACCCCGCGGACTTCGCCGAAGACGCGCTCGACGGCCTCGTGGCAGCCAACCGCAGGTACGTTGCCCGGGTGGACGGCGGCGTGGTCCGCTCCACCGAAGTACCCGCCGGGCAAGTGGCTGTGGTGGTGGGCGGCGGTTCCGGCCACTATCCGGCCTTCGCCGGCCTGGTAGGGCCCGGTTTGGCGGCAGGTGCGGTGTGCGGCAACATCTTCACGTCACCCTCCGGCGGGCAGGTCTACCGGGTGGCCAAGGCAGCCAACGCCGGGGGCGGCGTGCTGCTGAGCTACGGCAACTACGCCGGGGACGTGATCCACTTCGGTGAGGCGCAGCAGCGGCTTAACGCCGAAGGCATCGAGACCCGCACCGTCCTCGTCACGGACGACATCGCCAGCGCCCCGCTGGACCAGATCGCGCAACGCCGTGGAATCGCCGGCGACCTGACTGTCTTCAAGATTGCCGGCGCCGCCGCGGAGGCGGGACTGGACCTCGACGCCGTGGAACGGCTCGCTGTCCGCGCCAACCACTGCACCCGTTCCCTGGGTGCGGCCTTCGATGGGTGCACCTTACCCGGCGCTGCCGAGCCGTTGTTCCAGGTGCCGGCCGGCCAGATGTCGCTGGGCTTGGGCATCCACGGCGAACCGGGGATTTCCGACCACCCCATGCCCACGGCCTCCGAACTTGCCGAAATGCTCGTCTCCCGGCTGCTCGAAGACAAGCCCGATAATGCCGGCGACCGCGTGGTGGCTATCCTCAATGGTTTGGGCAGGGTGAAGTATGAGGAACTGTTCCTGCTTTACGGCAAAATCGAAAAACTCCTCACCGCTGCCGGCCTGACAGTTGTGGAGCCGGAATGCGGCGAGCTCGTCACCAGCCTGGACATGTCCGGGCTCTCCCTGACCCTGCTGTGGCTTGATGATGAACTGGAGCGGTTCTGGGCCGCGCCGGCCGATACCGCCGGCTTCCGCAAGGGCAATCTGGCTCCGCGGGCCCGGCGCCAACTGGCCGGACCGGCAGAAGCCGCGGCCGCTGAAGGAGAGGATGCGACGGCGGCAGCAAGTGGGCTGGGCAGGTTGGCAGCGGAGGTCCTCGCCCACGTGCAGGACGCCGTCGTCGAGCATGAGGCGGAACTGGGCAGGCTGGACGCCATTGCCGGCGACGGTGACCATGGCAGGGGCATGCGACGTGGCGTGGAGGCAGCGGCAGCGGCAGCCCGGGAGGCGGCGGCAGCCGGAGCTTCCGTGCAACGTGTCCTGACCGCCGCCGGTGAGGCATGGAGCGAGCGCGCCGGCGGCACCTCCGGGGCCCTGTGGGGCTCCGCCCTGCAGGCTGCCGGAAGGACCCTCGGCAACAAAACCATTTATGCACGCGGGGACGCGGCTGTCGCTGTGACCGCCTTTACAGACGCCATTACTGCGCTGGGCAAGGCTGTACCGGGCGACAAGACGATGGTGGACGCGCTGCTTCCCTTCCGTGGCGCCTTCCAGTCGGCGTTCAACGGCGGCGCTCCCGTTGCAGCGGCGTTGGCCGCCGGGGCCGCGGCTGCGCAGGAAGCCGCGAAGGCCACGGCATCCCTCAGGCCGCGCAAGGGAAGGGCAAGGCCGCTGGCGGAAAAGAGCCTTGGTCACCCGGACCCCGGGGCGGTCTCTCTCAGCCTGATCGCCGCCAGGATGGCGGACTGCCTGACTGTCGGCCAAGACCTTTCACTTTCTGAATCCCCGCTGGCAACCTCTGCGTCCGAAGAAGGGGTACCGGCATGAACCTGGAGCAAAGCGCAGCAACAGGATGGCGCATCGTCGTCGGCAACGATGAAGCGGGCGTCGAATATAAGGAAGCACTGAAGGCCCTGCTCGAAGCCGACAACCGCGTGGCCTCCGTGGTGGATGTGGGCGTGCGTGCCGGTGACACCACCGCCTACCCGCATGTCGCCGTCGACGCCGCCCGCAAGGTCGCCGACGGAGAAGCCGACCGGGCGCTCCTGATCTGCGGCACCGGGCTGGGCGTGGCCATTGCAGCCAACAAGGTGCCCGGAATCCGCGCCGTCACCGCCCACGACGGCTACTCCGTGGAACGCTCCGTCTTGAGCAACAATGCCCAGGTCCTCACCATGGGCCAGCGCGTCATCGGCCTTGAACTGGCCAAGAAGCTCGTGGGCGAGTGGCTCGACTACCGGTTCGACGAAACCTCAGCGTCCGCCTCGAAGGTGGACGCCATCTGCTCCTACGAGCCCGACTATACAAAGGCAGTTTGACCATGACCGGAACACCAAGCACCCCGAACACCGCTGATGCAGGCACCGCCCGGACGGTCGCCGTCGTCGGCTCCGGCTACATGGGCGGCGGCATCGCACAGGTCCTGGCCCTCGGCGGAGCGCGCGTGGCACTGGCCGACGTATCCGCCGAAGTGGCCCAAAGCAACTACGACCGCCTCCTGCTGGAATCGGACCAGTTCGTGGCAGACGGACTGTTCCCTGCCGGCGCCAGCGAAATCCTCAAGCAGAACCTTTGGGCCGCCAAGGACATCGAGGAAGCTGTGGCGGACGCGGACTTCATTGAAGAGGCCGTCCCCGAAGTCATCACCATCAAGCACCAGACCTTGGCCCGCATCAGCGCCGCGGCCCGGCCGGACGCCATCATCGGCTCCAATACGTCCACCATCTCGATTGCCGAATTGTCCGGACCGGTCGCCAATCCGGAGCGGTTCCTCGGGGTCCACTTCTCCAATCCATCGCCATTCATCCCCGGCGTGGAAATTATTCCGCACGCAGGCACTTCGGCCTCCGCCGTGGGTACCGTCCGCGAACTGGTCCACGCAGCGGGCAAACAGACCGCCGTAGTGAAGGACGTCACCGGGTTCGTGCTCAACCGCCTGCAGTACGCGCTCTTCCACGAGGCCGCGCAGCTCGTGGAGCAGGGAATCGTGACGGCGGATAACGTGGATACCCTGGTCCGCACCACGTTCGGCTTCCGGCTGCCGTTCTTCGGGCCGTTCGCCATCGCGGACATGGCCGGGCTGGACGTATACAACTTCTGCTACAAGTCCCTGCAAAAGGATTTCCCGGAGCGGTTCGCCACCCCGAAGATCCTCAGCGACCTGGTGGATGCCGGAAAGCTCGGCACCAAGACGGGTGCCGGATTCCTTGACGTCCCGGCCGAACGCACACCCGAGTTGATCGCGTACCGCAACAAGGCTTACGTGGCCATGCAGAAATTACTGGATGAGCTCGGCCCGGCACCGATCAGCTGACAACCGATGTCCAGAGGCGGGATACCCTGCCTCTGGACATCTCCCCTGCGGCGTAGCACGATCTGAGTTGTGACCACCAGTCCCGACTCCGATCCACGCCTGCGTGAGCTTCGAGAGCTCCGCCGCGTCAAGGACCGGATCGACCGGGAGTACGCGCAGCCGCTGGACGTCGAATCCCTGGCCCGCGGCGTCCACATGTCCGCCGGGCACCTCAGCCGCCGTTTCAGGCTCGCCTACCAGGAATCGCCCTACAGCTACCTGATGACCCGGCGCATTGAGCGGGCCATGGCGCTCCTTCGCCGCGGTGACCTTTCCGTCACGGAGGTATGCTTCGCCGTCGGCTGCTCCTCCCTGGGAACCTTCAGTACCCGCTTTGCTGAGCGGGTGGGTATGCCTCCCAGCGTCTACAGACAGGAAGCGGAAAGCTCGACGGCGGGCATCCCGGCGTGCGTGGCGAAACAGGTCACCAGACCGGTCAGGAATCGAGAAGCGCCCGCGCCGGAGCCGCAACTAGCATGACTGCCATGAACATCAACATCAGTTCCAGTTTCCTTCCGCACACCGACCCGGACGCTTCCCTGGCGTTCTACCGCGACGCCCTGGGCTTCGAGGTCCGCAACGATGTTGGCCGCGGCACTATGCGCTGGATCACCGTGGGTCCGGCCGGACAGCCCGATGTCTCCATCGTCCTGCACCCGCCGGCCGTGGACCCCGGCATCACCGACGACGAACGCCGCACCATCGCCGGGATGATGGCCAAGGGCACCTACGCCACCGTCATCCTGTCCGCCCCGGACGTGGACGCCGCGTTCGCCCAAGTTGAAGCGAGCGGGGCCGACGTCGTCCAGGAACCTGTCGACCAGCCCTACGGAATCCGCGACTGCGCCTTCCGCGACCCGGCAGGCAACACCGTCCGCATCAACCAGCAGCCCTGAGCTGGGAGGATTGAACCCGGCGACGCCGGGGGAGGCTGCGAGCGCACCCTCCCCCGGGCACGAAGAATCGCAGCCCAACAGAGTGGAGACCCGATGAGCACGGACACCAGTACCGAGACAAACACCGATCCCCGGACCAACGGGCTGCACGCTGCCGATACCCACGACCTCATCCGTGTGCAGGGCGCGCGGGAGAACAACCTCAAGGACGTCAGCGTCGAGCTGCCCAAGCGCCGGCTGACGGTGTTCACGGGTGTGTCCGGCTCGGGTAAGAGCTCCCTGGTGTTCGCCACCATCGCTGCAGAGTCGCAGCGCATGATCAATGAGACCTACAGTGCGTTCGTGCAGGGATTTATGCCCTCGCTGGCCCGGCCCGAGGTTGATTTCCTGGAAGGCCTCACGACGGCGATCATTGTGGACCAGGAGCGGATGGGCGCGAACCCGCGCTCCACCGTGGGCACCGCCACCGACGCGAACGCCATGTTGCGCATCCTCTTCAGCCGGCTCGGCTCCCCCTATGTTGGTCCGCCCACCGCGTATTCCTTCAACGTTCCCACCCGCAAGGCGAGCGGTGTGATGTCCACGGAGAAGGGCGGCCGGGTGGAGAAGGCGGTGGTCCAGCAGGCCGTCTACCTGGGCGGCATGTGCCCGCGGTGTGAAGGGATGGGCGCGGTCAGCGACATTGACCGGACAGCGCTCTACGACGACGGGAAGTCCCTGAGCGAGGGCGCGCTGATTGTCCCGGGCTACTCGATGGACGGGTGGTACGGCCGGCTGTTCGAGGGCATGGGCCTGCCGATGGACAAACCCATTGCGAAGTTCACCAAGAAGCAGCTGGATACGATGCTGTTCGCGGAGCCCACCAAGATCAAGGTGGAGGGCGTCAACCTGACCTTCGAGGGCATCATCCCGAAGATCCAGAAGTCGATGCTGTCCAAGGACCCTGAGGCGATGCAGCCGCACGTGCGCCGGTTCGTGGAGCGGGCCGTGACGTTCCAGACTTGCCCAGAGTGCAAAGGAACCCGGCTGACCCAGCAGGCCCTGACCTCGAAAATCAACGGAAAGAACATCGCCGAGCTGTGCCAGATGCAGATCAGCGACCTCGCCGAGTGGGTCCGCGGCCTCAAGGACCCCTCGGTGGCTCCCCTGCTCAAGGGCCTTCAGCACTTGCTCGATTCGTTCTCCGACATCGGACTCGGCTACCTCAGCCTCGACCGGCCGGCCGGCACCCTGTCCGGGGGTGAGGCACAGCGCACCAAAATGATCCGGCACCTCGGCTCCTCACTCACGGACGTCACGTATGTCTTTGATGAGCCCACCATCGGGCTGCACCCGCACGACATCGAGCGGATGAACCAGCTCCTGCTGCAGCTGCGGGACAAGGGCAACACGGTGCTGGTGGTGGAGCACAAGCCGGAGACCATCGCGATCGCGGACCACATCGTTGACCTCGGGCCTGGCGCCGGCAGCGCGGGCGGCACGGTCTGCTTCGAAGGCCCGGTGGAGGACCTGCGGTCCAGCGGCACCATCACGGGGCGCCACCTTGGGGACCGCGCGTCGTTGAAGGACACCGTCCGGAAGGCGTCCGGCGCACTGGAAGTCCGTGGCGCCTCCACGCACAACCTGCAGGGTGTCGACGTCGACATTCCCTTGGGCGTCCTCACGGTGGTTACCGGGGTGGCCGGCTCGGGCAAGAGTTCGCTCATCCACGGCTCGGTGGCCAAGCGCGACGGCGTGGTGGTGATCGACCAGGGCGCGATCCGTGGTTCCCGCCGCAGCAACCCGGCTACGTACACCGGGATGCTGGAGCCCATCCGCAAGGCATTCGCCAAGGCCAACGGGGTCAAGCCCGCGCTGTTCAGCTCCAACTCCGAGGGCGCCTGCCCCACCTGCAACGGCGCCGGCGTGATCTTCACGGAGCTGGGCGTGATGGCTACCGTCGAATCCCCGTGCGAGGACTGCGAGGGCCGCCGCTTCCAGGCGTCCGTGCTGGAGTACACCCTCGGGGGCAAGAACATCGCCGACGTGCTGGCAATGTCAGTGACGGAGGCCGCCGCGTTCTTCGCCGAGGGCGAGGCCAAAACACCGGCTGCCCGGACCGTCCTCGACCGGCTGGAGGACGTGGGACTGGGCTACCTCAGCCTCGGCCAGCCGCTCACCACGCTCTCCGGCGGCGAGCGCCAACGGCTCAAGCTCGCCACACAGATGGCCGAGAAGGGTGATGTGTACGTCCTGGACGAGCCGACCACCGGCCTGCACCTCGCCGACGTGGAGAACCTGCTGGGCCTGCTGGACCGGCTGGTGGAGTCCGGCAAGTCGGTGATCGTCATCGAGCACCATCAGGCAGTGATGGCCCACGCCGACTGGATCATCGACCTGGGTCCGGGAGCAGGGCACGACGGCGGGCTGGTGGTTTTCGAGGGCACGCCCGCTGAGCTTGTGGCCGGCGCCGGAACGCTCACCGGCAAGCATCTTGCGGCCTATGTCGGTGGTTAGGCGGAATGACGGAGACCTATAGGTACGACGTCGAGATCCTGCACCTGCTGGTGTCACCGGCGCATGCCTACTTCGGGCGGGCCCGGGACGGCGCCGCAGACGTGCCCACTGTGGACGCCGCCATCGCGGAGGTGGTGGCGGGCAAGGGCATTGTGGGTGACCGTTTTTTCGGAAAGGCCGCACACATGGACGCGGCGGTGACCCTCTTCGCCGTCGAGGCCCTCGAAGCCATGGCAATGGAGCTCGGCGCCGGGCCGTTTGATCCCCTGGCGACGCGGCGGAACGTCATCCTCGGGGGTGCACACCTGGCGCCGCTGCTGGGCCAGGACTTCGCGCTCGAGGCCGGCGGCTCCCGGGTGCAGTTCCATGGCGGCCGCCCGGCCCACCCCTGTGCGTGGATGAACGGGGTGCTCGCGCCCGGAGGCCATGCCGCGATGAGTGGCCGGGGCGGCATCCGCTGCCGGGCACTCTCCAGTGGCCTGTTGCACCGCGGCCCGGCCGTGTTGGTCAGCCCTGTTGCGCTGGACCCGGGGCAGGCCGGCGTGGCGACTCTGCTGCGGCCGGGCCGGCTGCCGTAGCTAGTCGTCCAACCGCACGCCCCGGAGCAGCAGGAGCGTTCCGCCCACCACAACCGCCGATGCAAGGAAGACGCCCGCTGTGCCGATCCCTGCCGCGACCACGCCGATGGTGCTGGGCAGCACAACCTGGCCCACCCGGTTCCCTGCCAGCCTGAGAGCAAGCGCCCGGCCGCGCTGACCCGCCGGTGCCTGGGATGAAAGCCAGGACATGGTGAGCGGCTGGCCAATGCCAAGCCCCAACCCAAGCAGGGCCATGACCACAAACAGCAGCCATGCCGGCATCGGAATCGCCGCCACGGCCAAAGCGACCGTAGACAGCGCAAGGCTTACAACCAACAGCCTCATCCGCCCGATTCGTCTTGACACCTGCCCCAACAGGATCCGGGAAATCATCGAGAAGACTGCCCGGACAGTGAGCATCGCGCCGACCGTTGCCGCAGTGAGCCCGCGCTCCGCACCGAGTGCCGGCAGGTAGACCATGGTCAGGTCCACCACGGCAAGGACGGTGGCACTGGTGGCCAACGCCCGGACGACGCCGGGGGTCCTCAGTAGCGAAACGGCACCGCCGTTGCTGCCGCGTGGCCCAGCCGGCATGTTCGCGCCGCTGACCTTGGCCGACACAACAAAGGTGGTTCCGAAAAGCACCAGGCTCATGCAGACGGAAAGGAAGAAGATCGCCTGGGTGTCGGGGCGGACGGAGGCGCCGCCCACCAGGGCTATCACCAACGGCCCCAGTGCCTGCCCAAGGGACGCCGCGAACGTCAGGTAGCCGAAGGCTGAATCCATTCGGGCTGGGGCGGCGTTGTTGGCGACCACGGCCTGCTGCCCCACCACGCAGGCCAGTTGGCCGGCGCCCAGGAGGGCGGTTCCAATGACCAGGGCGGCGATCGATGATCCCCAGATCAGGAGGAATGTGGAGCAGCCAAGAACGACGGCGGCCCCGATGGCCATCAACCGGCGCTCGCCCAGGCGGTCCACCAGTCCGCCCGTGGGAACGGCGAGCAGCAGGGGAAAGACTGCGTAGCTTGCCGCCAGGAGACCCAGGGCGAAGCCGGGAACATCCAACTCGAGTGCGCGGTAGGTAACGGCCGGCCGGACCAGGAAGGTCACGGCCTGGATCAGGGCGGAATGTAGAAGAAGGGCTGTGGCCGAGCGGTGTCCGAGTTCGCCAATCATGAGATGGTTGGGCCGTTGCCTGACATGGCCAGCACAGCCGCATCCCGGGCCCCGAGGACGTGCTCGAAGGCGATTTTGGCTGCCTTTTCGGGATCGCCGGCGGCCACCGCCTCCACCAGGGTCCGGTGCTGGGCCAGGGCCCGGTCCCTTCGTTCCTGCGTGCTGTTGGTGAAATGCCGGTACCTCTCCATCTGGCTGGACACCTGGCCGTGGAAGCGGGCGGCCCACGAATTTCCGGCGATGTCAGCAATCGTTGCGTGAAGCGACATGCCAAGCTTCATGGCTTCGTCCGCAAACCGCACCAAGGCCTCGTTGCGCTCAAGGATGCCCCGGAGCACTTCAATGTCTGCCGGCGTCGCCTTTAGGCAGGCATTCCGTGCCATGAGTGATTCCATCGCCGCACGAACCTCGTACAGCTCCGATATGGCTGCCTCGTCCAGGACCGGCACCAACACACCCCCGGTGGGCTGCTGTTCCAACAGGCTTTCTGCGATGAGCCGCCGGACGGCCTCCCTTAAGGGCGTGCGGCTGACCTGCAGCGCTGATGCCATCGCCGGTTCGTAGATACGCTCCCCCGGCTTGAGTTCAAGGCTCAGGATGCGCCGCTTCAACTCGGCATAAACAAGGTGTGCACCGGTGTTCCGGGCAGGCGAATCTGGCATGTGATGGACCTCCGCAAAGAATTATACTTGTATACACCATGCAGGTTCCCGCCACGGGAAGAGACCGCCCTGCGCCTCATCGCCCTCTCGTGCTTCGGTCTTGCCCTGTTCGTCACGGTCGGCGCTATCCGGGCCTTGACCGGAGCTCAGGAAGCAGTCCATTCCCCGGCGGGAATCGTCCTGGCCGCGGCGAGCCTGGTCATCATGCCCTTCCTGTCCTGGGCACAGCGCCGGGCCGGACGTGAGCTCGAATCCCGGTCGGCCGTGGCGGATTCCTCGGGGCCCTGGTTCCGCTTCGCAAGGTTTTTCCAAGGTTTCCGGCAAAGGGTTTCCGCAAGGTCGGGGCGCCAAGATGTCCGTATCTGGCAGGGGAGTTTGACCCCCAATGACTCAATCCGGTCAGTGCGCCGGGCTTGGTAGCGCAGCCCCCCCATGCGATGCCAAGCCCGGCGGCCACGGACCTCTCCCCCGCTCCGGGACGTGAATAGCCCCCCGCCCGCGCCCGGCCGCCGCCTGTGTTTGTTGGAACCCCCCAGCAAAACTGGGCATATTCCGGCCTTTTCAGGGGGCCTCGAAGGGTACTGTGGGCGGATGGAGATGCGCCTCGAGGTTGTGCAGGTACCCGTGTCCGACGTGGACAGGTCCAAGTCCTTTTATACGGAAAAGCTGGGCTTTGTCCTCGACCACGACGTGGAGCACATTCCCGGCATGAGGGTGGTTCAGCTGACGCCGCCGGGGTCGGCTGCTTCGATCGTCATCGGCACGGGAATGACCAGCATGACACCGGGCAGCCTGGAAGGGCTGCAGCTCGTGGTGCCGGACATCGACGCTACACGGGTCGAGCTGGTGCGCCGAGGCGCCAACATCAGCGACGTCCAGGACATGGGCGGAGTGAAGTTTGCCTACTTCGCGGACCCCGACGGCAACCGCTGGGTTCTTCAGGGGGCAACGGCTCCTGACGTCAAGCGTGCGCATCTGGACGGGCAGCCCGGATAGCTGCGGAGGACTAATGGCACGTATTTTTATCACCGGCTCGGCTGACGGCTTGGGACGTGCCACCGCGGAGTCCCTCCTGGATGACGGCCACCACGTGATTGTGCACGCGCGGAGCGTCAGCCGCCTGTCCGCGTTGCAGGACCTTCTTGACCGCGGCGCGGAAGGCGTGACGGGCGACCTTTCCGACATCAACCAAACCCGCGATCTCGCGGACCAGGTAAACAGAATTGATCCTGTGGACGCCGTGATCCACAACGCCGGCATCCTCCACGGCCAAAATATCTTTCAGGTCAACGTGGTGGCACCGTACCTTCTCACCGCACTGATCAACCGCCCGCGCCGGCTGATCTACCTCAGCAGCGGCATGCACCGCGGCGGCCACACCCGGCTCGACGGCGTGGACCAAGGCACCCACAAGGTGACCTACTCGGACAGCAAGCTCCACGTCACGGCCCTGGCTGCTGCCGTCGCCCGCTTATGGCCCGGCGTCCTCAGCAATGCCGTGGATCCCGGCTGGGTGCCCACCAAAATGGGCGGCCCGGGCGCTCCGGACGACCTCCGCCTCGGCCACCTCACGCAGGAGTGGCTGGCCACCAGCGACGACCCGGAGGCGCTCACGAGCGGTGGATACTGGTTCCACCGGCAGCGGCACAAGGCCCATCAGGCCGTCCACGATGAGCGGTTCCAGAACGAGCTCCTGGACCACCTGGCCCGAGTGACCGGCGAGCGCCTTTCCTAACCCTCGAGGTTGCTGCTTCCCTCCGGCCCTACTCCGTCCGGGAATCCAAACCACCTGGCCAATGCCTCCGTGAGGCCCGATGCCGTTCCCTCACCCACCCAAGCCACGTGCCCGTCGGGCCGGACCAGGACAGCAGCGGGAGCGGTGCCCTCGCCAAGTACCGGCAGCTCCCACGATCCGTCGTATCGCGCTTCCACCAGCCGAACCAGCTGCGGCAGGGGGATCGAGTCGAGGACCCCGGGCTGCCCGAGGTTCAGCAGGACAGCGCGCGCCTCGTGCAGCAACGAATAGACCGGTTGCGTTCCGCCCGAATGGACAAGGTCGACGTCGGGCATGCGGCGTCCGAGCAGCGGGTGCCCCTCCCCAAAGTCGTACTGGATGTCCAGGCCGGACTGCATCGCGGCAAACCGTTTGCGCGGCTCCTCCATGCCGAGGAGCTCCGCAACCACCTCGCCTGCAGCCCTGATCCGCGGGTCAGGACGGCGGAGCGCCGACTGCGCCATCGTGTTGCGCAGCACCCGCGCGGCAACCGGATGGCGCTCAGAATGGTAGGTATCCAGCAGCCTCTCCGGGGCCGTCCCCTTGACCACCTGCCCCAGCTTCCACCCCAGGTTCACCGCGTCCTGCACACCCATGTTCAGGCCCTGGCCACCGTCAGGGGCATGGACGTGGGCGGCGTCGCCGGCCAGCAACACGCGGCCGGCACGGTAGGCAGCGGCCTGCCGCGCCATGTCCGTGAACCTGGAAATCCAGATAGGACTGTGAGCGCCGTAATCAGTCCCGCAGACGGCGATGAGCGCAGCACTCAGCTCACGAAGGGTGGGCTCGCTGCCGGTCCCGACACGCTCCTCTGTCACCATGACGCCCACCGGCCCGCTGTCAGCGTAGACCACCGTGCCGTCCACGATTTCGTACTCCCGCCGGCCGAAGGAGTGGATGCCGAACTCATCCTGGTGGACGCCGAACTCCGGCTGCCCGGTCATCTCCACCTCGGCGATCAGCGCGCTGGTGGTGGGATCCCAGCCGGGAAAGTCAAAGCCTGCCGCTTTGCGGACCAGGCTCCTGCCGCCGTCGCACCCCACAAGATAGTCCGCCCGCAGCTCCCCGCCGCCAGCGAGCTGGATGTCGACGCCGGCGCCGTCCTGGGCGAGCCCCCTCACCTCGCGTCCGCGGTAGAGGGTCACCGCCAACTCCTCCACCCAGCCTGCCAGGATGCGTTCAATATGGTTCTGCCACAGCCCCAGACCGTAGGGATGCCGGGTGGGAAAGTCCCCGAGGTCAAAGCGGGTCGCCGAGAACCCCGCCACCTGGGCGATCCGCCCCTCCGCCAGGAACCTGCCGGCGATGCCGCGCTGGTCCAGGACTTCGACGGTCCTCGAGTGCAGGCCCCCTGCCCGCGCACCGGCGAGGTCCTGACTGGGACGACGCTCCACAATGGCCGCGTCAACTCCCGCCAACGCCAACTCCCCGGCCAGCATCAACCCGGTAGGGCCGCCGCCCACGATTACCACCGAATGATCAGTCATCGCTCTCGCTCCAGTTCTCCCGGTTGTAGCAGTGCGATTATCCGGCCATCCCCGGGCCTTGCCGCAAGCCCTACCGTGGGGGATACATTGGAAATGGAAGGGATGCGTCGCGATCCGATGTGCGGGACGTCGATAACGACGACCGTGCAGGACCGAGGTGCAGGTTCGCTCTGTCAGTCGCGGCGCCTAGACTTCTGGGCATGAGTGAAAACAACGAAACCATTGGCAGCCCCACCCCTGAGCCGGATGCGGGACTAAACAGGGATCCGGAAGACTGGGTGACCGGCGACGAGCCGATGACGGCAGCTCAGCGAAGCTACCTCGACACGCTGGCCCGCGAAGCAGGGGAAGAACTCCCGGCAGACCTCAGCAAGGCAGAGGCTTCGAAGCACATTGACCGGTTGCAGCAGCGCAGCGGAAGGGTGTCCGGGGACGGCTCCGGCGACGCCGGGGAAAGCTAGAGAACCATCGGCTAAAGAGGGCCTTTACCAAGCCTGGTGTTCGCGCGTGAAGCCGAAGGGAACGGCATCGCTGAGGTCCACCGTGAACTTGTCAACGCCGAGACGGGTGACCAGAATGCCGTGCCGCCTTTCCGCAAGGGCGTGGGCCTTGGCGGCGGTGACGGCGGCGTCCAGCTCGCTGTCCATGCTCTCGCGGTCGGCAACAGTCAGGGTCAGTGGGAAGTTCATGGGGCAACCTTTGTGGACTGGGGGAATTGGGGGGCCAAACACCAGCGCTCCCCAAGGCTGCAGGTGTAGTAAGGGATCTTAGTACCTTGCCTGCCATGGTCCCCTAGGTTCAGGGCACCAGCAACTTGAATAATCAACTAAGGAATCACCGCAGGTCAGACCCGCAGGCGACGGAGCAGCGTGCCCAATTACGGGCGCCAAAGCACGGTGAATTAGAGTTGGAAGCGAGTGGAAGCTGTTCCCGGACGGCTCCGATGCCCCCTAACACCCGCCACGCGGCAGAACTCCGCCGCCAGCGCAGCAACCTGCGTGTGCCACGACCTGACAAAGGATCCCGCCATTTCCACGGACGCTATCTTCGGCAATCTCACCCGGATCCGCAACGTCATCCTTCCTGCAACAGCCCGGACCCGCCTGAACACCGGGCGCGGCCTGCTGGGCGGGTTCATCGTGGTGCACCTGGTCTTCCTCATCTTCGCGGCCTCGCTCTCACTCCGCGGTGAAGCGTTCAGCGACACCTTCATCTACCGCGATTGGGCGATGGCCGGCTTCAACGAAGCCAACCTCACCGGCGGCCCCAGCCCCTGGGTCTACCCCATCCTCGCGTTGATCCCGATGGCCATCGCAGGTGCCGCCGGGCCGGGGCCGTTTTTCTTCCTGTGGGTCATTATGACCACCCTCCTCAACGGCTGGGCCCTGCTGAAGCTCACCGACCGCGGCCGCGATCACCAGGCGATTCCCGCCGGTTGGTGGTGGCTGGTCTTCACCTTCCTCATGGGCTGGCTCGGATTCGCCCGCGTTGACGGTCTCACCGCCCCACTCGTCCTGGTCGCCCTCGCGTACGGCGTGGGCCGGCCGTTCATCGCCTCCGTCCTGCTGGCCATCGGCACCTGGGTGAAGGTCTGGCCAGCCGCCATCATGCTGGCCCTGTTCGCCGTCGTAAAGAACCGGATCCTGGTGGTGCTTGCCGGAATTGCGACGTCGGCCGTCGTGGTTGCGCTGGCCGCTGCGGTGGGCAGTCTCCCGAAGCTCCTGAATTTCCTCACCCAGCAGGGCGACCGCGGCATGCAGCTCGAGGCCACGTTCACCACCCCGTGGCTCTGGCTGTCCGTGCTGAACATCGGTGATTCCAGGATGTACATGAACACCGACATCAACTCCATGCAGGTGGACGGCCCCGGCACGGCGTCGATGTCCGTGCTGATGCAGCCCCTCCTGATCCTCGCCGCACTGCTGGTGGCCGGCCTGACGTTCTGGGCCCTGCACAACGGGAACCAGCGCAACGGCGGCGTTGACCGCACCGAACTGCTCCTGGCCGGCGCCCTCACCCTCGCCACCGCGTTTGTGGTGTTCAACAAGGTGGGCTCTCCGCAGTTCATGGTGTGGCTGGCCCCGGCCGTCGCCGTCGGGCTGGCCCACAGCTGGCGCGAATGGCGGGTCCCGGCCGCCATGCTGATCGTCATCGCGGTGGCCACGTACTTCATCTACCCCCTGTTCTACGACGCCCTCAGCCACAACAACCCGTGGATGGCGCTCGTGCTGACCATCCGCAACGTCCTCCTGGTGGTCCTGTTCCTGTGGAGTGTCCGGCGCCTTTACCTGCTGGGCAAGAAGACGCCGGCAGCTGCTCCCGCGTTGAAGGAGTCCTGAGATTTCCACGAGGTTCTTCGACCGGCTGGTCAGCGTCCGCACCAAAGTCCTTCCGGTGAAGGTGGTGGACTGGTTCGCCCGCCCTTCCAGCGTGTGGTGGGGTTTCGCCGTCGTGCATCTCTACTTCCTGGGCTGGATGGCGTCCTTCTTCCTGCACGGCGACACCTTCAGCGACACCGAGCAGTACCGCCAGTGGGCTGAGGACGGTTACAACCCGGCGGACCTCGACGGGAAAATCAGCCCCTGGGTTTACCCCGTGCTGGCCCAGATCCCGATCTTCCTCGCCAACATCGCCGGGCCCAGCCTGTATCTGCTGGTCTGGTTCCTGATCATCACAGCCCTCAACGCCGTTGGGCTGTTCTTCCTCACCCGCGGCCCGCGGAAGGTCAGCGGCATTGCCCCCGCCTGGTGGTGGCTGTTCTTCACGGTCTTCATGGGCTACCTCAGCTTCGCCCGGGTGGAGGGCATCACCGCTCCCATCGTGCTGGTCGCGCTGCTGTACGCGGCAAAGCGGCCCGTGGTGGCGGGCGTCCTGCTGAGCATCGCCACCTGGATCAAGGTGTGGCCGGCCGCCGTGCTGGCGCCCATCGTGATTGCATGCCAGAAGCGCATCCAC
The DNA here is from genome assembly GCF_030817075.1 of Arthrobacter sp. V1I9. NCBI lineage: Bacteria > Bacillati > Actinomycetota > Actinomycetes > Micrococcales > Micrococcaceae > Arthrobacter > Arthrobacter sp. V1I9. Next base: position 3,690,357 of record NZ_JAUSYU010000001.1, read on the forward strand.
GTGGTCCTTTCCGGCGTAGCGGTGACCGCGGTGGTGGCCCTGGGAACATGGCTGTCCGGCGGACTGCCGCACATCATGGACTTCCTCACTAACCAGGGCGAGCGCGGCATGCAGCTGGAAGCCACCTTCTCCACGCCGTGGGTGTGGCTGAGCGTCTTTAACATTGCAGGCTCAAGGATGGCCGACAACACGGCCATCAACTCCACCGAGGTCTACGGCCCGGGTGCCAGTGTGGCGGCGTTCCTGATGCAGCCGCTGCTGATCCTGGCAGCGGCTGGAGCGGCCGTCCTGCTGGTCCGCGCGCTGAACCGCGGCGCCGAACGGGAAGAGCTGTTCCTTGAGGGCTCCCTCATGATGGTTACCGCGTTCATCGTCTTCAACAAGGTGGGTTCCCCGCAGTTCATCATCTGGCTGGCCCCGGTGATCATCGCCGGGCTCACGCATGACTGGAACAGGTGGAAGGTCCCGGCCGCACTGCTGATGGGGATCGCCATGACCACGTTCGTGATCTATCCCCTGTTCTACACGCCGCTGATTCATGCCCATCCCGTGATGGCAGCAATCCTCACCACCCGCAACGTGCTCCTGGCAGTGCTGCTGTGGTGGTCGGTAAAGCGGACTGCCGAGCTGGGCCGCAAATCCCCTGCTGCGGTGCCCGCCGGCGCCTGATCCGGAGGCTCGGCTCAGCGGCTCCCGAGCTGCTGCCGGCCGGGCTCTTCTGCCCTGATCCGGCGGGCTTCACGCTTGGCAAGGACCCAGTTCCAGCCCCGCTTTGCCAGGTCCACGGGCTTGCCTTCGAAGAGCAGCTTCCGTGTATGCACGTCGAGGAATAAAAGGTAGAACGTAAATGCCAGGGCCGTTACGAACGCCAGTGACGACGCGTCGATGGGCAGTTCCACGAAGGACCATACCGAGAGCTGGTCCTGCGCGCCGAACACCACAAAGAACGTCACGCCCACGTAGAACGACTTGATCTGCCAGTCATCACGGATCCCGGTAACGGCCAGGAAGGGCACGAACCAGAGGATGTACCAGGGCTGGATGATGGGTGAGAGCATCACGACGGCGGTGAACGCCAGGGCCATCCGGCGCACCACCCGTGAGTAGTCGCCGCGGAACATCAGTAGCAGAACCAGTCCGATGGCGGCATATTTCATGCCGGTCCTCAGTACGGTGGCAAAGGTCCCGCCGGGCAGCCCCAGCACGTTTCCAAGGAACTCCACCTGCTGGCCCAGGAAGCCGGACGGTGAATAGCCCGTGTAGCCCGGCGTGGGGTCCATGATGGCCCAGGTCCAGCCCAGCCCCAGGTTGTACGGGATGCCACTGAGGGCCAGCGTGGCGAAGCTGATGCCCGCCGTCGCGCCCCACATCAGGAACTTGCGCGGCCAGGTGGCCGAGGCGCCCGCCCACATCAGGCCGATGAACGGAAGCAGGAGCACGGTGATCGGCTTGATCCCGATGGACGCGGTGACCAGGAGGATGCCCAGCACGTAGCGGCGCGTAGCCGCGAAGTAGACGCCGGCGACGGCGAGCCCCACCATGAGTGCGTCATTGTGGGCGCTGGCGATGAAGCTGATCAGGAACAGGGGGTTGGCCACGGAGATCCAGAGCGCGCGCGCCCCGTTGATGCCGTGCAGCTCCGCGAGCTTAGGCACGTACATGACGCAGAGCAGGACGCCGACGCCGGCCAGGAGCCGGAAGAGCAGTACGGAGACGTCGGGCTGGGCGCCGGTTAGTCCGACGACGGCGCGCGCCAGCCACAGGAAGTACGGGCCGTACGGGGTCCTGTTCTCAGCCCAGGCAGGGTCCGCCCCGAGCGCGAACCAGTTGTTGAGCGTGGAAATGCCCACCTCGTACGGGTTTTGGCCCTCCACCACCAGCCTGCCCTGGCCGGTGTAGGCGTAGACGTCGCGGGAAAAGACCGGCACGCAGAAAAGCAGTGGCAGGGACCAGGCGGAAATGGCGATGACAACAGACCGAAGGGAGGATTTTCCCCACTCAGCCAGCCGTTGCCCCAGCCGCAGCCACGAACGCATCAGCACCATGGCGCCCACCGTCAGCAGCACGGTGGAAACAGTGACTCCCCAGCCTTCGGTGCGGAGGGCGATGACCACAGGCTGGCGGATCATGGGCGAGCCGTTGGCGATCCAACCGGTGCCGATGGAGCCAACGAACATCATGAGGGAACCGAGGAGACCCTCGATGGTTGCCACGTAGGCGCGGCGTTTTACGGGCTCGGCCGCGGCTGTGGCCGGTTGGCCAGACTGGCTTTCCGACGTCCCTATGTGTGCACCGCCTGCCGTCATGATTGTTGGTCCCCTACTTCGTTACGGCGCTGGTTGCACCAGCGAGAAAGCCGCCCTGCAACCCGGCTATTTTACCAGCCGGGCTTCCCGCTGCTCCTGGATGACGAACCGTCGCAAGCCACAGTTTGGCAACAGGCCCGGATACAGGTTCCTCAGAGGGTCCGCGTAAAGTTGGAGAGTCCGGCCCGCGGCGGGACCCGCTCATGCCCGGATCGACTCTTTCACTCCGGCGCAAGGAAGCGCCCACCTTCCTGACCACCCACAGCTTGCGAAGGCGTGCACTTCCCCGTCTGCGGCATTCTCACATCCCGATTGGAGCCGCACCATGGCTGTTGCCACCGCCGACAACAAGGCGCCGTCGCCCCGGCAACTGCAGTCCGTGCGCGCCACGCTGCGCTCCCCCCGGCGGTTGAAGACGGAGGCCCTGGCCGGGCTGGTGGTAGCGCTGGCCCTCATTCCCGAGGCCATCGCCTTCTCGGTCATTGCGGGCGTGGATCCCCGGATAGGCCTGTTCGCCTCCTTCACCATGGCGGTGACCATCTCCTTCGTTGGCGGGCGTCCCGCCATGATCTCGGCGGCCACCGGAGCCGTGGCGCTGGTGATCGCTCCCCTGATGCGCAGCCACGGGCTGGACCATCTGATTGCGGCCGTCATCCTGGCCGGCGTCTTCCAGATCCTCCTCGCCGTCGCCGGCGTCACCCGGCTCATGCGTTTTATCCCCCGGTCCGTCATGGTGGGCTTCGTCAACGCCCTGGCCATACTGGTCTTTATGGCCCAGCTTCCGGAGCTGGTCGGAGTCCCCTGGCTGGTCTATCCCCTCGTCGCCGCCGGCCTGGTCATCGTGGTGGGACTGCCAAGGATTACGACGGCGGTGCCCTCGCCTCTGGTGGCCATCGTGGTGCTCACCGTTATTGCCGTGGTGGCAGGACTGGACGTGCCCACCGTCAATGACAAGGGCCAGTTGCCGGAAAGCCTTCCCTCGTTCTTCCTTCCGAACGTCCCCCTGACGTGGGAGACCTTCCAGGTCATAGCGCCGTTTTCGCTGTCCATGGCGCTGGTGGGGCTGCTCGAATCCCTGATGACCGCCAAGCTGGTGGACGACATCACAGACACCCGTTCCAACAAGACCCGGGAATCGTGGGGCCAGGGCGTCGCCAACATCATCACGGGTTTCCTCGGCGGGATGGGCGGCTGCGCTGTGATCGGCCAAACGATGATCAACGTCAAGGGCTCCGGGGCGCGCAGCCGGGTGTCCACCTTCCTGGCCGGCGTGTTCCTGCTGGTGCTTGTGGTGGTCCTCGGCGACGTGGTGGGCCTCATCCCCATGGCGGCACTTGTGGCGGTGATGATCTTCGTCTCCGCCATTACGTTTGAATGGCACTCGATCGCCCCGCGGACGCTCCGGCGGATGCCAAAGTCCGAAACGGCCGTCATGCTGATCACGGTGGGCGTGGTGGTGGCGACGCACAACCTGGCCATCGGCGTCGGCGTCGGGGTGCTGGCCGCCATGGCGATGTTTGCCCGGCGGGTGGCCCACTTTGTCACGGTTGAGCGGACAGTACTCGGGATCAACGGCGAAAACGTTGCCACGTACACAGTCGACGGCGAGCTGTTTTTTGCCTCGTCCAACGATCTCTACATGCAGTTCGACTACGCACTGGATGCGGAGCCGGAGATCAGCCGCGTGGTGGTGGACCTGCACGCCTCGCACCTGTGGGACGCCTCCACCATCGCCGTGCTGGACGCCGTGACGGAAAAGTACCGCCGCCACGGCCGCGAAGTGGAACTGCTCGGCCTGAACTCCGCCAGCGTCCAGATGCGTGAGCGGCTGGCCGGAAAGCTCAACGGCGGCGGCAGCTAGGGGGCGTAGCTGTCCTAAAGTATCCGATCGCTGCGGGCAACGCGGTTCCGGCCCAGTGACTTCGCGGCGTACAAAGCGCGGTCCGCGGCGGCGATGAGCTTGTCCACGTCGGTTGTGCCGGCGTCGTACGTGGAAATTCCGTAACTGACAGTCGGCATCTCCATCTCCTCCGCCGTGGGTGCCGCTGCCAGGCGCCTGCTGATTTCCTCGGCGATTGTTTCCGCCCGCTCCGCACTGGTGCCGGGCAGCAGGAGGACAAACTCTTCCCCGCCGTACCGTCCCACCAGGTCGGTTGAGCGGACCGTGTCAGTGCACGCCTCGGCGAAGGACTGCAGGGCGAGGTCACCGGCGGCGTGGCCGTAGGTGTCATTGACGGACTTGAAGTGGTCCAGGTCGGCCAGGATGAGTGTGCCGGAGCCGCGGGTGATGGTGCGGTCGGCCAACTGCTCGGCCGCCAGGTCCAGGAAGGCCTTCCGGTTGAGGAGCCCGGTGAGGTCGTCGCGGGAAGCCACTACCCGCAGAGCCCGGGTCTGCTGTTCGCTGCTGAGGGCGGCCATGCTGAAGGACACCACAACCAACAGCACCATTGTCACCAACGTGGTGACGGCGGAGCCGAAGATGGTGACAAAATAGGGGCCGTTCTGGCCCTCCACCAGGAAGGCAGCCCAGCGCAGCAGGTAGAAGACCGCCAGACCGCCGGCGGCCATGGCCATGGGGATCCGCACGCGTGAATATCCTGGTTCCAGGCGCCACAGCTCGCGGGATGCCAGGCCGATGGTCAGGCCCATAGCTGCCAGGAACACCGGCCCGCCGGACCAGGTATTGGTGGCCGGGTTGTCCAGGACGGAGGCGATCAGGGTAACCAGCGGAATGCCGGTGAAGGCCCACTTTGGGGGCGGGACCGTCCGCAGCGAGCGCGCACCTGCCCACACCGCGACGCCGCCGTGCACCAGCAGCACGTTGCCCAGCGGGTTTGCCCATACCTGTTGCGGGGTACGGTCCAGAAGGAAGCACGCCGATCCGGAGAGGAAGAAGATCAACGCCAGGCACCACCAGCCGCTGTACGGCGAGCGCGTGGTCCGGTAGGCGGAAAAGTAGAAGAGGAACACCAGAACCAGGGCCATCAGGCCAAACGCGATTCTCAGGGTCGCGGTATCCAGAACCATGTAACCGTAGTCCCCCCGAATGCGGAAATGCGTGCCGACCCCAAGTATTGCACCGGCGCGGGAGCCTGTCAGGATATCCGCTTCGGCTTGTGCAGGGCCGAAGGTTGCCAGACAGCCCGCAGGACCACCGAAAGGCAAAACCCATGCTCCTTCTTTTTGGTTTCAAGACAGTGCTGAAGGCCCTCCCCGGCAAGCCGGCCACCTGCCAGTACTGCCGCTCGTTCGTCCACCACCACCTCGAGGAGAAGGCCACCAAGTTCACGCTCTTCTTCATCCCGGTGTTCACCACCTCGCGGTCCTACCAGATCACGTGTACAAACTGCGGCTACGTCTCGAGGATCTCTGCGCGGGAGAAGCGGGCGCTGGAACTGCAGCGCTAGGCGGAGCGATCACCAATACCTTGGGGGTGGTGCGCCGGAAACTCTGGCGGATCCCGCCGCCTGCTACTACAGTAGGACCGGATCCGCACCCCCAGACGGGCGGTGCCGGCCAGCCGGAAGCCGATGGGCTTCACAACCGAGGGACCTGATGCCGGCCCCCTCTGCGGGAAGGGAGGTGTTTTTGATGACTGTTACAGCCGTGCGCCCACAGCGCTCCGCAACCCTCATCCAAACCCTTCCCCTGTACCGCACCGGCCCCGCCTGACCTCTCCGCGGAGCGCCAACACCCAGGCCAAAAGCGGCCGGTGCGCAGGGGGCATTCCCATGAGGTATCACAGTGAACACATCGTCAGGCAGCGCCCTGGACAGCACCAACATCTCAAGCACTAACAACGTAGTCACCAGCGCAGGCAACGGCCCGCTCCTCTATGGCTACACCCCCGCCGTCGCCCGCCACTTCCAAAACCATCCCGTCCCGGACGCAACCGAGCCGGGCCGCGTGGTCCGGGTGGACCGCAACCTTTTACTGGTGGCAGCCGGTCCGGACCTGCTGCACCTGCCCTACCCGCTGACTGGGGAAACGGCAGTCACCGGCGACTGGGTCTGGATCGGTCCCAACAGGGCCGGTGACCGCCAGATCCTGGGCGTCCTTCCGCGCCGCTCGGAACTCAGCCGCAAGCGTGCCTTCGAGGACTCCTCCGCGGCGCAGGTGCTGGCTGCGAACATGGACATGGTGGGCGTGGTGGTGCCGGTGGACCGGCCGCTCACGCACAACCGCCTGGAACGCACGCTCGTCGCGGCGTGGGATTCCGGCGCCACTCCCCTGGTGATCATCACCAAGGCGGACCTCGCAGCGGTGGCGGACGACGTCGTCGGCAAGGTCATCCTGCAGGCGGCAGGCGTGGACGTGGTGACCACCTCCGCGGAGACCGGCGACGGCATCGACGAGATGCTGGCACACATTCCGGCGGGCGGCACCATCGTCCTCCTTGGGCCGTCCGGCGCCGGAAAGTCCACGCTCATCAACGCCATGGTGGGCCGCGAAGTCCAGAACACCGGGGAGGTCCGAACGGGCGACTTCAAGGGGAAGCACACCACCACGTCGCGGGAACTCGTGCCCCTGCCGAACGGGACGGTCCTGATGGACACACCCGGGGTGCGGGGCTTCGGATTGTTCGACGCCGAGGACGGCCTCGGCGAGATGTTCGGCGACGTGGAGGAACTGGCCGGTCAGTGCAGGTTTGCGGACTGCGCCCACCAGGGCGAGCCCGGCTGCGCCGTGCAGGAGGCCATTGCCGACGGCGGGCTGGAGGAACGCCGCTGGCACAACTACCTGAAGCTGCAGCGCGAACTGGCCGCCCTGGCCCGCCGCGGCGACGCCGCGGCGCAGCGCGCCTACCAGCGGGAGTGGCACCAGAAGGTGGTGACGGCGGGGAAGTCCCAGCGGTGGGCCGAGCGGGAGACGGCGGAGCGGAAGGACCGTGCGGGCCGCAAGCGGCGCTGATGGTTTGCTGCGGTTGTTGCTGCATGCGGTCAGCCGGTTGTTTGACGCCGAACCGTGTTAGAGCTCCGGGGCGTGCTCTTCGGGCAGCGCCCCTTCATCCTCCGGGTGCCGCTTCAGGTTGAGCAACGCCAGCAGCAGACCGCCCCATACCGTGAGGATGGCGATGATCATCATGGTTATCGCGATCGGCGTCATCGTGCCGCTTCCTCTTCTTCCTCGTCCATCATGGATTGGTACTCCGGGTCATGGTGCGCTTTGGATGTGCGGCTCCAGGGAATGAAGGTCAAGACCAGCGCCAGGACCACGAGGCTGCCAGCCATGCCCCAGCCGAACAGGCCCACAAACCACTCAGGATAGCCCTCGTAGGTCGTGGAAATCTTGCTGATGAATTCGTTGGACACCATGTAGATCAGCGCGAGTGGCACCACCCCGGCCACCAGTACCATCCACGTACGTCGCATCTTAATGGTTGATACGCCGTTGAGGTGTGCTGACAGCAGCGGCAGCTTGCGCAGGAACCAGGCCAGCACCACTACGGTCACCAGCGCGCCGAGCGTGATGCCGAAGCTGTTGACGAACGCATCGGAGGTGTCCAGGAGGTAGAGGCCCGTTGCTGTGGGGAACAGTGCCAAAGACACTGCCCCGACCAGCACGCTGACCACCAGGGAAGCCTTGATACGCCCCCAGCCGAGCTTGTCCTGCACGGCCGCGACGATAACCTCGAGCACGGAGATTAGTGATGTGACTCCCGCGAACACGAGGGATCCGAAGAACAGCACCCCCATGAGGGCCCCGAACGGAGCTTGGGAAACGATGGTAGGGAACGCGACAAATGCCAAACCGATGCCCTGGGTCACTACGTCATTGACGCCGGCCCCCGCGGCCTGGGCCATAAAACCCAAGGCGGCGAACACGCCGATACCGGCCAGGATTTCGAACCCCGAATTCGCGAAGGCAACCACCATGCCGGAACCGGTGAGGTCCGTCCTGCGCTTCAGGTAGGAGGAGTAGGTAACCATGATGCCGTAACCCACCGAGAGCGAGAAGAATATGTGGCCGTAGGCCGCAGCCCAGACGGACGGATCGGCCAGGGCGGACCAATCCGGGGTGAAGAACGCGTTCAGCCCTTCAGCGGCGCCTGGGAGGAACAGCGATTGGACCACCAGCAGCACAAACATCACCACCAGCAGCGGGAGCAGGATGGAGTTCGCTCGTGAGATGCCCTTACGGATCCCGGCCACCATGATGACGATTACTGCAATCCAGATCAGCAGCAGCGGGAAGAAAACGGAGGGCACGTAGTTGAACCCGATGCCCGGCGCCTCGGCTACCCTAAGGAAGCTCCCGAAAAAGTAGCCCTCGGCGTCGTCGCCCCATGCCTCGGTGAAGGAAAAGATGGTGTACATCACGGACCACGCGATGATCACCGCGTAATAGGCCGCGATGACAAAGCAGACCAGAACCTGCCACCACCCCAACGGCTCGGCAACGCGGCTGAGCCGGCGGTAGGCCAGCGGAGCGGAGCCACGGAACTTATGGCCCACGGCGTAGTCGAGGAACAGCAGCGGGATTCCTGCCGTCAGCAATGCCACAAGGTAAGGGATGAGGAAGGCACCGCCGCCGTTGTCATAGGCGATGTAGGGAAATCGCCAGATGTTGCCCAGTCCCACGGCTGAGCCGATGGCGGAGAGGATGAAGAGCCTGCGTGTGGAAAAGGTCTCGCGCTTCGTTGGTGCGGCCGAACCGGGCCGGGGCGAGCTGGCTGCGGGGGTGCTGCTCATGCCGCCCCACCCCCGACGTTTGCCCGGGCCTGGGGGGGCGCCGTGGGCGCTGCGGCGGTATTCCTTCCGGTTCATGTGAAGCTCTCTCCAATAGAGGTGAATGTCCGGTGCAGTGGCTATTTCGGGACTTTACTGCGGATGCCGCCCCTCCGGGAAGTCCCTGTGCAAGTCCCGCCCCGCAAGGAACCGCCGGCTGCGGGACTTGCGTCCTGCCCGGGTAGTAGGGTTCCGTCATGGACATCATCCTGGTACCCGGTTTCTGGTTGGACGCCTCATCCTGGGAGGAGGTGACGCCGGCCCTGAACGCCGCCGGCCACCGGACGCATCCGCTCACGCTTCCCGGCATGGAATCCGTCGATGCGAGCCGTACCGGGATAGGCCTGCGGGACCATATCGACGCGGTGGTGGCCGCCCTCGATGCTTTGGAGGGCAAGGTTGTCCTTGTGGGGCATTCCGGCGGCGGTGCCATCATCCACGGCGCCCTGGATGCCCGTCCCAACCGGGTGGAACGCGCCATCTATGTGGACAGCGGCCCGCTCGGCGAAGGGGGCGTCGTCAACGATGAACTGGAGGCCGACGGCGACGACGTTCCGCTTCCGCCGTGGGAGGGCTTCGAGGACGCCGACTTGGTGGATCTTGATGACGGGCTGCGCGAAGCCTTCCGGGCACGGGCCATCCCCCAGCCCAAAGGCGTGGCATACGACCAGCAGCACCTGAGCGACGAGCGCCGCTACGACGTCCCGGCCACCATCATCGCCTGCGAGTTTCCGTCGGCCATGCTGAAGGAATGGATCGACGGCGGCCACCCCTTCGTTGCCGAACTCGGCCGGATGCGGGAGGTGGAGTACGTGGACCTCCCCACCGGACACTGGCCCCAGTTCACCAAACCCGCCGAGCTGGGCCGCGCCATCCTGGCGGCAGTGGAGCGGAGGGGGTAGCGCCGCCGTCGTTATTGTCGCCCTGCCGCTGTACACTCAAGGTATCGAACATATATTCGAATAAGGGTGTGTTGTGGGCGTTATTGTCGGTCCCCGCGTGATAGATGCGGGTCTCTCTTTGCAGCTGGCGTGGGTGTCCCCGGTGCCGGTAGCTGCGGGTTACCCGTCGCCCGCCCAGGACTACTTTGACGGGCGGATAGACCTGAATGAGCACCTGATCAAGGACATCACCAGCACCTTCGTCGTCCGCGTCACCGGCGACTCGATGGAGCGTGCCGGCATCAGCGACGGCGACGAACTGATCGTCAACAGGGCCCTTGAACCAAAGGACGGCTGCGTGGCCATCGCCGTTCTGGACGGGGAGCTGACCGTAAAACGGCTTCGCATCACCGCCACGGGCGTGGTGCTGCAGGCCGAGAACCCCAAGTACCCGGACATCAAGGTCTCGGACCTCAGTGAGCTCACCATCTGGGGTGTGGCCACCAGGTGCCTTCACCATGTCTAGGGGGCGCCAGTGACCCGGCCGGCGATCATGCGTCAGCTGCCCGAAATCGCGCATGTGGACGTGAACTGCTTCTACGCCAGCGCCGAACGTGCCTTCGACCCCTCCCTTGAGGGCAAGCCGCTGATTGTTCTTTCCAACAATGACGGCTGCGCCGTCACCCGCTCCCCCGAGGCGAAAGCCCTCGGCATTGGAGTCGGCGAGCCCTGGTTCAAGCTCGCACCGCGGGCCAAGGAATGGGGCCTGGTAGCGAAGTCGAGCAACTATGAACTGTATGGGGACATCAGCGCCCGCGTGATGGAACTGCTGGGCCGGTACTCCGCCTGGCTGGAGGTCTACAGCATCGACGAAGCCTTCCTGGGAGTCAAAGGCACGCCGGAGCACCTGCTGGGGCTTGGCCGGACCATCAAAGCCGCCGTAGCCCGGAATGTCGGGGTCCCGGTCTGCGTGGGGATCGCCCGCACCAAGACCCTGGCGAAGCTGGCCAACCAGTGGGCCAAGCACAATCCCGCGTTCGGCGGCGTCTGCCGCTGGGATTCAGTGCCCCTGGAACAGCAGGAGGCGCTGATGGCAAGGCTCTCTGTCGTGGAGATCTGGGGTGTGGCGGCTCGGATCACCAGACGCCTCAACACCATGGGCATCCATTCCATCCTTGACCTCAAGCGTGCGGACCCCGTCCTGATCCGCGACCGCTTCTCGGTGGTGATGATGCGGACCGTGCTCGAACTGCAGGGGACGCCGTGCATCCCCATGGAGGAAGCCCGGGTGGGCCGCGACCAGCTGATTTTCTCCCGCTCGTTTTCCACCCCCATTACGAGGGCGCACGATGTGCGGCAGGTCCTCAGCGTCTACGCCCAAATGGCCAGTGGCCGTCTCGCCAAGCACAACCTGCAGGCGAAGGTCCTCACCGCGTTCGCCGGAACATCCCAGTTCAACGCGCAGGGGACGTCCTTCCCCTCCGTCTGCGTTCCGCTTCCCATGCCGACGGCGGATCCCGTCATCCTCACCAAAGCCGCCCACGCGCTGCTGCCCGCCATCATCGACGGCACCAAATACGCCCGCGCCGGCATCATGGTCACCGATCTTCGCCCCAGCGGCAACCAAAAGCCGTTGGAGCCCTTTGAGAACCCGCATGAGGAGCGGCGTGTCGGGCCACTGCTGGAGGACGTCACCCGCCGGTACGGCCGCGGCTCCATCGGCTTGGGCCACGCGGGGATCCGCGGCGGACCGGACTGGACCATGAAACGGGACATGCGCTCCCCCAGGTACACCACCCACTGGGATGAGCTCCCGCTCGTCAAAGCAGCCTAGCTTCCTGGGTCCGCCGTGACCCGGGGGCGCACCCCCGGGTCACGCCGCCTCAGCCTTCCTTACGCTTCGTCCTCGTCGTTGGCCAGATCCTCGATTAACAGCGCCGTGCCCTGGTAAGCGCCGAGCTCGATGAAGAAACTGTGCAGGTCGTCCACCTGCCCCACGGTCTGCTCGGTGAAGAGGTCCTGGACCTGGGCGCCGGCTTGGAGGTGGGTGGAGTGGACACTGCCCATGATGGTTTCACCGGAGAAGTTCAGCACGGTCACTTGAATTTGCCCGGACGCGAGCCGGTGCACCATCACCAGCAGGCCCCGGTGGGAAACGTCCGGAACATCCAGGAGCAGGCTGGTGGCAATTCCCCACTCCTCACGCACCCTGAGGATTTTCTGGAGCCGCCGCGCGAACGACTGGTCGTCCTTGAGCTGCTCGGGCAGGGGACCGTAAAGGCTGCGTGCCCGCGGCATCCCGGACGCGGAGACGGTGGCTTCGGCGTTGGTGCCCATCAAATCGTGGGCGCCCCGGTTGATCCACCGGGTATCGCCCTGCGACGTCAGCTCACCAACCTGCGCCCTGTCCAGCGTGGTCATGCCCATCATGTCCCAACCGGACAGTGCGAAGACCCCGGGTTGCAGCGCGTTGTACATGGCCAGCAGCAGGTGGGCTTCCCGCACCGTCTCGATCTGCTGGTCCGTCAGGACCGAGATGTCCTTGATGCCCAAAGCAGCAGTAATGACGCTGACGGTGGTGCAGGCAATGCCGTTGGTGGTGAACACCGCGTTGTAGGGCCCGTTTTCGCCCGTGAGCGCCGTCCGCAGCGTGTCCTGGACGTGTTCGGTCAGCTCCGTGCCGGTCAGTTCGGAACCGCCCAGCTGGAAGACGTCGTCCTTGTGGCGGGTGGCGAAGTGCACCAGTTCGTAGGTCAGTTCATCATGGTTCTGCAGCGCGTGCACCAACGACGCCTGGTCCACGCCGATCTCCATGGCCAGCTTCAGGGTGAGCCGCAGGAATTCCGTGTCCTGGGTGACCAGGGCGTAGTGGTAGCCGGGCCGGGTGATGAAGTCGTAGGACAGGTCCGGGCCCGTTTCCGAGGTTGCCTTGATGTCATCGATGGTGAGGTTCAGTTCCTGGAACGAGAAACCGCCCACCTTGCGCACCATGCTGCCGATGAGCTGGTTGGCGGCCTCGGAGAGCGGATGCCCTTCGGACCAGCCGGGCTGTTCCTCGGCGCTCTTTTCCACGCCAAGGAAGCCGTTCGCATCCAGCCGCAGGGCACCGGTGCCCAGGTCCAGCAGTGAATGCAGGGCGTCACCCACCACCAGGCGCATGCCTGAGAAGGTCGGGTCCAGCCAGTTGATGGAAGGCTGCCCTGCCTTGAAGTAGTGCAGGTACACCCAGCGGCGCTTCTGGCCGGTGGTATCCACAATGGCGCGGGTGGCGCTCCAGTTGGTTTCCTTCACACCGGGTTCATAGAAGATGACCCGCTGCAGCTTGCCGATGATGTACCCGGCCTTCTGCAGGGCCTGCTCCGCATCAGGGCTGATGTTGACCGAGTCCTCGCCCGGCGGGACGTCAGGCAGCAGGTGCCAGTCCGATTCCGGAATGTCGATCATGTGGTAAATGCCGGGGTAATCCCGGTAATTCATCTCGGCGAGGCGGAAGTCCGCGCCCTTGCCGGTGTGCCCCGGGACGATGTCATCGATGATGGTGCCGTCGTGTTCGCCGGCAACCTCGCACATCCGGCGGAACTCGTCCTCCGAGCCGAACAGCGGGTCGATGGCCATGCTGATGCGGTCAAAGTGGCCATCCACGCTGGGCGTTTCAGCCCACCCCTGCAGCCCGCCGGCTTTTTTCACCGGGCCGGTGTGGATTGCACGGATGCCGATCTCGCGGAACGTCTTCCACAGCTCCGGGTCGCCGAGCGCCCCCAGGAAGGATTGTCCCGGCGTCGTCATAAAGGACAGCGGGTAGGCGGTGAACCATACCGAGGCGCGTTCGACGGCGGCCCTCGGGTTGGGGTGCGCGAAGGAGTGCTGCCACATGCTCGCCTGCCCCGACAGCTGCCGCGCGAGGACATTCGCGTCGCCGAGCATGGCTTGGTTCCTCAGCCACTCCACGTAGGTTTTGTTGAGTCCGTCGAGTTCCAGCGACGGTGCGTTGGCGAAGTACTGCCGGCGGCGTGCCACAGGGCGCAGCGCTTTGGGCCGTGCCGGATAGAACTGCTCATCAAAGGTGATTTCCGGAGCTTCCGGGGCCTCCATAAGCTCGGCAGCTTCCGCGGCCTCCACTTCAGTCACACCGCCGGTTTCCTCCGCTAGCTCTACTGCATCCCCCTCAGAGACGCTGGCAGTAGCTTTTCCCAGTTCAGACACTGAGTTCCTCCCTCAACTTGACTGCATTCCACTCTGCCATGATTCAACGGCTGGCCGAACGGCGCCGGGCGATGAATTTCCGGTGAGTGGCGGCTCAGGATGAGCCGTACCCGGGAAAGCCTGTAGAAATGCACCCCGTGCCGCAGAACCTGGACAGACAGCGCCGGCCGTCCCATCACGGTCCGGACCACGGCATGGTGCGCGGTGGAACCGCCTTGACATGCCGATTGTGAGCGCTGACAGTTGAGAAGGCCGTCACAGACCCCACCGGAAAGCTGATTCATTGAAGAACTGGGCAGGAAACCTCGAATACTCCTCCACCACCGTCGAGCGGCCAAAGTCGGTGGCGGAGCTGGCACGGATTGTGGAGCGGGCGGGCCGGGTCAAGGCCTTGGGATCACGCCACTCCTTCAACCGCGTGGGGGACACCGATGGCGTCCACGTGCTGCTCGACGCCCTGCCCCAACACATAGCCCTGGACCCGGAGAACAGTACCGTGCGGGTCAATGGAAGTGTCAGCTACGGCACCCTGTGCCGCACCCTTGAGCAGTCCGGTTTCGCCATTCACAACCTGGCCTCGCTGCCGCACATCTCCGTCGCAGGGGCGGTGCAGACGGGAACCCACGGCTCCGGGGTCAACAACCCGTCGCTGGCTGATGCGGTGCAGTCCATAGAGTTGGTCCGGCCCTCGGGTGAATCCGTCACGCTCACCCGGGCAGACGGCGACGAGTTCCTGGCCAGCGTGGTGGGGCTCGGCGCCCTGGGGATCGTCACCGGGCTGGAATTGGCCGTCCAGCCCAGCTTCCAGATGCGCCAGCGCGTCCTGGAGAACCTGCCGTGGGACCGGGCCCTGGCAGACTTTCCGGAACTCATTTCCAGCGCCTACAGCGTGAGTCTTTTTACGGATTATGCCGGTGACACCATCAGCCAGGTGTGGCTCA
Source organism: Arthrobacter sp. V1I9 (assembly GCF_030817075.1). Lineage (NCBI taxonomy): Bacteria > Bacillati > Actinomycetota > Actinomycetes > Micrococcales > Micrococcaceae > Arthrobacter > Arthrobacter sp. V1I9. The sequence continues at coordinate 3,705,416 of NZ_JAUSYU010000001.1, forward strand.
AGGCGCTGGACTCGGAGCCTCCGCTGACCGAACTGTTCGGCGCGACGGCGGCAGTGCTCCCCAGGCACCCCCTGCCCGACATGTCCGCCGAGAACTGCACCATCCAGCTTGATGAGCCGGGGCAGTGGCTGGACCGGCTGCCGCACTTCCGGCACGAGTTCACTCCCAGCAAGGGCGAGGAACTCCAGAGCGAATTCATCCTGCCGCTGCAGCACGCGCCGGCAGCACTAGGGGCGGTCCGCAGCCTCGCAGACAAGCTGGCGCCGCTGCTGTTTGTCTCGGAGATCCGCACGGGAGCCGCGGACGAGTTCTGGCTGAGCCCTTTCTACCGGCAACAAAGTGTTGCGCTGCACTTCACCTGGAAGCCGCTGCAGCCCGCGGTGGAAGCCCTCCTTCCGGAGCTGGAGGATCTGCTCCGGCCCTTCGGCGCCCGGCCGCACTGGGGCAAGCTGTTCTCCCCCGGCGGCCACGACTGGGAGTCGCTGTACCCCCGCTTCGCCGGGTTCCGCTCCCTGGCCTCCGCGCACGATCCCGAGGGCAAGTTCCGCAATGGACTGCTGGACACCATCCTCGGCGTCCCGGCGGCGAGCGCACGCTGACGGTCAGTTTCCAGGTCCGCCCCGGCGGACGGGGCGTAAACGTCAGCGTCCGACGGCGGGGGGCCTCCCGCCGTCGTACGCTTCAGGTAATCACTGGTCCTGCCAGCCTGACGGCCGGGGCGCGTCCAGGAACGTGGTGACAACGTCCAGCACCAGCCCGGTCCTGGACAGCCCAAAGAAGTGAGTTGTGCCGGGAAAAACCGCCAGCTGCGACGCCGGCACGCCGTCAAAGTCTCCGTTCACGTCTCCCCCGCGCAGCTGCAGGAACCGCACAGCATGCTCGAGTTTGACCATGTCGCAATCGCCCACCGTGATGAGCGTTGGAGCGGATATGCCGCGGATCTCCTTATCACTCCATCCGCCGGTGCCGGCATCGTAGCCGCCGAGCTTGTCCAGAAGCCCCTGCAGGTGCCCGAGGTCCGGATGCGGCGAAACAGCCAGGTAGCGCTGTTCCATCGTGGTGCCGGCGATCATGTCGACAGTCATGGCGGCTACCGCTTCGGCGTTTCCGCCGCGGTCACCATCGGGCCGGAATGACACCGATGAAACGATGAGCTTGCGGACAAGCTCCGCATGGTTGACTGCCACATGCAGCGCGACCGCACCTCCGACGCTGAAGCCAAAAACGTCGACCTTGCGGACGTCCAGGTGGTCAAGAAGTCCGACGACATCGGCCGCAAGGTCGCGGGTGTTCAGCGGACGGTCGATGTCGTTGGTTCGGCCGTGACCCTGGAAGTCCGTGGCGATGACCCTGCGGCCCTCCGACAAGCCCGGGATCAAGGCACCAAACTGTTGTTCGATGTCGAAGAGTCCGCCGTGCAGGAGCAGCAGCGGCGTACCGCCGGCGCCATGCAGCTCGTAATACATCTGCAGCCCGTTGACGGGGGCATACCCCGTTTCGGGGGCTGCCGGGACATGCTCAGGCATCTGATGGTCCTCCTCCGTTTTCGGGCCATCCTAGCCCCGCTGCCGGTGCCGGCGGCAGGTCCACAAGTAACCTCAGCCCGCACCCTCCACGCGGCGGAACCGGATGCGGGCCCCGATGGGTACCTGCCCCGCGAGGTCCAGTTGGTGGTCCACCACCACCCCAATGACCGGGTATCCGCCGCTGACCGGGTGATCGGCCAGGAACAGCACCGGCATTCCCTCCGGCGGAACCTGGAGTGCCCCCGTCACCGTACCCTCGCTGGGAAGCTCCCCCTCCCGGCTCCGCTGAAGGGCTTCGCCCGCCAGGCGCATCCCCACCCGGTTGGACCGCGGGGTGACTTCCCATTCCTGGCTGTAGAACGATTCCACCTCTGCGCCGTCGAACCAGTCCTCGCGCGGCCCCGGCACGACGTCCAGCAGCGTCACTCCCGGGCCCGGAAAGTCGGGCTGCAACTCCGGGCTGCTGACGACCTGTGAGACCGTGGCATCGCCCGGGCAAATCACGTCTCCTGCAGCCAGTGGAGCAGGTCCCAGCCCGGACAGGGTGTCGGTGGAGGAGCTGCCCAGCACTTCTTCTGCCGCCACACCGCCCCGGACGGCCAGGTAGCTGCGAACGCCTCGTTTCGGTGCTCCAACAGTCAACACCTCGCCATCAAGCAGCACGAAAGCCTCCGCCGTGGGTATATTCCTCTCGGAGTATGATTCCGCGTCCTCCTGGTCCTCATCTGCCCGCCGCAGAGTCAGCTGCCCCGCGGCCCCGGTGGCAGCCAGGATCTGGTCGCCCACGGCCTGCACCGTCAGCCCTCCCGCAACGGTCTCCACGGCGGCAGCCGTTGCCGCGTTACCCACCAGCCGGTTCGCGCGGCGCAGGGATGAACGGTCTAGGGCACCGGCCGCGCCCACTCCCAAGCCGGTGTGTCCGGGGCGGCCAAGGTCCTGGACAAGGCTCTGCAGTCCCGGCGACAGAATGCGCAGCCCCGACGGCACCTCCGGCGCACCAGCTTCAGTGGCGGGGGCAGACGATGCCACTACCTCAACCAGTTCCCGGACGGGCCGGAACTGGACCCTGTCCCCGGGGGCAGCGAGCGCCGGTTGTTCCCTGCCGAGGTGCCACATATGCGCGGCTGTGCGGCCGATCAGCTGCCACCCGCCGGGAGATTGCCGCGGATAAACGGCCGAGTAGATGCCGGCCAGCGCCACCGAGCCGGCAGGAACAACTGTCCGGGGCGAGGAGCGCCGCGGAACGTCAAGCACTTGGTTCTCACCCACCATGTATCCGAAGCCGGGCGCGAAACCACCAAAGGCCACTGTCCACACCTGTCCGGTGTGCGCCGCGACCACTCCGTCCGGGCCAAGTCCTGTCAGCCGCCCAACCTCGGCGAGGTCTTCGCCGTCGTACACCGCGTCAATGGTGACCAGCCGGCCCTCGGCCCGGGCCTGGACCGTGAGGTCCATGGCGAGCAGGAGGCCCGGCATGGCGCGTGCCGAACGTGGCGAGTCCGCCATCACCAGCACGGTCTCGGCAACGGCCAGGACATCCATCTGGCCTGGCAGCGGCTGCTTCAGCAGTGCGGCCTGCAGGGCCAGCACCGCCGGAAGCCCGGAAAGCTCGGCGAGAACCGCCGTCGTGCCCACCGCGCGGACGGACAGCACCTTCAGTGCCGTGGGCGGGGCGGAGGACGCCGGCGGACCGGGAGCAGGCGGCATTGTCTCCATAGGAACCTCATGGTACGCGGAAGGTCAACGATGCTGGATTGTTAGGGTGGAGTCATGAAACGCCGCCTTGCCCCCCTTTCCGCTGTCCCCCTGTTGCTGCTGCTGGCCGGCTGCGGCGCCGTAGAGGAAGCCGCCGGGAATGCTGCCAGCGATGCAGCCTCGAAAGTGGCCACCGCTGCCGCCGACGAAGTAAACCGGCAAATCTGTGCGGTAATCCAGGACGGCGTGGTGAGCGTGGAGGACAAGCGGGCGCTCGGCGGCCTGGTGTCAGCCGCCCGTACTGCCGGCGTCCCGGCGGAAATTACGACGCCGCTGGGACAGATCGCGGAGGCCGGAGACCAGGCGCCGGCCGAGTCCGTCCAGGCCCTGAAGGATGCCTGCTCCGCCTAACCGGAGTTCCCTCCTGAAACCCCTTTTAGCCGCCGCTGGCTGGTGCTACGGTGAAACGACGAACTAGTAAGCCTGTGATACTAATCACGGAGCGAAGGAGATCGTCATGGCTGAACAAGCTCACCCCACCCAAAAACCCTTCAAACCTGCCGTAATGCACTCCGTCCGTGAGGGGGCCGCACGATGACCGGCAGCCTGAAGGAATACGCGGACCTCTACCGGATGGCGGGCCCTTGGTGCACCGCCTACGTGGACGCGGGCACCGGCACTGTTGACACGCTCGAAGCGGCAGACGTCCGGCCGGGCAACACCAGGGCCGCCCTTGAAGCCGCAGGCGCGTCCGGCGCGGACCTTGATGCCATCGAGCAGGCCCTGCAGCCCGAACCAGGTGTCCCTTCCCCGGTCTCCAGGTTTGTCCTGGTCCACCAGGGCGAAGCGAAGGTTAACGAGGTCCTGGCGGGAGACCGCATAGGGGCGGAGCGGGTGTCGGTGGATCCCATCCCGGACCTGCTGCCGCTCATGAAGCACCGTCCCGAAGAATTCCCCTATGTAGTGGCGGAGGTCAGCCGCGAACACGGCGAGATCCGGTTGCACTACGCGGGCGCAGGCGCGCCTGCCAGCACCCGGGAGGTGCAGGGAGAAAGCGAACATGTCAGCAAGTTCCAGGGCGGCGGCTGGGCCCACCTCCGCTTCCAGCACCACACCGAAGACGTCTGGCGCCGCAACGCAGACCAGGTGGCCGAGGAGATCGACCGGGTAGTGGGCAGCAGCGGTGCCCGGCTGGTGGTCCTCGCGGGCGATATCCACGCCCGCAGGCTTGTGCAGGAACAACTCTCCAAAGCGAGCCAGGCCCTGGTGTCGGTGGTTGATTCCCACACGCATACCGCCGGCGCGGACCAGTCCCTCCTGGAGGACCAGGTCAACCAGCGGGTGGCTGAACAGTGGGCCTCTGAGCAGCAGGACATCATGGACCGGCTGGCAATGCAGGAGGGCCAGGCCAATCCAGAGTCCGCCACCGGAATCGGCGCCGTGGTGCACGCACTGCAGCAGGCACAGGTGGACGTTCTGATTCTGGACGATGCCGCACTCTCCGAACGGACCTTGCTGGCGCTTGACGCGGAGCCGTGGATCGCCACCGCCGAGGAGGAATCGCTCGCCGCCAACGTCCTGGGCAGTGTTCCTGCGCCGGCGGCCCTGCTCCGGGCTGCCGCCCTCACAGACGCCCGGGTTCTGTTGGTTCCGGGTCCCGTCCTGCCGGACGGCGTGGACGTGGCCGCCCTGCTCCGCTGGCCCACAGGTCCAACGGTGCCGTCGTCCTAAGCCCAAACAACACAAGTGAGCGGAAGGTGAATCATGGCAACTTCGGATGAAAACCAGGACGCTGCCCCCGGTGGCGTCATCATCCCAGAAGAGGATGCGCTGCCGAATCCCACCCGGACTGGCCACGGCAAGATGCCGGAAGACATAGACGACGACGTGTACGAAGCAGCAGCCGACCAGGAGCGGGTTGCCGCCGGCCTTGCCGACTATGCGCCCGCAGATGTCCCGCAGGCAACGGATCCGTTGCCGCCCGAGTCGTCGGAGGCGGCCGACCTGGCGCAGCGGGGTCTGTTGGAAGACAACGATGCCACCGAAAACCAAGAGAACAACAACAAGTAGGCAGTCACAACAAGAGGGGCAGGTCCGTGCGGCCCTGTCCCTCTTGCCCTGTCATGACTGATCTTTGCGGGTCATCACTGGTGCGGCTGGTCCAGCCCGCGCAGGCCGTTGCCGCGGCCGCCATGGGGGCGGCGCGCACTCCTGTGGTCAGGAGCCACGAAAGGAACCACGTCCGGGTCCCGGCTGGGCGGCAGTGCACGGATGAATTTCGATAATTCCTCCTGCAGGACTGTCCATGAGATATCCGCGTCATCAGGGTAGGCATCAATTTCCGCCTGCCGCGCCGCCTCGAGCGCCGCCTTGCCGGCTTGGGTGAGCTCTACCTTGAATTGCCTGCGATCCGCCGAGTGGCGGTTCCTGCTGATATGCCCTGACGCCTCAAGCCGGGTGAGTACCCGGCCCAAGGTTTGGCTCTGTACCCGGACCACTTCCGCAAGCTGCTCCTGGTTCAGTGGTCCGGCTGCCAGCCCTTCGAGCGCTATAACGGCGGCCCGGGTCAGGCCCAGGGGCGCCAGAGCATCATCCTGACGCCGTTGGACCAGACGCGCCGCTAGCGTAATCAGGCGGTAGCTGTTCCGGGCGTCCGGATCGAGATTGCTGGTCATCGGCCGCGGCCTTCCTGTAGGTGGCGAAGTGCGGGTGTCGTCACCCCTTCATGCGTCGCTACCTACCTACAATAAGCATGCTTAGCATCCAGTTCGCAAGTAGGCTTACTATCGCCGGGGCCAGCAAGGCCGTAGAACAGCCGCCCCAACATGCCCCCTTGCAATTCAAATGGGAAGTGTGCTTAGTATCTAAGTAGTAACCATGCTTACTAACTACAGCAAGCACTGCTGGTTCTTGATCGCCAGCCGACCCTTCTACGAAAGAGAGCATGATGACAGAGAACCAATGGCCCCAGACGCCCAACCCTGCTATCTCGGACCCTTACGCCTCAGAGGTTGGCACTGACAACACCTTCGCCACTTCCGGCACAGCCGATTCCAGCGCCGGCTCCAAGAAGCAGGCCGCCAAGGAAGAGGCATCGGACGTGGCCGGCCAGGCGGCCTCGGCAGCCCAGGGCGTAGCCCAGACGGCCAAGGAAGAAGTAGCCCACGTCGCCTCAGAGGCCAAGTCCAGCGCCCAGGACCTGCTGTCCCAGGCGAAGTCCGGGCTTTCCAGCCAGGCCGGCACCCAGCAGCAAAAGGCCGCCGAAGGAATCCGGACCATCTCCAGCCAGCTGCAAAGCATGGCCGATGCCCCGGACCAGCAGGGCATTGCCAGCGACCTGATCCGACAGGCTGCTGACCGCACCTCGTCCATGGCTTCCTGGATCGAAAACAAGGATGCAGGCTCGCTGCTGACTGAGGTCCAGACCTTCGCCCGCAACAAGCCCGGCACCTTCCTCCTGCTCGCTGCAGGCGCCGGCATCCTCGTGGGCCGCCTCACCCGCGGCCTCACCGCAGGCGCCACCGGTTCCCAGGGTGGAACCGCACAGTCCTACCCGGCCCAGCGTCCCGCCGTGGCCCCGCAGGCAGCGCCACTCAGGCAGGAGACAGTGTTCGCCGCAGGAAGCGGCACGGACCTGTACGACGAACCGGTTGTAGGGGCCGGAGCTCCGGTCTCCACGGCAAACCCTGCCCTCCGGCACGGCAGAAGACACCCCCTTGCGGTTCGAGGATGACCCCTACCAGTCAAAGGAAGGACGCCACCTGTGAGTAGTACTATTCCGGAGCCTGCTCCGAGTGAAGCGCATGTGAAGGCTGATAACGCCTCGCTGGGTGAGTTGCTGGGTGATGTCACCCGGGACCTGTCCACCCTGATGCGCCAGGAAGTCGAACTGGCCAAGGCCGAAGTGAAGCAGTCCGCCACCAAGGCCGGCAAAGGCGGCGGCATGCTCGCCGGCGCCGGCGTCGCCGGGCACTTCGTCCTGCTGTTCCTGTCCCTGGCACTGATGTTCGCCCTGGGCGCGCTGATGCCGCTGGGCTGGGCCGCCGTGATCGTCGCCGTGATCTGGGGCATCATCGCCGCGGTCCTGGCCTCGATCGGGCGCAAGGAACTCAAACAGATCAAAGGCATCCCCCAGACCAGCGAAACCCTTTCCGAGATTCCCCCAACCCTAAAACCAGGTGAGGTAAACCGATGAGCGATAACCCGGACGCAATCCGTGCAGACATTGAAGAAACCCGCGCCCGCCTGGGCACCAACGTGGACGCGGTCGCCGACAAAGTCACCCCCTCCAACATCGTCCACCGCCAAACCGACAAGGTAAAAGACGCCGTCGTCGGGGTGAAGGAGAAAATCATGGGAGCAGCAGACACCGCCACCACCACCGTCCAGGACAAGGTCTCCTCCGGCACCGGCCACACCGGGAACGCCCTGCACAGCACCGGCGACTCCCTCCACGGGGCCAAGGACAACGTCGCCGCCAAACTCAGCGACGCAGGCACCGCGATCTCGCACGCACCGGACCAGGTCAAAGCCAAAACCCAGGGCAACCCCCTGGCCGCCGGCCTGATCGCGTTCGGCGCCGGGATGCTCGTCTCGTCCCTGATCCCGGCCAGCCAAAAGGAACGCGAAGCCGCCCAGCAGCTCAAAACCGCCGCCGAGCCCCTCGCCGGCAAGGTCACCGACGCGGCCAAGGACATGGTCCAGGACCTGAAGGAACCAGCCCAGGAAGCCATGGAAAGCGTCAAAGCCACCGCCGCTGACGCCGCCCAAAACGTCAAAGCCGAAGGCCAAAGCGCCGTCACCGACGTCAAAGACCGCGCCACCGACGCCAAAACCAACGTCCAAAACACCTAAGAACGTTTAGGTACAGGAAGGCCGGCTCCGCACGGAGCCGGCCTTCCGGCGTCTTTGGGCTGATGTCAGCGCTTGCCCTTCTTGCGGGACCCCTTGCCCCGGCCCTTGTCCGGATTCGGGGCATAGCGCTGGGCCACCTTGGGGGCCTTCTTGGTTCCGGTACCGCGTCGGTCCGGTTTGGGCTCCTTCTTGGCCTTGACTGGCTGGGCGGAGGGCTGCCGGGAACTCTGGGCCGTACGCCCGCGCACAATCCCGATGAACTCCTCGATGACCTCATCAGTGGAATCCGCAGGCCAGGCGACGGCGATTTCGGTGGCTGAGGCGCCGGTGAGCCGCCGTGCCACGGTGTCTTTGACGTTGAAGTGCCGGGCTACGGACATGGGCAGGATCACCAGGCCTGCGCCGGCTGCCACCACCTGCAGCGCCGCCTCCGGGCCACCCAGCGCAGTGATGTCCAGGAAGGCTTCCTGCTCCAGGTCGGCAAACGCCACTTCCTCAAACACGGAGATTTCGTGGCCCTTGGGGGCAACCACCACGGGCTGCTCCTCATACAGCGGAATCACGTTGAGGCCTTCACGCTCCACCGGAAGACGGACGAAGCTGAGGTCCGCGGAACCGTCCTGCAGCACTTCAACCTGCGCGCCGTCGTCGGACATAAACGCCTGCAGCGGAATGTCCAGCACCCGTTCTTCCCACCGGCGGATCCACTTGCCGGGCGTCACTCCCGCCACGTAGGCGATGCGGAGCACGCGGGGGGCGTCCTGCTCGGCCGGGTCAGCAGACCCTGCGGGACCGGCGTCTGTCTGGGGGGCGTTGTCGGTGGGCACGTCTTCACAGTACCGTCCGCCCGGATACCCTTGAAGCATGACCTCTGCAAACTCCCAGTCCATGAAGCCGGCCACCGTTGCCAAGAAACTTGGCATCTACCTGCCCGCAACACCGCAGGAGTTCCAGGAATCAACCATCACCCGCGCCGAGTTCGCCGAACTCCAGGCCAACCCGCCGGAGTGGCTGGCCGAACTGCGCCGCAACGGCCCGCACCCCCGCCCCGTGGTGGCCCAGAAGCTGAACGTGTCCATCAGCGGACTGTCCCGCGGCGGCGTTGAGGAAGCGTTGACGACGGCGGAAATCACCGCACTGCTGCAGGCTCCCCCCGCGTGGCTGGTCAGCGAGCGCGCCACCCACGCCGCGGTCCGGGCCGAAGCCCAGCGGGTGAAGGAAGAAACCGCAAAGAAGGACGCCAAGCCGGCCCGCGCCCAGGCCGAGTAATCCGGGCAGGTTTTAACCGAGGCTTGTTCGCGGACCCGAACCCTTCAAGGTCCGGATCCGCGAACAAGCCTCTGTTGTGCCAGGGGGGGCTCAGTCCTGGTGCAGCTGGACGAAGTTGCCGCAGCCGTCGTCGAACACTGCGCTGATCCCGGAGGGGTCTTCGGCCGGTTCGCTCTTGAAGCTGACGCCCGCCTTCACCAGCCGCTCATACTCCGCCCGCACGTCCGGGACGCCAAAAACAATCGCAGGCAGGCCGGCCTCGTTGACAGCATTCATGTAACTCGCGCCAATCGGGTTGTCACTCGGTTCCAGCAGCAGGCCCACTGAGCTCTGGTCCGCGCCCGGGTCCTTGATGATGAACAGGTTGTACTCGGGCATGGCCATCAGCGTCTCGAAACCGAGCGTCTGCGTGTAGAAGGTATGGGCGGCGGTGGGGTCCTGAACGTGGATGCTGCACATCTTGAGTCTCATGGTCCCAAGGTACGTGCAGCCGCACCTGCCCGAAAGCCCCGCCCTCCCCTGCTCCGGGTCCCGTGGCCATTGACCGCGGCGCGGGAAGGCGCTGGAATGGAAGGACCAGCCCGGCCTTTCCCGCCGGGCCTGTGGACGTGGAGGTGCAAGGTGGCAGCCATCGCAGAATCCCTGTTCCCGGGGGCATGGATCCTCCTGCTGTGCGGATCAGTGCTGGTCATCAGCGTGGCGGCCACCGTTTTCCAGGTCCGACGGCGGGCACTTGCCGTGCCGGCCACGGAACCTGAGCGGTCGGACCAGTTGTTCTGGGACCTGTTCCTTGGCTCAGCGGTTGCCCTTCCCGCCCTGATCATTCCCGCCCTCACGTCCGCGTGGGCGGGGCTTTTCCTCGCCGGCGCGGCCGTGGCTTCCGGCGTCGCCGCCTACCGGGGCAGCCCGCGGATGGTGGCCTGGCTTTCTCTTCGGCGGCAACGCCGGGAGTATCTGCCCCTGCACACGGCTGCGCAGGCTGAACACAGTGTGCTTCTGGAGCGCTGGCGCCGGTACGAGCTGGATCCTGCGTACTGCATCGACTACCCGGCCATGACCGATGTCCGGCTGCCCCAGACCGCTGCCGTCATCAAAGCCATGCGTGAGGCCGAGCAGCTGAGGGCCGCGGGGCACCACGGGTACCCGCCCGCCGTCGAACGCTTCAGCCGTGCCCTGGCCGACGCCGAGCAAGCGGCGGGGATTCCTGCGGCGGGGCAATAACTGCTTGTTTGTGCATTAACTGCTGTGTCGCTTCCACTGGAGTCCGGCGGCGGGGCGCCGTAGCATCCGAGGATGGAGCCTCAAGAAACAGAAGACCGCGACCGGTTCGGCAGGCGTCTGGAGGACCGGGGAGCCTGGCGGCAGGCCACCACGCTGCCGGCCGCCGGCGAACTGACAGCGCGCTGGCTCGAAGGGCACAGTGAATTTCAGCCTGCCACCTTCACGGCAAGGTATGACGCCGAGACCGCAACGATCGCCGTCGCACTTGCTGACCTGAACCGGAACGGGCTGTTTACGAAGGAATCGCAGCCCGGGCTGAGCGCACGCGCACTTGTACAGCGCCAGTACGTCACCGGCTTTTGCAGCGCAGAAGTGGCAGCCGAACTCCTGGCCCTGTCCACCCGGTCTGAACTCGTTACTGTGGCCCACTCCCCCGGCGAGTCCAGCAATGCAGCCATCCCGGTAACCCTGGATGGCGGCGAGGTAGTGACGGTCCTGGGGTCCAGCGAGAACCCGGTCACGGAGGAGCAGATCCAGGACTGGGCCGACGAAACCAACGAAACGCTGGCGCTGCTGCTCGCCGACTCCTGGTACGTGGAGGTCCTGGACCCGTTCTGGGGCCGGGACGGCGTGCTGCTGCCCGCCGTCCTCGGCGCCCTGAACGGTTCGTAGGAGCTTCCTACAGCTCGACGGTGCCGCTTTCGCCCACGCTCATCCGGCTGTGGGTGACCTTGGACTTGACCCACTGGAACACGGTCGCGGCGGTGCCGCCCGGGCTGGTCCAGTACTCGGCGGAATCGGAATCGATGCGAAGCAGGCACACTTCGGGGGTATCCGGGCCGTCCGGGAACCACGCTTCAACGGCCTGGTTCCACAGCTCCCGGATCTTCGCCCGGTCCGTCACCACTTCGGCGGTCCCGGCAACCGAAACCCACTCGGTGTTCTTGCCGAAGGAAACGTTGACGCGCGGGTCAGCCCGGACGTGGGCCACCTGCGAGGTGCCGAGGCCCGTGAAGAACCACATGTCGCCGTCGTCCTTGACGTCCTGGACTGCCAGCGGCCGGCTGACGAGGGCGCCTTCTTCGTTGACGGTGGTCAACATTCCGATGTGGGAATGGTTGATGATGTCCGTGACCTTGCTGATGCTCTCGGTGTCAGTCATATTTCACCTCGTTCGTCTGCATGCGGGGACGCTCCCCATCCGCCAGCCTATTGGTAAGCATGCTTATTTTCCAGCCCGCCTACCCGGCATCACTTAGGCCGGCACGCCCACCCGGGCTGCCTCGCAGATGCTGGCGGCAGTACGGCGGCCCATCCGGATGGCGCCGTCCACGTGCTGGTAGCCTTCGGCGGCGAGGTCTGAGGAGGACCAGTAGATGGGGCCCACGGGGGCGTGCTGGTCCTTGCCGTAGCGGTGGAGGCCGCCGAGGTCGTAGCTGGAGGCGTAGGCGCCGCGGGTCCACTCCTCGGAGCCCCAGTCGGACTCGTAGTAGACCTCGGGCTCAAGGGCTTCGGCGCCAAGGAACCCGGCAATGGACTCCAGGACGGCGCCCCTGCGTTCGTCGGCACTCAACTCGAAGACGGCGTCGGCCTTTTCATCCGAGATGAATCCCACCAGGGTGCCCCGGGTGTCACCGAAGTTGGTGTTGTCGTAGACCTCCTGGACGAGGGAGCCGGCCCCGAAGCAGGTGCCGGACAGGCCGGAGTTCCGCCAGAACGGACGGCTGTAGACGGCGTGGACCTTGATAACCAGGCCCAGCGACTGGTGCTGGTGCATCTGGTGCTGGCGGCGCGGCAACGGCGGGTTGAACGAGACCCGCGAGTAGAGATTGGGCGGCACGGCCATGATCACGAAGCGGGCGTTGACGGTGGCCTGGTCCGAAACGACAGTGACGCGGTGCCCGCCGTCGGCGTCCGGCTCCCAGTTGATGGTGCGCACCGGGGAGTTAAGGACGACGTCGTCCCCCAGCTCCTGCGCGAGCAGCAGGGAGACCTGCTGCATGCCGCCTACTACGCGCCTGTCCAGGATGAAGTCCTCATCGGTGAGGTGGGTGAAGGAACCCGCGGAGGCAGCCATCAGCACTGCCTGCAGGGCGGAGAACGCGTGGGCGGGCTTGGTGAGCATGCCGCCGGCGATGAACAGGCCGATGTTGTTGCAGGCCTCCTCGTTGGCGGAGTGCAGCCGCAGCCAGTGATGGAAGGAGATGGTGTCCAGTTCCCGCGCCTTGGGGTGGGCCCAGGGTTCGGCGGGGCCGATCTCAGCGGCGAGCCCGTCCAGCAGGGCGATGAGCTTGTCCATCTCGGCTTCGGTGTCCTGGTCCACCGGGAAGGAGTCGCCGGCGTAGCGGACGGGGACGCCGTCTTTGCCGATGTACATCGACTCGCCCTCGCGGTACCGGGGGTAGGTTTGGAGATTAAGTTCCTGGAGGAGGTCCAGGAGCACTGTCTGGTCCGGTGAGACCCACTGGCCGCCGATTTCGAGCATGGCGCCGTCCACGGTGTCGGTCCACGTGCGGCCGCCGACGCGGTCACGTGCCTCAAGGACGGCGACGGTGAGGCCGGCCTTCTTGAGTTCGCGGGCTGCGGTGAGTCCCGAGGGTCCGGCTCCAACGACAACGACGTCGCGGTTCAGGTTCAGCATGATGTCCTCTTTGTTTCCTTGGTGACGGGAGCCACTAAATGATTGGCGTTCATTTATTAGAACTATAGCGGCTCGCTGCAGGGACCGGAAGTGCCGGATGGAATAATGCTGGAGACCCACCAGAGAAAGGCCAGTAATGCCGGCAGTACCAGCCACGCAGGGACGCTCCGCCGGAAACGCCGGCGCCAGGAGGCGTGCAGGGCGCCCGTCGGCAGCCCTGCTGGACAAGGCCGGGATCACGGCAGCCGCGCTGGAGCTCATCAACCGCAAGGGCTACGACGGCCTTACGATGGCGGGCCTGGCCAAGGAACTGGACGTGGCGCCGTCGGCCCTCTACAACCATGTCGCTGCCAAGCGGGACGTCCTGCTCCTGGTGGAGGACCACCTCACCTCTCTGGTGGACGTGTCGGATTTTGGGTCGGCACCGTGGGAGGACGCCGTGCGCAGATGGGCCTGGAGCTACCGCAACGTCTTCGCGGAACACACGCCGCTGATCCCCGTCATTGCCGTGCTTCCGGTGACTGACGCGCCGCAGACCCTCGCCATGTACGAGACAGTGAGCAAGGGTTTTCTCGACGCCGGTTTCCCACAGGAGCGCATTGTTTCCTCCATTGTGGCGCTGGAGTCCTTCATCTTCGGCTCGGCGTATGACGTAACGGCGCCCGAGGACATCTTTGATTCAGGGTCCATGGCGGAGTCCACGCCTCATTTCACCGCTGCCGTGCGGAGCGCCGCTTCCGGGAGCGGGGGACGGCCGGCCGATGTTGCCTTCGGGCTGGGGCTTGAGGCGCTGATTTCGGGGCTCGGCGCGTTGCGGGCGTAGGCGGTTTCTATCCGGTGGGGCGGCAGGGGGCCAGCGGGGCCGGGGCGGGCGTGGATGCCGCCAGTGAGCGGATCTTGGCCATGAGGGCCTTGGTCGCGGGGTCCTTTTCCAGCCTGGTGATTGTTGGGGCTGCTGCTGCTTTGAAAGCCTCGATGCCCTCTTCCGGTGCCGTGAAGATGGTCCCGCCGGCCCGACAGTATCCGACGGCCTCGGCTGCAGTAGCAGGCATCGATGCGGTGGCCCACGCACGGGTGGCGTCTGCTGCTTGCTCCAGGGTGCGGCGTTCTTTGTCGGGCAACCCGTTCAGCCGGTCCTGGTTGATGACCAGGGTATTGATTCTGGGATAGAGCGGGAGATTTCCCGTCACGGTCGTGGGCTTCGTCAGGGCACCGGCACGGGCGAAGGACGTTTCGGTCGCGCTCACCGCGTTTTGTGCCAGCGCCTGTGTGAATTGCTTTCCAGGCAAGGGCTTTGGCACCGCACCGAAGGACTCCAGCACCTCCTCGGCAGTGTCCGACCGGGGGGCGCGGACGACCTTTCCCTCCAGGTCGGCGGGATCCCTAATGGGTTCCGCGAAGGAGAAGAGATGCCGCTGGCCTTCGGGAAACAGGGCAAGCCCGGTCAGTCCCGCCGGTGTGAGTCCGGCCAGCATCGGGTCAGCGAAGCCAGGGGCAACAACCTGCTTCAGCACGTCATCATTGCTCACGAGGAACGGCGCAGAGAGTGCGTTGAACGAGGTGACTCCTTCGGCTTCCCACGTCTGTGTGGGGATCAGGGCCAGGTCGACGTCTCCTGCCTGCACCAGCTCAAGGACGGCCTGGTTCCATGCCTCGGTGGCGTCACCCGCGGCCTGGAGTTGTGTATCAATCTTGATGCTGCCGTCCGGGGAGAGTCTCTGGACTTGCCGGACGAATTCTGCCAGCTGCGCTGCCCCGGGCTGCCCAACGCCGTAGGCCGTGGCAACGGTGAAGTAGGTTGGGTTATCCGCTGCCAAATCCGGCGCCTCCGGCGCTCCGCACGCTGTAGTGATGGTGATAAGTGCGGCAATGGAGGCTGTCGCCATCACGCGCCTGAACGGATACATGTTGACCTCTTCCCGGTCCAACTCCGCCGCTTCAAGAGGGTGGCGGATTGGACTATAATCAGCAAATTTACGCCCGGCGGGTCCGGGGGAACAGGGCGGCGAATAAACTGACAGGAAACTCCCAGCCAGGCCACGCGCATCGAGGACCGCCAGCCGGTGGACCTGCTCGCGGGGCACTCCGTACAGCTGGCCCTGGCAAGGGCAAGCGGTAAGAGTAACGGCAAGCCGACCACCATCCGCGTGGCCGCTGAGCTGGTGGAGCGGTCCAGCGTCTCCCGGCCATAAGGCTCGCTGCTATGCCGCTGCTTCGGCATGCGCTTCGAAGTAAACCTGTTCCACAATAGCCGGACCATCTCTGGAAGGGCTCACCGTCTGGAACCGGACGGCCGCGAAAACGGAACCACTGGTAAGGCTTGGGGCTCGGGCCGCCGCCGACGTCGTACTCACCATCCTGCCGGACCTGGAACAGGTTGAATCCCTGCTGGCAGGCGATAACGGCCTCCTGGCAGGCTGGGCCGCCAAGGGGATCAAAGAGCCCGTCCTGGTGGTTCACGGCACGGTGTCGCCGACTGCGGTAGCGGCCTTCGTACAGCAATTGTTCCGGGACCATGGGGTGCGGGTTCTTGATGCGCCCGTCAGCGGCGGCACCGCCGGCGCCGAAAACGGGACCCTGAGCATCATGGTGGGCGGGGACGAGCCGGTGGCCCGTTCTTTGGAGCCGGTTTTCCAGGCGATGGGCACCACCGTGCGCTACATGGGGCCTGCCGGTTCGGGGGCCTTGGCCAAGGCCTGCAACCAGGTCATTGTCGCGGCGACGGTGACGGCCGTGTCAGAGGCGATGCTGCTGGCCCGGTCCGGCAATCTGGATCTCGCGGTGATGCTTGAACTCCTGCGCGGCGGGCTCGCCAACTCTGAGGTCCTCCGGCAAAAAGGAGAACGGTGGCTCACGGGCGACTTCACGGGCGGCGGCAGCGCCCGGAACCAGCTTAAGGACCTCGGTTTTGTGCTCGACGCCGCGACTACGCGCGGGCTCGAGCTCCCGGTGAGCACTGCCGTCAATGAACTGTTTGAGGAAATGGTCGCTAACGGCGACGGGGCACTGGACCACACGGGCATCCACGAAACCCTCGCTAAGCGCTCCCAACAGGTGGCAGAGAGGTAAGCGTCAGATAGTGCTACCTTGCGGTTGGTACAGCCGTTCCATAGGTGTAAGTCGCCTTGCCAGCGGTGCTGAGATCAATGCGACCACCCTGATAGTTCTGCGACATTCCCTTGGAAGTCTTGTAAGCATCTGTCTTCGGGTAACCGAGGCGACCGTTCTCGTAACCGGCCTTACCCCAAGCGGCATGCATCGCTCCGGTTGAGAGGCGGGCACCCGTCGTTGGAGACCAGTAAATCAGGCCACCACGGAATGTCTGGTAGTAACCGCCATTCTTGATCTTGGTCATGTTGTTGCTGGCTGTACCTAGCCAGCTTGCTCCTTGCCAGCGCGCACCGATGGCTCCGGACTGGGCAAATGCGGCCTTGCCATTCCATGTGATGGAAATGCCGTTCTGGAACTTCTGCGCCCTGCCGCCCGGAACTGCGTACTCATCGGTTGTCGGGTAACCATAGGAGCCGTTGTAAGCTCCTGCGCTTGCCCACCTATTACGGATGGCACCACCGGAAATCTTCGCGCCTGTAGCAGGTGACCAGTAAATGCCGCCGCCCTGATAGGCGCGTCCCGCCCCACCGTTCTTCAATCCAGCAAGTTCTTTGTTGATCGGGCTTTTCAGACCTCCAGCGACACTGCCTGAAGCCGCATACTTGCCCATGATCGCGCCAAACGGGTTGCTGGAGTACGGAGTGAACACGTCATCCACCGCTCCCATGATGATCCTGTCACCAGGTCGCGCTGAGCGGAGAAACCGTGTGGTTGTAGCAAGGCTCGTGGATACACAACCTGCTGACGTGGTGCGACCAGCATGCAGGAAGATCGCATACGAAGCGCCCTGCGTCACTTTCATGTCAGGCGCGCGGTTGTAGTTGATAACTGCTGCCTGCTCGTAGTAACCCTGATTCATGTACGTCCAGAGGTTCTCGTCCGAGGGTCCACCGCGACCCTCGAAGTACTGGTTGTAGGTAGCTCCGTATTCGCCACCCCAGCGCGAGTTGGAATTCACCTTGTAGTACTTCAACGACGTGCCCGGATTGGAGCGGCCAAGCGCCTCGGTGACGCTGTAGGAACCAGTCGGAGACTTGAAAGTGTTCTCCCATGTCAATCCCGGCGCAGCGAATCCTTTGAGACCGACGTAGCCCCAGTCCTGCCACTCCTGAACGTAAGTGTTCCCGCGCCGCACGCAGCTGGTGAGGGTGACAACGTTGGCGTCTCGTGTCACCGTGGTGGCAAAAGTGACACGGTTTGCTCCGAAGGTGGAGTATTTGGTTTGACCCGACGTTGCGCGTGCGCAGGGGTTATAGACCTGGGCCGCTGCCTGTGCTGCCGGTGCGGGTGCCACCAGAAGCGCCGCAGCACCGACAAGCGCCGCAACAGCGAAATTGGTGATCTTCTTTACTGACATAGGGAGTGACTTTCCGGTCAAAAGCAGCTAGAAAGCTTTCTAGTTGCCGTCAATATAATGCATCACAGGCTGCATATATACTCTGATGAATTGTTTGTAATCTTGGGGGAATTCGTGGGCCGTGGTGTACGTGCTGTCATCTCTGCAGGTTTCGCCGCGTCCGTGGTTTTGTCAGGCACGCTGGTGGCATTTCCAGCCATTGCGGTCTCGTCGTACCCCTGCGGAGCAGAATCTTCTGCGACCGTGGGCAGCCTCGAATCCCTGGCATTACCGGCAACCGTTCTTGCCGGTGACGCGGTGCGGATGCCGGTCAGCATTAGATGCGAGGGGGATCAGCAGGCCGTGCTGGCCCACATGCATCTCACGTTTGAAAACGATCAAGGCATCACCACGAAACTCAGCGTAAACAAGGCCGGCATCACAGCTGAGGCAGCCAATGGTGGGTCCACGGCTTACACCGTGACCATTCCCGCGCCGGAAGGGTCCTTGCCTGAAGGGCTGCAGCGGCTGACCCTTGTCACCCCGGTGATGGA
The DNA here is from genome assembly GCF_030817075.1 of Arthrobacter sp. V1I9. Lineage (NCBI taxonomy): Bacteria > Bacillati > Actinomycetota > Actinomycetes > Micrococcales > Micrococcaceae > Arthrobacter > Arthrobacter sp. V1I9. Next base: position 3,723,623 of record NZ_JAUSYU010000001.1, read on the forward strand.
AATGGTTCCGCGCTTCCCCACGGGAGCCCAGCCACCGCTCTACTCACGGACCATTCACCAGCCGTACTTGTCGCTGCACCGCACGGCAGGATGGGAAGTCCGGGTGGGCCATCCCACCCATGCTGCCCCGACGCCGCAGGTTCCCTGGGCGTTCAAGGCCGGGGTTCCAGCCGGGGTTCGTTTCCCGGCGTGGGGTGAGGGAGCGGTCCTGCGCTACCGCTGGCTCCTGGAGGACGGGACACTGGTGTCTGACGGAAGAGAATACATCCCGGCGTCAGGCAGCGTCTCGCGGATCGTCGTCACCGGGACCTGGCCGGACGGCACAGTGCACGAGCGGTCTTCACAGCTGGTCCGGAGCGTTGAAGGCGCCGGCGGATTCAACGACGTGACTGTTGGAGCGGCAAGGCCCTACAGCTACCATCCAGTACGGGTAGCCCGTACCGCCCCGGATCAGAGTACAAAGTCCGGATGGTATCGGCTGCGGTCCGACGGAAGCTTCCCGTCAACGCCGGAAGCGGCACCGGATTCCTGGTATCCCAAACCGACGGACGTAGGGCAGAGATTTCAGTTCATCGAAGCGGGGACCCGCGCGAAGGGAGCCTCTGCGGTTGTCGCGGTCGGTCCCGCACCCCTCCCAGAGGACCGGCGCAGCGGCTATGTCCATGGCGATACGCTCGTAAACGCAGTGGCGGAACTCCAGCAGAGACTCCAGCCCGGCTACCGGTTAACGGCTAACAATCCCTGGCCTACCGGGCAGGCAGTAACCTACGCTTGGCTGCGAAACGGGCAGACTGTTTCCGGTGCGACCACGGCGGCATACACTCTGAAAGCCTCTGACGCCGGAGCTACTCTTCAGGCAGTGGTTCGAACGGACAGTCCCGGCTATGCCTCCCATGAAGCCAAGGCCTCCGTGGTGAAGATCCCGCTGGTTAATCTGAAGTCCGCCGAACCGCTGGTCTCCGGAAGCGCACGCGTTGGAGTGACACTGCGGGCCTCCACCCCCGGGTGGACCGCAGGGACCAAATTTAGCTACCAATGGCTTAGAAACGGCCAGGCCATTCAGGGCGCGACAAGCTCAAGCTATACAGTGCCGGCGAGAGATCGCAACGCCGTACTGCGGGTGCGCGTCGTGGGCACGCAGACCTTTTACACGACGGTCACGAGGCAAGGCGCCCAGCACCTGATCAACACCGGCATCCTGACCGCCCCTACACCGCTAATAACCGGAACCCTGCAGGCAGGACGGACGCTATCAGCCCACGCCTGGGCGTGGACCCCCGGAACGCAGCTTCGCTATCAGTGGTACCGGAACAACCAGCCGATCCGGGGCGCCAACACAGTCACCTACCGCATTGCGGCCACTGACCGCGGTCAAGCTCTCAAAGTCCATGTACTGGGGACCAAGGAGGGGTACATGGGCCTTTCGCGAGCCTCTGCCCAGAAACGCGTCCAGCGCTGATCGAAGCCACGGTGGCGTGACTTTTGGGCCATGGATCGCGGGCGTGGTCCGGAGGGCGATGACATTGCTTGGACGCTTTAAATAAGTGGTGAATGTACGGCTGTTTTTCACCAAGTTTCCAGACTCGCCCATCAAGGTGGTGAGGGTGAAGTAGGGAAACTCAGGAGGAGCACCATGGGAACAACGTGCGGGAGTAGCGATGGACGCGAATCCTAGCTGGACGCACTCGGCCGCGTTCTTCTGGGTCGTCTGCATCCTGGTCTCGAAGCGGAATGACGTGGTCAAACCCTCGGAAGGAGGCGACAAAATCATGACGGAAACCAGCTATTTCATGGAAGAACTGGCCCCTGATCACCGGCTTCTGATCGATGTCCGGACACCCGGCTATGGGTACCTATTTACGCTTCCGCATACCCTTCACGACGGAACTCCGGTCGAGTTGTATGTAGAGTTCGACGGCCAAACTGCGCGAATCAATGACCAAGGCCTCGTGTCGAATCACTTGGATATGGCCGGGGTTGACCTCGGGAAAAAACACATAGCCACTGGGTGGAGCCGGATCCAAACGTCTGTGGGTTACGCCCCCGACTTTTCTGCCAGGCCATGGGAGCTTAGCGCCTTTGCTGAGCGAAGCCAGCTAAGTAGCGCCCTCTACGCGGTTGCGGATGCTGCCGTCCGTGCCGACGGGCTCAGAGTGCTTGCATCCCAGTACCAGCCACGCTCATTTTCGGAACGGGTTGAGCACTATGGGCCGGCGCTTGACCGTGGTGCCTCGAGCTGTCATTCCAGGAAAGTACGGCCAGAGAGTTGTTACCTGCTCGGTCGGCGTCAAGAAAGTCAACTACCTCCAGGCCGTGGGCGCTTCTGATCCGAGGGCTCCTCGGCCCGAAGGTGCTGCACTGAAGCTATCCGCGGAGCTCCGGCGCTGTCCGCTTACGCACTGGTGTCGAGGTAGCGCAGAATCGCCCGGGCCGTTTCCTCCGGAGCGCTGACGTGGGGGCAGTGCCCGGTGGCCTGAAGCTGCACCAAGGTGCTGTGTTCCAGATTCTTGTGCAGGTAGGCGCCGACTTCCGGCGGGGCAAGCCGATCGTCGGAGCACTGCAGAATCAGGCAGCTGGTGCGCAACTTTTTCAATTGAGGGCGGGTATCGGAGAAAAAAGTTACCCCGGCGAAGTGCCGCGCGATGGACGGATTTGTCCGGCAGAAGCTGGTACGCAGGTCTTCCGCTAATTCCGGCTCCTGCGGGTTGCCCATAACCACGGGCGCCAAGGCCGCGGCCCAGGCGAAATAGTTGCTGTCCAGAGCTGCCAGCAGGCCCTCGATGTCTTCCCGCGAAAACCCGCCCACGTAGCCGTCGTACGGGTCGTCCGTGTGACGGGGTGAAGGAGCAAGCAGGGCCAGGTGGGAGAAACGGTTGGGGTCTTGCACTGCGGCTATCACAGCGATCATCGTGCTGACACTGTGGCCCACCAGGATGACGTCCTCAAGTTCAAGAGCGGCACAAATCTCCAGCAGGTCCGCCGCGTACCCATCTAGGGATCCGTACTTTTCCCAATCGTAGGCGCTGATGTCAGAGTGTCCGGCACCAACGTGATCAAAAAGCACCAGCCGGTAATCATCAACGAAATAGGGCAGCAGCTTCCGCCACATAGCCTGATCGCAGCCAAAACCGTGGGCAAACATCATCACAGGCCCATCATCCCGGCCGATAATGGTGACATTGTTCCGGCCGATTACCGCAGCAACTCCTTCGATCACGTTCTCACTGACCCTCACGTAGGGTGGCGTCCTGTCCCAGATACTATCGACGGGAAATAGAGAATCCTAGGGATCCTCACACTATTACCAAGGTGACGTTGATTCAGCCCATTAGATGTGACCCGGCTTACGCGACTCCTCCGACAGGGACCACGATCGCGATCAGAGCGTTGTCGGCCAAGCGGCAACGGGCATATACCCGGCATAAGCACAACGACCTTTGTGAATGCACCCGGGCAACGACCACAGAATTTGCCGCTCCTTTGACCCTGTTGGCCCCACCGCCGCCGGTCTAGGGTGAAGGGGACGGCTGGGAACGGCCCGGCTGTCCTCTCGCCCAGCGACAGGAGCCAAAGATGAGCCACCACATCAGCGCCATGCTCAACGCCCACCCGCAGGGGGACAAGGCCCCGAGCAAAGACAGCCTGGCCGAGTGTATTGCTGCGTGCTTCGAGTGTGCTCAGATGTGCACGGCCTGCGCGGACGCGTGTCTGGGTGAAGACATGGTCGCAGAACTCGCCGCATGCATCCGCACAGACCTGGACTGCGGCGATGTCTGCGCCGCGACAGGAAACATCCTGACGCGGCAGACCGGCGGACAGACATCCATCACCCTTGCCGCACTAGAGGCGTGCCGGGCAGCATGTGCCGCCTGCGCCGAAGAGTGCGAAAAGCACGCAGGCATGCACGAGCACTGCCGGATCTGCGCCGAAGCCTGCCGCCGCTGCGAAGCCGCCTGCAACACCATGCTGGCCTCAGGATAAGAGAATTTGGTCAACCGCTGGTTCAGACGGCGGTGTTCGTCCATGCTTCGGCCATTGAGTGGTCAGGCGGCATTCTTCCGGGTTAGGGCCGGCGAGGATTGCCCAAATTCTCCATAGTCGATAACGCCTTTGCCCCCGGACGGCTCGGCAATGACCGAACAGGAGATACAACAGCTAACTGCCGCGGCGAGCTTCAGTGCAGACGGGCTGTCTGCCAAGCGCCAGCAGTTGGTCAAGGGAGAGATCCTCCTGGCCTGTCATTCGGTTCTTCGCCCTCCTGCTTTGGAAGCCACTGAAGGGCTTCCGAAATTTCGCCGTCGACCGGCCGCAGCGGCGCGACCAGTTCCACGCGAACCTCCAGGACCGTTTCCGGTCGACCGTCGATCCCACTTCAACACGTTTATCCATGCCGCCTATCTTTCAGACTCCACTGGCCGGTCCAGGAGATCATGACCTCTCCCCCACCGTGGAACGATGGCTTGACGAATCATCACAATCGTCGTTTTGAAATTGCCGAGGGAGGGGCCGCATGCCCTTCGGGAGGTTCATCTCCGCTGCGGCGGAACGCGTTTTAAGCCAGCGGCTTTGGGTGCGGTCCTGACAGTTGTGTGGCAAGGCCCGAGAGCAGGATGCTCAGTCCTTGATCAAGCTCAGCGTCACCGTCGTACTGCGCGAGGACCGGCCCCAGTGCGCGCAGGTGCGGGAACTCTTTTGCCGGCAGGCGATGCAGGCCAAGGCGGAGGATGGCTTCGTTCTCGTCCGGGTCCACGATGTATTCCTGCAGTTCATTGAGGATGTGGCCGTAAAGGAACCCGTAGTAGGCGCGGTAGACGTGCAGGGCATCAGCGGGGTTGAAGCCTGCCGTTATCAGCAGCGCCAGGATCTGTTCCAAGGGGCGAAGTGTGCCCAGTGGGCGCAGGCCCAAAGGAGTGGACAGGGGGCGGGTGACCAGCAGGGGCACGACGTTGGGGTGGCGCAGGGCAAGGAGCCGGAGGTCGTGGGCGATCCGGCGCAGTTGGGCCTGCCAGTCAGGGTCATCGGCGAAGATCGCCAGTTCGTTCAGCACCATTTCGGTGACCCCGTCCAGCAGGGCTGCCCGGTTGGCTGCATAGCGGTAGAGACTCATGGGGTCCCGCCCCAGTTCCTGGCCCAACCGGCGCATAGTGAGTGCATCCAGGCCCTCGGCATCCACCAGCTTCAACGCGGCGGAAAGGACGACGTCCCTGCTCAGGCGAGCCTTCCGGGGAACTGGGCTGTTGGGAGTGTGCTCGGGGGAAGCCATGGAGGAACCGTCCTGTTGATTGCGTCAGGCCCACCCCATGTTTACGGATGCGTAAGCTTGCTTATTATCTAGTCTACGCGTAACGTCTACAGCGTAGAGAAGTTGTCGACATGGTTTCAGTACAGGGATCAGAGTTTGCATAGCCGCTCAGGGCTGCTCACATCACCCAAGGAGAACCACATGACGACCCAAACCCAGAACACGCACACCAGCACCGTCCGCAACGCCAATGACATCAAGATCTCGACCCGGACCCTCGAGTTCGCTGTCTACGTCGCTGCAGTGATCGCCACGATCATTACCGCGGCCGTTGTTGGGGACGACGCCAGCGAAAACGGCGTCGATGTTTTCAACGCCAATGACGCGATGCAGTACATCACTTGGCTCACTGTCGGTCTAATGATCGCCCGCGGCCTGGCCAAGGCCGGCAACCGCGTCCACAACAACCACGCCTAAACGCGCGCCCTCCCGGCCCCGCCGGGAATGCTGATCCTGGCGCAGCATCCACACGGATGCTGCGCCAGAGTCATCTGCTTCACCTTATGTATTAGCCTGCCGGAGCAACACTGACCTCATGGTCCCGGCAGTACGCTCAATGTCCCGTGCAAGGCATCTGAGTTTTTAGGCCGCTGTAGCCGAACGGCGGAGATCTGCACCGTAGTGAAAAGAGCCCTCATGGCACATTCACAGTTCGACCAGTTCCTCAGCGAAGCCACCTACCTTGACCGGGAGTGCGATTCCACTCTCAACGGGGATTCCCTTTACGGCTTGTACACCAGCTGGTGCTACCTGTCCGGTACCACCCCGAAGGCGGAGCGCACCTTTTGGGCCGCGATGAACCAGCGCGTCAGCCCCGGCCAGTGCCTGAAGATGAAGGGCCCGGCCGCTGCGGACTACATTCTCTCCAGCTACCAGGCCGTGGTCTGAACCTTCGGGCATGACCACATCCTCGAACACCTATATTCCCCGTGAGGCCCATCAGCCACGGGGAAAGCAGCCGTGGTGCGCCGGGTGCGACACCGACATTTATTTGGCAGTTCAATCCCCAGCCGTTAGCGACTGGCGAACGGGCATTCTCGCCGTCGCCCTCCACTGCTTCAAGTGCCGCCAGTCCAGAGTCTTTGACACCACCGCAGAACATATCGCCACCGTTCCACCCCGTTCGGCAAAGCCTGAGGACCTGTCTCACTGGAGCGGTGCTCACCTTCACTGCGGCGAACTCATGAATCTGCCTGGCCCTCGGGCCGAAACCATTTTTCGGACATTTCTCGGCCAGCTTGGCGCTCTGGACACTCTGGCGGCCTTCCTCACCATGAAGGTCATGCGTTGCCGGTGCGGGTTCCAGGTGGAACTGCCCCGCTAACCGCTACCCGCCTGGAGGGCCTCGCCGACGCCCCGGCCCACCAAGGACCCCGGAAGCATCGTCCATACCGGAAACAGCTAGACACGAGTCCTGCCCCGCCGCAAGCGGCCCGTACTACTGACCGCCACCGCCAAGACATCCGCGAAACGCTGGTCGACGACCGTTCGGCCCGTAACGATATGCGGGTCGATCAGAAAATCACAGAAAACCCACGGAGCGCGCAATGAGCACTGCACGGACCTTCGACTCAATCGTCGTCATTTTCAACCCCAACAGCACCGGTGATGCGCCCAAACTCGCTGAGGAGCTCAAAGCCAGCTTGGGGGACCTACTCCCGTACGCTGTCGACGTCGAACTCCAACCCACTGCACACGCCGGCCACGCGGTCGAACTTGCCCGTGAAGCAGCGGCCGGCGGCCGCAACGTGCTGGTCGTCTCCGTCAGCGGCGACGGCGGCTATAACGAGGTGGTGAACGGTGTCATGCAGGCGGGCAACCCGAACGCCGTTTGTGCCGTGAAGGCAGCCGGCAATGCCAACGACCACCGCCGGACCACACGCACCCAACCGCTTGAGGCAGCCATCGCCGGCGGCAACGTGCGGCGCATCGACCTCCTGAAGATGACAACAGGCGCGAACGGCCAGGTGCCGGTGGAATACGCCCACTCCTACATCGGATTCGGCCTGACACCGGTCATGGCCATCGACCTCGAAACAGGCAGTAAAGGCGCCTTGAAGGAGATGTTCTCCGTGATACGCACCTTCTCGAAATTCAAACCGTTCGAAATCCGGCAAGCAAACGGCAAACGACGCAAGTTCGACAGTCTCGTCCTGGCCAACATCGCCGAAATGGCCAAGTACGCCACTCTCAGCGAAGCCAACGACGCCGCCGCCGACGGAAAGTTTGAAGTAGTCATCTTCCCCCACCGGTCAAAGCTCCGCGTGCTGCTGACAGCGTTGCGGGCCGCCACCCAGGGCCTCGGGGACCAGCCCAGCGTCAGCAGCTACCGGTTCACCACCCTCAAACCCATCCCCTACCAAATCGACGGAGAAGTAAAATCCGTCGAAGCAAATACCCCGGTCACTATCGAATGTTCACCCGCCGCCCTCGCGACGCTCGGGTAACCGCACAAACAATCCACGTGGCCGGCTTAGATGCGGGAACCGCCGGCACGGCAGCATGGTTCGGGCACCAGCCCCAAGACCTTGCGAAGTCCTGATACTCCGGGAGGGCTCGGCTATTGCACCGCCCTGACGGGGGGGTGCCACAGCCGACCCGTAAACGCCGACGTCACAGGCAGCAAGAGGAAGGCACCGTCCAATGCGCCACCTTGCGTCATAGATAGCAAGTGTGCTTACTATCTAATTAGTAAACATGCTTACTATCAAGCAGAGCGCGCGATCGTCAGCAACAACTGACCATGGAAAGAGGGTAATCATGACCGAAAACCAATGGACATCCGTTCCCGGGTCCGCACCAGTGGATCCCAGTCCCGTGACACCGGACTCCCCTGCGTCGAGCAAATCCGAAGCAGTCAAGGATGAGGCAGCCCACGTCGCGGGGCAGGCCAAAGAGGCAGCCCAGGGTGTCGCCCAGACTGCCAAGGAGGAAGCTGCAAACATCGCTTCCGAGGCCAAGTCCAGTGCGCAGGACCTGCTGTCGCAGGCGAAGTCGGGGCTTTCCAGCCAGGCCGGCACCCAGCAGCAAAAGGCCGCCGAAGGCATCCGGGCGATCTCCAGCCAGCTCCAGAGCATGGCTGACGCTCCTGATCAGCCGGGCCTCGCAAGTGACCTGATCCGCCAGGCAGCCCAGCGCTCCGAATCTATTGCTTCCTGGGTCGAGAACAGGGAACCGGCAGCCATGCTGAGTGAACTGCAGTCCTTCGCCCGCCGCAAGCCGGGCACGTTCCTGCTTCTTGCCGCGGGGGCAGGTATGCTCGCAGGCCGCCTCACCCGCGGCCTCACTGCAGTGGCCACCGCCCCGGCAACCGACGTTGACGTCCCGCCCCGGCCTGTCCAGCCCCCGGCTACCGAAACGGTCGTCATCGCCGGTATCGGGGAGCCCTTCTACGACGAGCCGACCACCCCGTCCACATACACCAGCCCGACGACGCCTGCGGCCAGCCCGCTGGGCAGCCCGGAACTGGTGGACGAGGAGCCGTGGTCCGGCAACCGGTCAGCTGAGGACCCCCTGGGTGACCCCCGGCTTGCCGCTGATCCGTTCGATGACGATCCGCTCGCCCGGGACCGTCGCGCCGGCGGGCAGTCAGGCGGACTCTAATGAGCAGCCAAATACCCGAGCCCCCGCCAAGTGAGGCGCATGTGAAGGCGGATAACGCGTCGCTGGGTGAGTTGCTGGGTGATGTCACCCGGGACCTGTCCACCCTGATGCGCCAGGAAGTCGAACTGGCCAAGGCCGAAGTGAAGCAGTCCGCCACCAAGGCAGGCAAAGGCGGCGGCATGCTCGCCGGCGCCGGCGTCGCCGGGCACTTCGTCCTGGTCTTCCTGTCCCTGGCACTCATGTTCGCCCTGGGCGCGCTGATGCCGCTGGGCTGGGCCGCCGTGATCGTCGCCGTGATCTGGGGCATCATCGCCGCGGTCCTGGCCTCGATCGGCCGCAAGGAACTCAAACAGATCAAAGGCATCCCCCAGACCAGCGAAACCCTTTCCGAGATTCCCCCAACCCTAAAACCAGGTGAGGTAAACCGATGAGCGATAACCCGGACGCAATCCGTGCAGACATTGAAGAAACCCGCGCCCGCCTGGGCACCAACGTGGACGCGGTCGCCGACAAAGTCACCCCCTCCAACATCGTCCACCGCCAAACCGACAAGGTAAAAGACGCCGTCGTCGGGGTGAAGGAGAAAATCATGGGAGCAGCAGACACCGCCACCACCACCGTCCAGGACAAGGTCTCCTCCGGCACCGGCCACACCGGGAACGCCCTGCACAGCACCGGCGACTCCCTCCACGGGGCCAAGGACAACGTCGCCGCCAAACTCAGCGACGCAGGCACCGCGATCTCGCACGCACCGGACCAGGTCAAAGCCAAAACCCAGGGCAACCCCCTGGCCGCCGGCCTGATCGCGTTCGGCGCCGGGATGCTCGTCTCGTCCCTGATCCCGGCCAGCCAAAAGGAACGCGAAGCCGCCCAGCAGCTCAAAACCGCCGCCGAGCCCCTCGCCGGCAAGGTCACCGACGCGGCCAAGGACATGGTCCAGGACCTGAAGGAACCAGCCCAGGAAGCCATGGAAAGCGTCAAAGCCACCGCCGCTGACGCCGCCCAAAACGTCAAAGCCGAAGGCCAAAGCGCCGTCACCGACGTCAAAGACCGCGCCACCGACGCCAAGGACAACGTCACGAACGCGTGAGCGGCCAGGGAAAGGTTCCCGTGCCGCCCCCCAACCCGGCGGGGCGGCTACCGGACCCGAAGCAAAAGCCGGGGCCGGAGCCGGAGCAGTTTCACGCCGGCGGCCCCCGGCACATGAATGCTTTGCCGCACCCCGGCCCGGAGCAGTGGGCCACGCACCGGCTCGTCAGCATCGCCGCGCGGCTTACCGAACGCCGGCTGAACCGGCAACTGGCCCGCCTCAAACTCACGAAGGGCGGACTGGATGCGCTCGAAGCGGTTGCGGAACTGCAACCCGCCACCGCCACTGATGTCGCGGCCATGCTCTGCGTGAGCAGGCAAAGCCTGGGAAAGGTCCTGCGGCGCCTTCAAGAACTCGGGTTCCTCGCCAAGGAACGCGCAAGGGATGGCCGAAGCGCCAACATCCGCCTCACCGAAGCCGGTCAGGCTGCCCTCTCCACGGCCGAGGGCCTGGTTCAGGCGCTACCCGAAGCCGACGCCGACGCTGAGTTCCGCCGCCAACTCGAACAACACATCACCCAACTCAGAAACACCGAGCACTCTTCACTCCCCCGCAGTGGAACCCGCGGGCGCCGCCCCGGTTCCCTGGGATTCACCCGGACATCACAAGCACACACCCCAATGAGCCAGGAGCACACCAATGACCACAACAAACCGCACGACCGGACCTAAAACAAAACTCCAAAAAGCAGCCCAGGCAGTAGGCGCGGTCTTCCTGCTGGTGGGAATCCTCGGCTTCATCCCGGGCATCACCAGCAACTACGACACGCTCTCATTCGCCGGACACGACTCCGGGGCGCTGCTCCTGGGCATCTTCCAGGTCTCGGTCCTGCACAACATCGTCCACCTCCTCTTCGGCGTCGCGGGGATCCTGATGTCGCGCATCAACGACCAGGCGCGGAACTTCCTGCTCTACGGCGGAGTCATCTACCTGATCCTCTGGCTCTACGGACTCATCATCGGCCACGACACCCCCGCCAACTTCGTCCCCGTCAACAACGCAGACAACTGGCTTCACTTCGTCCTCGGCATCGCCATGATCGCCCTGGCCATCCTGCTCTCCCGCGAAACGTACCGCAGCCGGGGTGCAACCACCCGTTAAGAGCAGAACCACCGGGCTAATCGCCAGGTTCAAGAACGGCCTTCGGCAGCCTTCGGCTCCCGGGGGCCGTTCTTACCTCCAAGGCAAAGCACCCGCAGCGTAGAACAGTACCTGCAGCGGTGGTGGATAGGGCAGGTGCGCCTGCGTTAGGATTTTCGTATCAAGGGGAGTACTCCCGTCTGCGATTGACCCGTCACTACGGATGCACCAATGCATCCCGGGTCATCGGTTCCGGTTATGTCCGGGCGGAGGAGACCTTGGCGCCTATGTCCGACGCCTACCCTTTGGAGCGCCCCTCATGCAGGTCACACCCCTGATTTGGTTAATCACCATTGCCGTGACGATCCTCTTCTTCGTCTACGAGTTCTTCGCACACGTTCGTAAACCCCACGAACCGACCATCGGCGAATCGGCCCGCTGGTCCGCCTTCTACATCGGCCTCGCGCTGCTGTTCGGCGTCGGCATCGGAGCGGTCTCGGGCTGGACGTTCGGCGGCGAGTACTTCGCGGGCTATCTCACCGAGAAGGCCCTGTCGATCGACAACCTCTTCGTCTTCCTCATCGTGATGGCCGGCTTCGCGGTACCGAAAAAGTACCAGCAGAAAGTGCTGATGATCGGCATCATCATCGCCCTGATCCTCCGCGGCGGGTTCATCGCCATCGGCGCGGGACTGATCGAGAACTTCTCGTGGATCTTCTACCTCTTCGGCGCCCTGCTGCTCGTGCTGGCCTACAAGCAGGCGTTCGGCAGCCACGACTCCAACCCGGCCGACGGCAGGTTCATGGGGTTCGTGCGCCGCGTTCTGCCTGTGACCGACGAGTACCACCAGGACAGGCTCACCGTGAAGAAGGGCGGCACGCGGTTCGTCACGCCGATGCTGCTGACCATCATCGCGATCGGTTTCGTGGACCTCATCTTCGCTGTCGATTCCATCCCCGCGATCTACGGCCTGACCAACGAGGCGTACATCGTCTTCACGGCCAACGCCTTCGCGCTGATGGGCCTGCGCCAGCTGTTCTTCCTCATCGGCGGACTGCTCGAACGACTGATCTACCTCGCGCAGGGACTCGCCGTCATCCTCGCGTTCATCGGCGTAAAACTAGTTTTCCATGCCCTGCACGTCAACGAACTGTCCTTCATCAACGGCGGCCAGCCGCTCCTTTGGGCGCCCGAGATCCCCATCTGGTTCTCACTGCTGTTCATCGGAATCACCATCGCCGTCGCCACCATCGCGAGCCTGCGCAAGACCCGCGGCGACGCGGAGAAGAACGACCGCCACCAGGTGGACGGCGAGCAGGTGACCGCAGCTGACGCGAAGGGCCGAAAGGCGGAATCTGACGCCGCCGAGACCACGAGTGCCACAGCAGCGGGGACCGTCAAGTAGTAGCAGTGCGGGGCTGCGACAGGGGCAGCCGGAGGGAGCAGATGAGTAGCTGAGAAAGATTAGCTGCAAGAGAAAGGAGGCGGTCAACGGACAGCGATTTGGGTACGCGCGGGTCAGCACGCTTGACCTCGACGACCTGCGGGCTCTGGTCCAGAGTCTCACCCGCAAAGGCGTGCGTGTGGAGTTCGTCAAGGAGAGCTTTTGTGCATACGTATACATTTTTTCGGTAAAAGTCTTGTGCGCTCAAATGTATACGTATACAGTTGTTGATCAGGCAGACCTGAGTGTCTGGTCCGGGGCGCTACTAGGGTCGCCCATCAATGACGATGGAAGGTAAATCCTCATGACAGTTACAGCAGCAATCAGCTCGGCCGTGGACTCCGTGATGTTGAAGGAGCCGGCCCAGAACAGCATCAACCGGGGCAGCACTCCCGAGGTGCGCGCCACCGTGGAGGGCGTCATTGCGGACATTCGTGAACGCGGCGACGCCGCTGTCCGCGAATACTCCGAGAAGTTCGACAAGTATGCACCCGAGTCCTTCCTGCTTACCAAGGAGCAGTTGGACGAGATCATGGCCCGCGTTCCGGAACAGACCATCGAGGACATCAAGTTTGTCCAGGAACAGGTTCGGACGATGGCCCAGAAGCAGCTTGAGTCACTGAGCGACTTCGAGATCGAGACAATGCCAGGTGTCTTCCTGGGCCAGAAGAACGTTCCCATCCAGGCCGCCGGCGCGTACATCCCGGGCGGGAAGTACCCGTTGCTGGCCAGCGCGCACATGACCATCATCACCGCCAAGGTCGCGGGCGTGGAACGCGTCGCTGCCTGCACCCCGCTGATCCAGGGTGAAGTCCCCGACGCCACCGTCGCTGCGATGTATCTGGCCGGCGCGGACGAGATTTACCTCCTCGGCGGTATCCAGGCCGTTGCGGCCCTCGCCATCGGCACCGAGACCATCAAGCCGGTCAACATGCTGGCCGGACCCGGCAACGCCTTTGTGGCAGAGGCCAAACGCCAACTCTTCGGCGAGGTGGGCATCGACCTCTTCGCCGGTCCCACAGAAGTGCTGATCATTGCCGACGAGCACGCCGACCCGTTCATCGTCGCCGTCGACCTCCTGTCCCAGGCAGAGCACGGCCCCGACTCACCTGCCGTCCTGATCACCACCAGCGAGGAGCTGGGCCGGAAGGTCATTGAGCACATCGATACGATCCTCGTGGACATGCCGACCCGCGACTACGCAGGTGCGGCCTGGCGCGACTGGGGTGCCGTCCACGTGGTTGAAAGCCTCGACGACGCCTACGTCCTGGGGGACGAGTACGCCTACGAACACGTACAGATCCTCACGGAAAACCCACGCGAAGCACTGGAAAAGATGCACGACTACGGCGCGCTTTTCCTGGGCGAAGGAACCTGCGTCTCCTACGGAGACAAAGTCATCGGCACCAACCACGTGCTGCCCACCCGCGGCGCCGCCCGCTACACCGGTGGCCTCTGGGTCGGCAAGTACCTGCGCACTGTCACCTACCAGGAAGTGACCAATACCGAATCCAGCGCCTTCTTCGGTGAACTCTGCGGACGCGCCTCCCGCGTGGAACGGTTCGAAGGACACGCCCGCTCCGGCGACGTCCGGGCCGCGAAATACCGCGGCACCACCCTGCCCTGGTCCGACCATACCTTCGGGAACTGACAAGAACCCCCGATCACTTTCTCAAGAATCGAGTTTTGCCATGTCAGACAAGAAGTCCATGACAATGGAACAAGTCCGCCGACGGACCCTGTTCTCCGGCACCATCGGCGCGGTCGTTGAATGGTACGAGTACACCGTATACGCCACCGCTGCGGCGCTGGTCTTCGGACCCCTCTTCTTTCCCGCAATGGATCCCAGCATTTCCCAGATCGCGGCCCTGGCAACGTTCGGTGTCGGATTCATTGCCCGCCCCCTGGGCGCGTTCGTCGCCGGCCACCTCGGTGACCGGATCGGACGGAAATCGACCCTGATCCTCACATTCGCCATCATGACCGCCTCCACAGCACTGATCGGCATGCTCCCCACCTACGAGGCGGTCGGGGTGCTGGCGCCCATCCTGCTCTGCGTACTCCGCCTCGCCCAGGGCTTCGCCGTGGGCGGGGAATGGGGCGGGGCGGCCATCATCGCCGTCGAAAACGCGCCCAAAGGAAAACGCGGCTTCTACGGCTCCTGGCCGCAGATCGGCGTGTGTCCTGCGGGCTGCTCCTGGGCACCGCAGCCGTGGCACTGGCAGGCGCCCTGACAGGTGATGCCTTCACGACCTGGGGCTGGCGCATACCCTTCCTCCTGAGCATCGTGCTCGCCGCAGTCGGGCTCTACATACGACTCAACGCAACCGAGAGCCCGGAGTTCCTTGCCGAGAAGGAAAAGATGGCGAAGGAGGCCCAGCACCGCAAGGCGCCCATTGCCGAACTGCTCACGCACCACCGCAAGCCGCTGCTGATCGCCATCTTCGCCCGCTTCGCCGAGGCTGGAAACTACTACCTCTTCACCGTCTTCGTCCTCTCCTACGTCACAACAACACTGAAGGTTCCGCAGCACTACGGGCTGACGGCCGTCATGATCGGTTCTGCCCTGAACATCATCATGATCCCGGTCTTCGGACGCCTCTCGGACCGCATCGGCCGCAAGCGGACCTTCCTGCTCGGCGGCACGGCAATCGTGCTGACCGCCTGGCCAATTTTCGCGCTGGTCGGCGCGGGCCAGCAGCTGACCATCATCCTCGGCGTCGCACTGTTCCTGGCTTTGGGCCACGCGCTGGTCTATGCACCACTTCCGGCGCTGTACTGCGAATTGTTCCCCACCGCCGTGCGGTACTCCGGAATTTCCATCGGTTACCAGATGGCATCAATCCTGCTCGCCGGGTTCATGCCGGCGCTGGCCAGCGCACTTGTCCTTTGGAGTGGCGGCACCTGGCCTGTCGTACTGATCATCATCGCCTCAACGATCGTTGCCATGATCTCGGTTTCCTTCGCGAAGGAAACCAAAGACCTTGATCTGGCCGAAATTGGCAGGGACCCGGCCCTGACCGGGACGAAAGCCTAAGCGGCAAAACCAACCCTCACCAAGCAGTCGGAACGGCGGAGCCTGCACCAGCAGGAGCCGCCGTTCCGGCCATTCCAGCTTTCCTTGCGGCGCAGGCCGACCAGAAAACGTCATTGACCGACATCAGCCTCTGGAACTGGCGGCAGGTTCACGTAACGGTGTGGGCACCGGCCTGGTGGGGGCTCCGGTTGGCTTAGTCTGAAACGAACGCAATGCAGCAGTTCCGGTGCCCCCGTAACGGAACCAAACAACTCATGGAGGACGGCACGATGGTCACAAGCCGAGACGTGGCGGAACTCGCCGGAGTTTCCCAAGCAACGGTCTCCCGTGTGATGTCCTCCCCCGCGAAACTTTCACCGGCCACTAAAGCCCGCGTACAGGCAGCCATGGAAACCCTGGGTTACGTGCCGCACGCCGGCGCCCAAGCCATGAAGACCCGTCGGACCAACACCATCGGCGTCGTCGTCGCTGACCTCACAAACCCGTTCTACCCTGAAGTACTGGATGAACTAAGCCGCGAACTTGATGCCGCCGGTTTCCGTGTCGTCATCTGGAACGCCGGCGGTGGAAGCCACCACGACGCGCTGAAGGCCATCCGCGAACACGCCGTCGACGGAGTGATCTTCACGACCGCCACGGAAGATTCACTGGAGCTGCAGGCAGCCATCGAAAAGAACAGCCCCATCGTCCTCATCAATCGCGTGGTGGAAGGCCTGGACTGTGACCAGGTCACCAGCAGCAATACCGCCGGGGGCGCCGCCGTCGCCGATTACCTGCTGGCTCACGGCAAGACACACGTGGCCTTCATCGGCGGCGCGCAAAACGCCAGTACCTCCCGCGAACGCGGACGGGGATTCCTCGGAAGAATGGCCGAACAGGGCCACGCCGTGCCAGAACACTTCCGGTTCGACGGCATGTTTTCCCACGACATCAGCGCCCAGGTCACGAACAGACTGCTTGCCCGCGCCGACCGGCCCCAAGCCATCTTCTGCGCCAACGACCACATGGCCTTCGGTGCCTTAGACGCCCTTCGAGCCCACCAGATTCAACCCACGGACTGCTGGGTAATCGGGTATGACGACGTCGACATGGCCGCCTGGGACTCATTCAGCCTGACTACCGTCCGACAACCAAGCCGCGAAATGGCCCGCGCCGGAGCAGAAATGATGATCAACCGGATCCACGCGCCAAGAAGCGCGCCGCGCCAAATCAACTTCCCCTGCGACCTTATCGTCCGGAAAAGCACGGAACTGGCTGGCCGCACCGGCAGCAACTGATCCCGGTTTCCACCAACCCGGCAAGCCACTCGCCACACCTCGTACCCATCCCAAGCAGACGGCGCAGACGCACCACGACCACGACATTCCTGCAGATCGTGGTGATAAGTTCCTTGGCCAGGACCGCTTCAGGACTGGGCTCCCCCATGCTGGCACTACGTACGCGGTGCCAATAACAAACTGCTGTTCACGCCGGCGACACCTCTCTATACCTCTGGGTCAAGCGCCGGCCCATAGTGCTCAACCCGTTCGGAAAATGACCGTGGCCGGTACTGGGATGCAAGCACTCTGAGCCCGTCGGCACGGACGGCAGCATCCGCAACCGCGTAGAGGGCGCTACTTAGCTGGCTTCGCTCAGCAAAGGCGCTAAGCTCCCATGGCCTGGCAGAAAAGTCGGGGGCGTAACCCACAGACGTTTGGATCCGGCTCCACCCAGTGGCTATGTGTTTTTTCCCGAGGTCGACCCCGGCCATATCCAAGTGATTCGACACGAGGCCTTGGTCATTGATTCGCGCAGCTTGGCCGTCGAACTCTACATACAACTCGACAGGAGTTCCGTCGTGAAGGGTATGCGGAAGCGTAAATAGGTACCCATAGCCGGGTGTCCGGACATCGATCAGAAGCCGGTGATCAGGGACCAGTTCTTCCATGAAATCGCTGGTTTCCGTCATGATTTTGTCGCCTCCTTCCAAGGGTCTGACCACGTCATTCCGCTTCGAGACCAGGATGCAGACGACCCAGAAGAACGCGGCCGAGTGCGTCCAGCTAGGATTCCCTTCCATCGCTACTCCCAATCGCGGTCCTAAGCCTGGACCTTTCGGCAGCAATGTCATACGAGCTGAGGGTGGTCGACATCTGTGTTCTCTTACGGTTGGAGTTTGTTGCTTCATCATGCCGCCGGCTTGCTGAGAGGAGACTGAGACGACTGGCGGCTCCCATTGCGCTGGACCGGTTCAGCCTGAATCCTTGGATCATGGACCAACCGGATCCGTCCACTGCCGCGCGTGTTCTGGTAGCAGAGCAAACGCAGGGGCGCTGGACATTTCTGCGCCGTGGACTCCGAGGGCAGTCGACCCTTGCAGCGGTGGCCGTCGTCGCCGTCGCCCTGCTGACCGGCGGCCTGCTGCTGCTCCTGATGCTGGAGTCCGCGCTCGTTGCCGGGACAGACAGTTTCCTGCGGACCAAGGTCCAGGACGTGGCAGCCTTCATTCAGAGCCACGACGCAGAAGAAGCCAGCCTTGTGGTGGCAGAGACGGCGAAGAAGGACCCCTTGGTGCAAATCATCGACGCCCAGGGGAAGGTTATCGGGGCCTCCGAGCCGGGGCTTTTGAAGGGGCCACTCAGTTCTCTTAGGCCGACTGCCGGTCAAAGCGCCACCGACAAGGTATCCGCTCCCGATCTCGTGGGGGACGGCGACGAGCGCTATCTGGTGGTGTGGGGCGTGGACGACGATGAAGACACCAGGTATTGGGTTCTGGCCGGCCGAACCATTCAGCCCCAGTCAGACACGGTCCGGATTGTCACCTGGTTTTTGCTCGTTGCTATGCCATTGCTGCTGGGCCTGGTGGCGTGGTCGGTGTATTTCCTCGTCGGGCGTTCACTGCGGCTGATGGAGACGATACGGACACAGGTCAACCACATAGGCGCCGGGCGACTGAGCGAGCGTGTGGATGTCCCACGCACGGGTGACGAATTGCAAGCCCTGGCCGCCACTATGAATTCCATGCTTGGCCGGATTGAAACGGCCGACCAAAGACAACGGCAGTTCGTCTCCGACGCGAGCCATGAACTGCGGGGCCCCATCACCACTCTCCGGACAGGCCTGGACATCTCCAACGCCGACCCCTCCGGCGAGACGTGGCGAGGGATGCGGCCCGTCTTTGCCGAAGAGACGCAACGGCTGCAGGGTCTCGTGGAGGACCTCCTGACATTGTCCAAGGCCGACGACGAGGGAATGACCGTCCGCCGTGAGGATGTGGACCTCGATGATGTCCTGGCCGTTGAGTTACGCAGGCTCAAAGCAACGAGCAGCCAGCGGATCGTCGCAGACCTCGTTCCGGCCAAGGTCGCAGGAGACCCAGTCCGCCTTGGACAGGCCTTCCGGAACGTGCTCGACAACGCCGATCGCCACGCCACAGGGACCATTGCCGTGAAGCTGTCGGTGACAGTTCAGACAGTGTCGGTGACCATTGACGACGACGGAGTCCCCGTGCCGCTGGCCGACAGGGAAAGGATCTTCGAACGTTTCGTGCGCCTGGATGAGAGCCGGTCACGCCAGCAGGGCGGAAGCGGGCTGGGCCTGGCGATTACCCGTGGCATCATAGAGGGCCACGGTGGCCGGGTTACGGCAACCGTGGCGCCACAGGGCTGGTGCCGCTTTGAAATCAGTTTGCCGCCGATGCCCCGGCCGCCTAGCGAACCCCCTGCCGATGTACCCACCGCAAACTCTAATCAGGGCTGAGTCTGTAGCCCATGCCCCTTACCGTCCTGAGCGTATTGAGGCCGAAGGGCACATCGATTTTCCTGCGCAAATACCCGATATAGACCTCGACCACATTATCGCCGCCCAGGAATTCGGAGTCCCAGACATTGTCAATGATCTGAGCCTTCGACAAAACCTCGCCCGGCCTGCGCATCAGGTAGTCCAGCAGGCCAAACTCCCGCGCAGTCAGCGAGATGACCTGCCCGTCACGTGTCACGTGCCGGGTTGCCGGGTTCAGCCTTAGCGAACCAACAGCCAGGACGACCGGCCGTTCCGGGGCTCCCCGGCGAATGAGTGCCCGGAGCCGAGCTACCAGCACGGGGAAGCTGAACGGCTTGGTCAAGTAGTCATCTGCCCCCAGGTCGAAGGCATCGGTCTGGTCATATTCACCATCTTTGGCCGTCAGCATGATCACCGGCACCCAATTCTGGCGCTCCCGCATCTGTTTCAGTACCGAATAACCATGCATGCCCGGAAGCATCACATCCAGCACAACGACGTCGTACAGGTTCTCCGTGGCGGCCCACAACCCATCAACACCGTCATGGGCCGTATCGACCACGAAACCCTCGGCTTTTAGCCCCTGCCGGATCGTCTCGGCCAGCAGGACCTCGTCTTCCACAAGCAGGACCCGCACAGTGACTTCCTCTCGCCTGTATTCGGACAAGCATCCATGTGCTGCTGACCGCGTGAAGGGTCCAGAAGATGCCGGAAGCAACTTTTCTGGGCAGCGGTGTTCGGTTCTCAGTATCCTCTCAGGAGGACCGCGGAATGATGAAGGGCTTTGGAACCACTCAGAGTAGGAGAACCGGGATGTCGAACGTGCTTGACCAATGCCTTCCGTTCACCAGCCAACAGTCTTCACAAACCAGGCCCCAGTAGAGACACAGCCAGACCCCAACTCGCCGAACTGCTGCGGTTATGTGAATGGGTTTATCAGAGTCCATCCGGGGTCGTGGGTGTGGGTCACTTCGATATGGGGTCGGGTTCCCGCGAAGCGGTCGATGGTGTCCTGGCCGTTCTGGTCTTCGGAGTCGGTGTAGCAGTGCAGGATACGCTGGTCATTTGATGTCTGGGTGGCGACGAGCATGCCTCGGGGTCCGAGGGCTGCTGTCAGGTCCTCTTCGAGACGGTGCAGGTCTATCGCTTCGTCGTAGTCTGGTAGCCCGTCGGGCCGGGTCTGCGGGTAACCAACCTGGATGGCTGTGTGCAGGTCCAGCAGGGGGTGGTCTACCCACCGTAGGGGACGCAGTGCTCTGATGATCGTGCGCGGCCCCGAGGATGTTCCGGCGTCCTTTAATGTCCAGCCGATGGGCGCGTACCGGGCGGCCATGGCTTCGATGATCTCGGGAAGGGCTGTTGCTGGCAGGCTGTCCGGGGGTTCGGTCTCGGCGGCGCTGATGGCGCCGATCCATCGTTGGACGTTGTCTTCTCCAAGGAGCCAGTCCACCAGCAGACGGGAGAGCTGGTGCCGGTAGCCGGGGGTGACCCGCGTGAAGGCCGGGTGGTGGACGATGACGTGGGCCCGGGCGCGTTCCACGTCCAGGGTTACTGAGGCACGGCTCAGGCCAAGGTTGATCGATTCCCCGGCAACTTCGAGGGTGACGGCGAGCATGCCTGGTTGCGGCTGTCTGGCTCCGGCGAATTCCCACATCGGTGTGGGCGGGGGTGCGGCCCGCCTCCACCGTTCGGCCAAGACCCGCAGTCCGGGGTCCCCGCCGCCTGAGACGCAGAGCTGGTGCCGTGCACGGATGCCTGGGCCGTTTTGCCAGCCAAGGCCCGGGCCGATGGCCTTCACCATGCCATCGAGGGTGTCCGAAAGGTCCCGGTAGTCACCTGTCGTGACGGCACGACTGAGGTGCCCGGCACCTTCTGCTGACCACCACCGCCAGAACGCGGAAATGGCGTATGTGTGAACGGTAGCGTTTCGCCGTTGAATGCTCACTGTGGCCTCCTGCAGTTCCGGCCACGGAAGTGGCAGCTCACTGCGGCTTTGCGGTCCTGCCTTCGGACGGACAGTTGTTTGGACCGGCTGTCTGGATCGGATGGGCGTGCGCTGGCCCTTATCGCGGCTACAACCGTCGCTCCGCAGGAGCCGTTCTCAGCCAGGTCTAACTCATCTTCGGCGATCTCAGTCATGGCGCCTCCCGGGTTGGGTCGCGCCGGACCTCGGTGTCGCGTGGCGCATTCCTCACCCACTCTCAACCCTCCCCTTGGGGGAAGGTCAATGGCGAGGTCTGACGTGGCCAACATTCCTCTAAGGTGAAGGTCAAACGCCGGTGAAATCAGCTGAAAGGGGAGAAATATGCGTATCGGTGAGGCAGCCGCCGCGGCTGGTACGACGACGAAGGCCCTGCGGTTCTATGAAGAGCGAGGTCTCCTGCCCGACGTCGGCCGCACCGACAGCGGGTACCGCGACTACTCCCCCGCGATGGTCAGCCGGCTTGAATTCATCAGGCGCAGTAAAGACGCGGGCCTGGGCTTGGCCCAGATTAAGGAAATCCTCCGGATCCGTGACGCCGGACACGCCCCGTGCGCACAGGTAAGTGACCAACTGACCCAACAACTGGATGCCCTGGACCGGCAGATCGCCGAACTGACCGCCCTCAGAGCTACCGTTTCCGAGCTCCACCGCACCCTGACCGCCGCAGACCCGGCCGCATGCGAGCCCACACAGATTTGCAGCTACCTCTGACGTACCCGACCGCAAAGGGAGTGCAGCACAGGAGAAACCCTCGACAGTCGTTAGCCCACAAAGGGCCAGGAACGTGCCATGCGGTGGCCCGAGTGATCGGTCACGCCGCCGGACTGCCGCAGACCGTCTGCGGAGTCGTAAACCCTGCGGAAGGTGTCGTAGTCGGCGAAGCGGTGGAGGAGGGTGAATAGTGCCATGGGGAAAACTCCTTCAGATCAGCTTGGTCAGCAAAGTAAAGCTAGACCTGCGACCAAACTGGTCAAGGGATCAACAGTCGGCCCTTGGCGACCAACGCCTGCGGTGCCGGCCTATCCGAGGCCAGTTTGGTGCAGTAAACCATCAGGATAATTTGCCGACGGCTTCGCGCACTGCAGCCGTTCCATCATCGGTGAAAACCGGACGAGCGGGACTGCCCGTGCAAGACAGAAGTACACCCCAACCCGACAACGACCGTGGGCAGATCTTGACTTCCTTGTAGGACGGGGCGGCGATCCTTCGGCCGTATGTGAGCTCGTTGCCGATGTGCCACTCAGACCTGTCGGTGAACAACGGGCCCGCCCCCTGCCCTGCCCATGCTGTTTGGCCCGAAGCCCCCGGGATAGTTGCGGCGCCGGGCGGCGGCGTCGAAGGCCTTTCTTTCAGCTAGAGCGCCCCGAACTTCTGACGCAGCTCTTGGAGCTTTTCATCGAGCTCGTGACCACGTTTAGGTCCAAGACCAGCCTATCCGTAGAACAAGACCGGGCGCGCTGGAAAGAGTCTGCTGCTGAACGCGCTGGCGGCACCTGTCCAGGGCGTCGCCGGCAAGCCGGACGACGCGAAAGGGGTTCATGACCTCGACCGCGTCAGGGAGCTTTTCGACGGCCGCGGTCTTGAACCCGGTCAACCCGTCCATTGCAACGACCTCGATCCCATCCCGCCAGGCCTTCGGGCGCCCGGCAGCCAGGTTTTGAAGACCTGTTTGGAGCGGCCCTCGATGATGTCCAGCAATCGTGCGGGCAGGTCTTGTCACGGACCGGAGTGAGGTCGATGATCACGGTGACGTACTTGTCCCCGCGCCGGGTGTGCCGCCAGACATGCTCATCCACGCCGATCTCGGCGACCCCGCTGAACCGGGCCGGGTCCGCGATCAACACCCGGTTGCCCTCGGCGAGGATCGCGCTGTTCGCGGTATGCCAAGGCAGGTGGGCCGCGGGCGACGCCCTGCGCCTCCACAAGAACGGCACCAGTCATCCGGATCAACAGCACGACATTCCAACACCGCGCGGTTAGGCCCGAAAAGCTGCCCCGGCAGCTTCCAGCCCGAGCTCACCGAGCCGGCAGAACGTAGTCAGGTCAGGAGGCAGGAAGGGTAGCGCGAGACACGTCGAGGTCTTCCGGATGGGCTGTGTAGGAACTTCCATCATCGGAAGACCTCGACCCCTAGCCGGCACCGACGCGCCCACCCCGCACTACACCCTCAAAGGCGACGAGCCAGAAAACTGCCCAAACCCGACGGCATCGAAGTCTCTGGGCCGGCAACGCATGCCAGAGTCTTGGCGCAATATGAATATGAATATGAAAACCAGCGCACAATAAAAAACTTGGCTTATCTTGATCTTTCCCTGTGGCATTCTTGATCCGGGGATTATATTCACGGAAATTGTGAGCTAAGGGTTCGCCAGCGCAGCCGCACGTTGCGTAGCAGCGAAAGCTTCTTGGCTATTGCCCAGCCGCTGATGAATGTTGGCTAGGACCCTCCATGGGGTATCCAGTGCAGGGTCGAGCGATGCGGCATGTTCCAGGTCAGTAATCGCCGCCGCCGGCTGGCCCAGGCCGAATTGCGCCACGCCGCGGTGAATGTAGAGCGCCGTGGCATTGGGAGATTCGGCAATCAGCGCATCCAGCACATCCTTAGCTTCAGGCACCTCGCCGCTGTAGAGGTGGCCGAGGGCCAGGGCCGTTCCCGCCTCTTGGGAGCGCGGTGTCCTTTCCCGAGCGAGCGTCCCCCACTCGACGGCATAGCGGGCGGCCTGCCGCTCCCCCTCCGTGGCCGGGCCGGCAAAGGCTTGACCTGCAAGCAGTGCGGTGTCGCTGTCCCAGCGCCTAAGCTGCCAGGCCTGCCTGAACGCCTGCTCAGCCTGGGCATAATTCCCTCCTGCAGCCGCCCTGGCTCCGGCTCCCATAAACCCTTCCGCCGCCGTCGCAGGAACCGCGAGCCCGAGTCCGGTAAGAACGAGCAACGCCCCGAACAGCCGGGGAACGGCCAACATTTTCCCCGCAGCAAACGTGCGGTGGAAGCCGTCACGGGCTGGAGATCCGGTAGCCGCCTCGCGCCCCACGAGCCCGCCGCACAGGAAGGCCACCAGTCCCGTGGTGCCGATGGATGTGAAGTGCGTCAGCAACGCCACTCCGTACGCCGCCACCGTGACCAGCACCACGGCCAGGTATCGCCGGTGGGAGGCAGAAGGCGAGGCCCTCATCCGGCGGACCACCGCCACCACGGAAACCACAATCAGCACCAGCACAAGCACCAGCAGGGGAAAGCCACCAGCGGCCAGCACCTGGAGCGGCCAGCTATGGGGGGAGTCCGTCGGGAAGCTGTCTCCCACAGTCCGCGCCCACTCGGGCCCGAGATACCCCGGCAGGGCGTCAACAAAGCCGCTCGGACCGACGCCGGACAGCGGGCGGTCGGCGATCAGTCCAAGGGCCTGTTCCCACAGCAGCAACCGCCCGTCCACGGTTCCCGTTGACAGCAGCCGCTCGCGAGGCGCGGGGGCCAGCAGGACGCCGACGGCGATGCCCGCCACCGCGAGCCCGGCGCCGGCGGCGGTTTTCGGACCCGTCCACAACCGACTCCTCATCCACGTGCAAACACCGAACACCACCACGGCCAGCAACGCGGCCAGCGCCGCGCGGGAACCGGAAAGAACTGCGACCCCCGCGCCCGCAAGCAGACCGCCACGACGCAACCAGACCTGCCAGGCCCGGTCTGGCTCGGCTTGGGCGGCCAGCACACCGGTGATGACTACGCCGATCAGCCCCTGGTCGGTAGCGTTGCCCAACGTCGCTCCGGGACGCACATCGGCAGCACCGCCCAGCGGCCGCAAACCGGCGCTTTCCAGCACCGCGATGACGAACACCACCGCGCCGGAAACGGCGAGGGACACGCCAAGAAGTGTACGCCGCTGGCCCCCACGGCCGCCGCCCAAGGACCTTCGCGCCCATGGCGAAAACAGCTACATTCAGTCCAAGCATCAGCACGCCCTCATAGCGAGGCCACCGCCCGGCAACGCTTGTCATGGGAGCGTCGGAGAGCAACATGGCGACGGCGATCCACAACACGCAGGCGGCAAGCGCAGTCTTAACTGCCAGCGGGAGCCG
The DNA here is from genome assembly GCF_030817075.1 of Arthrobacter sp. V1I9. Taxonomy (NCBI): domain Bacteria; kingdom Bacillati; phylum Actinomycetota; class Actinomycetes; order Micrococcales; family Micrococcaceae; genus Arthrobacter; species Arthrobacter sp. V1I9. Next base: position 3,748,993 of record NZ_JAUSYU010000001.1, read on the forward strand.
AAAGCCGGGCGGCGAGAACACGGCGGCGAGGACGGCAATCATCACTACCAGGACCTTGATCCAGACAAACCGGAACAGCCCGCCCGGCTGCACAGCCAGAAGAGATACCGCCATCAGGACGATGCAGAGCCCCGGCATCCGGGTAATTACTCTTTTCATGCGTATCCTGCAGCCTCTCCCCCAAAGTACTTCGGGACCAACAATAGCCGTTGGGCGGCTTTCATCCGGATCAAAAAAATACGCGGTATGTCCAGCATCTTTAGTAAGGCGTTTGGGAAATATTAATCGGCGGTTAGACTGGGGCGTTCTTTGAAAATCTAAAGTGGCGGCCGGTCCGTTTGCTGACCCATGGGGGGTAGAAATGCTCGTAAAGAGCGGGCGATTCCGATTACGGATCGCGTTATTGTTTTCAGTTCTTTCGGCGCTCATTGTTTCAGGTCTGGTGCCTGCCAACGCGGCCGACCTGTCCGACGCGTCAATCAGCGGGCACATTTCCGTCCCGCCCGGTGCAGATGCCCGCACCACGGCAATCCATGTCTACGCTGCCACTCCCACGGGAGAGTACGTGACCACCGCCTATCCAGCTGCCGAAGGCGCCTACAGCGTTAGCAATCTTTCGGCAGGCTCGTACAAACTGTGGTTCTCCGATTACACCAGCAAGTCCGTTCCTCAGTGGTACGGCGGGGCTGATCAAGGCTCAGCCACCGGCTTGACTGTCGGAGCCGGGCAGCAGCTCACCGGCATTGACGTCGTCATGGCCAAGGGGGCATCAATCAGCGGCCACATCACCGCCCCGGCCGGGGTCGACCTCTCGGCGGTAGGCGTCTACGCGTACAACTCAGGCGGTTATGCCGGGTCCCGCTGGGCCGCCGTGGCCGAAGACGGAAGCTACAAGTTCACCGCCCTTGCCGCCGGCAGCTACAAACTCCAGTTCACTCCAAACAATTCCGGAGCCTTGGAGCAGTGGTACGGCGGGGCAGTCTCGTCCGACAGCGCCACCGCCGTCTTGCTCACGGCGGAACAGGAACTCACCGGCGTCGACGCCGTCCTCGTCAAAGGAGCTTCGATCAGCGGCAAGGTGACGGCACCTGCCGGCGTCGACCCGGCCTCGGTGAGCATTTCGGTCCACAAGGCAGCGCAGTACTCCTACTCGGGATACGCACAGATCAACTCCGACGGCAGTTACGCAGTACGCGGTCTTTCCGCGGGCAGTTACAAACTGGAGTTCAATACCAACAACTCCAGTGCTGCAAAACAGTGGTACTCAGGGGCAGCGACCTTCGAAACAGCTACCCCGGTCACAGTTGACTCCGGCCAGGATCTCACTGGAATCGATGATGCGTTAGTCAAGGCGGCTTCCATCAGCGGACAGGTTACCGCGCCCGCCGGCGTCGATCTGGCGTCCGTTCAGGTACAGCTCTATCAGACAGACGGTTCGAGCAGCTATGCCGGGTCCGCGCAAGTTCAGGTGGATGGCACCTACACAGTCGGGGGCCTTTCCGCCGGCAGTTACAAAGTCCACTTCAGCGGCTACAACTCCGGCGCGTTGGAGCAGTGGTACCCAGGTGCAGCCTCCTCCGACACAGCCACGGTCATCAACCTCACGGCCGGACAGGGCCGGGGCGGAGTGGACGCCACCTTGGTCAAAGGCGCTTCAATCAGCGGCCACCTCACCGCAACGGCGGGAGTTGAACTCAGCTACATTACTGTGACCGTCCGTTCAGGCTCCGGCCAGGACTACGGGTCTGGACCCATCGGCGCGGACGGCGCCTACCTGGTGCGCGGCCTTCCGGCCGGAAGCTACAAAGTTCAGTTCAGCGGCAGCGACAGCTATTCGGGTGCGCTGGAACAGTGGCACTCCGGAGCCGCCTCGGCCGATACAGCCACTCCCGTCACCGTGGCCGAAGGCCAGGATCTCGCCGGCGTCGACGCAACGCTGGTGAAAGGGGCCTCCATCAGTGGAACCGTTACGGCGCCTGCGGGTGTGGACGTGAACTACTTGAGCGTCTACGCCGAAAGCTTGGATGGCTCCTCTCGGTCCTACGGCAACGCCGAGTTCAACGGCAACTACACCCTGAGGGGCCTGGCCCCGGGCAGCTATAAGGTGCGGTTCAGCGGGTACAACTCCGGCACCCTCACCCAGTGGTACTCGGGGGCCTCCACTTTTGAAAGTGCAACCCCTGTCATTCTTGCCGAGGCTCAGGATCTCAGCGGCATCGATGCGGCACTCGTTATGGGCGCCTCCATCAGCGGCAAGGTGACGGCACCTCCCGGAACCGATCTAACCTCTGTCTACGTAAACGTGTCCGCGGCGGATCATTCCTCGTCGTTGTCGGGACGGGTCAACTATGACGGTAGCTACTTGGTGCGCGGCCTGCCTGCAGGTGCGTACAAGGTCCAGTTCAGCGGAAGCGGCGCGGGCTTGCTCGACCAGTGGCATGCCAATGCTTCGTCCTTCGAAACGGCCACGCCGCTCACTCTTGCCGCAGGCCAGGACCTCACCGAAATCGACGCAACCCTGGTGAAGGGTGCCTCGATCAGCGGAACTGTTACGGCACCTGCCGGCGTGGACCTCAGCGGCGTCAGCGTGCAGGTACGAAGCCTGGAAGGTTCTACCGGGTTCAACACACAGGTGAACCGGAGCGGCAAATACACAGTTCGGGGACTGCCAGCCGGCACTTACAAAGTGCAGTTCAGCGGATTCGCCTCCGGCACTCTCGATCAGTGGTATGCGGAAGCATCCACATTTGAGTCCGCCACCGCCGTCACCGTGACCGCCAGTCAGGACTTGACTGGAATCGACGCTGAATTGAAGAACGGAGCGTCCATCAGCGGAAAAATCAGCGCTCCTGCAGGCGTAGACCTGAAAGCCGTGTGGGTCACCGCCTACCACAGCAGTGGTGCCATGGACTACGCGGGCTCCTCCTCCGTCGCAGCGGATGGTTCCTACAAAGTGGGTGGGTTGCAGGCCGGATCCTACAAACTGGAGATCAACTCGGGTAATTCCGGCGCCCTAAACCAGTGGTACGGGGGCGGCCTGACCTTCAGCACGGCCACCGCCATCGTCATCACCGACGGCCAGGCCGCAGGCAACGCTGATGCCGTGCTCGTGAAGGGTGTGAGCCTCAGCGGCAAAGTCACAGCGCCCGCTGGGGTCTCCGTCTCGGAGGTCACCGTGTCGGTTCTCGAAGCAGACAGCGGATCGCAAGCAGGATACGCCTGGGTAGCAGTCGACGGCAGCTACAGGGTCGGTGGTCTTCGGGCAGGAAACTATAAGGTCCAGTTCAATGGGGGCACCTCCGGGGCGCTGGATGCCTGGCATGGAGGCGGCGAGTCGCTGCAGACTGCTGCGACCGTCGCCGTCGGGGCTAGCGAGGACCTGGCGGATCTCAATGTGAGCCTAGTCAAGGGCGCCACCATCAGCGGAAAGATCACTGCGCCCTCCGGTGTAGATCTGACCCGCGTCAACGTCGCCGCCAGCCTGGACGAACGCCCGATGAGGACATGGTTCCCCGTAAACGCGGATGGTACGTATGTGCTCAAGGGACTGCCTGCAGGAACCTATAAGGTGCTCTTTAGTGGCCCTGAATCCGGCGCCTTGGACGAGTGGTACGACGATGCGAAGATGCAGGCCGAGGCGGCACCCATCGTTTTGACTGCCGGACAGGGCCGCACGGGTATCGACGCGGTACTTGCCCTAGGCGCGAGCATCAGTGGCAAGGTCACTGTGCCTGCCGGTGTAAGCAGCTCCGGCGTAGTCATCCTCCACAAGAGCGATAACACTTTCGCAAAATCCGTTTATTTCGGATCTGATGGCAACTACCTGCTACAGGGGCTAGACGCCGGTAGCTACAAGTTGCAGTTTGTCCCGTATACCGCGGCAGTTTTGCAGCAGTGGTACAGCAACGCCTCGTCCATGGAAGCGGCAGCCACTGTCACACTGACGGACGGCCAGAGCCTAACCTCCATGGATGCAACCCTGGTCAAGGGCGCCACTATCAGCGGAAAAATCACAGCCCCTGACGGCGTCTCCCTTGGCGCTGCCCAGGTCGGCGCCTTCAAGTCCGGATCCGCTGACGTTGCGGCGGCCCGCAGCTCAGTGCTCGCGGATGGTTCCTACACCCTGGTTGGCCTGGAGCCCGGAACGTACAAACTGCAGTTCTTCGGAGTTCGCAGCGGCGCCGTCGACAGCTGGTTCGGCGGATCCACGTTCGAGGCCGCCACCGCCAGGCCGGTCACAGCGGAACAAAACCTCACTGGAGTCGACGTGACGGTAGTGACCGGTGCATCCATTACTGGAAAGGTCGCGGGTGCTAACCCTCAGGGCTACCCGCTCTCAGTTCTGGATGAAACCGGAAAGCTCGTTAAAAGCGAGTACACCGACCAGTCAGGCAATTACAGCGTGGTCGGACTTGCGGCCGGGTCGTACAAGGTGGCCTTCAACCGCTCCAGCGGATACTCCACGGAGGAAGCCCAGTATTACCAGAACAAGCCCGAATCCGCGGGTATTAACCAAGCCCAGCTGATCCAGCTCGCCGCGGGGCAGTCTGTGCCGAATGTTGATGCCACCTTGGCCAAGGGCGGATCGATCGGCGGCACCGTGCTTGACAAGGCCGGAAAGCCGGCGCCCTACCTTTATGTCCAGGCGTATACGGTGGACGGTTCGCTGGTGACGCGCGGCGGAATGACGGACGGGGCCGGCAAATACAACGTCACCGGCCTGACATCAGGGAAGTACGTTCTTCGGGTGCATAGCTGGATGGACGGAGAACTCTTCTCGGGCAACGCCGACACCGAGGCCGCTGCCAGTCCCGTGACGGTCGTCGGCGGCAACTCTACGCCGCATGACCTGTCCTGGGCAGCAGTACGTCCTGCCCTCACCGCGCCAAATCCCACCATCACCGGCACCGTCGTTGTAGGCTCAACCCTCACCGCGGTCCCGGGCATCTGGGAACCGGCACCAGTCACCCTGGCCTACCAGTGGAAAGCTGATGGCACCGCCATTACCGGCGCCACCGCCAACACCTACAAACCCACGACGAGGGATGCCGGCAAGACCCTGACCGTCACCGTGACAGGAACCAAGGACGGCTACACCACGGTTGCTAAGACATCTGCGGCTACCACCGCCGTTGCCGCCGGCACCCTCACTGCCCCGGATCCGACCATCACCGGCACCGCCGCTGTGGGCTCAACCCTCACCGCGGTCCCGGGCACCTGGGAACCGGCACCAATCACCCTGGCCTACCAGTGGAAAGCTAACGGCACCGCCATTACCGGCGCCACCGCCAACACCTACAAACCCACGACGACGGACTTGGGCAAGACCCTGACCGTCACCGTGACAGGAACCAAGGACGGCTACACCACAGTGGTGAAGACTTCCCCGGCCACTGGAACCGTTATGGCTGCCAACCCGGTACTGACCGCACCCATGCCTACGATTTCCGGCACTGCCAAGGTAGGCGTCGCCCTCACGGCCGTGCCCGGCACGTGGGGACCGGCGACCGTCACCCTGGGCTACCAGTGGAAAGCTAACGGCATCGCCATCACTGGCGCCACTGCCGCTGCCTACCGGCCCGCGGCAACGGACCTGGGCAAAACCCTGGCCGTCACCGTCACCGGAACCAAGGCGGGCTACACCACGGTAGCCAAGACCAGTACGGCAACAGCCAAGGTCGCCGGAGGCACCCTGGGCGTGCCGGCGGTTACCATCAAGGGGACGCTCAGGGTTGGCTCCACCCTTACCGCGGCAGGCACCTGGGGACCGGCACCGGTCACACTGAAGTACCAATGGAAGGCGAACGGCATCGCCATCACCGGCGCCACCGCCAGTACCTACAGGCCGGCTGCAACAGTCCTGGGCAAAATCCTGACCGTGACCGTCACCGGTTCCAAGTCCGGCTACACCACGGCAGCCAAGACCAGTGCAGCAACGGCCAAGGTTGCCGCAGGCCTCCTGACCGCACCGGTGCCGGGCATTACCGGAACGGCCAAGGTCGGTAACACTCTGACGGCAATCGCCATTTGGGGACCGGCGCCGGTCACACTGAAGTACCAATGGAAAGCGAACGGCATCGCCATCACCGGCGCCACCGCCAGCACCTACAGGCCGGCTGCAACAGTCCTGGGCAAAACCCTGACCGTCACCGTCACCGGTTCCAAGTCCGGCTACACCACAGTAGCCAAGACCAGCGCGGCAACAGCGAGGGTCGTGGCAGGAACATTGACCGCACCGGCGCCTGCGATCACGGGCACTGCCAAAGTCGGCTCAAGGCTGGCAGCCTCCCCAGGCACCTGGGGACCGGCACCGGTCACCCTGAAGTACCAGTGGAAAGCGAACGGCATCGCCATCACCGGCGCTACCGCCAGCACCTACACACCGACAACAACGGTCCGCGCAAAGACGGTGACCGTCACCGTTACAGGGACAAAGACCGGCTACACCACGGTCGCTAAGACTTCCGCGGCAACCGCCAAGGTGATTTAGCGATTATTTCCTAGCATTAGCGAATGAGGCCCCGTCCAGATTCTTTCCGGATGGGGCCTCATTCGTAGGGCTGGCCCACCCGCACCACAGCATCACCGGCATGGGTGGATGCCGCGTCCACCTACCGGGCTCTGGTCCACACTCTCACCCGCAAAGGAGTCCGGGTGGAGTATGTCAAGGAACGCCTGGTCTTCACCGGCGAGGACTCCCCCATCGCCAACCTCATGCTCTCGGTCATGGGAGCGTTAGCGGAGCTCGAGCGCGCCCTGATCAGGGAGCGACAACGGGAAGGCATCTCGCTGGCGCAGCAGCGCGGCGTTTACGAGGGACGGAAGAGGACCCTTTCGCCGGAACGGGCGCCGAACTGGTCCAGCGCGCGGGCCGTGGCGTTCGTAAAGTCGTCCTTGCCCGCGATTACGGGATCAGCAGGGAGCCGGTCTACCAATATCCCCGCCACGCCAGGCTGGACTGAAGCCGCTCCCGAACCGGCTCTGCTGATGTGGCACGGCATGCTGCGTAGCTTTACAGAATCGCTGTTATCGGCTCTTGAAAATAGGCGGGGAGTGGCCCCAGGAGGAGTTGCGCTTCGGCAGCCCACCGAGGCATTCCCTGCCCGGAAAGCCGCCACTCCGGCGCGTTCAAAGACCAAGCCGTGAGCGAAAATGAAACAGTGGAGCCACTCCCCCGCTGCAGTCCCCCGGCGAAGGACACCTCCATCACCGATACCAGCAAGTAGTCCTGTTTCAGGAAAACACGTAATGATTACTGGGGTATCTCTCAACTCATCGCCATAGCGTCATAAGCGGAGCCGGCGACGAGGGCGTTCGTTCGAGACGCGAACGCCACCCCCAGCCGCCGCCGGCTCCACACCGCGCTTCCACTGATCCCCCACACACATTGTCGCTGCGCATTTTCGGCCGAGAGTCGACGTATATAACGCTGGTTGCCCGGGGCGGCCGGGCAGTCCTCAGCAGGTCCAGCACTTACACGGTCAATCGGCGCCATTGGCTGCGCTGATGAACGTGGACAGCATCTTCGCTTCGGTAGGCATTAGAAATACCTCGAAGGGCTTGATCTGCCCAGCGATTTCAAGGCGGAGGGTGAAGCCATTCGATCCGGTGCTGGGGCGCGCGGACCAGTTACCGAGGACCGGTGCCAGGTCATGACCCATCAGGACATGGCGCTCTTGCATGTCCCAGGGGGTGCCGGCATCGATCAGTGTCTTGTGTTCTGCACAGACGTAGGCCTCGTGATAGCCAACAGTGAGGTTTTGGGTGCCCGCTACGAAGGCGGAGCCAGGATTGGTGCACCGTAGCACTGAACAGTTAATCATTTTGTGACGGTATTGACAGGATGTTGGGGGAATCCTGCGAATCCATCTTGGGATTTCCTTGGCCTGTTAGGCCCGGCCCAAAACGGGCGCCCACCGTTGATGGGCAGGGTGGGCAACCAAGGGCAGGGATACCGAGGCTTATCCAAGGTTGTCATTTGATGATTGCGGTGGTTGGGGCAATTACCCGGCCTGGCCTTGAGAGGTACTGGGGGCCATCTGGAGTCCAAAGGAGTCATCATGATCAGGAAGCTTCAATATGCGGCCGGGGCCGGCCAAGTTGATCCTCTTCCGCGGCGGGCGGGCGCCAGGGCGGGGTTGGCCGCCGCTGCTGCCGGGGCGCTGCTGGCAGCGGCGCTGTCGCCGTTGGCAGCGGCACCGGCCAGCGCGTCAACAGCCGGAGTTGGGCCTGTAGATCCGTCCACCGGTTTTCCGTCCTGGTTTTCGGACGGCACTGTGAGGCTGCAGCTTTGCTACATGGCTGACGCCGGGTGCCTCTCGGAGCCGCCAAACGTTGGGGCGCCGGCTTCGTATCCGGACAACTTCCCGGAGGAGGCTTTCTGGTTTGCTGCCGAAGCGGCAGGCGGCAACCTGGGGCTGTATGAAGCGGCACTGGAAGGTGCGCACACCAACGGGGTTGTGGAGCCTGGTGAGCAGATGGGCTTCGGCCGGCTCCGGTTCATCGTCGAGAACATCCTTCCCAACGCCTCGTACACGATCACGCACCCTTACGGGGTGAATGTGTTCACCTCTGAGGCGGATCCGAAGAATCCCGCGCTGGGAAGGATCAGAGCCACCCTGGACTCCGGCGTGTGCGCGCCCAGCCCCACCGTGCCGTGCGACTGGGCCGGAGTTGGCGCCGCGTTCCTGGGCGATTACAAGGCCGGCAGCACCGCGACGTTCCTCCGCCAGGTAGGGGCGGCCCCGGGAACCCTGGGCGATATCAACACACCGCGGGCCGTCACGGGAGCGCCTTCGGGCACCAACGCCGTGATTGTCGCCGGCCCCTAACGCCGGTGGCCCGGGAATCAACACTCTCACCGTGAGCACCTTCACCGTCCAGGGGCTGATTGCGGAGGGTTCCGACGGCGCCCCCTCCACACCGGATCTCGCTGCAGCCAGTGACAGTGGACGTTCCGCGACGGACAACATCACCAACATCGCCACGCCAACCGTGACCGGTACTGCGCCGGCGGGCAGCACAGCGCCTGTGCAGCTGATCGTCGACGGAGCAGCGACCCCGGTGGCAACCACACTCTCCGGCGGAAGCTACTCCGCTAGGCTGGCACCGCTCACCCCGGGCATCCACAAGATCCAGTCCCGCACAGCAAACCCTGCCTACCTCCCGGACCCCGCAACGGGTTTGGTACCGGCAGACGTGCCGCAGTACCTCACCTCCCCGACACTGACGTTCACGGTGGACACCGCCGCCCCGGCAGCCTCCGTCACCGCCCCGTTCCCCTCAACACCAACGCTGGATAACACCCCGACACTGAATTTCTCCAGTGAAGCCGGTGCCAAGTTCGCATGCCGGCTGCTGCCGAGCAACTCCACCTGGGACCCCACCTGCGCCTCGCCCAAAACCTGGGATGCACAGGTCAACGGGACGTATGTCTTCGAGGTCCGGGCCACGGACGCCGCCGGCAACGTCAGCGCCACCGCCAGCCGGACCGTTAGGATCGGTGCCGCCGACACCGTGGCACCCACTGTCGCCAGCCGGGTACCCGCCTCCGGTGCCACCGGCGTCGGTACCGGCACCAACATCACCGCCGCCTTCAGCGAATTCGTTCAGGGAATCTCCGGCACCACGTTTACACTCCGAAACGCCGCCGGCACCGTAATCCCGGCGACAGTGACCTACGACCAAGCCACCCGGCGAGCAACCCTTGACCCCACCGCCCTGCTCAATCCGAACACCACCTACACCGCCACCCTGACCGGCGGCACGGCCGCAATCCGGGACCTGGCCAACCGGCCGCTGGCATCAACCAACTGGTCATTCACCACAGGCACCGCACCCACCGTGACCTCCCGGACACCCGCAGTCAACGCCACCGGAGTCCTGAGAACGGCCAACATCACCGCGACGTTCAGCAAGCCCGTTAACGGCGTCAGCGCCACCACCTTCACCCTGAAGAACACTGCAACCGGTGCGGCGGTAACAGCCACCGTCACCCGCAACGGAACCACGAACCAGTGGATCCTCAACCCCGCCACCACACTTGCGGCCAGCACCCGGTACACCGCCACCATCACCGGCGGCCCCGGCACCATCCGCGACGCGGCAGGCACACCCCTAGCCACCACCAGTTGGAGCTTTACCACCGGCACCCTCTAACCACATAAACCTGAACACGTCGCCTAAGAGGCGGGGAAGGCCGGCTGAGAGCGGACGGTTTCTAAGAATCCTTGCAACACCTGTTGGTCAGGAGGTAAGTAGTAAATCACGCAAAACGCCCGGCTGCAGTACTCCAGCCGAGCGTTTTGCGCGGGCGTCCCTTGAGCCCTTGGGCGGGCTAAAGCTTGCAACGACCATCCCAAAAACCCTGCCTCGTGCAGCGCCCGAGGATTTTCACTTGGCTACCTCGACGCAGCGGTTGATCTCCTCGGCGACGTGCACGTCGAACACGTCCTGGCCAACGCATCACTGACCCGCAAGAACTCTTCAGATACGGCACAGCCAGCAAACGATCCTTTCCAACCTTCATTGATCCTCTGCTGTGGCTACGCAAGGAAGCCGTGCTCACCCTGAAGAACCGCCCCACGTCCATTCACATCGCCGCCAAAGATCGATTAGCTCACAGGCATGGCCAAAATCATTTACTCCATAGCCAGCCATGAACTTGTTACCTCTCCCTGTTTCCCCCACCCCGCTTAGAGGCTCAGGCCGTTGTGGGTCTGCTGGGCGGCCGCGAGTGCGCCGCGTGTCTTCCGTGCTCTGGGAGCCTTGTTGCGGGTTGAAGTTACCGTCGACGTAGGCGGCGCTGCACGGTCCCGGTCAGCGGTGAGTCTGGCCTACGGCTTCCCTGTCTCCGATGTGGTCAAGGCTCTGTGCAAAGTCTTCCCGCCGTTCTGCTAAGCCATAGCCCGCTCCAGCATGTACTGATGCACCGTCAAAGGCATAGCGTCCGTCTGGCCCAGCAACTCCATCCCACCACGAGCCCCAACGCTGTCCGATAAGGGCCGTCTGCATGTTGGCTTACATGGTTTCTCCAAGCCTTAGGGGGATACCGGCGAAGGAATCCCCAAGCTGAGCGGTGCACAGTCAAGGCAATAAACAGAGGGAGACCCGTCATGACAATTTCACGCCGCCAAGTTCTGTTGATCGGTGGACTTGGGGTCCTCGGAGCAGGTGGGGCGTTGTTGCCGACGAGATCGGTGGAGGCCAAGTCCGCCAGCCGGCTCGCCGCCAATGAGATGCCACGGCCCTTCCAGTCAGAGTTCCACCAGGCGCCCTTCCTGGATCCGTATAAGAAGGGCATTGATCCCGTAGACGGGCGCCCCGTACATTACTACCAGGTGACGGAGAAGGCCACGACGGCTCAGATTTTGCCTCGGCTGACAACACCCATCCTCGGCTACAACGGGCTGTTCCCCGGGCCCACCATCAGCCTGGACCAAGGCACCAAAGCTGTGTTGCGGGTCCGCAACCAGCTTCCGGCGCTGCATCCGCTGGACGGACACGCCCTTTCCACCTCCACGCACCTGCATGGGTCCGCGTCGCTGCCGCAGTATGACGGCTATGCCAGCGACATCACCTACCCGGGGTTCTACAAGGATTACCACTACCCCAACTTCCAGCCTGCACGGACGCTGTGGTACCACGACCACGGCGTCCACTACACGGCCCAGAATGCCTATTCGGGCCTCGCGGCGCAGTACCACATGCATGATCCCATCGAACGGAAGCTGCTCCCGCAGGGCCGCTTCGACGTGGCACTGACCATTAACGACGTCATGTTCGCAGCAGACGGATCGCTGGGCTACGACGACAACACCCACTCGGGACTTTGGGGTGACGTCATTTTGGTCAACGGTAGGCCGTGGCCCGTTATGAAGGTGCAGAAGCGGGTGTACCGCTTCCGAATCCTTAACTGCTCCATCTCCCGTTCCCTGCGGCCGGTGCTCAGTACCGGCGATCCGCTGATCATGGTTGCCACCGATGGCGGACTGATGCCGGCCGCGCAAAGCGTGGCGAACTACCGCCACGGCGGGGCAGAGCGGTACGAGGTCCTGATCGATTTCCGGAAGTACAAGACCGGGCAGCGGGTCGAGCTCCGGAACCTCTCCAACCCGAACAACATCGACTACGACTTCACCAACAAGATCATGGCATTCGACGTCACTGACGAGCCGGTGGACACCTCCGACCCCACCTGGAACCGGATTCCCACCACCCTGGCCCCCAGTGAAGCCATGTCGCTGACAACAAAACAGTCCGTAAAGACGCGCCAGTTCCGAGTTAAGCGCAACGACGTCACCAACATGTGGACCATCAACGATGACAGCTGGCAGGACATCATAGCCAGCGGGTACAAAAAAGTGGCTGCGGATCCAGCAGCCAACTCAGTGGAGATATGGGAAATTGAGAACAAATCAGGCGGCTGGTTCCACCCGCTCCACATCCACCTCGTGGATTTCCAGGTCCTCAGCCGCAACGGGAAAGCACCCTTCGCTTACGAACGCGGCCCGAAGGACGTGGTGTACATAGGCGAAAACGAGACCGTACGGCTGCTGATGAGGTTCACCCCCCACAAAGGCCTGTACATGATGCATTGCCATAACCTGCCGCACGAGGACCACGACATGATGACCCAGTTCCGGGTAGGCCTCAAAGCGACAGACGTGGACGAGAACGATCCCATGACCGCCGCTCAGCCTGCATGGGACGACGAGAAGGATTGATCATGCAAGAAATAAAGCACCATGGCAGGCGCCGGTTTCCCAGCCGCCGTCTGTTGTCGTGGCCAAAGATGCAACTGACTGTAGGACGTTGGCCGGGCTCCTGGTGGCGGCGCTGATTCCGGTCCCGGTTATCCTCACCGTCCGCACCCTCTTGATAGAACCTGCCATCGAGCCTCCATCTGCACTGGGTTGCCGGTTAGGTCCTATACGGGGGAACCCTCACAAAAGAACTTGTGGCTGCCGGAATCGACCCCCGGAAAGTAATGCGATTGAAACGCGGTAAGCGCCGCGCGGAGGCGTGTTCGTCTTGCTGTAGGTGTCACCAAAGCGTTGTGGGGTTTCAAAGGACCAGACGACGGCCTCTTCCGCGGCGCCGCCCTTCGCGCGGGCCTGGGAGCTTCAAGACCTCCTCCTAATTGCTCCAAAGGTTTCCGCAGGGGCATGCAAGCAGGATGATCCAATCCGCAACAAAAAAAGGAGCGTCATGCATCCTCAACGTAACCGTATTCCGGATCGAGGCCTGAGTCGCTGCCAGTTCGGATTGGTACTAAGTGGCGGCGCTTTCCTGCTGCTGGCCGGTGGCACCTACGGGGTTGCCGGGCGAAGCCCGCAAAAAATGACTACGAGCGTGACAACAGCATTTGGGTCCTTAGCCATTGTTCGGGCCGGGCGCCTTGCCCGCCTCAATCCCCAAGGCCAAACGGCCTTCAAAACCTTGGCAGCCGCTGCGTCCTCTATCAACGCAGGCAGGGGCATTGGAGGCGACACGCAGATCAGGCGTGTCAGCACTACGGAAAAGTCCAGCCCCGACGATCACGGCCACGACAACCGGACGTTGCCAGACCCGGCGTGGCCTGAACCGGTCAACTTGACTTGGGCGGACGTCGTGCTGCTGGAAGTGCAACTTCAGAATTCCGGTGCGGTGCCGGTGCTTTTCAGCCCGGGGCAGCTCCGGCTAAAGCTGGGGTCGACGGCTGTGACAGTCACTCACCGGGACTCCGACCGCACACCCGGTCCGGTAGCACCGCACACCTCGGAGCACCTTCTGATCAGTTACCTGGCACCGCGTGATTCCCCGAAGCTGGGGCTCTCCGACGAGCAGCAGGGACCGTATTTACCGTCTGGCGCTGCCACCCCTGATTATTAACGAGGCACTGTCATGAACACATTGGACTTCCATATCAATGAAGGTTTCGTGGTGATGGTGGATGGCTCATTGGTCTACCACCGAGGCTTCGGGGAGCGCCCCACCACCTTGTCGGACGCCAACCCGTCACTGTCGATGAGCCCCCGGGTTTTCACTGCGGCCGGAGAGGTTTCGGCAAGCCGGACTTATCCCCTGACCGCCCCGCCGCCACCGCGCGGCAGGCCAACACCGCTGCAGCCCGACCAGGCAAACCCCGGACAGTATTTGGCGAGGAAGGAATACTGGGCCAGCTATTTTCCGGACCGGACCCTCATCGCCGAAACAGGCAGCATCATCCGGATAAGGGTGCACAACCATCTTGCGCAGCCGCACGAACTCCGGTTCCACAGCGCTGGCCCGGACGACGGGGATAAAGGCACGGGCCCTATAGCCCCGGGAGCCTCGTATCTCCTGGAGTTCGACGCACCGGCGCCAGGGACCTACCTGTTCTCGGACCCGGGCAACGAACCGGTGGAGCGGACCCTCGGCCTTTACGGCGGGCTCGTGGTCATTGACCCGCGGAACGCCTGGCAGCTCTACCCCGGCCCCGACGGAACCGAATTCGAGCGCCAGTGGCTGTGGCTGTGCCACGACGTGGATCCTGTCTGGGCCCGAATCGCCTCCCGAGGGCGGACGGTCAATCCCGCCTCGACACCGGCGGTACCCAGGTACTTCACCCTCAACGGGTACTCGGGCTTCCAGTCATTGGCCGTTAGCACCGATGAAGAATTGAACGAGCGGCGGGAGCAGGACACGCTGCCCTCGGGCTTCCCGCGCGAAACCGACGTGCGGAACTTCAGCGCCTCGCCGGGCGCGGGTGCCATCCGCACCGGCCAGTTGATGAGGATGATCAACGCTGGCGTCGTGGACCACCAGCTGCACTACCACGGCAACCACGTCTGGACCGTGCGGGCCAATGGTAAGGATTTCCCGCGCGAACATGGACGGGTCAGCCCGGAGGGTGACGTCATCCTGCAGCACTGGGAGGACACCGTTCAACTGGAACCGTTGGACCGAAAGGAGTCACTGCTTCCGGTCCGGCGTCCACCGGACGTGGTCAATGAAGTGTGGAACGCCCGAACTGTCGACTGGCGGTATCCGATGCACTGCCACGCGGAGCCCTCCCAGACAGCGGCGGGCGGACTCTACCCCGGCGGCCTTGTCGCCGACTGGGTGGTGGCCGCTGATGCCAGCCCTGATCAAGGTCTGCCGGGGACCGCGGAAGACGGGCACCACAAGTACCGGAGCCAGGTGGAGTTCGCCTCGGACCAACCTCACGAGGGAAGCCCGGAGACGGAGTTCCTCCAGCGCCCGGACCTGAGCATGGAGTTCGACTTCTTCAACAGGAAGCTGAAGATTCCGAACGGGCCTGAACTCGAATTTTGGAGTTTCGAGAGCGGCAAGTCAGGGCGAGGGATCCCGGCACCGTTGGTGCGGTTGACGGAGGGCAAGCTGTTTCACGGCACCATCAAACCCAGTAAGAGGGTCCACACCATCCACTGGCACGGGATCGAACCCGACCCGCGGAACGACGGCGTCGGCCACACCTCCTATGAGGTCTCCGGGCATTACACCTACCAGTGGAGAACAGACGTCGGCGTGGTCGGAAACCCCAACCGGGGCTCCGCGGGCACCTACTTCTATCACTGCCACGTCAACACGCCACTGCACGTGCAGATGGGCATGTTCGGGCCGATCATCATAGATCCCCCGGCCAGTACCCCTCCGCCACCGCGTGGAATGCGCCGCCACTCGGTGCAGGGGCCGCTGTACGACATACCCACCGAGACATTGATTGCTCCCTACTCCATTGATCCCCGGTGGCACGAACTCAACCACGCAGCCGGCCTGTCCGGGGACGATGCCGGGCTCAACCGCTTTGAACCCAAACACTTCCTTCTCCTGGGCGGCGCGGTAGCCAGCCGGCCCACTGGGGACAGGGTATGGGCGATCAGCTCGATGCGGGCCAACGTCGCGAAAGAGGGCGTTGCACCCACACTGGTCCGCATGATCAACGTGGACTATTTTCCCACACGTACCAGGTTCCTCAACGAGGCGAACCAACCCGTGGTAATGGCAGAGCTGATCGCCCACGATGGCCGCCCCTTCTGGAACACCCCGAACCCGGTCGGCCCCGCGGTTCAGCCCTCGATGGCCGGGCAACCGCTGCTCACCAGCGTGATCAAGTCCGGAGCCGCGGAGAAGTTTGACTTCCTGCTTCACCCACCGGCGCCGGGGAAATACAAAATCGCCGTCGATTTCCTGCACTGGGTTACAGGTCAGATCCTGGCGACCCGCACCGTGACTGTGACTGCCTCCTGAAAGGAGCAAGAGCTGCCGCCCGCGAAAGGTAACAGCAAACGAGAATCAATCACTGGCGCACCCCCGTCCCTAATCGCGCCATCCTGGTCACTAGGACGCCCCCGAGCAAACACCTTGAACTCCGCGCCCGCCGCGCGGACCAGTCGTAGCGTGCCCATAACGCCGCGTCACCGACATCAATGGCGGAAGCGACACAGTGTGGGCCTTCGTGAAAGTTTTCCTTGCGTCCCTCCCTCCAGGCCGATGTTCAGTGATTCCTTCACAGGAAACGAGCCGTGCAGGGGCTTTGACAAGGTTTTTCCAACTTGGGTTTCTAGCGTTTCTCCAACTCGGGCTCGTCACAGTGGTTCTTACCAACCGTTCGAATTAGGAGCACGAAATGGTTACTAGCATGCCTGTTCGTTCAGGCCCGCCTTTGAGTCCACAACAGAGGACCCGTCGCGGCCTGGCAGCGGCCACTGCTTTGGTATTGACGGCTACGGGCGTGAGCTCGGCACTGGCCGCGACCGAAGTGAGCGTGAAGAATCCAGGGGGGCTGATCGCTGTCGGGCCGGTGAATACTGAGTACGGATTCCCGGCTTGGTACGAAGACAGCACCAACACCCGCGTTGAATTGTGCCTTGACGGTTCAAACCCCTTGTGCGGCTTCCTCCCGGGGGACATCCCGGACGAAACCGCACCGATAGCATTCCCAGGAAACTTCCCGGAGGAGGCGTTCTACATGCTGGCTGGCTCCGAGCTGGATCTTCCCGGCGGTGGGCGAGCCGTACTGGTTCTTGGGCTGGAGGCAGCATTCGCAAACACAGTCTCCGCGGGCGATCAGGTTGTATTTGGCCGGCAGCGGGTCGTCGTCAAAGGCGGGCCAGCGAACACCACACTGGAGTTCCGCCACCCTTACGGCACTATCACCATCGACACCGACGCCAGCGGCGACGGCAAACTCGTCGAAGACATCTCCCCCGCCATCGGAAACTTCACCACAGCGCTTAAGAGCAACATCGGGCCTTTCCTCAAGTGGGACCCTGCAACCGCTCCAGCCCGCCCCGACGGGTACCTCGGCGACCCGAACCAGGACCACACAGTTGTCGGCAGCCCCCTGGGTTACAACAGGTTCTCCGTCAACGGCGGCGGACTTGCGCTGGAAACTGACCAGTTCTCCCTGATGGGCAAGCTCTCCACGAACCATGGCGTCAACACCGACGCGGCAGTACTCAACGGGGACATGATCGATGTTTTCGCCACTAGCGGCATCGATTCCCAACTGCAGGTGGAAGGCCAGGACGGGAAGTTCGAAACCGTTCCCATGCTCAGCGACGACGACAGCGGACGGTACTACGCCCGCATCAAGTTCACCGGTGACACCCCCAGCAGCATCAAGGTCACCAACATCGAGGACAAGCCCGCCAGCAGCAGCACCATCAATGTCAGCAAGCCAAGCGGCATCTTGATCACTAAAGCCAACTATGACGGGGCCAATCTGACCGTCGCCGCGACCTCCACAGCAGGGTATCCTCTGACCGTGGTGGGGTTGGGGACCCTAGAAGAACCCGCTGCTGGGACGGCATCTGAGAAATCCTTTGCCGTGAAGGCACCGCCGGCCAGCGTTACCGTCAAAACCGCGTCCGGCGGTTCGGCATCCCTGCCGGTCACCGTCGGCGGCGGCGGAGCATCACCGGCAGGTCAGGATCCTGTAGCCCCGGCACCGGACCCCGGTCCCGTCGTTGACACCGGCGGTGGGCCAGTCCCCGGCTCCGAAAATCCCGGCACGCCGGATGCCCCGGCCTCAGCCGTGGCCACGGCAGCATCACCCACAGTCGCTCGCGGGGGAACCGTTGAGCTTGACGGCAGCACCTCAACCAGCGCTGCCGGCTACCAATGGCGCCAAGTCAGTGGCCCAGCCGTTACCTTCTCCAGCAACACTGCCGTGAAAACGGTCGTTTCCGTTCCGTACTACGCCAAAACGACCGATACCGCACCGTTGACCGCGAAAGCGGACGAACCAGTCCGGATCGAATTGGTCGTAACTGACCGCAACGGCACGGCCAGTACCCCGGCTACTGTTGAACTGACCGTGCAAACGGACACGGTCACCATCACCGAGTCCCGTCACAGATTGAACAAGGAGATGAGGATCGCCGGTACTTCCACGCTCAGCGGTAGCTCAGGCGTCCTTACCCCGGCAACATCCGTGGTCATCTACGACACCACCCCCGGCCGGCCTGTCACCAAGCTCGGTACGTCGCCGGTGGACACTCTAGGTGCCTGGGCGCTGAAACCCAAGCCTGGACCTAACCAACAGGTCACCAGTGTGCTCATCCAGTCCACGCGGGGAGGCACAGCCACCGGGACGGTTGCAGCACGCTAGATACAACCCACCAATTCAGGGTCCTGTCCGCCTACCGCCGGCAGGACCCTGACTTGCGTCCAACCCAACCAGCAATAACGCCCGAATGCTACCAACCACATAACCAGCCCCGCTCGTCCGGCACATCCAGAGTGAAGACCCGAGCGTGCAGAGGGTTGGGAGGCTGTAGAAAGCAAAAATTTACATGCTAACCGGACGGGCTGCGCGACCCACTGCCCACAACTGGGACAATCCTTATGTTTAACCATCGCTATTGCTGCCGACGAAGCCTTTCACAGCGGCAACACCACGCCGACACACGGCTCCTTGCCTGGGTCCTCGGAACAACCGGAACTGATCTCACGCTCGGACGAGAAGCTCGTTCCGCCCGCCCACAGCTGGGACGATTCTTGTACGATATCCACCGCTCCTGCTACCTGGGAGCTACCCGGACGGCTCCCCACTCCAGCCGTATATAACTTGATTGACCCCAACCAGGGACGGCTTAGAGTCGCCCCGAGTTCCGGCCGCGGGATCACCAAAATCTTGGTTCTTGCCCCACGGAGGTTGGCAGAATGTCCATCACCGGTGTTCGAGAATGGCGGGGGAGCGCCAGCATGGGCTATGCCAGACAAGCAGGATGGCTACGGCCGATTAGCCGCCGGTGTGGTGAATGGTGAAGGCGGTCAGAAACCCCACGGCTGCTGTGAAACCTGTGAGGTTGTGGTGTTCTTCGAAGGCTTCGGGGATCATCGTGTCGGCCAGCATGGCAAGGATGCCGCCAGCCGCGATCGCAGTAATGAAGGCGACGAGTTCTGCCGGGGCATTTTCCAGGGCGGCGTAGCCAAGTAGGGAGGCTGCTCCGCAAAGGATTGCTATGGCAATCCAAATACCAAAAACATATGTGGGCCCACGCCCGGCTTTCTTCATCCCGGCCGTACTGGACAGACCCTCGGGAACGTTAGAGATAATTACGGCAGCCAGCATGGCTGGGCTAACGGTGCCGGCGGTGATAAGGCCCAGCCCCAGAACTACCGACTCCGGGATCCCGTCAATCAGCGCCCCGACTGCAATTGCGGTGCCACTGCCGGGCTCTTCCTTTTCCGAAGGTTGCTGTTGCCCGGACCGTTTCCGATGTTTCGCACCAGCTCTGCTCAGCAGGATGTTGGAACCGACAAAGATGAGCGCACCAGCCAGAAAGCCAATGACCGTCGGCAGCAGCCCTCCGCCTTCCACCGCCTCGTCGACCAGTTCGAAGGCAAGCGCTGAAATCAGGACACCTGCTCCGAACGCCATCACGGTGCCGACGATTTTGGGCGGGACGCTCCACAGCCAGGCAATTCCGGATCCCAAAACGAGGGCTCCACCGGCGACAGCGCCCCATAACAGGGCCTGCACCCAAATCGGCATTCGTCGCCCTTCCCATTCGGTCGGCCCGTCCAGCAATCAATGTCCCCACCAATGAAGGGCACGATACCAGTGGTGCCTTAAGTGCGCCCACTCCCAAACTCCGCCATTGGCCTGGAGCTTAGTTCTGTGTAGGACTGGACTTAGGAAGGGCTGCATTGGCACCGCCATCCCCTGGATTCCACGATTTATTAGCTCACTCAACGCAGCGGACAAGCGCGCAGACGCCGCAATATGGTCTCCGTGCAGCGTCGTGGAGGACTCACTGAAAACCATTCCAGCGTTACTGCAAGTTTTCACGCCGCGCGACGTCAGGCCCGGATCAGCAGTGCGAGGAACGCTTCGCCCGACCCCTGTGGGAGGCTTTGCCGAGGGCTCAGGGGAATCGGATAAGTGGAGCCGGAGCACGAACTCACGGAACCAGCCGCGGCTCTCGAGTCCGCTGGCGTCCGGACGGTTGCTGCCAGGGGCCGCCTCGGCGGGGGTCCTTCGAGTTGGCTAGTAGCGTCATGGTCTTCGCCCGGGGCCTAGTTGGTCCGGGTAGGGCGGCTGCGTGCGAGTGCGGTCGCGCCGGCGGCGAGGCCGATCAGGCCCGCGGCGAGCCCCACCCAGCCGGCAGTATTCCCGGCATCGGATGACGAAGCAGCGGCAACCGGCGGGGCCTCCGCCGCTGCCGGGGTGGTTCCCGTGGTCCCGGGGGCGGTGGTGGAGTCCGCTGCTGTAGTCACAAAGGACGGTGCCGGGTGCGACGGCTCAGCGGCGGTGGCTGCCGGTGACGCCGCCGCCGAGGCTGTGGCTGCCGAATGGTCATGGCCGGCCGCCTGGGTGTCTGCCCAGTTGACGGTGGTCCCGTCCGTGTAACCCTGCGCGGCGGGCGTGACTATCGTGGTGCCGGCTGCCGGAAGGCGCCCAACGGAAATAGTGAACATCTGGAACTCGTTCTGCCCGATCTGGTGCGTGTCGTCGGCGGTCCAGACCACGCTGGTCGGTGCCTTGGTGACCGTGGCCCCCTGGACCTCGACGGGTTTGGGCAAGTCGCTGGTGACGACCTGCGCTGTCCACCCATCGATGGGCTTGACCGAGACGGACGTCAGCGGAGTCTCGGTAGGCAGCTTCACTTCGAGCCGATTGGTTTTGGCCGTGGCGGATTCATTGGGAACGCTGAAAGTCAGCTTGGTGAACCCGCCCTCTTTCGTGACGGACGGATCGACGGTCACGTGGGCAGAGGCCACGGCCGCGCTGGCAGCGAGGAGGACAGCCGTGAGCGCGGCGGCCCCGGTCGTTGTGACGGTACGGCGGATGGAAGTTTTCATGGTGGGTGCCTTTCAGAAACATGCATGGGTCAGGAGCGGACGGCGGCATGGCAGCGCGTGTCCGGTGAAAGCGGTGGAGTGCCGCCTTCTTCCTGTCCGTGCAGGGAAAGGCGCTAGGCGGCAGGGGCCAGCACTGGGGGTCCTCGTCTTGAAGGCAACCGGATCCCTGGCCGCGACGAGGGAAGAACGACGGTACCGATGCCGAGGACGGGGGTGCGGGCGGGGAGGATAAGGGCCGGTTCGCGCTGCCGCAGGAGCGGTTCAAGCCAGCCCGCCAAGACTGCGAGGGCGCGCTCTCCCCGGGCCAAAAGCAGTGCCGTGAACACGGTGGCTACCGTGTGTGAGGCAAACATCAACCAATCCGGCGCTGCCGCGTGAGTCGGAGCGGCCCCAACTACTGCCACTGCCTCCTGGACCGAATGGGCTCCTGCATGGCCGCCGCGGCCGGTGTGGTCCGCGTGGCCTGCCAGCAGCGCCAGAGTTACCGGCGGCGGGGCCCCAACGGACAATGCCTCCAGGCCCCAGTGAAGCCAGAGCTGGCCGGCACCGACCAAGCCGGTCAGAACAGGAAAGGACAGGCGGGCCCGGGTCAACGCTGCTATCGGGATCATGGTCACGCCACACAAGGCGGCCAAGACAGACAGGGCAGGTACCTGCCCTCCTCCGGCCAAGTGCCCGCCGAAGGCGAGGCCGAGCACCACGGATCCGATGAGACCGGTGCGGAACAGCCGAAACGAAGCCCGTGGCGTCATCGGCGTTCCTTTCTCCGGCGGATCAATGCTGCCTGCAGTGCTGACCTGACAAACTTTACGGCGGCAACCCGGCCGAAATCCCCCCTTTGAGGCGTCATGACGGGCTGCCGCTTCCCCTGGGCAAACGCAGCCGAACATACCAGTCCATTAAAAGCAGGCTCGCAACAGCCACCGCCCCACTCGCGACAAGCGCCCAAGTCGTAGCAACCGGTAGCGCGGTTTCACTGGCAGGAGTGGACGGGGCAGCGGGCACCGCTGCCAAGGAGGAGGACGATCCGGGCGAATCCCCGGCTATGAACGTGTACTGACCCTCGATGGGATGTGAGTCTGAGGAAACCACCCGCCAGGTGACCGTGTACCTGCCGGCTGGGGCGCTCGTCTTCACGGCCTGTGAGGCGACGTTGTCCGTGATGACGACCGGACCCTCTGCCTGGTCAGTGCCGCTCCCGTCCGTGACCTGCACCGCTGCGCCGAGAGCTATGGGCGTGTTGTTGAACGTCAGCTTCACCGCCGCCGGGGCCTCCGCCACTACCGCGCCTTCGGCGGGCGCGAATGACTCGATCGCATCATGCGCTGCAGCAGGCGCCAGCGGAAAGAAAAACAAGAAAGCCAGGAGGAAAGTCAACGCCAAGCCACGGGCAGCGCCCCGCAGACGCCGTGCAGCTACGCATCTCGCCGCTACATCAGCAAAGCCCAGCCAGCCTTGACGATTCATCTGTGCCTCCTCCCATAGGGACAGACTGTGAAGCAACCCCGATGCTAAATAGCCCAACGTGGAAAAAACCCTGGGCAGCTAGCCACGGGTACAAAGCGGGACATACGGACCACCCTCTGGCTGTCCGGAGTTGGACATTGCTGGATAGTTCGTACCAACGGGTGGGAGACACGCATGGGAGCAACCCATGACCAACTTGTTGCCCATATACGAGTTTCGACCCGGCAGTACTACACCAACCACGGCTTCTCGGGGAGTGTTGAAATCCCAAGCAGGGGTAGGCCGGAATTTCGTCTGAGTAGGCCACACCCAAACCTGACGACGATGGTTGTGACGTGTTTATACGACTCCGACCCTGGCTTCTAGAAACCAGAGTCACGTGAAGCGCGGCGGTCCACAACCGGGGACAATTTCTCATTGGTTATCCACCGCTACTGCTGCCAGGGAGCTAATCCGAGGGCTCCCATTCCCAGCCGTGGATAACCAAAATTGACCCCAGCCGTGGACCGCCCACCGTCTCCCTGATATGCAGAAGCAAGGATGATCCAGATGTGGTCAGGCTGACAGAAGGTCCAATAATGGCGATTGAAAAGAACCGGGGGAGTGCCTGTAAAAGGGGTTGCTTGGCGCCATCATTCGTGGCGTTTCTGCCCAGATCCCGGCAGTCACAATTGCTTGGCCAGCGCCGGTTTAGGGCGGGATCGTGCCTTGGAGGCTTACTGAATTTGGGGAGCAACATTCTTGGACCCACAAGGCCCTCACGGGTAGGAATAATTCGACAACTTGCCTTCGAGCCGCAGGTACAGAAATTCAAGCTGCTCGCGCTTCGGCTTCCCCGTCTGGGGCCGCCAGCGGGGCGACTGGCCGCATAGACTGCTCGACCAGCCGTACGAGTTCGGGTAGGTCCCCGAAGGCTGGGAGCCGTAGGGCTGTAGAGGTGCGCAAGTTCACGCCAGCGGCAGACGTTTGCTGCCTCGTCGAGGACGCCGGCCAGGCGGTGCCTTTGCCTTCTTTGGAGGCTGTAGAGCGTTCCCTTGGACCGGGCGAAAGCGGCCGGGTCGAACAGTGGCCGGTTATCGGCCGGCCTTGCGCGGTGACCCAGCGGGAGACTTGCCGGTTGGTCAGGCAGGATGCCATCTGCAGGGCGGCGCCGTAGATGCCGCCGCGTTGTTTGTCGTGGAGGTTGATCACGCCTTGGACGGCGTTGCCGGTCTGGGTGAAGCCGTAGTCCATCAGGATCCCGGCAGCTGCGTCGTCGGTGGCGTCGGTCAGCCAGGTGTGAACCTTGGTGACGGGAAGGTCGGCCAGGGCAGCTGCGAGCAGGAAGCCGGCTAGCAGGTCCTGCTCGGCAGGGTCGAAGTACGCGTCTGTCTGGAACCAAGCCTCATAGTCTCTGCGCGGATTCGAAGTACTGGAAGAGTAACGGCTTGTTCAGGGTCGTCCCGATCTCGTTGGCGCTGAAGGCGGTATCCCAGATGTCGGAGTCGAGTGTCGGGGCAATGTCAACGGGAAGTGCTCCCAGAGCGGCCTGCCGGATGAGGCTGCGCATGCCGATCCGGGCACCGTGCTTGAGCCCCATGAGCAGGCCGCCCTTGATCGCTATCCAGTTTCTGCGGGCCGAGCTCATCTTCACCATGTCGATGTGTTCCTCCACAAGCTTCATGGCGGCCACAAAGACGAGTACCGCCGCCACCTTGTTCTCCGGGCGGGAGAGGAACGCGTCGATCTGGTTCTGCCGGAGTCGCTTCGTAGTGCCGGGCAGATGGTATGCCACGAAGAAGGTCTCCTGCCCGCTGTCGGGGTCCTTGTCTTTCAGCAGCATCGGCAGAGCCTCATCCTGAACCATTCGGTTAGCTAGCATCGCGCAGGACACCGGAAGGATTTCGGCCATGCCCACGAGGTCGCTGGTCGACGCCCGGGCTACCGATTCCAAGGCGGTGGGCCAGTCGCTGACGTTGGAGAAGATGAGGACCCTGCCGTCTTTCCGTAGCGTGATGTAGCTGACCGCGTAGGCGCCATCCTCCACGAATTCCTCACGCTCGATGTACGGGAAGCTATATCGGAACCGCACCGTAGGGTCATGCGCGCTGACCTGAAGGTTGGCTCCAGCCGTCTGCTCCAGAAATGGCCGCATGGCCGATTACGCCTCTTCCACCTCTTGGTTGCCGTCGTATAGGGCTCCACCTGCTCTCTCGGCGGTGGACCACGTCAGCGGGTTGCCGTTCTCGTCAACCCCGCCGTCCATGGCCATGCCGAAGAGGGGCTCAGCCTTGTGATCCGGAGCGGGGGCATCTGCCGGTGGCGGGACTGCCCCCGGCGATGCTTCTTCCGAGACCGGTGCTGCGTCACCGAGAATGCTTCCCGCGCCGGTGCCCGCTCCGTCACCTATGACCATGGCGTCGTCGAAAATGCTGCCGCCGTCACCGGTGACCGAGTCGGCGACGCTATCGCCTGAGCCGAAGAGTTGATCCAGCAGATCAGCTATAAAATCCCACACCTTCGCCACTTCCTTGAGGTGCTTGTAAGGGGCGCGCGTCAGCCGCGCGAGTCAGATAAGAATGATTGTGCAACCGGCTCTCCCGGCGGTCAATACAGGTTCAGGCGGGGGTCTTGGGCTGCTTCCACGGTCGCCACGGTCAGGGCGGTGACCAAGGGGCCGGCGGTTCCCTTGCCTCCTTTGGAGAGGCTGTACAGCGTTCCCCTTGTGAGGAGCGCCTCCAGAACGGGGTCCTTCTTGGCATCAATGAGCGCCTGATAAGATCTGGAATGGACGAACCCCGCCGGTGCGCCCGTATAAGTCCCGATGATCTTGACGGAGGCTTGCTAGAGTCCGAACATGACGACTGGGTTCGCCACAGAGGCGGAAAAGCTGACGGAGGTATGCCGGGGCATTTTCGGCGATGAATCTAAATGGATTGCGGCTGACGGCTACCCGCACAGTTTGGCACTTGGCATCATCGACTCCATCTTTTCGACAGGCTCGCACTACACCAGCGTCATCAACGTCGTGAACGCCTACCGAGAGTATCGAAACACCCAGGGCGGCGACGCTGATCGCGACGGCACGGAAGAGCTGCTGAAGACATTCGCTGACGTCGGCGACGATGCCGCTGTCTGGGCCGACAAGATCGTAAACAACCGGAAGCCGGCACACACCAAGGCGAACGCTCCGCTGAAGGCTGAGGTCATCCGCCAGGCCGCTGACGTGCTCCACCACAAGCTGCACTACAGCACGCGGGACGACCTGCACCGAGCCTATGCAGAGGACGAGCACCTGAAGAAGCTAAAGAAGGTGTGGCTGGAGCTTCCTAGCCAGCGGTCCGGCGTGACATTCAACTACCTTCTTATCCTTGCTGGTTTCCAGTCCGTGAAGCCGGACCGCATGGTGCTCCGCTTTATCCGGGAAAATGCGGAGCTCGGTGACAGGCGGTTTACCGAGGAGGAGGCCGCGGCGCTGATCAAGAAAGTAGCGGAGCTGTATTCAACCGAGCCAAGGCGGCTCGACCATGTAACCTGGCGGCACGTTTCCGGCCGTGACGTTTTCCGCGAAGAGGAAGTGTCCGTCCCCGCTCCAACTACCTCGCCGTACTGAACCCCGGCCACACGCCATACTGCCGTCTTGGTGGAACCTGACGTCTTACTCTCGTTCTGACGAGAAATACTGCGGCCAGCGATAGTTGCCCCACCGGAAGCGACAGTGAAGCGAGAAAGGCTGTTCATTAGCCCTGAGCCGCTCCTGCTCAGATTTAGGCACGTAGGTAGCCCCTCTCCCCCGCCTAGGTTGACGAAGGTCCGTTATCGGCTCCTAAATGACGGGAGTAGAAGGAGGTCCTTTTGTGAAAGTCCGAACGCTTGGGCTGAGGTTCCAGTCTTCGCCTACGGCAAGTCACCCCACATTTTTGATCGTCGTAGTGCCACTCATCGTGAGCACCAGGTTAGACGCGAGCTGAATCACCCATACGGACGCTCTTGGAGCATCGCTCCCGGACAAGAAATAACTGGTGCGATCCTGTAGTCCACCGTCGTACCATGACCCTCATATCGTGACCGGCGAGGGAGGCAATATGTACACCTTTATAGGATCGATAGCTCCGACCGATCCTTCTAAGGCTCCACCAGGCGGTACAGAGCTAGCCAGTGTGAGAGGGGTGGCTAAGGAGTGGCTGGCAGCAACCATGGCGCTGTTCGGCCTGCTCTCGTTTTCGGGCCTCTTTTTTGGTGCCGAAACGCTTAAGACTTTCGAAGACCAGGACATAGAGCTGGCCTGGAGGTTCGCTGGCTTTTTGAGCCTCGCGGTCGGCTCTGCTGCCGGATGTACTTTTTTCGGAACTCGCGCCGCTCATGGGTGGCCGCCAAGATTTGTGAAAGCGAAGAGGCAGGACGAAACGCAGCGAAAGTCACCACGGTCTGCCCAACAGAAAATTGACCAAGCACGTATGGATCTGAAAGTCGCGATGGGCCTCGCTGGCCTCGCTGTGCTCATGATACTGCTCACCGTTCTATTCGTCCTCTTCACTCAGCTCGAAAAACCAGTTCCCGTAACGGTCCAAGTCTTTGCTCCGGGTGAGATTGAGAACGTGCTCGTGTGCGGCAAGTACGCGTCGGCCAATGCTGACGGCATCTCGGTCACCAAGCCAGATGGCGGCCTGGTGATCAACCCCTGGACTGAGGTCGGCAAAGTGACTGCTGTCAAGAGCTGTTGATCCCGTCTTGAGCATTTCTGGCTCCGGCGTCCAAATGAAGAACATAGTCGGCGTCAGTCCGATCATGAGCATTGAGCCGAGCACAGCAGCACGTCGGTTAAGGCCCAGAGACTAGGACTTACTCGTGGGTCCGCTCAGAGGTTCGGTCCGGCCGCGTCCCACAGCCAGGGACAATTCCTATGGGTTATCCACCGCTACTGCTGCAATGGGAGCTACACCAACGGCTCCCGACTTCCAGCCGTGGATAACCCTAATTGACCCAACAGTGGACGGAATAGAGCCATCAGGTTAGCTTGTCGGCGCCCTATCAGGTTGACGGTATATCCGTTACCGGCGCTTGAAATAGCAGGGGCCCGTCGTCGGCCGATAACTGCAGGCAGGTGGCCCTTGCGGGGCTAGCGGATGCCTGCCCCTCGCAGGGTTCGCGCGAGTTCAGCTGCAGATGTTTGCAGTATGGCAACAGTGTGGCGAAGTACTTCCTCGGTGGCCAGTTCCGAGGGGATGGAGCAGCTGATGGCGTCAGTGCCGGGGATCCGGTATGGCACAACCACACTTACGCAGGTCAGGCCAACAGTATTCTGCTCTCGCTCAATTGAGTGTCCTGTTTTGCGGAACTCTGCCAGTTCTGCTCGCAGGCTCTCAAAGTCAGGCACACTATGTGGCGTTAGTTGCTGATACTGGCCGGTACCGATTCGTTGCTGAACCTCGGCGTCGGTGTACTCGGCCAGGATGGCCTTGCCCAGTGCGGTCACCTGGGCTGGAAGCTTTCGGCCCACTCGAGATGAAAGCCGTCGGCGGTCCACCGCTTGGCGCGTGGCCAGGTAGATAACATCGGACCGGTCCAGGCGGGCATAGTGGGTAGTGAAAGTGGTGGCATTACGGATCTTTTCCAGAACGCCGGACACGTGTTCCATCACTGGATCGCGGTCAAGGTAGGCGGTGCCGCAGAGGAGCGCATGGGTGCCGATTCGGTAGGCCCCTTCAGAATTCTGCTCGATCCAGTTGAGCTCCAGCAGAGTCAGGAGCAGCCAATGAAGACTGGAGCGCGGGTACCCTGTCTGCTTAAAAATCTCGGCAGTGGTCAGTGGCTGCGGCGCTGCGGCCAACATTTCGAGGATGGCGATGGTCCGCTCCGCAGACTTCACCATCTTCACGTCACCTACCGGTCCGGCATCGCCGGATTGTTCGTCCAGGGGGGTCATCCTTGAATCCCTGTTCCCCGCGCTTTCACAGTGCTCTCGTTCATTTCGCCTCCAGTACAGAGTAATTGTCTACCCCAAGCTGGTGACTGCTGCTTGCCCATTGTCCCCCGAGGAGCGAGTTTGGGGCAGCGTCTTCTTCCGCGTTCACTTCTGTCGCGAACGCTTCGGCGTCATCGAGGGGATTGAAACCAATCCGCCGGCCGGCCGACAGATCCGCCCACCCGCGAGAATTTGCTGAGACGGCCCAAAGCACGTGGTGCCCAGGAGCGCCTAAGTCGTTCAGCGTGGCCTCAACCAGGCGATAGGAATCGCCCGGGGACAGCCAGGACGACAGCGTCCGGATGTTATTGGGCTGCTCCCCGCCGGTGCCGATACGAGCACTGACGACCTTCATGGCGAACTTATCGGCATACAGGCTGCCAAGGGCCTCCATCGCTGCCTTACTAACTCCGTAATAGGTGTCCGGCCGGGGGGCCAGCATGATGTCCTCACGTGCAGAATCAACCGGGTGAAAGCCAACTGCGTGGGTGGAGCTGGCGAGAAGGACGCGTTTCACACCGTTTATCCGTGCTGCTTCGAGTGTCACTTGGGTACCGGTGATATTGGTGGCACTTAGCTCCTCCCAGGACTTTTCCCGGTGGATTCCGCCAAGGTGGATGACCGCGTCGGCCCCTACAAGGGCTGCATTCATGAATGCAGCGTCAGCCACGGAACCAACATGAAGTGTTTCCTGAGGACCGGGTGCAGAGGCGGCCACCAGATCAATCAGACGCACGTCATACCCGGCCCTTTGCAAATGCGGGCGCAAGAGAGTGGCCATCATGCCTGCGCCGCCCGTAACGGCGATGGTTTGCGGCTGGGAAGTTACCGGCAACGTTCCTCCTGCGGTTGACACATTTGTGATTTCACTCATACTCTCATAACGGTTGTTTCAAATCATAACAGCCATTTACATATATAAAATAGGATCGTTTCTTCTGAGTTTGCATCTAGCTTTGCGGTCTTTTGCACCGTGACTTGGATAGAAGTTAGATCACCGACCTACTCGTCGGAGCATGGCCGGCACGCTCGGTCCCCTCCTCGAGGCAGGCCCCTCCGTTCGCCCACCCATCCATGGACAAGGAAGCTCAGGATGAACTCGAAAATCGCCCTCGTTTTAAGCGTTGGAATGCTGGCAGCTACGGCACTGGCAGGTTGTTCAACGGGAATAGCCACTGAAGGCTCCTCGGTGAACCAGAACGACGAAAACTCGCAAACCTTGGAGATCTGGCAGCGGAAGGCGCCTGGCAGCCCCTCCGACAAGGTGGGCCAGGAGGTGGCCGCAGCCTTTACTGAAGCCACAGGAGTGAAGGTGGAGTTCTCCTCGATCTTGGAGGACTTCGAAATCAAGCTTCAACAGCGGGCCTCGCAGGGCGACCTGCCTGACATCGTCATCAACGACACCGCGCAGCTCGGAAACATGAAGACTCAGGGACTGCTGCGGGAAATAGATCCTGCCGATATCGAGGGCACGGACAAGATCAAGGACCGGGCCTGGGAGGGCGCGAAGGCAGCAGACGGCAAGTTCTATGGAGTGCCCCACACAGCCCAAACAGTCGCGCTGTTCAACCGTTCCGACTGGCGCCAGAAAGTGGGAGCTGAAGTCCCAACAAATTGGGACGAACTCGTCAAGCTGTGGGAAGCGTACTCGACCGAGGATCCCACAGGCACCGGCAAAGACGTCGCCGGCCTCGGTGTTCCTGGCTCCACAAAGCGCGGTTACATCTCGTGGAACACGTCATCCTTCTTCTGGTCAGGCGGCGGCGAATATTTCAAAGAAGATGGAAACGGAAAATTTACGTCCGAAGTAGCAAGTGAGGGATCAATTGCCGCCGCTCAGTGGATCCGCGGCCTGGTCTGCGAACACGACGTCCTCCAGCCCGGTGCTGGAAGCCAGGACACCACGAACGTTAAAGAACTGTTTCAGACCGGTGCCGTAGGGTCCTACCTCGTCGCACCCTACGAACTGGCGAGCTTCGATCTGAAACCAGGCAAGGACGTGGTGGAAGTATTCGCCCCTCCCGCGGGACCGGCCGGTCTGACGACCCTGGCGGAAGGCAACAACGTTTACCTGATGGCTGGCAGCCCTAATGAGTCCGCACAGGAAAAATTTGCGGAATGGGCAGTGTCTGTTGAGGGACAAACGGTGGCAATGGCGGGCGACCGAGAAGGAAACCTGGTCCGAGTGCCCGTCAACTCCGATGTGGACATGTCAAAAGTCCGCACAGACACCCGCTGGCAGATGTTTGAAAAGCTCTACGAGGAAAATGGCCGCTACGTCCCTGCAGTCCCGAACTGGGCTCCATTCCTCAACGCGTCAGCTGAAACACTCAACACGCTAATCAGTGACTGCAGCCTGGACGTCACCGATCAAATGAAGAAACTCGATGAGAAGTTCACCGCGGAACTCAGCGCTCAGGGGGCCCTGGCTCAATGAGCAATTCCGCGCTCATCGTAAAATCCCGAAAGTCTGAAGACTTACCCAGTCGACCGACCAAGCGACGCCCTGGCCGCCGCGCTGGAGCTTTCTGGGTCCCGTGGGCATTCCTCGCTCCCGCCTTGGTTCTGTTCTTGATGTTCAAGTTCATCCCCATGGGCGAAGCTGTGATGACCAGCTTCCAGAACGTGCGACCCTTCCTGGGAAACCAGTGGGTTGGCCTGGACAACTACAACGCCCTGGTTTCCAGCGATGATTTCCAGGGCGCAGTTTGGCACACACTGCTGCTCGGGGTAGGACAAACCGCAGGATCATTGCTGCTGGGCTTCGTCCTGGCGCTTCTCCTGGAGGGACAGGCCAAACGGCTGTGGTTCGTCCGGTCAGCGGCATTCCTTCCCGTGGTCGCCCCCATGGCCGTGATCGCTGAAGTCTGGCGCATCATCTACCACCCCACCGGGGACGGCATAGCCAATCAAGTTCTTTCATGGATTGCTCTAGAACCCTCGCAGTGGATCAATTCGCCGGACTCGTCCCTCATTTCCGTAATGCTGGTCGGAATTTGGCGGGGGGCGCCCTACGACATGATCATCATCGTCGCCGGCTTGGTCAGTGTGGATAAATCCCTCTACGAAGCGAGTGCACTCGACGGGGCCGGTCCCCTGCGGCGGATACTCTACGTCACGCTGCCGGCGCTCAGACCTGTAATAGCCATCCTTCTGACTCTCGCAGCAATTCGTGGCATGCGCGTCTTCACCGAGGTGTTCTTGCTGACCAACGGCGGACCAAACGGTTCCTCGGAAGTCGTTATGACGCTGATCTACAAGCTAGGTTTCGAGCGCAATCAACTCGGAATCGCGGCAGCAGGCTCAGTCCTCCTCTTTGCGGCCACCGTCGCGTTGACCCTACTGATCCAGCTCTCCCGCAGGAGGAAAGCATGAGCACAAGTTTCGATTCAGCCCTAAGCCTGGGGACTAACAACAAGCCTTGGATCAAGGCCATAAATTACTGCCTCTGGGTGCTAATCATTGTCGTCTTCGCCGGCCCCCTGGTGGCCATCATCGTGGGTGCGTTTTCCACCAACCGGGACCCATCCTCGTTGAGCCTGATACCGCAACAGCCCAGCCTGGAGAACTTCTCCACGGCTTTGGACCGCAGCGTCATGCTCTACCTCGGGAATTCCCTAGTCGTAGTCGGCATCGGCCTCCTGTTTCAAATGCTGGTCTCAGTTTTTGCAGCCTACGCCCTGGCCCGGAAGAAGTTCAGGGGACGCGGAATCGCCATGCTCCTGGTTCTGGCTACCTTGATGCTGCCTGAGGAAATTCTGGCCATCCCCCTCTCAAGGGTCCTCTCCGATGTTCCATTCATTGGGGTCAACCTCATCAACACCCTCGCCGGAATGATCGTCCCCGTCATCGCTTGGGGATTCTCAATACTTGTCATGACGGAGTTCATGAAGGAAGTGCCGATGGAACTGGAGGAAGCGGCCAAGATTGATGGGGCAGGTGAACTGCGCACTTTTTTCTCGGTCATCCTTCCCACGTGCACCCCGGCTCTCGGAGTGATCGGTGTCTTCGGGTTCACCATGATTTGGGACCAATACCTTTTGCCGCTGATCGTGGCCTCGGATTCAAACATGTTCACTCTTCCCCTGGCTCTGCGGAGTCTGCGCGCAGATCCGGAGGTTGGGCTCGGCGTCGTCCTGGTTGGAGCTACTCTCGCTCTGCTTCCCTCCGTCATAGCCTTCCTGTGCTTCCAAAAGTCATTCATGCGCGGGCTCGCCTCCGGCGCCGTAAAAGGCTAGAACGCAACTCATCACTACGATTGGACCAACACCTACATGAGCCGGCACGAGATCAATCATGTCGTAATAACTCCCGTGGCCTTCACGGATCCGCCCTTACTCAATTCCGTCGGAGTTCACGAACCACTTGCCTTACGGGCCATTGTTGAAGTCCACACCGTTACCGGGCTCATCGGGCTGGGAGAAACATACGGTGACGCGGGCCATCTTGAACTGCTGAACAAAGCAGCAGAAGCTGTCAAAGGTGCCTCACCCTTCGACGTAGGCCGGCTCTGGACCGTCATCGGTGACGTTCTAGGTGGAATTTCACGAGGATCACAGACCGGTCTCATGGGTCCTGAAACGACCGGCAAGACCATCGGCAGCGTGGTCGCGCCGTTCGACTCAGCCTTCTATGACCTTCAGGGACAAATTCTTGGTGAACCGGTGTGGTCAGTGCTCGGCGGCAAACACCGCGACCACGTCGATTTCAGTGCCTACCTCTTTTACAAGTGGGCGACGCATCCTGGAGGCCAAGAGGACCGCTGGGGTCAGGCCCTAGATCCAGCTGGGATTGTGCGTCAGGCACAGACAATGGTTCGTGAGTACGGCTTTAAATCCCTGAAGCTCAAGGGAGGTGTCTTTGCACCCGACGAGGAAGCAGAAGCTATCGAGGCACTTCGCACCGCGTTTCCATCATTGCCCTTAAGGGTGGATCCCAATGGTGCTTGGTCCGTCGAAACTTCTGTCCGCGTTGGCGAACGGCTCGGCCAGGCCCTGGAATATTATGAGGACCCAACAATGGGAATCGAAGGGATGTCAGAAGTAGCCCGCCGCACCGGCATTCCCATGGCAACCAACATGTGCGTTGTGGAAACCGGCCATATTCCGAAGGCGATCCGGCTTAACGCCGTCCAAGTGATTCTCATCGACCAGCACTACTGGGGAGGATTTCATCCGTCCCTGAATCTCGCAGCACTCTGCAAAACCTTCGGTATTGGCGTGTCGATGCACTCCAACAGCCACCTTGGAATCAGCCTTGCGGGAATGGTCCATCTTGGTGCAGCCACAGAGAACCTGACCTATGCTCTTGACACGCATTGGCCGTGGAAAGACGAGTCCGAGGATGTGGTCAGCACAGCCAATCTGCAGTTCATCGACGGAGCGATCCGGGTACCAGACAAGCCTGGCCTCGGGGTTGAGCTCGACCGTGAAGGCCTGGGAAGGTTGCACGAGAAGTATCTGGCCTCGAACATCCGAACGAGAAATGACACCGCCTACATGAAATCCATCGAGCCCGAGTACGAGTACGTCGCACCGCGCTGGTAAGCCGCAAGCCGTCCAGCCTGAAGTTGCGCCGAGGACGGGCTCACTTGAGGCGCCAGGCAGCCAACCCCGCTGGTAAGCAGGTTGACATTCCTGATAAAGGGATACGCCTACCTTCGGGAGCAGCGGCGGCACGCCTGACCGACCCACCTACAACCACAGGAGTTGAACCGCAAACCTGCATAAAGGAGCGGTCCATCGAGACTTCCTCCTAGGTCCATGCCCATTCCAGCACCATACTGGGCATGGACCAGGGTCTTTGACGGCAATACTGTCCCTCAGATGCGGCAATACCTGACCTCAACGTTTGTCGTCGGCAATAAGGCTTGCACGTCTTTCGGCAGGGCAAACAGCAATGAGAGGACTGCAGCCTAATGACCCGCTTCGCCGTTTACGTCGCCTGCCACGAAGGTCTAAAAATCGAGGTCCTGCTGTTCGATTCAACTTCAGGCGCTTTAGTCCCCCTATCGCAGTTCTCCACCGCCGCATCCGTTCATTGCCTCGCCGTAAACAGGGCCAAAGATAAGCTGTATGCAGCTCTTGCAACCAATCCCCCGTCAATTGCATCGCTCCACATCACTGCCCAGGGTGGTTCCCTTCAAGAATCGGCCGCTGCCAATTCGATCGCCCGGCTTGCCTATCTAGCTGTGGACCCATCAGGCCATTTCCTCCTCGGAGCGTCCTATGAGGGAAGCTTCGTATCCGTTACCCGCATCGATGACAACGGAGAAGTGACTGAAACGCCGGTAAGCAAGCGACACCCAGGTCGTCACGCCCACGCCGTACTTTCGAGCCCCGACGGACGATTCCTATACGCCACCTCGCTAGGGGACGATCAAATTGTGTGGTGGGCTCTGGATGAAGGAGGGCAACTTGGTGAACAAAAGTCTTTGCCTTGTTCGCCCAACAGCGGTCCCCGCCACCTTCATTTCTCACCAAACAGTGCCCTGTTATATGCAATCCACGAATTATCGGGCACGATTACAAGCTATTCGCGGGATAAGGTCACCGGAGAGCTAACTGAGATTGGCGAGTTATGCTCAACAGCTCCCGAACTCGGGCTCGTACCTGGGACCATCCGCAACGGAACCGGTCCAGCTCCGCTAGTTAACGCCATCTGGAGTGCTGAACTTCAAGTCACCCCAAATGGACGTTTCCTTTACGCCACCGAACGAACCAGTAGCACTATAGCTGTGTTGGCTCAGGACGATCACACGCAATCACTAACACTGCGCGCAACGGTGAAAACAGAAGAACAACCCCGCGGCATGGCAATCGACCCAACGGGAAACTTCTTAATTGTCTGCGGAGAAGTATCCAACAGGATCTCGGTCTACCGTATAGACCGAACCAGCGGCCTTCTGAGCCGGCAAAGCTCCCAAAGATGCTCAGCCGGGCCGAGATGGATAGAGTTCTTCCCCTACCAGGAAGCTTCAACTCCCTGAACTGAGTCGTCCGGAACGCAAAAATTCCATGCACGTCGTGCTGACTTGATCAATCCCATCAGGCACCCTGCACCAACCAAGGGAATCCGCCATGACAAGCGCGGTACTAAGAATTCTGCCGGAACACCACCCAATACTTGCGCAAGGAAATAGGGGGTGTGCGCCTGAAGCGTCCAGCAGAAGCTCAGGACTGCCCCTGCTCTAGTTATTAGCAGGCTGGAGCACACCCCAACCTAACAAGTCCATGTCGGACGGACTCTTCCGGTTTAGGGGTCGAAATCGAGCTGGCACAATAGGGTCTGAAGTCGCACAATCCACGTACGGGGAACATCATGAACCGACGGATCTTTGACAGCCATTTCCACATCATCGATACCCGCTTCCCTCTTGTTCCGAACAAGGGGTATCTGCCGCCCGAGTTCACGGCGGCGGATTATCTTGGTGCCGTTTCAGATCTGGGAGTTACGGGTGGTGCTGTCGTCTCTGGTTCATTCCAGGCCTTCGACCAGAGTTACCTGATCGATGCGTTGGCGACTCTTGGGCCTATGTTCGTGGGCGTTGCCAATGTTGCCGAGACGATAAGCGACGACGAACTTCTTCGTCTCCGTGAAGCGGGAGTCCGTGGCGTTCGATTCAATCTTTACCGGGGCGGGTCCGCGGAAATAGAAAGCGTGTCGTCACTTGGGCGGCGAGTGTGGGACGTTGCCGGGATGCACGTCGAGTTCTACCTCGACGCGAAGGATCTGGTCGAGTTGGAGCCGGTCATTGCAGCGCTTCCCAAGGTGAGTATCGACCACTTGGGCATGACGTCGAAGCATCGCAATGTCCTGCTCCGTCTTGTGTCCCGTGGCGTCCGGGTGAAGGCCACGGGATTTGGTCGGGTTGAGCTCGACGTTGCTTCGGCTGTCCGGGAAATCCACAAGCAGAATCCCGAGGCTTTGATGTTTGGAACCGATCTTCCCAGCACGAGAGCCCGAGTGCCGTTTCAGCCGCAGGATGTGGAACTCGTTGCGGACATTCTTGCTGAGGACGCGAATCTCGCCCTTTACGAGAACGGGGCGCGCTTTTACGGGTTGATTCCATGAGACTTCCCGCTTCCGATGACTTGAGCCCTTTCCGGTCCAGCCAGGCTCCCCTTCCGGCATCTTCGTAACGCTGAGGTCCGCTAACCCAAATGGCGTGAGAGCAGCAGCGGGGCAATCATGTCCCTCTCACTGGCGGACTTGGTCCACCATGAGCGTGCTTCGAGGACGTCTCCGTGAACGGCCGCAAGAAGGCCGAGCATGTTCATGCTGTCAGTGTCGTTCTCTTCAGCAGATTCCAGGAGTGCTTTTGGTGCGGCGTCACTGGTTGCTGTGTGGGTGTCCGGCAGCCCGAATAGCTGGAGCGAATGGGCGGCGACATTGTTGCCCAAGACCGCCGCCTGCTGGAGGAGCCGGCGGGCGGTGGGTACTTCCTGCTCGGCAATGTACAGCTCGGCCAGGCTCACGAGAACGTCCGGGTTTCCGTAACGGGCGGCTGTGTTGCGGAAGCGCTCACGGGACTGCAGGTCTCCCCCCGTGAGGTACTCCCCCGTTAGTAGCATCGCAAAGGGTGCGTGGTCAGGGTGTTCACTGTCGATTGCTGTTTGGTAGGCCTTTTGGGCGCCGATGGCGTCGCCCTGTCTTTGGAGGAGTAACCCCAGCCCGACCGCAGCTAAGGGGGCATATTCTGGGTTACCACTGTCGATTGCTGTTCGGTATGCTGCGTTCGCCGCAGCTGGATTTGCTTGTTTTTCCAGGAGCATCCCCTTCATGACCCAGGCGGAAGGCGCATGTTGGGGATGGTGACTGGTGATAGCCTGCTCAAACGCGCGGCGGGCTCGATCCCAGTCGCCGGCCTCCATCAGTCTTATGCCGACGAGGACAGCACCTCTTGGGGCGTACTCGGGATGGCCGCTGTCCTTCGCGGCTTGGAAGGCTCTTTGTGCTCCGGCGGGGTCGCCGGATTCCAGGCGCAGTGTTCCCAGGGTGACTGCCGCTCTTGGGGCGTCATCAGGGTCGCCACGGTCGACCGTTTTTTGAAGCGCTGCTGCGGCTTCTGCGTGTCGCTGGTTTTGGTTCATTTGCGGCTCCGCTCGGCGCTACGCCATCACACATCGTGACCGTAGTTTCATTGTGATGGATGAACCCGGCCTATGTCGCTGATACTGCCAGGCAATCCAACTTTTGAATGCCGCCTGTTCCGTAAGCACGGCACCTCTACGAAGGCATTCCATCCCGCGGGGAGGGCCTAGGTTGTGGGCCTTTTTGGCCATCTTACGGAGGCGGCGCAAAGAACTGCTGATGACATCCATAAGGCTCCGCCCGGTCCGGCTGGAGCTGCCAGCAACCCTGCCCCGATCGGCAGGGCAACCTGTCCGAGACGGTTGCCCAGCAGCCTCAGGGCCAGTGCGGCGCCACGTGCCTCGGGAGGGACCGCCTGGGTGATGAGCGTCATCGTGATGGGTTGTCCAAGGCCGAGGAAGAATCCAACGATGGCTAAGAGAGCCGCCGCCAGGACAGGATTCCCGAACAGCCAGGGCAGGATCGATAGGCTTAGACCTGCGCCCGCGAGGCTGGCGGTGATAAGTCCGGTTCTGCTCCATTGAGACAGCATTACGGGCAGGAGCAGACGGGACGCGATCGAGGCGGCCGCCCGAACGGCGAGAAGGACGCCGATTCCGATGGGGGCGATTCCGTTTTCTTCTCCCAGCAGGGGGAGGAACGCGACGATGATGTCGGTTGTGGCCAGCAGTGCGAGGCTGGCGAGCATATTGGTCTTCACGGTGGGGATACCCAGAAGGTGGGCGACAGACTTTGACTTGGGGGCCGCCTTCGCTTGAGTTGCTTCTGTTTTTGGGGCGTTCGCGCGTTCCTTGCCCGATGCCCCGAAGGCGATCGGAATGGCTAGCACCGCTATCGCCCCGGCGAGTATCAATGCCGAGTTGGCGTCCATGAGCCGGGCCGCTGCGGACACGTTTCCTGCAGGCCCCATGGCCAGACCTGCAACAAGTGGACCAACCAGCTGCCCAAGGGAGAACGCCGCGGTGAACCAGCCAAAGGCTGCGTCCATCCGGCTGAGCGGAACGAATCGTGCGATGGCGGACTGTCCGGCAATCGTGAAGCACAGGTGGCCAATACCCAGCACTGCGCTGGACACAGCAACGAGCAGCAGGGATGGGGCGGCTGAGAGCAGGAGCGGACCGGTGGCGAGCAAGAGCGTGCCGGCCAGGGTGATGCCCTTCATCGAGGTGCGGCGGTCTGACAATCGACCGAGCCAGAGGGCGATGGCCACCGGAAGGAGGGCGAAGGAGGCAGAGGTCAGGCCCACTGCAACCGAGTCACCGCCCAGGGCCAACACTTTATAAGAAATGAGTGGCCTCGCCAGATTGAGAGCGATTTGGCAAAGCACCGCGGATGCGATCAGCATCCATAACCACCGGATCGACTTTCCCTCGCTCACCACTCCCCCTTTGGTGGTGCTGCCAAGCCAGTCAATGCAAGCCGACACGATCTGAATACAACCGGCCTCACCCTTGGCACGGGGCTTCTCGAATGCAGCGCTTCACCGGAAATCCGCGGTCGTTTCTTTGGCAACCTCCAGGAGGGTTGCCTGGAAGGCCATTTCCGCGGCAGCGCGCACCCTGTCGTGACGGTGGGCCAGGAGCACTCGTCGGGACGGGGCACTGGCACCCAGTGAAACGATGCTGACACCGGGATGCTTATTGACAACGGCGGTTCGCGGAGCAAGCGCTATGCCCAGGCCAACACTGACCATTGCCTGGGCCTCCTGGTAGTCGTTGGCCTGAAAAGCGATCCGTGGAGTAAACCCTGCCGCACTAGCGCTTCTGTGCAGTACTTCAACCACAGGATGGGCATCACCGCGAACAATCCATTCTTCGGCGGCCAGGTCTGCCATGTCCACTTGCTTTCGTCGCCCCAGTCGGTGGTCCTTGCCCACTATGAGCGCCGTAGCATCCTCGAAAACAGTCGTGAGGGCAAAGTCCCCAGGGTTGATCCGGTTCCATTCGTAGTCCCAGAGGAGAGACATTCCAACCTGGCCGTTCTCGAGCATCTCAACCAAGTCCTCGAAACGGCTGCTGCGCACGTGCAGCTCAATCGCCGGGTACTCCTTCTTGAACCGGCTGATCACGAGCGGGAGAAAGGATCCGCCGAGGGTGGGGAAGGTCCCCATGGTCAGGCTGCCCCGGTGGAGTCCTGCGATTTCTGCCAAATCCGCCTCAGCGGCAGCCATCTGTCGCAGGATGCGCCGGGTGTGCGCTGCGAGAACATGACCGGCATCAGTGGGGACCATACCGCGGGTCTGCCGTTGAAGAAGTGGCTGCCCGATTTCGGCTTCCAGCCTCCGCAGCTGCTGCGACACCCCGGATGGGGAGTACACATGCTTTTCAGCAGCGGCGGTAATCGATCCGAGCTCGACCACGTCCAACAGCAGTTCAAGCCTCCTGATGTTCAGCACAGCCACCCGCCTCCTTTGAAGTATTTCTTATGCCCCCCTCACAATCCTATGCCTTCACTTCAGTACGGGCCGAAATTCCCGACCTCAATGCCTCATCGGTTCTACAGCTGCTCGCGTGAGCCTGATGGAAACCCGTTCCAGGAGCGGCTGATTGAAGTATTAGTGCATAGACGTTCACTATTTGGTGTTTGTAATTCATATGAGGTTTGGATCACACTTAGACAGCCGGTAAGGCTTGCAGGCCCAAGGAAGGGCCCTAGGAAGGTGTGAAAGCAATCATGTTTAAGATCCCAGCAGCGTGGATGCGGGGCGGAACCAGCAAGTGTTGGGTGTTCGAGTGGGACCATCTGCAGGTTCCCGGTAAGAGCGTGGACGAAGTTCTTCTGCGTCTCTTCGGCAGCCCCGACAACCGTCAGATCGACGGCGTCGGAGGCGGAACATCCACGACAAGCAAGGCCGTTATCCTGTCCCGCTCTGTCAGTGACGAGGCCGATGTCGACTACACGTTTGCACAGGTGGCCATCGACGAGCAGAAAGTGGACTGGGGCAGCAACTGCGGCAACTGCTCAGCCGTAGTCGCCCCCTATGCGATCGAACGGGGCTGGGTGGTTCCCGGCCAGGAGACCACCTCCGTCCGGACCTTGAATACCAACACCGATCAGCTCATTTTGCAGAAGGTTCCAACGCCGGAGGGCAAACTTCAGGATCCGGGCACCCAGATGATCCCGGGCGTTCCGTTCCCCGGGCTGTCGGTCGGCATGGGGTTCCTGGATCCGGCCGGGAGGACCACCGGGAAGCTGTTCCCCACCGGTGAACCGGTGGAGAAGGTGACGTTCGATGGGCGGGAAGTCCCAGCGACGCTCATCGATGCCGGCGCTCCCCTGATCATCCTGGACGCTGAGTCCATCGGCCTCACCGGCAACGAGACGGCCGCGGACATCGACAGCCAGGCGGCACTTCTTGTCCATCTGGATGACGTACGCCGGGACGCCGCCGTGCGCATGGGCCTTGCAGCAACGCGCGCTGACGCCGCACGGGCGATACCCAAGCTGGCCCTGGTCGGCAAAGCGGCCCCGGAGGATGAAGCTGAGCTCAACGTCAGGATGCTGTCCATGGGCAGGCTCCACCCGGCCATGCTGTCACCTGGCTATCACCGGAAGCGTAGCGCTGACCATGGCCGCCCAGCACGAAGGCACTGTGGTCCGGGATCTGCTCTCAACGGATCCTTCGTCCGGGCTCATCATGCGCACCCCCGCCGGCCTAGTCCAGACATGGGCAGAAATCAACGACGGCGTGCCCGTCGTCGGAACCATCCGAAGCGCCCGCCGCATCGCGGACGCCGAACTGCTGCTTCCAGAGTCCTGGTAAGCGGAACACAAAATAACAGCCTGTCCTCTTATCGACACTGGAGTGGTGTTGCATTGAGGTAGGCCCAACCTAAGGATTCCTCAATGACGAGCAACAAGTCATCCTTGGAGCCGCCCGGACTCTCCCCGGAAGGCACCGACGGGCAGACCGAGCAAGGCGAGCAGCCAGATCCGCCCAAGCACTCCCGGCGCACTATCCTCACCGCCGTCGGTGCGTTCGCGCTCCTGGGAACGGCAACCACCGTCCTGGGCGGCAGCTTGCTGAACCCACCCTCCAGCACCGAAGACGGCAACTTCAGCGGCGAAACCCTCGAATTCCTGATTCCCCTGGCTTCAGGAGGCGGAACAGATACCTGGGCCCGGTTCATCGGCACCGAACTGACCAACTACGTCCCCGGCCGCCCCGGTTTCGCACCCGTGAACGAAGCCGGCGGCGAAGGCATTCTCGGCACCAACAGGTTCGCCCGGTCAGCCAAGACCGACGGCACTGAGATCCTGGTCGGGACAGCCTCCACCGTAGTGCCCTGGGTGCTGGGACGCTCGGCCGTTAAATACTCCTTTGAAGACCTCAAGCCCGTCGTGGTCAACGGCACCGGCGGAGTCATCTACGCCCGGGCCGAAGCCGGGGTTGCAGGTGTTCAGGACCTGATCAACCGGGAGCAGCCGCTGGAGTTCGGCGGGATCAGCGCCACAGGCCTGGATATCACCACCCTGGTCGCCTTCGACCTGCTCGAAGCGGACATCACGACCACCTTTGGGTTCGAAGGCCGAGGCCCGGTCAACTTGGCCCTGCAGCGCGGCGAAATCGACTTGGACTACCAGACGACCTCAGCCTACGGCTCGGCCGTCGCCGGCATCGCCAAGGAAGGCAAAGCCGTCGTCCTAATGTCCTTCGGCCAACTGAACGAGGCCGGGGACGTCATCCGTGACCCGAACTTCCCCGACGTGCCAACGGTCGCAGAAGCCTACGAAACGCTCCACGGAAAGAAGCCGTCAGGGGAAAAATTTGAGGCCTACAAGACCCTGCTCGGGCTCACCTACACCTACCAAAAAGGACTTTGGGTGCCCCAGGAAACACCCGAGAACGCCTACGAGCTGCTGCGCCAATCCAGCGAGAAGCTCGGCACCGACACAGGTTTCCAGGAAAAGGCTTCCAAAGTACTCGGCGGCTACCCCCTCGTCGCGGACACCGGCATGGCCGACCGCGTCCGCGACGCCTACAAAGTCAGCGGCTCCGTCCGGTCCTATGTCACAGGGCTGCTCGCGGACAAATACAACATCCACGTTGAATAAGGACCATCATGCTTGACTCCGCAATGGCAGCGCTGGCATCCCTCGCTGACCCCTCCCTCCTCATCATGCTCCTGATCGGCACGGTCGCCGGCCTGATCATGGGCCTCATCCCGGGACTTGGCGGCACAGGAGCCGTTGCAATCCTGCTGCCCATCACCTTCGGCATGGAACCGCCCCAGGCTCTGGCGCTCCTCATCGGAGCCCTCGCCGTCGTACACACCTCCGACACCGTTTCCGCCGTACTGCTCGGCGCCCCAGGCTCAGCATCAGCCAGCGTCACCATGCTCGACGGCTACTCCATGGCCAAGAAGGGCCAGGCAGCCCGCGCGCTGACCCTGGCTTTCCTATCCTCCATGGCCGGCGGCATCATCGGCGCGGTCGGACTGACCCTGGCGATTCCGCTGGCCCGGCCCTTGGTCCTTTCCTTCGCCAGTCCTGAGCTCTTCATGTTGACCGTCCTCGGTGTGTCTTTGGCGGCGGTCCTGTCACGGGGAAACATCATCAAGGGAGTCTCGGCAGGCCTCCTTGGCCTGATCCTGGGCATGGTTGGAACCTCGCCGACCACAGCTGAGGAACGCTTTACCTTCGGCAGTCTGTTCCTCGGAGACGGCCTGTCACTCGTCGCTGTTGCCCTGGGCATCTTCGGTTTGGCCGAGATCGCATCCCGCGCCAGCCAGCGCCGGGGCGAAAAGCAAACCATCAGCCTTGGCGGCGGATGGGGCCAGGGCATCCGGGAATGGCTTTCCCACTGGACACAGGTCATCCGTGGAGCGCTTATCGGTATCTGGGCAGGCGTCCTGCCTGGCGTCGGGGCCACCGCCGGAACCTGGATGGCCTATGGCCAGGCCGTGGCTACCGCCAAAGACAAGCGCCAGTTCGGCAAGGGAGACCCACGCGGCATTGTCGGCCCCGAAAGCGCCAACAACTCCGTGGAGGCCGGCGACCTGATCCCCACCCTCCTGTTCGGCATCCCCGGCGGCGTGCCCTCGGCGATGCTCCTGGGAATGCTCCTCACTTACGGCATCCAGCCCGGACCCTCCATCATCACCGAACACCTTGACCTGATGTACTTGATCGTCTGGTCCTTCGCGATCGCCTCGATCCTTGGCGCGCTGCTCTGCTTCCTCAGCGTCAAACAGCTCGCAAAACTGACCAAGGTCCCCTTCGCCGTCCTGGCAGCAGGCCTCGTAGCCATCATGCTCCTGGGCTCATTCCAGGAAGGCGGCCAGCTCGGCGACCTCTGGATCATGATCATCCTCGGCGTCTTCGGCTGGCTGCTGAAATCCACAGGGTTCCCCCGGGCACCGTTCCTGATCGGTTTCGTCCTGGCCATCCCGCTGGAACGCTACTACTTCCTCACCGACAGCCTCTACGAAGGCTTCGACTGGATGGCCCGCCCCGGCGTCCTGGTCTTCCTGGCCATCCTCATCCTGCCGATGATCTGGGCGCTCATCAAGTTCATCCGCGCCCGCC
The DNA here is from genome assembly GCF_030817075.1 of Arthrobacter sp. V1I9. Classification (NCBI taxonomy): domain Bacteria; kingdom Bacillati; phylum Actinomycetota; class Actinomycetes; order Micrococcales; family Micrococcaceae; genus Arthrobacter; species Arthrobacter sp. V1I9. Next base: position 3,793,322 of record NZ_JAUSYU010000001.1, read on the forward strand.
GGCACACCAACCTTGACGATGGTCACCGGGACGAACAGCCCGAGGACGACGAAGCTCCGCTGAAAAATTCCACCTGGTCTCTCGCAGCATCAGGCATCTTCTTCGTCGCCTTCGCCGCCGCCTTCCTCTCCTCCGCTTCATTCTCCCCGGAAGCCAGACTGGTCCCCCAGCTGGTGAGCACCGGAGGCCTGATCTTCTCCGGCATCCTGCTCTTCATGGAGATCCGGAGAAGGCTTCGCGGCAGGACTCCGCACGCAGATCACACCCTTGCTGAAAAAGCAGACGGGAGCCTTGGCAAACAGCCCGTGAAGGCAGGCTGGACCCTTGATGCTAAGTTCGCGCTGAAGACCTTCCTATGGATGACAGGCTTCCTGGCTCTCACGGCCGCCTTCGGATACCTGATTGCAGTCACCATCTTCATCCCGGCCTTCCTCCTGATAGTCGCAAGGGCGCGGCTCAAGGTCGCAATCATCTACACCGGAGTCCTGTACATCGTGCTCCTGGCACTGCCCTCGCTGCTGCCGATTGACCTGCCGCAGGGCTGGCTCAACACCCTCGTCTAGCACCGGAACACCCGGCACACCCAAAGCCATTGGAGAATCAAAAAATGACGGTACTCGTAGCCTACGCATCCGCTCCCGAAGGCAGGGAGGCGCTAACTGAGGGGATCAAGGAAGCCCACCGGCGGAAGTCGGACCTGCTCATCGTGAATATCGGTCGTGGCCACCACGACTTGGACGCGCAGGAACTGCAGGAGCTCGAAGGCCAACTGATCGAGGCCGGCCTGGCCCTGACCATCGAATCCTCAATCCTGGCCGATCCGGGGGACGCGGTCATCCAAATTGCACAGGAACGCGGCGTCGAAGTAATTGTCATTGGGCTCAGGCACAGGTCCATGGTGGGCAAGCTCATCCTGGGAAGCACCGTCCAGCGCATCCTGCTCGACGCGACCTGCCCCGTACTCGCAGTCCGGGCCGACAAACTCTGACCCGGCGCTACTGACTGCCGGACACACTGTCCGGCGCGTGTGCTGCCGTTCACGCACTCCATCGCAACAGGTAGCCCGACGGACGGGCGCGAGAACAGCGCAGCATGCAACGGAGGCAGGGTGACCAACATGGTCACCCTGCCTCCTCCCATAACTACCCAGAAGATCCAACCGCCAGAACTCCGTAGATAAAGGACAACCGAGATGAACACCCGCTCTCGCATGGCCAATCCCCACACTGGATCCCTCAGGCCCGAACCCGTCCCCAACTGGTCCACACTCTCCCGCACCGACGAGGTGGAGATCCACAATCACGGACAAGTCATAACCTCAGGCCGCATCGACATGCTCGCCATGGACGGCAGCGTCCTCTGGCTTCAACAGGACGACGGACAGGGACGGGCACTGTTCCTGCACAGCGATGGACTCCGGGTGTACCGGCGAACAGTCAAGCTAAGCCGAGCTGACAACAGTTGAGGTACACCCCAACCTGACGTCAGGCACTATGCAAATTGCCGTCAGAACAGGATCCAACCGGCCGTTTCCTGACACTCCTTTTCAAAAGCCATAGAGCTCAGCCTGACATCGAGGTGGGGAAGTGCCAGCGGGAGAGCATTGGCTTGGCCTGGCCGGCAACCGGCAAAAACTACTTGTATTACAAGCAACGCACTTGTACTATAAGAAGGCGGGCGAAGGAGCCCGACGCCCGCCCAAAGGAGAACCCATGAGTACCGTCGATCTGATCCGGCACGTCAAACTGTCCACCGCCAAGCTCCCCCTCGCTGTTCCCATCAGCGACGCCAAAGTCTTCACCGGCCGGCAGAAGCCCATGACGGAAGTAGTCTTCCTCTTCGCCGAGATCACCACCGAACTCGGGCACACCGGCATCGGCTTCAGCTACACCAAGCGCGCCGGCGGCCCCGCACAGTACGCCCACGCCAAGGAAGTTGCCGAGGGCATCATCGGCGAGGACCCCAACGACATCGCCAAGATCTACACCAAGCTGCTCTGGGCAGGCGCTTCGGTGGGCCGCTCCGGCGTCGCCACCCAGGCACTGGCGGCCATCGACATCGCCCTCTACGACCTCAAAGCCAAGCGCGCCGGCCTGCCGTTGGCCAAGTTCCTCGGCTCCTACCGTGATTCCGTCCAGACCTACAACACCTCCGGCGGCTTCCTCAACGCCACCCTCGAAGAGGTCAAGGCACGCGCCACCCAGTCCATCGAAGAAGGCATCGGCGGCATCAAGATCAAAGTCGGCCTTCCGGACAGCAAAGAGGACCTGCGGCGCGTCGCCGGCATCCGCGAACACATCGGCTGGGACGTCCCGCTCATGGTGGACGCCAACCAGCAGTGGGACCGCGCCACCGCCCTCCGCATGGGCCGCCAACTGGAGGAATTCAACCTCATCTGGATCGAAGAACCCCTGGACGCCTACGACTTCGAAGGCCACGCACACCTGGCCAACGTCCTGGACACCCCCATCGCCACCGGCGAAATGCTCGCCTCCGTGGCCGAGCACAAGGGCCTTATCAGCGCCAACGGCTGCGACATCATCCAACCGGACGCACCCCGCGTCGGCGGCATCACCCAGTTCCTCCGCCTCGCCGCCCTGGCCGACGAACGCGGGCTGGGCCTCGCCCCGCACTTCGCCATGGAAATCCACCTGCACCTGGCCGCCGCCTACCCGCGCGAACCGTGGGTTGAGCACTTCGACTGGCTCGATCCCCTGTTCAACGAGCGGCTCGAAACCAAGAACGGCCGCATGATCGTCCCGGACCGCCCCGGCCTCGGCGTCACGCTCAGCGACCAGGTACGCGCGTGGACCACCGACTCCGTGGAGTTCGGCGCGTAACCATCAAGCCGTAACCTTGAAGCCATGAGCCGGAACCTCACCGCGGACCTCGCCGCTGACCTTCGCACCCGCATCGTCGACGGCGCCATCCAGCCAGGCGAAAAGCTGCCCAGCGAAAACACCCTCATCAGCGACTTCGGCGTCAGCCGGACCGTGGTGCGCGCCGCCCTGACCCGGCTGCAGGCCGAGGGACTGGTTGAAACCGAACGTGGGCGGGGCAGCTTCGCCCTCACACCGCCGTCGGACGAGCCCCAGGCAGCACCCGGGGCCCGTCCGGTGGCCACCATGGAAGACCGGCTCCACCTGCTTGAGTTCCGTATGGGAGTGGAAACCGAGGCCGCCGCACTGGCAGCAAGGAACCACACGGACCGGCAGCTGCGGGCCGTCACCGCAGCCCTCGATGAGTTCACGGCGAGCGCCGGCCACCCGGCCCACGCCATGAAGTCGGACTTCGAGTTCCACCGGGCCGTGGCCGCCGCCTCCGGCAACCCCTTCTACTCCGACTGCCTGGCCGCCCTGGGCCAAACAATGATCGCGATGCCGCGCACCCGGCTGATGACCGGCGTCGAACACTACGCACGCGACCACTTCGACCAGGTGGTCCAGGAGCACCGTTCCATCTCCGAGGCCATCGCGGACGGAGACGAGGCTGCCGCAGCGGCTGCCATGCGCAGCCATCTGGCCAACTCACGACGGCGGTTCAAGGCTTCAGCGCGGCCGTAACCCGGGCGCCGTCCCCGGCTTCAGGCCTGCTCCGCCTCCACCATTTCCGGCTCGATGAGATCCAGGAGCCGCAGCACCGCCGGATTGTCCGTTTCCTCATTCCAGGCGAGCTCCAGATCCACGCGGTTCAGCTCCTGCATGCCGTGCCGGCCGTCGATCTCGTGGAACTCCACTCCCGGCGGGGCGAAGGCCATGGCTGAGGCCGGCACCAGCGTCACCCCAAGGCCCGCCTGCACAAACGCCAGCAGCGCCGGGACCTGGCTGGCGTACTGGGTGATGTTGGCGTGGGCGCCGGCACTGGCAAACAGGCGGAGGACCAGGTCGTGGAAGTAGCGGGCCTCCTTGGTGGAGTACATCAGCAGCGGCCGCCGGTCCAGCGACCCCAAGGGCAACGGCTCCCCCGCGGGCGGCACAGAACTCCCCAGGATGGAGCTGCCCTCCGGCAGCGCCACCACCAGGCGGTCCTGCATCAGCGGCCGCGAAACCACCCCCGGCCGCGCCACGATGGGACGCAGCAGGCCAATATCCACGCTCCCCTTCACCAGGCCATCCATCTGGTCGGTGGAAACCAGCTCGCGCAGCACAAAGGAAACCCCCGGCATCCCCTCCGCCGCCCGTCGCAGCATCATCGGCAGTGCGCTCTGCCCGGCAATGGCGGTGTACCCCACCGTGATGGTGCCCGCATGGCCCGACGAAACCCGGCGGACGTCCATGTCCGTCTTAATACACATGTCCAGGATCTGCCGGGCCCGCGGCAACAGCGTGGCGCCGGCAGCCGTCAGCTCCACCTTCCGGCTGGTCCGGCTGAAGAGCAGCGTGCCCAGCTTCTTCTCGAGCATCTGGATCTGCCGGCTCAGGGGCGGCTGCGTCATGTTCAGCCGCTCAGCAGCGGCACCGAAATGAAGCTCCTCGGCAACGGCCACAAACGCCTCTAACTGGGGTAGTGAAAACATTCATACCTTTACTGGATGGTTGAGTGCAGAAGTTGGCTTGGACGTGTATTGATCCCTTCCCATATGGTCAGTGACCAGGACCACAATTAGCAAGCCAGCACCGACGTCGACGAGGACACTGATGAACCACCAGCCCGCAGGCCAGGATCACCACGCCCAGCTCAACCAGGCACGGATCACCGGAGTCACCATCACACCTGTGGCCTTCAAGGATCCCCCGCTCCTCAACACGGTGGGCGTGCACGAACCCTTCGCACTCCGGGCCATCGTAGAAGTCCACACCGACGCCGGCGTCTCAGGCTTCGGCGAAACCTACGGCGACGCCGGCCACATCGCCCGGCTCCAGCTTGCGGCTGCCGCCCTGCCCGGCAAGGACATCTTCAACGTCAATTCCATGCGCGGTGCCATAGAACAGGCCCTTCGGCTGGACACCATCCAGGGCGGCCACGGCATGAGTGGCATGGTCACCGGCTCCAGCACCGCGGACCGCGTGCTGTCCGCCTTTGACGTTGCAGCGTTGGACATTCAGGGCAAGCTTCTGGGCCGGCCGGTCAGCGACCTCCTCGGCGGCGCCGTCCGGGACGCCGTGCAGTTCAGCGGCTACCTGTTCTACAAGTGGCCGGGCCACCCCGGCCAGGCCGCGGACACCTGGGGCGAAGCACTGGACCCGGCCGGGATCGTCCGGCAGGCCCGGACCATGGTGGACCACTACGGGTTCGGTGCGCTCAAGCTGAAGGCCGGCGTCTTCCCGCCGGAAAAGGAGATCGCGGCCATGCAGGCCCTCCGTGACGAGTTCCCTGACCTGCCCCTGCGCATCGATCCCAATGCCGCATGGACAGTGGAAACCTCCATCCGGGTGGGCAAGGAACTCGACGGCGTGCTGGAATACCTCGAGGATCCCACCCCGGGCATCGAAGGCATGGCGGCCGTCCGCCGGCAGGTCGGGATGCCGCTGGCCACGAACATGTGCGTTGTCAGTTTCGCCGACGTTGCCCCTGCCGTTACAGCCGGCGCCGTGGACGTCATCCTGTCCGATCATCACTTCTGGGGCGGCCTGCGCCGCAGCCAGTTCCTGGCCGGAATCACAGAGACCTTCAGCTTGGGGCTGTCCATGCACTCGAACTCGCACCTGGGCATCAGCCTGGCCGCCATGGTCCACCTCGCGGCGGCCACCCCCAACCTCGACTACGCGTGCGACACCCACTGGCCCTGGAAGGACCCTGGCGAGGACGTCATCAAGGACGGCGTGCTGGCGTTCAAGGACGGGGCCGTCCAGGTCCCCACCGCGCCCGGCCTCGGCGTCGAGATAGACCGTGATGCCCTGGAACGGCTGCACCGGCAGTACCTCGAGTGCGGCATTCGCAGCCGGGACGACACCGGCTACATGCAGCGCCTCCACCCCGGCTACGAGCTCCAGAGTCCCCGCTGGTGAGCGCGCTCGGCCCTGCGGGTCCGGAAGCCCTGCGGATCGTCGTCACCGATCCCATCATCAGTAGGTTTGAGGACAGGTTGAAGTACGACGGCGGCGCGCACCACTGGGACATGGCGGCGGCATGGTCCCCTGAACGGCGACGCCGCGCGCTGGCAGGTGCCGACGTCGTCGTCTGCTCTTCCCTCACGGCCGCGGAAGCGGAGGCTGCCGGCAACCTTCGCCTCGTCCACGTGACCGGCGCCGGCTACGACAAGATCGCCCTCCCGCACCTGCCGCCCGCAGCCGCTGTGGCCAACACATTCCACCACGCACGGCCCATCGCCGAACACGTCCTGATGCTCACCCTGATGCTGACCCGCAACGTCGCCAGGGCGGACCGGGAGGTACGCAGCGGGCAGTGGCGGACCATTGCCACAGCTCCGGACGTCCCCTTCCACCCCGTCCTCGCCGACCTCACCCTGGGACTGGTGGGCCTCGGCTCCATCGGCGCGGAGGTGGCCCGGGTGGCCGCCCTCATGGGAATGAAAGTCCAGGCCGTCCGGCGCAACCCGGCCGCAGCCCTTCCCGAGGGGGTGCAGCTGGACTGGGTTGGCGGGAATCCGGAGCTGCACACGCTCCTGGGCAGCTCAGACGTCGTGGTGGTCACCGTGCCGCTGGACGAGGACACCAGGGGAATGATCGGGGAAGCCGAACTGGCTGCCATGAGAACCTCCGCCGTGCTGATCAATGTGGCACGTGGGCCAGTGGTGGACCAGGCCGCCCTCTATGCGGCCTTGAAGGACCGGCAGATCGCGGGGGCGGGCATCGACGTCTGGTGGGGAGCACCTGCCGACGGCGTGATCCCCCCGGCGGAGCTGCCGTTCACCTCGCTGGAGAACACCGTGCTGACGCCGCACCACTCCGGCCACGCCCGGATCACCTTTGAGCGCCGTGCTGGCGACATCGCCGCCAACATCGACCGCCTGGCCCGCGGCCTGGGGCTCAGCAACGTGGTCCGAAGTCCCATTCCGGCTGCTTGAAGCGTCCGGTTGCTTAGGCTGCCAGAAGCAACTGCAGAATCAGCAGGACGCTGCCCAGCGCGGAAGCGCCGAGGGCCAGCGCCTTGAGCCGCCGCGGATTGAGGAAGCGGTTGACGTAGCGCGAGGCGGCGTAGCCGGCAACAACAGCCGGAACCATCCACAGCGCCAGGACCAGCATCTGCGGGGTGACGGCACCGGCCAGCCACAACATTGTCATTGAGATAGTTGAGCCCACCATAAAGAAGGCGCTCATGGTGCCCCGCAGGCGTGGCCCCTCATGCCCCTGCCAGACGAGTGCCATGGGCGGGCCGCCGATGGACGTTGCCGTTCCCATGATTCCGGAGGCGGCGCCGGCGGCGATCAGGTTCACGCGCCGGGGCCGGGGTGCCCAGCCCCTGCCGGCCAGGACCAGGCCCGTGAGCACTACGGCCACCACCACCCAGGCCAGGCCTTCCTTTGAAGATACCGCCACCAGCCACGCACCCACGATGCTGCCGGGAAGCCTCCCTGCGAGCGCCCAGCCTGTTCCGCGCAGGTCGAGGCTCTGGCGCTCCGTCACGGTGACCATCACCGTGACCAGCAGGGCCAGGAGGATCAGGGTGGCCGGCAGCAGCGCCGGGTCGATGATGGCGATCACCGGCGCTGCCAGCATTCCCATACCGAAGCCGCTGGATGCCTGCAGGCAGGCGGCCAGGAAGATGATCCCGGCTATGACGGCGTATTCTGCGCCTGTCACAAGGCGCTGGCAGCAGCGCCGGTCAGGCCCTTGACGGAATCAAGCGGGAAGTGGCATTCCGCGCTGTGCCGCCTGCCGTCGGGGGCGGTGATGACCTGGGGTTCCGGCGATACTTCGGCGCAGATATCCTGTGCCTTCCAGCAGCGGGTGCGGAAGCGGCAGCCCGACGGCGGATCCAACGGTGAGGGCAGCTCGCCTTTGAGGACAATCCGGTCGCGCTTTGCCCCGCTGACGTCCAGCTTCGGGGACGCCGACATCAGGGCGGCGGTGTAAGGGTGGCGGGGATGGTCGAAGACCTCCTCGGTCTCCCCCGTTTCGATGATCCTGCCCAGATACATCACTGCCACCCGGTCCGCCACGTGCCGGACCACCGTGAGGTCGTGGGAGATAAAGATATAGGAGACACCGAGTTCACGCTGCAGCTCATTGAGCAGGTTCAGGACCTGCGCCTGGACCGACAGGTCCAGGGCGGACACCGGTTCATCGAGAATGATGACGTCCGGGTTCAGGGCCAGGGCGCGGGCGATACCGATCCGCTGGCGCTGGCCGCCGGAGAATTCCTGCGGCGACTTCCGGGCGTCCGACGGGCGCAGGCCCACCATCTGCAGCAGTTCGCTGACTCTCTCCTGGCGTTGCTTGGACGTCGGGTACAGGCTCCGGTGGGTGGCCCACGGTTCGGCGATGATGTCGCCGGCGCTCATCCGCGCGTTGAGGGATGCGAATGGGTCCTGGAAGACCATCTGCACCCGCCGCCGCCAGCCCAGCAGCTCCTTGCCGCGCAGCCCGAAGGGGTTGGTCCCCTCGAAGCTGACGGTTCCCTCATCCGGGGTTTCCAGCATCATCAGCGTGCGGGCCAGGGTGGACTTGCCGCACCCGGATTCGCCCACCAGCCCCAAGGTTTCCCCACGGCCCACGGTCAGGCTGATCCCGTCCAGGGCTTTGAGTTTGGTGTTGCCGCTGGCGCTTTTGGCCACGTGGAACGTTTTGGTCAGGCCCTCAATGGTCAATAGCGGCTCAGCCATTGTTAATCTCCTCGCTGAAGTGGCAGGCTGCGGCGCGGACTGGCCGTCCCTCCGCGCTGGTGGGCGTAACCGCCTGGCTGTCCTGGGCGGGTGCAACTCCGGCACCGGCCACAACGCCCGCGCCGGAGGCAGGCCGGGTCACAGGGCGGAGCGCCGGGCGCTCAGCCCGGCAGATAGCCTGCACCATAGGGCACCGCGACTGGTAGACGCAACCGGGTGGGATGTCGTGGAGCTCCGGCGGGCTGCCGGGAATCGACTTCAGCTCGGCGCCGCGTTCCAGGTGGACCGGGGACGGATTCGAGCAGCCCCTTTGTATAGGGATGGCGGGGGTCGGCGAACACTTCAGCCACCGGCCCGCTTTCCACCACGTTGCCGGCGTACATCACAGCGACGGAATCAGCCTCCTCCGCCACCACCGCGAGGTCGTGGGTAATGAGGATGACCGCCATCTGGCCCTCCTCGCGGAGCGTGCGCAGCAGCTGCATGATCTGTGCCTGGACGGTGACGTCCAGGGCTGTGGTGGGTTCGTCCGCGATCAGGAGGCGCGGATTGAGGGCCACGGCCATGGCGATGAGGATCCGCTGGCGCATGCCGCCGGAGAACTGGTGGGGGTAGGAGTTGACCCGGGACTCGGGCTCCGGAATGCCCACCCGCTTCATCAGGTCAATCGCTTCGAGCCGTGCCTGCTTGGCGTTCAGCCCGCGGTGGATGCGGAAGGCCTCGCCGAGCTGCGTCCCGACTGTATATACAGGGTTCAGTGCAGTGAGTGCGTCCTGGAAGACGATGCCCAGTTCCGGCCCGGCGAACTTCAGCCGTTCCTTGGGAGTCAGTGCCGCAAGGTCGGTGCCGTTGAGGACGATTTGGCCGTCTGCGAGGTCGCAGACCGGGTCCATGATTCCGGCCAGTGCCTTGGCGGTCATGGATTTGCCGCAGCCGGATTCACCGAGCAACGCCAGGGTTTCGCCGGCCCGGGCCTCGAACGCCACGCTGTTGACGGCGCGGATGGTGCCGCGGTGGGTGCGGATGTCCACGGCGAGATCTTGTACCTGCAGGACGACGTCGTGGGCGTTGCCCTGGGCCGCGCGCTTTCCGGCACGGGCCGTCGCTTTCACGGGAGCTTGTTCGGCAGCTGTTTTCACGGCTGTGCCTCCTTCGCTGGGATGCGGGCGATCAGCCGCTTACGGGGAAGTGCAAGGCGCCAGCGCTGTGCGGGATCGGTGGCAATGCGCAGCCAGGCGGCTAGGACGTTGGCGGCGATGGTGGTCACAACGATTGCCACGCCCGGGAAGATGGACAGCCACCATGCGGTCTGCAGGTACTGGCGGCCCTGCGAGACCATCAGGCCCCAGCTGACGTCCGGCGGCTGGATGCCGATGCCCAGGAAGCTGAGCGAGGACTCGGCGAGCATCACGTAGCAGAACTCAAGGGTTGCCAGGGTGAGCAGCGTCGGCAGCACCACCGGAATGACGTGCCGCACGATGATGGCGTTGGGCTTGGCACCGAAGGTGCGGGCCGCGTCCACGAACGTCCGGCTTTGCAGCTCGGCGGACTCGGCGCGTGCGGTGCGCAGGTAGATCGGGATGCGGGTGAGGGCCAGGATCAGGACGATGTTCGCAGCGGAGGGGCTGAAGACGTAAAGCACAACGACGGCGAGCAGCAGGGAGGGGAAGCTCATGATCACATCGGCGATGCGCATCGAGACGTTCTCCCGCCAGCCTCGGTGGTAGCCCGCCCAGACACCCCACAGGGAGCCGATCACCAGGGCCACGGCCACGGCCGGGAGGGCGACGGAGAGGGTGGTCCGGCTGGCCACCACCAGCCGTGCAAGCATGCTGCGGCCCAGGGAATCGCTGCCCAGGAAGTACTCCCAGCCGTGCGCCAGCGTGAACGGTGCCTTGTTGGCGAACAGCAGGTTCTGCTTGGTGGCCAGGTCCCCCATCAACGCCGGACCCACCAGTGCGGTCAGGCCGACAAAGAGCAGGACCAGCGCCGAGGCCGCCGCAAAGCGGTCCTTGAGCAGGAGCCGGAACAGGCCCGGCTTTCCACCCTTGGTGTCCTCAGCGTTTTTGGTGGGCGGTTGGGCGGCCGGCGGCTGCGGTGCCGCACCATCTGTCAGTGAGCTCGTCATGGTTACTCCTAGGCCTTGACCGTCACGGGACGGACGCGTGCGTCCAGCAGCGCGTAGCCCATGTCAATGAGGATGTTCAGGGCAAAGATGGCGACGGCGGTAAGCAGCACCGCTGCCTGCAGGACGGCGAAGTCCCGCTGCAGGATGGAGTCGATCATGAGCTTGCCGATGCCCGGCCAGCCGAAGATCGTTTCCACCACCACCGCGCCGTTCACCAGGCCCACGGTCAGGTCGCCGGCGACGGTCAGCGCCGGAGCAGCAGCGTTGCGCAGTGCGTGGTGGGTGACCACCCGCAGCTCGCCGGCACCCCGGCTGCGTGCCAGCTTGATGTATGGCTCGGAGAGCGCTGACACCATGGACCCGCGGACAATCTGCACCAGCACGCCGAACGGCCGCAGGAGCAGGGTGGCGATGGGCAGCACCCAGGCGCTGGCTCCCGACACACCGGATGTCGGCAGCCAGCCCAAGGTGATGGCAAAAATCCAGATCCCCACGATGGCCAGCCAGAAGTCGGGAATGGAAGCGGCAGCCATGGAGATGAAACTTGAGATGCGGTCCGCGATGCCGTTCGGCTTCAGTGCCGCCCAGCAGCCCACCACCAGGGCGAGCACCACGGCCAGCACCATGGTGGTGGCCGCAAGCTGCAGCGTTGCGGGGAAGGCCCGCAGTGCCATCGCGGCGGCGTCCTGCCCCGTGCGGAGCGACTGCCCGAAGTCCAGCCGCAGCACGCCGCCGAAGTAGTCCGTCATCTGGACCAGCAGGGGCTGGTCCAGGCCGTTGCGGGCCGTGAAGTCGTCCCGCATCTGCTGGGTTGCGTTCAGCGGCAGGTACAGGCTGGCCGGGTTTCCGGTCATCCTGGCGAGTGCGAACACCCCCACGATCACCACCACCAGCGGCAGGGCGCTGGAAACGATGCGCTTTCTCAAGTAGATCAGCATGGCTGTCCTTCTCTTCCCGAGGCCCGGGCTAGCTTGCCGGCGTCATTTCCGAGATGCGCAGCTCGTCACCGCTGGACGAGTTGGGCTTGTAGCTCAGGGACTTGGCAAGGCCGAGGATGCCCGTCTGGTGTGAGATGTGCGCGAACTGCACCACCTTGTCGTTCTGGTACGCAAAGATGTTCTCGAATTCCTTCTTGCGTTCGTCACCCGAGGCTGCATCGGCCTTCTTGATCATGGCGTCGAACGCGGGGGTGCCGAAGTAGCTCTGCGCTCCGGTGGAGAGCATGTACTGGTCCACGGTGAAGGCCGCGTCGCCGGCCTGGTTGCCGTGCTGCGTCATCAGGGCGACAGCTCCTTCATCCTCCGGGAACGGCCGAACCTGGTAGGTGAGGTGCTGGCTGGTTTCGAGCATCTTGAGCTTGACGTTCAGGCCTGCCTGGCTGAGCTGCTCCTGGAGCACCTGGGCCAGTTCAGTGATTTTGGGGAACTGGGCGCTGCGGACAACCAATGAAATCTGCGCGGAGGTGTCCACGCCGTCGGCCTTTGCTTCAGCCACCAGGGACTTGGCCTTGTCCAGGTCGAACGGCCAGCCCTTCAGCTCGGAGTTGTGGCCGACAATTCCTTCAGGAACCAACTGCGCGGCCACCTGGTGCTTGCCCTGATAGAGCGAGCTGACGATTCCTTCTTTATCGATGGCGAAGTTGACTGCCTGGCGGACCCGGATGTCGTTAAGCGGTGCCTCATTCGCGTCCATCCGCAGGGCTACGGTTTCGTTGTTCGGGTAGTCCACGCCGAGGTCGCCGATGTTGTCGTCCGGGCTTAGTCCCATGGCCACGTCCGCTTCACCGCTGGTGACCATCGCGGCACGCACGGAGCTTTCGGAGCGCCACTGGTATTCAGCCTTGGCGTATGCCGGCTTGTCACCCCAGTAACCGTCCCAGCTGGACAGGGTGATCTTCTGGCCGGCATCCCAGGTATCGATTTTGTACGGGCCGGTGCCGATGGGTTCCCGGACCTTTTCCGTGCTGCTCGTCGACGTCGGGACCACTTCAAGGAAGGAAAGCCGCAACGGCAGGATGGGATCCGGTTCGGGCGTGGTGACAGTAAGGGTGGTTGCGTCGACGGCCTTCACGGCGAGGTCAGCATCACCGAAGACGTAGCCCTCCACGTTGCAGCCCAGCTTTGAGTTGACGGCCCGTTCGATGGTGAAGGCTGCTGCCTCGGCATTGAAGGCAGTGCCATCCTGGAAGTTCACGCCTTCGCGCAGCTTGAGCGTCCATTCCGTGTCGCTGGTGGCCTTCCACTCGGTAGCGAGCTTGGGCTCCAGTTCGCCGCTTTGCGGGTTGCGTTCAATCAGCGGCTCGGTCACGTTCGAACGGACCACAACACCGGTGGAGGTCAGGTTCGATTCACACGCCTCCAGCGTGGGTGGTTCCTGGCTAAGGACTACGCGGACCGAATCGGTGGCGGCGGCTGCACCGCCGTCGTCCGTGTTGGCAACGGTGCAGCCGCTCAGGCCCAGCACCGCGACGGACGCCAGGGCTGGCCACTTGAGTACGGTGGCAAAGGGAAGCTTTGAAGAAGACATCTTTGGGTTCCTCCAGATCGATACTTACGGCAGCGGGACGCTCGTGTACCGGTGCAGAACACCGATAACAAGGGCTGTAAGGCCGCCGCGCTGGACTCAAGCTAATTGAGGTACCAGGGGTCCACAAGGAATTTGGGCGGCCCGCCAACCGGATGAAGGGGCGCGGGAGCCTGCAGGCGGCCGTGTGACGGTCCTCACTTGGAACGGTATTCCGCGCCAGTCCGCGGAACCGGCCGGATCGATACAGTTCCGGCATCGAACTATGCCAATTCCAAGTTGGACCTGTATGAGTGCCGAAACCTATGGTGCAGCTATGAAGAACATCGCCGTCCTCCAGGTAGGGCCACTTATGCCGATCGTCCAGGAATCGATAACGGAGGAATACGGTGCTGTCCGGCTGCCCGATCCGCCTGCGGAGCGGGAGGAGTTCCTGCGCAGCCGCGGCGGGTCCTTTGAGGTTGCGGTGACGTCCGGCAAGGTGGGCGTCGGCACTGAACTGATGCAGGCGCTGCCCAACCTCCGCGCGGTCATCAACTTCGGCGTGGGCTACGACACCACCGATGCTGCCCAGGCGTTTGAGCGTGGCATCACCGTCAGCAACACACCGGATGTCCTCAACGACTGTGTTGCGGATACGGCCATTGCCCTCTACGTCGATGTGCTGCGGGGAATCAGCGCCTCGGACCGATTCGTGCGGCGGGGGGACTGGCTGAGCAAAGGCAACTTCCCCCTGGCCACCAAGGCCAGCGGCAAAAAGGTAGGCATCCTCGGACTGGGCAGGATCGGAAAGGTCATTGCCAAAAGGCTGGAGGGGTTTGACTGCGAAATCAGCTATCACAGCCGGCACCCGGTGACGGGCGTCAGCTACCGGTACGAACCCTCACCCCGCGACCTGGCAGCTGGTTGTGACGTGCTGATCGTTGCAGCGGCAGGCGGCGCAGGCTCCGCGAAGCTGGTGGATGCGGAGGTGATCGCTGCCCTTGGACCCAGGGGCTACCTCATCAACATTGCCCGCGGGTCAGTGGTGGATGAAGAAGCCCTGGTGGCCGCACTGCTGGCGGGGAAACTGGCTGGCGCCGGACTTGATGTCTTCGCCGACGAACCCAAGGTTCCCGAAGACCTCCTGGCCCTGGACAATGTGGTCCTCCTGCCGCACCTCGGCAGCGGCACCCACGAGACACGGGCAGCCATGGCGGACCTGACCCTCGCCAATCTGCGAGCCTTTGCTGACAACGGTTCGGTTCTGACACCCGTGGAGCCGTGAGGACGAAAGCAAAAGAGCCCCGGTCTGTTGACCGGGGCTCTTCGTTTGCGTGCGCGAGGGGGGATTTGAACCCCCACACCCTTTCGGATACTGGCACCTGAAGCCAGCGCGTCTGCCGTTCCGCCACTCGCGCGCAACTTCCTTCACCGAATCCCGGCCGGTTTCCCGAACCGCAACCCTGTAAAAGCAGCGAGATCAAGCATAACGGACATTGGCCGGAAAACACCAATTGAGGTCCCAGGGCCCTGCCTAGCGCCATCGAAACCCGGGCAGGGACCGACCCGCGAGACGGCTCAAACCCCAGGCGGCCCGGCGCCGCGGTCAGCCCGATACCGAACTTTTGGCAGCGCCCGGCCGTTGTGGATTAAGGTCATTCACAGGCCTGCCCAGTAGTATCTGATGTAGGAGTGACTGCTGCACGCAGGCACACCGGCGGCTTAAGAACGTCACCGCAAGTGAACTTACGGAACGAAACTGCCCCGCAGCCGGGGGGAAAGGAGAAGAACCATGGGTCTGCTGGACAAAGTCGAGCGCGGCATCGAAAAGGCCGTCCGGGGTGTCTTCTCCACCGGCTCGCGCAACCAGGTTGAACCCGTGGAGATCGCCAGCAGGCTGCGCCGGGAAGTAGACCACAGGTCCCTTACCGTTGCCGCGGGCCGCACCTTGGTGCCGAACGTTTTTGATGTCCAACTCAGCGATGAGGACTTCAAACGGGCCCAGGAATGGGGTACACCGCTGGCCGAAGAACTTTGCGACGTGGTCATCAACCACGTCCGCAGCCAGGGCTACACCCTGCAGGGTTCGGTGCGGATCTCCTTCCGGCATGATGCGGAACTGCGGGCGGGTGACTTCGAGATCGTCTCCTTAACGGAGAAATCCAAGGGCGCTCCCGGCGGTGCTCCGCCCCGTCCCAACCTTCCCGCCGCTCCCAGCCGTCAGCCCGTCCGCCTGCAACCGATCCTGGACATCGACGGTCAGCGGTATTCACTCAACGCCCCGTCCATCGTGCTGGGCAGGTCCTCCGATGCGGACATCCTGGTGGAGGACACGGGCGTTTCCCGCCGGCACCTCGAGATTCGAACCGCCAATGGTGTCACCAGCGCAGTGGACATGGGTTCCACCAATGGGAGTTACGTGAACGGACACAAGGTTTCCGGAAGCACCGAACTCACTGACGGCTCCACAATCACGATGGGACGGACAAAGATCATTTTCCGCCTGCTTCCTGCCGGCCCTGGCGGCCACGCATGAGTGAACTGACCATCACCGCCCTGCGGTTCGGCTTCCTGCTCCTGCTCTGGGTGCTGATCTTCAGCATCGTTTCCGCAATGCGGCGCGACCTCATGGTGGGCCGCAAGGCCGCAGCCGGCGCGCCAACAGCCCGGCAGGTCCGCAAGAATCCCGAGCTTGCCGAAGAGCCGCCGCAGCCCGTAAAGCAGCAGGCCCGGCAACTGGCAGTTATCGAAGGCCCGCTCAAGGGACGGACACTCCCCTTGGCCTCAAGCCCCATCCTGCTGGGCCGTGCCCAGGAGGCCACCCTGGTCCTGGAGGATGACTACGCCTCCGGCCGTCACGCGAGACTGTTCCCGCAGGGCACCCGATGGTTCATCGAGGACCTTGGTTCAACCAACGGCACTTATCTGGCGGACCAGCAGCTTACCCGTGCCCTGCCTGTTGAGCTTGGCGTACCCGTGAGAATCGGCAAGACGGTCATCGAATTGAGGCCATAGCCGTGGCCGCTTCGCAAACCCCCGCAACCGATTCCAAGCCGGCGCAGCGGCCCCTCATCATGCGCTTCGCGGCGAGGTCCGACGTCGGCAGAATCCGCTCCAAAAACGACGATTCCGCTTATGTGGGGCGCCATTTGGCCGTAGTAGCCGATGGCATGGGCGGGCACGCGGGCGGCGACGTCGCCTCGGCTGCCACCGTCCTGGACATGATCCACCTGGACCGCGGCGACTACACCGGGGACGCCGCCACCACCCTGGCCGACGAGATCCAGACCGCCAACTCCCTGCTGTCTGAGCTTGTGCACATCAACCCCAAATTGGCCGGCATGGGCACCACCGTCACGTCGCTCCTGCTCGCCGAGGGAAAGCTGCACTTTGCCCACATCGGTGATTCCCGGGCCTATCGTCTGCGGAACGGCGTATTTGAGCAGGTCAGCGTGGACCACACATTCGTGCAAAGGCTTATCGATGAGGGGCGGCTCCGGCCCGAGGAAGCCGAAACCCATCCGCACAAAAACGTCCTGATGCGCGTCCTGGGTGACGTCGACGCGAGCCCCGAGCTGGACCTGGACACCTTGGACGTGGAACCGGGGGAACGCTGGCTCCTCTGCTCGGATGGCCTCAACTACGTCGCCGGGCACGCTGTTGAACGCACCGTGCGCGAAACCAAGGACCTCCGCGAGTGCGTAGAGACCCTGGTGGATCTCACCCTCGAGGCTGGCTCACCGGACAACGTCACCGTCGTGATGCTTGAAATCGTGGAAGAAACGCCCGACGACGTCAGTACAGCCGCCGTCGACGTCATTCCTTCCCTCGAAGTCACCAAGGCCGCTGCCGTGGCGCAGAACGCGGGCTCCCCCGCTGCTAAAGCACCGGATTCGGTGGACGGCGGAAAGCCTGCTGCCGGCGATCCGGCGGGACCGCCCGCTGCCAACGCTTCAAACTCCGGCCCGGGCAAGGAACCACCCGCATCGGAACAAGGCGACAACAACGGCAACTCAGAGTCCTCTGAAGCCGGAGCAACAGACCCGCACCTCGGCGAGCACCTCTCTGCCGAAGTCCTCCGCGACGAACTCGCGTCCCGCCCGCACGAACTCGTGGGAGCAGCCGCGTCAGCCGCGGCGTCCGGCTCCATTCCCACCATCGCCGGCCGCACCGTGGCACGTCGCGCCGCCACCCTCCTGACACACAAGGCTGAACCGCAAACCAGCGAAGCGGACGACACTGTCGTGCCTCTCAGGCCACGGCGGTGGCTGACCTGGTCCATTGCCGCATCCGTGCTGGTGGTACTGACCATCGGGCTTTGGCTCGGATACGCCTGGACCCAGACCCGCTACTACGTCGGCGAGTTCGATTCCCGCGTGGCTATTTATAATGGCGTTTCCCAGCGTTTGGGTCCCATCCAGCTCTCCAGCCTCGAGACGGTCACGGCTATCCGGATGGATTCCCTTCCGCCGTTCTCGCAGCAACGGGTCCGCCAGACCGTGCCTGCCCAGGACCTCTACGATGCCCAGCGCATCGTGAAGAACCTCGAACTGACGGGCACCACGTCGCCTGAAGAAGAGTGCGTGCCGCCGTCGGCGTCTCCTTCGGCCTCCGCCAGCCCAAGCGCTCGGGCCACTTCTTCGGGCACCGCCACCCCGGCACCCAAGGCCTCCGCCACCGCTTCAGCCACCGCAACCTCGACGCCCAGCGCCTCGACCACCCCGGCGAGCCCGTCCCCCACAGCCAGTCCCACAATTACCTGCGAGGTGGGCCAATGAGCCAGCTCAGTACCACGCCCAAGCCGCGCCGAAACGTGGAACTTGCGTTGCTGTTTCTTGCCCTTGCAGTAGGCATCGGCGCCAACATGCTGGTGGGGGTGGACCAGGAAACGGCCTTTGACTCTGACTTCTGGTTCCAGTCAAGCCTCCTCGCTGTCGCCGCCCTGGTATTCCATGGCGTGCTCCGCTTCCGTGCGAAATATGCTGACCCGGTAATACTTCCCCTGGTGGTGGCCCTGAACGGCATCGGCCTTGCCATGATCCACCGGCTGGACCCGCCCGGAGACGATACAGGCAACAACCAGCTCCGCTGGACCCTCATCGCCATGGCCGTGGCCATCGCCGTGATCTGGTTCCTTAAGGACCACCGCATTCTGCGCAAATTTACCTTCATCTCGCTGGCCGCCAGCGCCCTGCTACTGGTGCTGCCGCTGATTCCCGGCATCAGTGCGGGCGAAATCCTTGGCGCCCGGGTATGGATCCGGCTCGGCCCCATGACGTTCCAGCCAGGTGAAGTCGCCAAAATCACCCTGGCCATATTCTTCGCCGGGTACCTATCCTCGAACCGGGACCTGATCCTGCTGGCCGGCCGGAAAATTGGGCCACTGCAGTTCCCCCGGTTCAAGGACATGGGCCCCATGATTACGGCCTGGCTGGTGAGCATCGGGGTGCTCATCTTCCAGCGCGACCTCGGCTCATCCGTGCTCTTCTTCGGCCTGTTCATTGTCATGATCTACGTTGCAACCAGCCGCATCAGCTGGGTAGTGATCGGCCTGGCCCTCATCCTCGGCGGCGGATTCGCGGCGTCGCGGGTCTTCTCGCACGTTGAACTGCGCATCGACGGCTGGCTCAACGCGTTCACCGAAGAGGTCTACGGCCGTGCCCCCGGTGGAAGCCACCAGATCGTTCAGGGACTCTTCGGCATGGCCAACGGCGGCCTCGTGGGAACAGGCCTGGGCCAGGGCCGTCCGGACCTGGTTCCATTCGCCAACAGCGACATGATTATTGCCTCCCTCGGCGAGGAACTTGGCCTGATCGGACTCTTTGCCATCGTCCTGATGTACCTGCTGCTCTTCACCCGCGGCTTCCGCGCGGCCCTGGGCACCCGGGATGCGTTCGGCAAGCTCCTCGCGTGCGGCCTCTCCTTCGCCGTCGCGCTGCAGTGCTTCGTGGTCATCGGGGGCGTCACCCGGCTCATTCCGTTGACGGGCCTCACCACGCCTTTCCTGGCCGCCGGCGGTTCCTCCCTGCTGGCCAACTGGATCATCGTGGGCCTGCTCCTGATGATTTCCCATACCGCCCGCGGTCCGGTGGACACCACACCCCTGCCTGCCGCTAAGGGCGCGGAATCTGTGGGCATAGATACTCCAACCGAGGCGGTGAAGCACCTGTGAACCAGGCAATACGGCATTCATGGGTAGCAGCGATCGCGATGTTTGCCCTCATCTTCGGCGCCATCAGCTACGTCCAGGTGGTCGGCGCGGAGGAGCTCGAGAATAATCCCTGGAACCAGCGCGCCATCCTTCAGGACTACTGCAATGACCGCGGCGCCATCGTCGTGGCCGGAACGCCGGTGGCGGAGTCTGTGGAGAGCGGTTCGGAGACGTGTGCGTTCCAGCGGACCTACCCGCAGCCGGAGCTGTACGCCGGGATCACCGGGTACTTCTCCCAGAACTACGGCGCCACAGGCCTGGAACAGGCCATGCGGGAGCAGTTGGCAGGCGACGCGGATCAACTGTTCCTGGACCGGGTGGGCCAGCTTTTCCTGGGCAACCAGCCGAAGGGCGCATCGGTGGAACTCACCATCGATCCGGAGATCCAGCGGCTGGCCTACGATCTCATTCCTGACGGGCAGCGCGGCTCCATTGTGGTGACCAACCCGAAGACAGGTGCGATCCTGGCCATGGTGTCCAAGCCGTCCTACAACCCCAACCTCGTTGCCACCCAGAATCCCGCCGAAGAGTCGGCCAACATTAACGAACTCGTCAAGGTCCCCGGCATCAACCTGAACCCGAACGTCAGCGGTCCAACCGGCGAACTGCTCGCCCCGGGTTCGGTTTTCAAACTCGTGGACACCGCTGCTGCCCTTGCCTCCGGCAAGTACAACAAGGACAGCGAACTTCCGAATCCCGCCGAGATGCCCTTCCCTGGCATCCAGTACAAGCTTCCCAACTATGCAGGCGGCAACTGCTACACGCGCGACACGGCGGATTTTGCTTTCGCGCTGCAGCAGTCCTGCAACACCCCCTTCGCCAGCATCGCCCTGGACCTTGGACGCGATGCGATCGCCGAGCAGGCCAGGAAGTTCGGATTTGCCGAGGACATGGGAGACCAGCTGAAGCTCGGTTACGCCCGGGGCAATGGATTCCCGGACGATCTGGACGAGCCGGGACTGGCCCAGTCCGCCATCGGACAGCGGGACGTCCGGGCCACACCCCTGCAGGTTGCCATGATGACCGCGGCCATCGCGAACGACGGCGTGCAGATGAGGCCCAACCTCATCAAGGCCCTGCGTTCCCCGGACCTTCGGGTCATCGACGAACCGCAGCCTGAACAGCTGCGCACCTCCACCACCCCGGAGATCGCCAACCAGATCACGGAATGGATGACCAGCGCGGTCAGCGAGGGCATCGCCAACAGGGCAGCCGTTCCGGGCGTCGACGTGGCGGGCAAAACGGGGACTGCAGAGTTGGGCAATGGCGCGAACAACTCCTGGTTTACCGGCTTTGCCCCGGCCAACAACCCGCAGGTGGGTGTCACGATCGTCATGGAGGGCGTGGACATCAACACCGGCGCACAGCTTACGAGTCCGAACGCGAAGAGAATTTTTGAGGCGGTGTTGAATAAGTGAGGCCTACAACCGGAATCACCCTCGGCGGCAGATTCCAGCTGACCACGCGGATCGCGATTGGCGGCATGGGTGAAGTCTGGAAAGCCAAAGACCTCGTCCTCGGCCGCATCGTCGCCATCAAGGTGTTGAAAGAGGAGTACACGGGAGATCCCGGCTTCCTTCAGCGCTTCCGCGCAGAGGCCCGCCACACCGCCCTGCTCAACCACGTTGGTATCGCCAACGTTTTTGACTACGGCGAGGAAGAGGGCTCCGCCTACCTGGTGATGGAACTGGTACCGGGCCAGCCGCTCAGCGCCATCATCGAACATGAGCAGGTGCTGTCCCCGGACCGCACGCTGTCCATCATCGCGCAGACCGCCCGCGCCTTGGCCGTTGCGCATGCCCAGGGACTGGTGCACCGCGACGTCAAGCCGGGAAACCTGCTGATCACCCCTGAAGGTCGCGTGAAGGTCACCGACTTTGGCATCGCCCGCCTTGCTGACCAGGTGCCCCTTACCCAGACCGGCCAGGTGATGGGCACGGCCCAGTACCTGGCACCTGAGCAAGCCACCGGCCAGACGGCCACGGGTTCTTCGGATATCTACTCGCTGGGCGTCATCGGCTACGAATGCCTCTCGGGGCACCGGCCGTTCTCCGGTGAGTCCCAAATCGCCATCGCCCTCGCCCAGGTCAACGATGCGCCGCCGCCACTGCCGGAATCACTTCCCACCCCGGTGCGCGCCCTCCTGATGTCCATGCTCGCCAAGGATCCCAAGAACCGGCCCGCCAATGCCATCAAGCTGGCAGAAGCAGCGGAAGCCATCCGGAACGGAGACGTCAGCGCAGCACGCGCTGCCGTCCCGGGCATGCTCCTGTTTGATGCTGACACGGGTCCCATCACCGCCCCCGTGGACACCGCAACCGCCCCCACCGGTGTCATCGGTGCGGAGCGGGACAGTTCGCCCACTGCCACGTCCGCGTTGCCGGTGTTAGGCGCTGGTGCTGCCGGTGCTGCAGCGGGAATGGCGGCCGGTGCAGCACCATCTCCTGCGGATGCTGATGAACCGCAGGGTACGCTCGCCCGGGCCAATGCCCTCGCCGCCGAGCGGAAATGGGTCCCGGAAGAATCAACGTACGACGACGAGCCCGCCGACGAGCCCCGGCGCAAGGGCCGCAGCCCCTGGACTTGGCCCCTCATCGCCCTGGTCCTGCTGCTCCTGTTCGCGCTGGCCGGGTTCCTGGTGAACCAGCTCGGAGTCTTCTCCCCGTCCGGCAATCCCTCATCCAGTTCTCCCGCAACCAGCGCCCCCGCCACCTCGGCAACCCCCACCCGGGCAACGCCGTCGGCCACACCCACCCAGACCGTCACCACACCCGCGCCCACCACCGCCCCAACACCGGAGACCGTGGACGTCATCCCTGAGGCCTACCTGGGGAAGGACTACCGGACGGTCCAGTCCCAGCTTTCCGCGCTCAATCTGGACGTCACGGTCCAGCCCCAAGTTGATGCGAACTCGGCTCCCAACTCGGTGATCGCCCTGTCCCGCTCGGGCCGGGTGGAAGTGGGATCGCCCGTGACGGTCACGTATGCAGTGGCACCGCCCGCCCCCACCACATCCACTCCGGCGCCAACCCCGACCCCGGTACCCACAACCTCCTCCGTTGCAGCCCCAACTGCACAGCCGTCACTCCCGGATTGCGCCGAAGACGAGCTGCCGGGGCTGCCCCCGACCTGCCAGCCGTAATCGCCAGGACAGCCAATGAACGAGTCAGCGCGCACACCGTCGCACCGGGAGGACAACCTTCCGGTGGATAACCGGCGTGTCCTGAGCGGACGATACGAGCTGGGCGGCCTCATCGGCCGGGGCGGTATGGCGGACGTGCACCGGGGCCTGGACACCCGGCTGGGGCGGACCGTGGCCGTCAAGCTTTTGCGCCCGGACATGGCGCGTGATCCCCAGTTCCAGGCGCGCTTCAAGCGCGAAGCCCAGGCCGTGGCTGCCTTGAACCACCCATCCATTGTGGCGATCTACGATACGGGCGAGCACCTCGTCCACGACGGTTCGGACGACAACGTCCGGGTGCCGTACATCGTGATGGAATTCGTTGAGGGCAAGACCATCCGGGACCTTATCCGGGCCAACGACGTCACCATCGCCCAGGCAATCGATTACTGCCTGGGCGTGCTCGCGGCCCTGGAGTACAGCCACAAGGCCGGCATCGTGCACCGGGACATCAAGCCGGCCAACGTGATGTACTGCGAAGGCACGGACTCGGTGAAGGTCATGGACTTTGGCATCGCCCGTGCCATTGCGGATTCCTCAGCCACTATGACCCAGACGCAGGCCGTGGTGGGAACTGCCCAGTATCTGTCCCCTGAACAGGCCCGCGGCGAAACAGTGGATGCACGCAGCGACCTCTACTCCGCCGCCTGCCTCCTCTACGAAATGCTGACCTCGCGGCCACCGTTCGTTGGTGACAGCCCGGTGTCCGTTGCTTACCAACACGTCCGTGAGATTCCGGCACCGGCCAGCAGCCTGAACCCGGAGATTTCGCCTGCGCTGGACACCGTACTGGCCAAAGCGCTGCAAAAGAACCGCGACGACAGGTTCCAGGATGCCGCCGCTTTTATGCGTGCCCTGCGGGCCGCCAGGGCAGGTATCCCTGTTCCCGCTGTCTCCGCCTCTGAAGCGCCCACCGATCCCAACGACCACGTCCCAACGCCTTCCACTGGCCCTGCCACTGAAGCGTTTGCGGTGACCGGTGCCAGCTTCCTCGACGACACGCCCACCGGCCGGCTCGCTGCCACGAGTGCACTGGCGGACGACGGCGGCCGCATAGCTCCCGCCGCTTATGAACTTTCCACACGGGATGAGTTGCCCCTGGGCCTGCCTCCGGAACGCGAGCGGACTGCGCGGCAGAAGTCCCGCCGTCGTGCATGGATCAGCACCCTGGTGATCTTCACCGTCCTGGTCCTTGCCGGCGGCGGACTGTGGTTGTACAACATTGTGAACCGCCCGGCACCCCCGCCGCCCAAGATTGCGATTCCGGCGGTGGCCGCCATGACTGAGTCCGCGGCGCTGCAGGAACTCTACGGCGCGGACTTCGAGCCCCGGATAGTCCGTTCGCAACACGCTACAGTGCCCAAGGGCACCGCCATCGGCACGGATCCGGCCTCCGGTGTGGCCATGGACCCAGGATCCGAAGTGATCCTGAAGATCTCCGACGGACCCAGCGCCGTCAAGATTCCGGACACCCTCCCGGGCAAGACGGAAGCTGCGGCGCGGGACATGCTGCGGCAGATCGGGCTGGTGGGCGCACCCTCCACCACCACCGCCAACAGCGCCACGGTTCCGGCCGGCATCGTGATAACCACAAGCCCCGCCCCAGGGCAGAGCGTCGGCATAGGCACAAACGTCGAACTGGTGGTGTCAACGGGCAAGGTGGCAGTACCGGAACTGCGCGGACTGACCCGGCAGGAAGCAGAAGCAGCGCTGAAGGAACTGGGCCTGGTACCTGCCGTCACCGAGGCCGAGAACGCGCAGGTGGAACCAGGCAGGGTCACTGATCAGAGCGACGCCGTGAACTCCGCGGTGGAACAGGGAAAGACCGTCGCCATCGTGGTGGCCAAGGCACCGCCCCCGCCGCCCACCGCCAAACCAACTCCGACGGAGACGGAGCCGGCGCCTGACCCCGATCCAGATCCAGACCCCGACCACGATCCGGATCCGGATCCGGATCCGGAGAGGTCCGGCAGGAGGGGTTGACCCCGTACTCCCGCCTCGCCTCAGCGGCCGGCTTCGGTCAGCGGCGCACTGGGCTTGTTCTGCTGGGCCGGTTCTGTCTGGTCAGTGCTGGATGAGCGGGCTCAGCTTGGCTGCCCGCGCAGCCGCGCCTTTCATACCCAGGGACTCCAACCAGTTTCCCAGCATCTGGTAGCCGCCCTCGGTCAGCACGGATTCCGGGTGGAACTGCACGCCGCACAAGGGCGCCGTCCTGTGCTGGAGGCCCATCACCACTCCGGTGGCAGTTTCCGCTGTGACCTCCAGGACGTCAGGAAGGGTGTCCCGCACCGCAGCGAGCGAGTGATAGCGGGTGGCCGTGACGGGGGAGGGGAGACCCGAAAAAACGCTGGTTCCGATGTGCTCCACCAGGGAGGTCTTCCCGTGCATAAGTTCCGGTGCGTGGGTTACCTTGCCGCCGAACGCTTCGGCCAACGCCTGGTGCCCCAGGCAGACGCCGAACATGGGCACGCTGTTCTCGCCGCACCACCTGATGAGTTCGATGCAGACGCCGGCTTCGGCCGGGTTGCCCGGGCCGGGTGAGATCAGCACGCCGTCGCGGGTGCCGGCCAGTTCGATGGCTTCCGCGAGGGTGACGTCGTCGTTGCGGACCACTGTGGTCTCTGCGCCGAGCTCCTGGAGGTAGCCCACCAGGGTGTAGACAAAGCTGTCGTAGTTATCCACCACGAGGATCTTGGTTGTGGTCATGGCTGGCTTGCGGCACCAATCGTTGAGTCGGTGAATGCGGTGTACCCGGACATCCAGGGAAAAAGGAATTGAACCATCAATACCAGTGCCGCGGCGATGAGCACCAGCGACGTGACGATCCGCAGCCACAAAGGCCCGGGCAGATGGCGGAAAATCCAGCCGTACATGCTCAGCCCCGTCCAACCGCTGCGGCCACCTGGGCTGCGATTTCAGCGGGTGGACCGGCGGACGCAGGGCGCCACGTGTCCAGCAGTGCATAGGCGATGATGCGTTCTTCCGCCCCGAAGCGGGGGTTGCAGCTGGTCATGGTGAGGAAGCTTTCCGTGGGGGTGACACCCGGAAGGGTGGGCACCGGTTCCAGGACGTCGGTCCGCGACGGCATCACAATCTGGTTGTTGCGGAAGACATACACGTAATAGCCGTCCTTGGTCTGAACGTAGATCTTGTCCCCGGGCACCAGGGTGTGGATGTTGTCCAGAACGGCGCCGTGAGTCTGGCGGTGCCCGGCAACAGCGAAGTTGCCCACCGCTCCCGGCATGGCCGTGTTGGCGTAGTGTCCCAATCCCAGCGTGTCCAGCACGTCGCCAGTGGTTCCCTGAACGATGGGCCGGGTGTAGCGTTCGCCGAACCGGGGAATGTACATGATGCCGATGGTGCCTGCATGGCCCGGTGCAGCCGAAACCACCGGGGGACCAAAATTCTGGGGAGCCGCCGGAGCTGCCGGTGCGTCAGGGGCGGCTGGAGCCGCGGCGCCGAGGTCCTGGGCGAACTCCTTGATGACTTCGCTCTGCTTCGCGTCGGATTCCACGTTGGTCCACCACAGCTGCCAAGCAACGAAGAGAAGAAGGATGATTCCGGCTGTTATGAGCAGCTCACCCACAACCTGAATGGTCCCGCGCAGAATTACGACGCCGGCAGCCGGCGCAGCGGCGGGCCTCGCCTTCTCCTGCAGTACCACGGGTTCTCCTCCGGGCGGGTGCAATGGGCATTGGTGACCCATGACTACGGCTAGAATTGGCTGCTAGTAAGAATCCAGATTTGACCAAGATCGCGCAGACCGCTGGCAACATCCTTCTTGCAGGATATCAAGCCCGGAACGCCGAGCTTGCCTCAGCCCGCCAAGGAGAGCCCGTGCCCGAGTCAAAGCCTCGCAAGAAGACCGCCAGCACCCCCCAGCAGGCTACGTCGCAGTCCTACAAGCCCAACCCGGTCTGGTTCAAGCCGGTCATGTTCGGCCTGATGATCATCGGCCTCTTTTGGATCATCACGTTCTACATCAGCGAAGGCCGCCTCCCGGTCCAGGCATGGGAATCCTGGAACATCGTGGCCGGCTTCGGCATCGCGATCATCGGCTTCCTGATGACCACCCGGTGGCGCTCATAGTTCCTGACCGCGGCGCAGCCGTCAACGCTGCAGCTGCCGCCGGTGGCGCAGTGGTCGGCGAGGACGGCCTCGCCCGGCCGGTATGGGCGTCGGTGGATCCGCTCCTGCGCAACTACTACGACCAGGAGTGGGGCCTTCCTGTTACCGACGAACAGGGGCTCTACGAACGCATCTGTCTGGAGGGATTCCAGGCAGGTCTGTCCTGGGCAACCATCCTTCGGAAGCGCCCGGCTTTCAGGGCGGCCTTTGCAGACTTCAACCCAGACGCGGTAGCCCTTTTTACCGAGGCCGACATCGAACGGCTCCTGCAGGACCCCGGCATCGTCCGGAACCGGCTGAAGGTCCGCTCTGCCGTGACCAATGCACAGGCCACCCTCGCGCTGCGAAAGGAAGGCGGCCTGGTGGACTTCGTCTGGCAGTTCAAACCGGTTGATACGCCCCGCCCTGCGGCCCACTCCGACATCCCCACCGAGTCGGCGGAGTCGATTGCCCTGTCCAAGGCACTCCGGAAGAAGGGGTTCTCGTTCGTCGGCCCCACCACCATGTTTGCCCTCATGGAAGCCATAGGCATGGTGGATACACACCTGCTGGACAGCCACCGCCGCGGTTCCTCAGGAATCTGGCCGGGCCCCACCTCTAAGTAGTTTTCCCCAACTGTTGGGAAAGTTATCCACACTGTTGAAAACTTCGACGGGCAGATGGCAAGCAGGCTTCGTAAGCGCCCTGCAGGGCCAAACTGCTAATCACGCCGCCGATATGCAGTTATTAACAGTGTGGAAGACCTGTGGATAACGAGGCCCCGCTGTGAAAACCGTGCATCAGCCATCCCGGCGGACGGGATGGTGGCTGGTGATGGAAACCCGGTTGAACGCGTTCATGGTGATCACCAGCCAACTGACGACCGAAAATTCCTCGTCCGTGAGGTGCTCGCGGGCGAACGCTTCCTCGTGGGCCTGTGAACGATGGTCCGGCAACTCCGTGATGCTTTCGGCCAGGGCAAGGGCAGCCCGTTCCTTTTCGGTGAAAAGAGCCGTCTCGCGCCAGGCGGGGAGCACCGCCAGCCGCTGCCCGCTCTCGCCCGCCTTCAGCGCGTCCCTGACATGGACGTCCAGGCAGTACGCGCAGCCGTTGAGCTGCGATATGCGGACGTGCAGGAGTTCTACAGTCTTCCCGTCCAGCCCCGCCGCGTCGGCCGCCTCACGGACTTTGAGCCCCAGCCCGTTGAGTGCCCGCCACAGGGCAGGATGCTGCTTGTCAAGGAAGATGTGCTGCGTGGTAGCGCTCAAAGGATTCTCCTGGTCAGAAGGCTGGGCAGGCAGTGACAGTCAGCCGGAAAGCTGGGCTGCCACCCAGCTTCAACTACCCCACCGCAGTTGTCCACTTACCAACACCGCGATACCCACAACTTATCCACACCTGTGGAAACTTGCGGGCACTGCCGGGAGCCGGTGGCTCTCTTCGCCCTGCGACGCGGGGAATCACGGAAATGCGATTACATCGCTGTCACTTATTAACACTGTGCACAAACTTGTTGAAAGAGGGGGACAGTCGCTCTTGTATTGCCTGTATCAGGCTTTCTTCCACCGCTTTATCCACAAATCGCCCAGGTTGGTCCGCTTTATCCACTTACGCACACCGGTATCCCCAAGAGTTATCCACAGATGTGGATTCCGGGAGGCGCTGTAGCGGCGAGGTCCCGCCGCTTCGCCGGAAAGGGGCTTTTCCCGAATGAACTACAGTCGTGTAAGTTACCAACACTGTGGATAAGTCCTGTGGATAAGAAAAGGTCCCGACACCATCGGTGTCGGGACCTTCCCAAGAGGACGCTTGCCCTGGCCATAGGGCTGAGGGTCTATGGCCTACATGGAAATTTTGGCCCAGCTCGCGGCAGCCAGCAGCACCAGGACCGCCACCAGGCCTGCTGCCTGGATAAGACCCTGCCGCCGCCCACGGGGAGTGTAGGCGAGAACTGCCGCGCAGAGGGCACCTATTACCAGGCCGCCCAAGTGCGCCTGCCATGCGATCTGCGGGATCAGGAATCCAATCACGCCGTTGATCGCAATCAGAACCCAGAGTTGGCGGGTATCCCCGCCGCGATGGCGCTGCACCAGGAGCATGGCGCCGAAGAGGCCAAAGATGGCACCTGAAGCACCTACAACCCCTACCAACCCCTGTCCCGGCACCAGAACGGGATTCAGGAGCAGGTATCCAACGGAGCCGCCTACTGCAGAAATGAGGTACAACGCCAGGAAGCGGGCACGGCCCAGGAGTGGCTCAAGGGCCTGGCCAAAGATCCACAGCGTGTACATGTTCAGAGCAATGTGCAGGACGGAGTCCGGCGAATGCAGGAAAGCTGCGGTGAGCATCCGCCACGGTTCAAACGCCCCATATTCAGGGGTAGCGAACACGTTGTTGTAGGCGAACTGTTCGTAGACCACTTGGCCCGGAATGAGCCACTGCAGCGCGTACATCAGCGCACAAAGGGCGATGATTCCGTACGTCACCAGCGGTTTGCCCGACGCTACGGCGCCGCCGTAGACCGTCCGGACCTCCGGCGTCGTGCGCCTTGTTTCATTGACGCAGTCAACGCACTGGAATCCGACGGCGGCCGCCCGCTGGCAGTCCGGGCACGCGGGGCGCCCGCAGCGCTGGCAGCGCACATAGGATGGCCGGTCCGGATGCCGCGGGCATACCGGAACCTGCGCGGACGGCTCAGCCGACGGAATTCCGTAACTCATGCGTCGAAATTACAGCTGTTCGATGTCGATGCTGTTGATGGTGACGTCCTCCACCGGGCGGTCGCCCATGCCGGTGCGGACGCCCTCGATGGCATCGACTACCTTCTTGGATTCCTCGTCAGCCACTTCACCAAAGATGCTGTGCTTGCCCTGCAGCCAGTCAGTGGGAATGGTGGTGATGAAGAACTGGGAACCGTTGGTGCCCTTGCCCATCCGGATGCCGGCGTTGGCCATGGCCAGCTTGTAGGGCTGGTTGAAGCTGAGTTCGGGGTGGATCTCGTCGTCGAACTGGTAGCCTGGGCCACCCACGCCACGGCCCAGCGGATCGCCGGCCTGGATCATGAAGTCCTTAATGATGCGGTGGAAGATGGTGCCGTTGTACAGCGGCGTGCCCGTCTTCTCCTCGCCCGACTCCGGGTGGGTCCACGCCTGCTCCCCGGTGGCGAGGCCAACGAAGTTCTTGACCGTTTTGGGCGCATGGTTGCCGAAGAGGTTGACGACGATGTCGCCGAGGCTGGTGTGGATGGTTGCTTTTGCGGTTGCGATTGCAGTCATAGGGCTCATTCTTTCACGGCGGTCCGGGGTGGGGACGGCTGTGACAACAGTTCCGCGCTGGGTGAAATCCGCCTAAAATCCGCAGAGCGAATAGCCGGTGAACATCAAGCCACGTAGGCTAACCACAGACCGTCACATTAAATCGGGAGGTAGTTGTGAAGAAATCGGATCGTATTGCCCGTGAGCTTGAGCTGTCAGTCACCAGCGCCGTAGAGAATGCCAGGGATTGGGCGGGCCCCCGTGTGGAAGCAGCAGTTGACCGCCTGCAGCACAGCCTGGATGCGGCATCTCCCAAGATCCAGGAAAGCCTGAAGACTGCCGCGTACAGGGCTGCGGACGGCGTCGCTGTGGTGACACCGCGCATCCAGGATGGCCTTGCGCAGCTCGCTCCCCGGATCAATGACGCCGTGGAGGGCGCTTCGCCGCGCCTGCATGAGGCCCTGGACCGGGCAACACCGGTCATCCTTAATGCGCGGGACCGCGTTGTGGTCGAGTACCTGCCCCGTCTGTCGGACCAGATCGGTGTCGCGTCAGGCGTGGTGCACCGGACGCTGGAGAACACGCCGGCACACGTTGACGCCGTAGCCCAGAAGCTTGGGGACGTCGGGATCATCCACGCCCTTCAGGAGCAGGCCCTGGCCACCGGCACGCAGCTCAAAGCGGCCGCAACCCAGGCCGGCCGCACGGCTACCGTCCAGCTCGCTGAGCCGGAGACGCCGAAGAAGCGCGGCTGGCTGGTCTTCGGTGTTATCGCCGCAGCAGTTGCCGCCGGCGTGGCGGCCTGGAAAGCCTCCAAGCCCGTGGAGGACCCGTGGAAGACGCCCTCACCCGTCACCGGCACCGGCACGCCTGCACCGGTTCCGGCCACCACAGTGAACGAGGTTCCGGAAGCGACCACCGGATCCGCCTCCGAGGTTGCAGAGGCTGCCGAGGACACGGCCGGAGACGGCACTGACAAGGCCAAGCACGTAGCCGAGGACGTCTCCAGCAGCACTGCCGCGGACAAGGGCACCGTCCAGCCCTAGCAGTCCACGTTCCTTGTGAGGGGTCCCGCCTTTTAGGCGGGGCCCCTCATTCGTCTCCGGCATTGCGCCCTCCCGGCTGGACATCTGATCGGTGCTAGATTTGGACTGATGCCAGCCGACCAATCCTCTGGGGATGCCTTGAACGACGCAGCAGAACTGCCCCGCGTATCAATAGTTATCCCGGCATATAACGAGGAGAGCGTGATCCGGCAGTGCCTCATAGCTGCCATCTACCAGTCTGTTCCCGCGCACGAGATCATCGTTGTGGATAACCTGTCAAAGGACCGCACTGCGGACATTGTCCGGCAGATGCAGCTCGAGTATCCGGAAAGCCCCATCATCCTGCTCAGCCAGGACAGGGAACAGGGCCTCATTCCCACCCGGAACTTCGGCCTGGACAACGCCACCGGGGACATTCTGGGCCGGATCGACGCGGACTCCGTAGTGGAGCCGGACTGGGTGGAGCAGGTGCAGCGGGCATTCCTGGACCAATCAGTCCAGGCAGCCACCGGCCCTGTGGTCTACTACGACATGCCCATGCGCCGCTTCGGCCTTAAGGCCGATGACAAGATGCGCCAGCTCATGCTGAAGCTCGCCAAACACCAGTACCACTTCCTGTTCGGCTCCAACATGGCCCTGCGTTCATCTGCCTGGCAAATCATCCGGTCAGAGACCTGCCGCGACGAGAAGGACGAGATGCATGAGGACATCGATCTTTCCCTGCACCTGGCGGACCACGACCTGAAGATCAATTACTGTCCGCAGATGGTTTCCGGCATGTCCGCACGCCGGCTGGAGGACTCACCGCGGGACTACCGCTACTACGTCACTCGGTTTGACCGGACCTACAAGGCCCACAACGTCAAGAAGATGGCCCTCAAGGCGCCCATGGTGGTGTTTTTCTCGGTGTACTTCCCGGCGAAACTCCTGCGCGCCATCCACACGGTCAACACAGCGCAGCCCGTCCGCCGCGGCGGTCAGTAGGGGTTTTTCTGCCAGGGCTTCTTCAGCCGGCGAGGGGTCAGTCAGTCCCCAGTTCCGCCAGGGGACGCTCCGGCGGTCCATTAGCGTCGCCTGTACCTTTGTCCCGTCCCCGCCACGCTGCCCTTCCGGGCTTCTGCCCGAGGACGACGACGGCGAGTCCCACCAGGATGAGCGCCAGCCCGGCGTACGTGCCGGCAGGGAGCACCTCGTCCAGGAACAGGGCTGCGAGCAGGGCCGCGCCGGGGATCTCCAGAAGGATGATCATCGATACCAGGAGCGGACTCCAGGTGGCCAGCAGATGGTTGAAGGCAGTGTGCCCAATAAGCTGTGCGCAGACGGTGATGGCTGCGATGCCGAGCCAACCGGCGGCTTCGAACCCCACCAGCGGCTGGCCGCCAAGCAGGGCCAGAACGGCCACCAGCGCGGCACACATCCCGTAGCACAGCGTGGTGTAGGTTCCCGTGGTCATGCTTTGGCGGGCCTTGCCGCCTGCAAGCGTGTAGAGTCCGGCCAAGGCGCCGCCGGCCACCGCCAGCAGGTCTCCCGTCAGTGCTTCAGGAGAAGATCCCATGTCGAAGCCCGTGATGGCCACGACGCCGCCAAACGCGATGCCCAGCCCGGCCAGCACCTGCCAGCGGTGCCTGGTGCCCCGGAAAAGCTGGAAGACCGCGATCCATGCGGACTGGAGGCAGACCAGGGCTGTGGCTGCGGCAACGGACGTCAGCTGCAGGGAAGTGATGAAGCAGGCAAAGTGCAGGGCCAGTGCGACGGCGGCCAGCACGGACCAGCGGAACTCCGCCTTCGTAACCCTCCCGAACTGGGCCGGCTCCCGAACGAGGGTAGGGGTGGCCATGACGGCGGCACCGATGGCATTCCGCCAGAAGGCTATGGCCAGCGCACTGACACTGGTAGCTCCAAGCGTGGCAGCTATCAAGGGGCCGGAGGAGGCAACGCCCAGCACGCCCAGGGCCGCGAAAAACAAGTTCACTGTCCAACCCTAATGTTGGCTGCTGCGGGGCAAACAAAAGTCCCGGCCAGCGTTGGACGCTAACCGGGACTTTCTTATGGTGGAGGCACGGGGACTCGAACCCCGAACCCCCTGCTTGCAAAGCAGGTGCGCTACCAATTGCGCCATGCCCCCATAAGAAGCAACCCGTCCATCATACCCTAGAACCACGGGGCTTCTGACCAGCCCCCGGACCAGGTGTCCGGCCTAGTCAACCGTATCGGTCGACTTGCTCCAGACTGTCTTCCGGGCTTCGGATTCCTGTGCCTTGCGGTAGACCAGGACGCCTGCGATGGCAGCTGCCAGTACCAGCAACTTCTTCACATGCTCCCCATTCCGGTCCGGCCGCAGTGATGCGAACCGAACCTCCACTTGAACCTGCACAGGTTCCGTGGGCGTACCAGGACTTGAACCTGGGACCTCTTCGTTATCAGCGAAGCGCTCTAACCGCCTGAGCTATACGCCCCGATACCTCATCGGGCCGAGACATGACTTTACAGCACATCCCGGCCCGATCTCAAATCGGGCGTCTCCACCGGCGATTAGCCGGTGAAAACAGGACCTAGTCGTCCGTGAGGGTAACGCCGATGCCGCCCACCAAGGTGGCAGCGATGTTGTAGAGCACGGCAGAGAGCATGGAGAGCGCGGTCAGCAGGACAACGTTCACCACGGCGATGATGGTGGCGAAGGAAGCCACCTGGCCCAGTGAAGCAACCTTCTTCAGCTCGAAGCCGCCGCCCTCGGAGCCAGCAAGCGTCCCCAGCAGGCTGTCCACCTGGTCAAAGATCCCCGTGAGGTCCAGGACTGTCCATAGAACGATTGCGGCCACCACGGTAACGATTCCCAACGCCACCGAGAGCAGGAACGCCATCTTCAGCACGGACCAGGGATCCACCTTGCTGACCAGCAGCCGCGCGCGCCGAACCTTGGCCTTCGGCGCCGGCTTCACCAGTCCGGGCGTCCCCTGCGCAGGACGCTGGCCCTGTGCGGGGCTTCCCTGCGCCGGCCGCTGACCGGGCTGGCCCTGCACGGGCCGCTGACCCTGTGCCGGACTTCCAGTGGCCGTGCGCGGGGCCGGCTGGCCCGACGCCGGACGGTCGCTTTGGACAGGCCGCTGGCCGGGAGCCGAGGGGCGCTGGCCCGGAGCAGCTGCCGGCGCTGCCGGCGCTGCCGGCCGCTGCTGGGGACGAACAGGAGCGTTCACGCGGGGCGCAGCCGAGGGCCGGCTTCCCTCGGGAACAGAAGTGTTCGGCTTGGGAAATGAGTCCGGATTACTCACTCGTTACCTCCGTGTTGTCTTCGTTCGGCTCAGCGTCGCCCGAGGCGTCCTCTGACTCTACGGCCGGTGATTCTTCTGCCACTGCTGACTCTGCGGCTTCCTCCGGGGAACCGCCATCTTCAGCCAACGTTACGTCATCCTCAAGCGATTCCTCGCCCTCGAGTCCGCGTTCGCTGTTCCGTGCCACTTCGATGATCCGGTCGTTTTTGTCCGGCTTGGCGAAGATGACGCCCATGGTGTCGCGACCCTTGGCGGGGACACCGGCCACGGAGGAACGGACAACCTTGCCGCCCTCCATGACCACCAGCACTTCATCTTCTTCCTGGACGATCAGCGCCCCCACCAGGTCACCGCGTCCTTCTGCCAGCTTGGCAACCTTGATGCCCAGGCCGCCGCGGCCCTGGAGCCGGTATTCGTCCACCGCAGTGCGTTTGGCGTAACCGCCCTCGGTCACGATGAATACGTACGAACCGTCAGTCACCACGTTGGCAGCCAGGAGTTCGTCCTCCTCGCGGAACTTCATGCCAGTAACACCGGAGGTGGCCCGGCCCATCGGGCGCAGGGCGTCCTCGGTTGCGGTGAAGCGGATGGACTGGCCCTTGCGGGACACCAGCAGGAGGTCATCGGTTTCCGAAACCAGCTGTGCAGAGACCAGTTCGTCACCGTCGCGGAGGTTGATGGCGATCACGCCCGCGGAGCGGTTGGTGTCGTAGTCCTCCAGGCGGGTCTTCTTAACCAGTCCCCGCTTGGTGGCGAGAACAAGGTAAGGCGCCTGCTGGTAGTCCTTCAGGTCCAGGACCTGGGCAATGTGTTCGTCCGGCTGGAAGGCCATGAGGTTGGCCACGTGCTGGCCCTTGGCGTCACGGCCCGCTTCCATCAGCTCATAGGCCTTGGCGCGGTAAACCCGCCCGAGGTTGGTGAAGAACAGCAGCCAGTGGTGGGTGGTGGTGACAAAGAAGTGTTCCACCACATCGTCGCCGCGGAGCTGGGCGCCCTTGATGCCCTTGCCGCCGCGCTGCTGGGACCGGTAGTTGTCGCTCCGGGTGCGCTTGACGTAGCCGCCGCGGGTGATGGTGACCACCATCTCCTCTTCGGGGATGAGGTCCTCCATGGACATGTCGCCGTCGTAACCCATGAGGATCTTGGTGCGCCGGTCATCGCCGTGCTTGGCTACGATTTCACCCAGCTCGTTGCTAATGATTTCGCGCTGGCGCTGCTCGGAGGCGAGGATCTCGTTGTACTCGGCGATGAGGGCTTCAAGCTCTGAATGCCGGTCCTGGATTTTCTGGCGCTCCAAAGCCGCCAGGCGGCGCAGCTGCATGTCCAGGATGGCCCGGGCCTGCAGTTCGTCGATGTCCAGCAGTTCCATCAGGCCGTCGCGTGCTGCCTCGGTGGTGTTGGAAGCACGGATGAGGGCAATGACTTCGTCCAGCATGTCCAATGCCTTGAGGAGTGCCCGCAGGATGTGGGCTTCTTCCTCGGCCTTGCGCAGCCGGTACCGGGTGCGCCGGGCGATGACGTCCATCTGGTGGGTCACCCAGTGCCGGATGAAGGCGTCAAGGCTCAGCGTCCTCGGGACTCCGTCCACGATGGCCAGCATGTTGGCGGAGAAGTTGCTCTGCAGTTCGGTGTGCTTGTAAAGGTTGTTCAGCACTACCTTCGGCACGGCATCGCGCTTCAGGACGATGACCAGGCGCTGACCGGTGCGGCCGGAAGTTTCATCGCGCAGGTCGGCGATGCCCTGGATCTTGCCGTCCTTCACCAGTTCGGCGATCTTGATGGCCAGGTTGTCCGGGTTCGCCTGGTACGGCAATTCCGTGACCACGAGGCAGGTGCGTCCCTGCAGTTCCTCCACGTTCACCACGGCCCGCATGGTGACGGAGCCCCGGCCGGTCCGGTAAGCATCCTCGATGCCCTTGTGGCCCAGAATGGTGGCGCCGGTGGGGAAATCGGGGCCCTTGACCCGCAGCAGGAGCTCTTCCAGCAGTTCCTCGCGGCTGGCTCCCGGGTTGGCCAGGTACCACTGCACACCGTCCGCTACCTCGCGGAGGTTGTGCGGCGGAATGTTGGTGGCCATGCCGACGGCGATGCCCGAGGATCCGTTGACCAGCAGGTTGGGGAACCGGGCCGGCAGGATGGTGGGTTCCTGGTTCTTGCCGTCGTAGTTGTCCTGGAAATCGACTGTTTCCTCGTCGATGTCCCGAACCATTTCCATGGCCAGCGGCGCCATCTTCGTCTCGGTGTAACGGGGTGCAGCAGCACCATCGTTGCCCGGGGAGCCGAAGTTGCCCTGGCCGAGGGCCAGCGGGTAGCGCATGGTCCAGTCCTGGATCAGGCGGACCAGCGCGTCGTAGATCGCGGTGTCGCCATGGGGGTGGTACTGGCCCATGACCTCGCCCACCACACGGGCGCACTTGTTGAAGGAGCGCTCCGGACGGTAGCCGCCGTCGAACATGGCGTACAACACGCGGCGGTGGACCGGCTTAAGGCCGTCCCGGACGTCAGGGAGGGCGCGGCCCACAATAACGGCCATGGCGTAGTCCAGGTAGGACCGCTGCATTTCCGTCTGCAGGTCCACCTGCTCCACGCGGTCCACCAGCACGTCGCCTTCAAGAACGGTGTCCGGGTTTCCGGCCTCGGGGACCGGATTTCCGGGTGTTTCGTCACTCATTTTCTATTTCCGTTTCAGGTATATGTCAGTTCTGGAATATGCGAAGGGAGTGCCCTTAGATATCCAGGAACCTGACGTCCTTGGCGTTCTGCTGGATGAAATTGCGGCGTGATTCCACGTCCTCGCCCATCAGGACGGAGAAAATCTGGTCCGCGGCGAGGGCGTCATCCATGGTGACCTGCAGCAGCGTGCGGTGGTCCGGATCCATGGTGGTGTCCCACAGTTCCGTGTAGTCCATCTCACCGAGACCCTTGTAACGCTGGATGCCGTTGTCCTTGGGGATGCGGCGCCCGGCTGCCTGGCCGGCAACCAGCTTCGCGTCGCGCTCCCTGTCGCTGTAGACGTAGTCGTGGGCGGCATTGGACCACTTGATGCGGTAAAGCGGCGGCTGGGCGAGGTAGACGTAGCCGTTCTCGATCAACGGACGCATGTAGCGGAACAGCAGTGTCATCAGGAGGGTGGTGATGTGCTGGCCGTCCACATCGGCGTCTGCCATCAGCACGATCTTGTGGTACCGCAGCTTGGCGAGGTCAAAGTCCTCACCGATACCGGTTCCGAACGCCGTGATCATGGACTGGACCTCTGCGTTGCCCAGTGCCTTGTCCAGGCGGGCACGCTCCACGTTGAGAATTTTGCCGCGCAGCGGAAGGATGGCCTGAGTCTCAGGGTTCCGGCCGCGCTTGGCGGAGCCACCTGCCGAGTCACCCTCCACGATGTAGACCTCGCACTTCTCCGGATCCTTGGAGGAGCAGTCGGACAGCTTGCCCGGCATGCCGAAGGATTCCAGCGGGCTCTTGCGGCGCGCGTTGTCACGGGCCTTGCGGGCCGCCATACGTGCTTGGGCAGCGGAAATCGCCTTGCGGATCACGTCCCTGGCAGGGCCGGGGTTGCGTTCCAGCCAGTCACCGAGCCCGTCAGTGACAACGCGCTGCACGAAGCCCTTGACCTCGGAGTTGCCCAGCTTGGTTTTGGTCTGGCCCTCGAACTGGGGCTCAGCAAGCTTGACGGAAATGACGGCGGTGAGGCCCTCACGGATATCGTCACCGGTGAGGTTGTCGTCCTTTTCCTTGATGATTCCCTTTTCGCGCGCGTAGCGGTTGATCAGGGAGGTCATGGCAGCGCGGAAACCCTCTTCGTGCGTACCGCCCTCATGAGTATTGATGGTGTTGGCGTAGGTGTGGACGCTTTCGGAGTAGGCGTTGGTCCACTGCATCGCCATTTCCAGGGCAATCCGGCGTTCTTTGTCCTCGGTCTCGAAGGCAATGACGTCCTCGTGGACAACTTCCACCTTCTTGCCGGAGTTCAGGTGTTTGACGTAGTCCAGCAGGCCTTCGTTGTATTGGTAGACCACCGTGCGGTGCTCTGCGCTGACTTCGCCCTCGGTGACTACACCGTCGAGGTCCAGGTCAGCGTCCGCTTCGCTGTCGCTGGCCGAGGTGCGTTCGTCGGTCAGGGTGATGCGCAATCCCTTGTTGAGGAATGCCATCTGCTGGAAGCGTGCGCGCAACGTCTCGAAATCGAACTCGGTGCTCTCGAAGATCTCGGCGTCCGGGTAAAAGGTCTGGGTGGTTCCGGTGCGGTCGGTTTCCTCACCCTTGACCAGGCTGCCCTGGGGCTTGCCGCCGTCGGCAAAGGACATCCGCCAGACGTGGCCCTGACGGCGGACCTCGGTGTCCACTCTGCTGGAGAGAGCATTAACAACGGAGATACCCACGCCGTGCAGGCCGCCGGATACGGCATAACCGCCGCCGCCGAACTTGCCGCCGGCGTGCAGGATGGTCATAACAACTTCGACGGTGGGTTTGTGCTCCGTGGGGTGCATGTCAACGGGAATACCGCGGCCGTCGTCCACAACCTTCACACCGCCGTCGGCCTGAAGCACTACCTCGATGTGTGTGCAGTAGCCGGCCAGGGCTTCATCCACAGAGTTGTCCACCACTTCGTATACCAAGTGATGGAGTCCGCGTGGTCCGGTGGAACCGATGTACATGCCCGGACGCTTCCGCACTGCCTCCAGGCCTTCAAGGACAGTGATGTCGCTGGCGCCGTACTCGCGTGGAGTGGGAGCTTCCGCAGGGGTGTCGGGCGTGCGGGCATCCTCGACTGCGGGTTCAACTGCCAGGATGTCTGTATTGTCGTTAGCCACAGGCGCTGTCGACTCCTCTGTTCTCGATGATGGCCGACCGATTCTTTCCCCGGTTCCACCAGGACTGTCATCTGCCGGCAGGCACAAACTTATAGCGCCGGTTATTAGCTGATGGTGGAGCCCGATGCCCGCGTGCTGGAAGCCTGCGGAAAACGGACTCAGTCAACGTTTCACCCGCGCCCAGTTATCTACAACGATTCTACCGCGGGACGGGCAGTATCTCCGCATTCCAGGGGTGTGGATGGCGGCTGATGTGCCTGTTGCAAGCCGTAGATCCGGCCCTGGGGGCCCCAACGGTCCCGCCTCTGGGTTCCTATACGCCCTCCTGCTCCTGCACGGCCCTGTACGCCGTAACTGCCGGTTCGGACTCGCGTGCAAAGGAACGTCAGCACTGCACCGTCGGTATCGGCGTTGGAGAACGGGCATGGGCCTCACTTATGTCGAAAAATGCGCATTACTGAAGGAATTCCGGCAGGGAAAAGGCGAAACTCAGCGCGCTTACGAAACAAGGCGAAAGAAGTCCTCGTCCAAAAAGCTAGAAACCGCCGGAGTTCCGGTGTTTACTGATCAAGAGTTGTCGAACCGAACTTCTTAGGGCTCGATGCCGTGGGGTACGAAGGTCAATAACTCTCAACCTTGTGCCCAACTGGCGTTTGTCCGATCTGGGAATACTGAAACAAGAGGAGCGCAATGAAGCGATACATCCGTAAGGCAGTCCTCGGCGTACTTGGAACAGCGCTCGTCGTTCCTGCCCTGGTGGTAACTCCAGCCCAAGCCGGGCCCGTTCCGGGGCAGGCCGAGGTGGTGGAAAACTATGACGTACTCGTCGTTGGGAAGACGACCGGCTTTCGTCACAGCAGCATTGATGAGGCGACGACGGCGATCATTGCCCTCGGCGAGGCAAACGGTTTCAGCGTTGATGTCTGGGACCCCCCGACGTCATCGCGGAATCAGGGCCAGCCCGACCGGACGCTGCCCAGCACGCCATTTACCAGTGCCTCCGACCTTGGCAAGTACGAAACCATCGTCTTCGTTTCCACTGTCGACGGCACCAATAACCTCGATCCTGCAAAGCCGACGTTGCTCGATGCGGGAGAACTTACGGCTTTCCAAGGCTACATCCGGGCAGGCGGTGGGTTCGCCGGCGTCCATGCAGCAACTGACTCAATGCACACAGTTCCCTGGTACAGCCAGCTGACCGGAGGCGGGGCACGGTTTGTCAGCCATCCTGAGCAGCAGAATGCTGTCCAGGTGGTTGAAGACGGCACCCATCCTTCGACAGAGCACCTGTCAGGGACCTGGACGCGCTTTGACGAGTGGTACAACTTCACGCAAAGCCCCCGCAACAGCGTTCGTGTCCTCACAAACCTTGACGAAACCACGTACAACGCGCGCGGCAACGCTATGGGTTCCGACCATCCCCTCTCCTGGTGCCAAAATTTTGAGTCCTCCCGCTCGTGGTACACCGGCGGAGGACATACGGAAGCATCGTACGTCGAGCCTGCTTTTCTTAAGCACCTGCTGGGAGGCATTACATGGTCAGCCGGTGCGGTAAGCGGTGGCGGTGACTGCGTGACTTGGGCCGAGGTTGGATCAACGACAGGGGACCTACTCGCTGAAGGAAAGATCTCATCGAAGGCCGCCACCCAGCTGACCAAACAGCTGGACAAGGCCCAGGACCTTGCCGAAGCCGGCCTGCATGCCGATTCTGCGGACAAACTCAACGCAGCTGCTGCCCAGGTCCGGGCGCACATCGACAGTGATTCCGAAGCTTACGACCTGTTGCTCGGAAAGGTACGTGACCTGCAAACCTGGCAGCTCGGACTGGAGTAAACGTGGTGTCTGGCGCATCGGCGGCTGGAGTATCCGCCAGTGCGCCAGACACCATCAGCCCGAAGTCCGGAAATGCTCAATTCACTCCGCATCGTCAGCAAGCGGAGGAACAAAACGACCTGCTTGGTCTCCGAAGGTAGTCGATCCTCTTGAACCGTTCTTCGCGCCCCTCCCGCAGAACATACATTTTTGCCCTGGCGGCCGTCACTGCCGTCCTCGTACCCGTGACCATTACATTCAGCGAAGGGCGCGCCGGGGACGTCGGCAATGCCCAAGAGGCCAGTTCAATCGAGGCGGTTGCTGAAAAACTCGCCGCTGGCCAGGCCACCGAAAGAGCTGAGCTGAACGCGCATTTGAGTTCTGCTGCCGACGTGGCACAGGGGCATTTGGCACGGGTCCTGCAGGACCTCGCCCTCGCTGTACCGGTGGACCCAACCATCAGTTCAACTCCAGCCAGCGCCGGTGATGTGGACAAGTGGAATCGGAACTTGGCATCTGCGGCGTCTGCACTGGAAGCCGTCAAAGACGGCACAAGTGAACAGACGGTTACCCGGGAGGCCCTCCTTGGTGCCGCTGAGCTGCTGCAGTCGGCAGCTGCCGGCTATGAACATTCATTAACCGCGCCTGCTGACCAGCGTGATGCACTTGCTGTAACTGTAGGGAAGCGACGCGAGGCGGCGGTGCGCCTGTGGCAGGCCGGAGCGGGACAACTGGATACGCTCACTGTTAAGTCAGGCGGAGCACACGTGCACGTGTTCCTGGCTCTAAATGGTGACCCCGAGGCCGTCCCGGAGGAGTTCCAGGAGCCAGAGACCCAGCACTAATCTGGCCTGCTTCAGGAGTCCGACGGCGGGCTATCCGTAGGTGTCGCGGGGTCCCCGGCCGTTGACGGACCGGCCGCCCTTGCGCCAGCTGGGCGCGGAGGGCCCAAGGACCTGGATGCTGGTGACCACTCCATCACCCAATTCCACCCGGAATTTCTCCAGCAGGCTCAAGCTGAGGAGCCGCAGCTGTGTGGCCCAGGCAGTCGAATCGCACCGGACGTGCAACGTAGTGTCGGTGAAGCTCTCCGGCGTGCAGTGGGCCGAGATTTCCGGTCCAACCAGGGTGGCCCAC
Source organism: Arthrobacter sp. V1I9 (assembly GCF_030817075.1). NCBI lineage: Bacteria > Bacillati > Actinomycetota > Actinomycetes > Micrococcales > Micrococcaceae > Arthrobacter > Arthrobacter sp. V1I9. Next base: position 3,835,514 of record NZ_JAUSYU010000001.1, read on the forward strand.
TCCGCCATGACGGAACCGACAGCAACCGGTGAGGTCCAGCCGCGTTCAGCCACCAGGCGGCCCACTACTTTTCCGAGGCCGAGGGGATCGCGGCCGGTGGCATGGAACTGGCTGAAGCCGCGGGTGTCCCGGATTCCCCGTTTGGCCTTTTGGGATCCGGGTCGCGGTGCGGCCCGGCGGATCTCGCCCCGCGCTGCGGCAGCCTCCCGCATTCTGTTTAATGCAGCCTGGGGCGCATCGATGCTGTCAGGGACGCGGCTGTCGGATCCGCCAGGTTTTTGGCCACCTGCCTTTTCCTCGTCCCTACTCATCGATACCTCCCGCGATGACCTTCACCCGCCGGCCGGACAGCTCTTCCGGGATATCGGCGTCGACGGCGGCGGTCACCAGGACCTGTTCCGCACCTGAGACTATTGCCGCCAGTTTACGCCGGCGCTGGACATCAAGCTCAGCAAAAACGTCATCGAGGATGAGGATGGGGGCGGAGCCTCCGGTGCGGGCATCGTCCAGCATCACGTAGTAGGAAGCGAGTCGCAGCGAAAGGCACATGGACCACGTTTCACCGTGGGAAGCGTAGCCCTTGGCGGGTGCCTGGCCCAGGACCAGTTCCAGTTCATCTCTGTGCGGGCCCACCAGTGAGATGCCCCGTTCCAGTTCCTTCCGTCGTGCATCGGCAAAGGAGCGTACGTACCGTTCCGTCAACTGCTCGACGGTCAGCCGGCGCAGGTCGTCCGCTTCTGACGAAGTACCCCCGGCTCCGGTAGCCGCATCGCGCAGCAAGGGGGCGCCGTCGTCGTCCATCTGGTCCTGAAGGGTGGAGCGGTAGACGGCGTCAGCGGGCTTTGACGCGTCAGTCAGCTCGGCATAGGCCCGGGCCAGGTGCGGGCGGAGGCGCTCCACAAGTTCAAGCCGCGCGTAAAGCAGCTCGGCACCGGCCTTGGCCATGTGCTGGTCCCACACATCGAGTGTTGCTTCATGCGCGGAGGTGAACTTCCCGGCACGGGCTGACTTGAGCAGCGCGTTGCGTTGTTTCAGCACCCTGTCGTAGTCGCTGCGCGTGGCCGCGTGGTGCGGAATCAGGCTGGCGAGCAGCTCGTCAAGGAAGCGGCGCCGGTTTGAGGGATCACCCTTTACGAGAGCCAGGTCTTCCGGGGCGAAGAGCACTGTCTGGCAGATGCCCAGCAGATCGCGGGCGCGCACCGGGTTACTCCGGTTGATGCGGCCGCGGTTGGCGCGGCCAGCGTTGATTTCCAGCTCCAGTACGGTGATCTGCCCGCCACGGACCAGTCTGGCCCGCACCAGCGCGCGGTCGGTGCCGAAGCGCAAAAGCGGTCCATCGGAACTGACGCGGTGGGAGCTCAGGGTGGCCAGGTAGCCTATGGCCTCCATCAGATTGGTCTTGCCGATGCCGTTGTATCCCACCAGAACGGTGACACCCGGGCCCAGGGCAAGGTCAACCTGGGCGTAACTGCGGAAGTCGGTCAGGGAAAGGTGTTCTAGGTACACGCGGGTTCGGCAATTCTGGGAACCACAGAGGTTCCCGGCGGTGGCTACTTGGCGGGACGGGTTGCGTGTCCACCGAACTGGTGGCGCAGTGCGGACACCATCTTCATGGCCGGGGAGCTGTCCTCGCGGGACTCGAAGCGCGCGAACAGCGCGGCGGTGATGGCCGGTGCGGGGATTGCGTTGGCGATGGCTTCTTCCACGGTCCACCTGCCCTCGCCGGAGTCCTCGACGTAGTCGTCGATGTTCTGCAGTCCCGGATCCTCATCAAGTGCCTTGACCAGGAGATCGAGCAGCCACGAGCGGACAACGGTGCCCTTCTGCCAGGCGCGGAAAGTGCCGGGCAGATCGTTGATGATGTCTTTGGACGCCAGGAGTTGGTAACCCTCGGCGTACGCCTGCATCAGGCCGTACTCGATGCCGTTGTGCACCATTTTGGCGTAGTGGCCTGCACCGATTCCGCCGACGTGCACGAAGCTGTCCTCGCGTTCGCCCTCCGGACGGAGCGCGTCGAAGACCGGAAGCGCCCGTTCGATGTCGGCTGCGTCGCCACCGGCCATCAGCCCGTAGCCGTTTTGCAGCCCCCAGACTCCGCCGGAAACGCCGCAGTCCGCAAAGCGGATGCCCTTGGCGGCGAGGAGTTCCCCGTGCTTCTGGTCTTCCGTGAACCGTGAGTTGCCGCCGTCGATGACAAGGTCGCCCTCGTCGAGCTTTTCACTGAGTTCCTTGATGACGGCGTCCGTGACGTCGCCGGCGGGAACCATCACCCAGATCAGCCGCGGACTTGGAACTGCGGCGAGGAGCTCATCGATCGAGCCGGCGTCAGTGACGTCCGGGTTCCGGTCATACCCTGTGACGTCCACACCGCCCTTGCGCAGGCGTTCGCGCATGTTGAATCCCATTTTCCCGAGGCCGATCAGTCCGATGTGCACGGTGGATCTCTTTTCTGCGCGGGTTTGGCTTTTGTTTTGGGGCAGAGAACGACAACTACTGTGGGCCCACGCCGATGGGGACTTGTGAGGCGAGGGAGGCGGCGGGGACTAGTTGGGGAGGCGGACCGGCATCACGAGGTACCGGTAGTCATCCTGGTCCTCGCCGTCGGCATCAGCCTGGGCCGTGATCATGGCGGGCTTCGGTGCCGTGGTGAACGAGAACCGGACGAACTTGGTTTCAATCACGCTCAGGCCCTCCACCAGGTAATGGGGGTTGAACGCAACGGTGATGTCGTCACCCGAAAGCTGGGCTTCGAGTTCCTCCGAGGCCTGGGCATCTTCACCGGTGCCGGCGTCAAGGTTCAACAGGCCCTGGGTGAAAGCAAGGCGGACAGGAGTGTTGCGTTCAGCCACGAGGGACACGCGGCGTACCGCTTCCACGAGTTCCTGGGTCTGCACTGTGGCGTGGATGGGGGTGGAATCCGGGAAGAGCGAGCGGATCTTCGGGTAGTCGCCGTCCACGAGCAGAGATGTGGTGGTGCGGCCCCCGCTTTCAAAGCCGATCAAACGGCTTTCGTCATCGGATAGGGCCAGCTGGATGTCACCGCTGTTGCCGAGAGTCTTGGCCACTTCGTTCAGGGTCTTGGCCTTGACCAGCGCACTGGTGGAGATTCCGGGAGTTACAGGCTTCCACGGCACCTCGCGCATGGCGAGACGGTAGCGGTCTGTGGCGAGGAGGGTGATGAGGTCGTCCTCGATCTCCATCCGAACGCCGGTGAGGATGGGGAGGGTGTCATCCTTGCTCGCAGCGATGATCACCTGGGAGACGGCCTGGGCAAACGAGTCACCCGGAACCGTTCCACTCACGGTGGGAAGCGCCGGAAGCGGCGGGTATTCAGCTTCCGGCATGGTGGCCAGGTGGAAGCTGCTTCGGCGGCAGGTCAGGGTGACCTTGTTCCCATCCGTCTCGACGTCGACAGGGGCCGAAGGAAGGCTGCGGCAGATGTCCGCAAGGAGGCGGCCGGAAACCAAAATGGTGCCTTCGTCACGGATGTCAGCGGCGATTTCCAGGCGCGCGGAGGTCTCGTAATCAAAGCTTGAGAGGCTCACCGTACCTGCTTCAGCCTTCAGCAGAAGGCCGGAAAGGACGGGGACGGGCGGCCGCGGAGACAACGAGCGGGCTGTCCAGGTGACGGCTTCTGCCAGGACGTCCCGATCGACTCTGAACTTCACGGAAGGGTTCCGCCTTTCATTGCTGCTGCGATGGTGTTCCGGAAACTTCCCGCAGGAAGTCACAAAAGGAGTTGTCCCGACACCTGAACCTGCATGGTCCGTGCTGCCTGGACCACGCAGAAACCCAAGGGTGGGAGCGCTGCTGACAGCTTAGCCGGAAGATCAGCGATTAACCCATCCCCCGTCTTCCAGCGCCAGTCCCTTTGGGCCGTTGGCCCCTCGGTGCGGCGCGGGAGACCGGAGTTGTTATTTGAGGGACTTCAAATTTTTGGGATTAGTAGTGTTAATAACTGCTGTGGAAACTGTGGATAACCTCGTCCGCCCGCAGGATTCGGCGGTTAAGCCCTGTTCATGGGTTGTGGGTGGAGCAGGTTTTAAACAGGGTGTGGATGGGGACAACATTTTTCGCGATTTTTCGAATCCACAGGCGCCTTAAGGGTTTTAAGCCCATTAACCGCGGTTGTCCCCTTAACTATCCACAGGCTTATCCACATGCACCTGTTAATAAGGTATAGATGCTCCGCTAGGAATCGCGCTGCTGCTGCTTGATCCGGTTGGTCAGCTCTGTCACCTGGTTGTAGATCACACGGCGCTCGGCCATCAGTTCGCGGATCTTGCGGTCTGCATGGATCACAGTGGTGTGGTCGCGGCCGCCGAGTTCCTGGCCGATCTTGGGAAGCGACATGTCCGTCAGCTCCCGGCACAGGTACATAGCGATCTGGCGGGCGGTGACCAGGGTCCTGGTGCGGGACTTGCTGCAGAGCTCTTCCATGCTGAGCTTGAAGTAGTCAGCGGTCTGCGTGAGGATCTGGCTCGAAGTGATTTCCTGGGCGCCGTCGTCGGTGATGAGGTCCTTGAGGACCATCTCGGCGAGGGCGACGTCCACGGGCTGGCGGTTGAGGCTGGCAAAGGCCGTCACGCGGATCAGGGCGCCCTCGAGTTCACGGATGTTGCTCGAAATCTTGGACGCGATGTACTCCAAAGCGTCATCCGGCGCGGAAAGACCCTCGCTGAGCGCCTTCTTCCGCAGGATGGCGATGCGGGTCTCGAGCTCCGGCGGCTGGATATCCGTCAGCAGGCCCCACTCGAAGCGGGATTTCATGCGGTCTTCGAAACCGGCAAGCAGCTTGGGCGGCTGGTCCGAAGTGATAACAACCTGCTTGTTGTTGTTATGCAGCGAGTTGAAGGTGTGGAAGAACTCCTCCAGCGTCCGGTCCTTGCCGGCCAGGAACTGGATGTCGTCGATCAGCAGGACGTCCACATTGCGGTACGTAGTTTTGAAGCTGGCGCCTTCATCGTCGCGGATGGAGTTGATGAAGTCGTTGGTGAACTCTTCCGAGTTGACGTAACGGACACGGATTCCGCTGTACAGGCGGCGCGCGTAGTGACCGATGGCATGCAACAGGTGCGTCTTTCCCAAGCCCGAGTCGCCGTAGATGAACAGCGGGTTGTAGGCCTTGGCCGGCGCTTCTGCCACTGCGACGGCGGCGGCATGGGCGAAGCGGTTGGAGGAACCGATCACGAAAGTGTCGAAGACGTATTTGGGGTTCAACCGGCCGAACTCGTGGGAGGTGCTGGGCAGCATGGGCTGCGGCTTCTGCTCGATGAGCTGGTCCGGCGAGAAGGAAGGTTCGACGACGGGTTCCGGCTCTACGTGGACAGGCACCAGATCTGTGTCCACATCGATGGCGCAGCGGATGTCTTCGGAGAACACGTTGTGCAGGGCGTCGTCCAGTGCGTCCTTGACCTGGGTCTGCAGCACTTCGCGGGTGAGCTCGTTGGGGACGGCAACCAGAAGGGTGGAGCCGATCAGGCCCTGTGCCTGCGCCAGGATGACAAAGCCCCGCTGCCGCGGCGTCACGCGGTGGTCCTGCTCCAGCAAGGTCACAACCCGACGCCAGGAACTTCCGACAGTATTGGCGTGGTTGGCTTCGTCTACTGTCATCAATCGGTTCCCTCAAAACTTGCTTTGCCTGCATTGCCTGCAGCCGCAAGTCTTGAACCAGGATGGGTTCAGCTTCATCCACAGGGTTATGCACAGCACGTGGATAATCGGCTACTGGGCAACTCTAGGGGATGAAAAGCCTAGAAGATAGCTGGCAAGTAGCTTGTGGATAATTACACCGGTGTTGTTCTGAATGCGGCCCTGTGAGCCACTTCATCCACAGGCTGGAGGGGCCAGTTGGCCACAGTTGTGGATAGCGCCTGCGGCCTGCTCCGGTTTGACTCAGGGGCTTAAATTGCCCTAACGTTGTGAAGTCCTTTGTGTCCGCTTTTTGGCCCCATCTGAACCTCTCAGACGCAGTGCGTGTGAGCAGCCGGGGGAAGCGTGCATATACAAAACTTAGCGTCGGCCAGTTCTTCCCCTTTACTGATCGGGTGGGCGCACCTTTGATCCACTGGAGTAACTAACGTGAGCAAGCGGACTTTTCAGCCGAATAACCGCCGTCGAGCCAAGAAGCACGGCTTCCGCCTTCGTATGCGTACCCGTGCCGGCCGCGCCATCCTGGCAGCCCGTCGTGGCAAGGGCCGTACCGAGCTGTCGGCCTAAATAACTGACTCGTCGGTAGACATTTCTTTGCGAGTTTAAGGTGCTGGCCACCCGTAACCGTTTGAGGACTGCAACCGATTTTTCAACAACTGTACGTTCCGGTGTCCGCAATGGACGCCGGAACGTAGTGTTATATACGGCAGCTCTTGCTGCTGACGAACCCAGCCGGATCGGGTTCATCGTTTCGAAGGGTGTCGGGAACGCTGTGGTCAGGAACCTCGTTAAGAGGAGACTGAGAGAAGCAGGTGCTGCCTCGCTGCGCGAGTACGGTACCGGTTTTGCCATAGTGGTCCGGGCGCTTCCTGCGTCTGCGTCCGCGAGCTGGGATCAGCTGTTGTCGGATTACAACGCGGCACTGGCAGCGACTATGACCCGGCTGGCAGGCCGCCCTGTACGGGCTGCTGCCAACGGTTCGCCCGGTACAACACAGGAGGGGACACTGCGTGCGTAACGCCACCGCCGTCGTCGTCGTCACCTATCTCCGTCCTGCTGCTGCCGCTGCCGGGAGGTTTTTCTGGAACCTGCCCCGCAACATCCTTATTCTTCTGTTGACCGCATACCGCAAGGTGATTTCTCCCTTGTACGGCCAGGTCTGCCGCTTCTTTCCTTCATGCTCGGCCTATGCCCTTGAAGCGATTACTGTTCATGGTGCCGTCAAAGGAAGCTGGCTTGCCGTCCGCCGCCTGGGCCGCTGCCATCCATGGAATGCCGGTGGTGTGGACCATGTCCCCGCCGGCCACCGGGAATGGCCTGTCAGCCAGACCCCCACGATTGTTGTGCTGAACAACCCGGACAAGTACCTGGCTGCTCGGACTGATGGAGAAGGCCGCACGGCGGCCTGACGAATAGGGATAAGTATGGACTTCTTTGAAACAATCATGTTTCCGTTCAAGTGGCTGGTGTCCGTCATCATGGTGGGCTTCCACGAGGGCCTGAGCACCATTGGCATGCCCGAAGCTTCGGGCTGGACCTGGACTTTGTCCATCATCGGCCTGGTGCTGGTGATCCGTGCCGCCCTTATCCCGGTGTTCGTGAAGCAGATCAAGGCGCAGCGCGGCATGCAGCTCCTGCAGCCGGATCTGAAGAAGCTACAGGACAAGTACAAGGGTAAGACTGACCAGCTGTCCCGCCAGGCAATGGCCCAGGAACAGATGGCCATGTACAAGAAGCACGGCACCAACCCGTTCTCCGCCTGCTTGCCCATGCTGATCCAGATGCCGTTCTTCTTCGCGCTGTTCACAGTGCTGTCCGGGATCTCGACGGCGAGCCGCGAGGGCGAGGGCATCGGCGCCATGAGCCACGAGCAGGTTGTGCAGTTCGATGACTCCACCATCTTCGGTGCCACGCTGTCCGCGTCCCTGCTGCATGGCGGCGACGGAAACCAGGTGGCAGTTTGGATCCTCTCCATCCTGATGATCCTTGCAATGACGGCCTCGCAGTTCATCACGCAGAAGCAGATCATGGCCAAGAACATGTCTGAAGAAGCAATGGCCAGCCCCTTCATGCGCCAGCAGAAGATGATGCTCTACATCCTCCCCATCGTCTTCGGTGTCGGCGGCATCAACTTCCCCATCGGTGTCCTGATCTACTGGACCACCACCAACCTCTGGACCATGGGCCAGCAGTTCTTCGTTATCCGCCGCATGCCGACGCCGGGATCACCCGCCGCGAAGGCCCTCGCCGAGCGCCGCGCGGCCAAGGGGCTTCCGGCCCTCTCGATCCTGACTGGCAAGAAGGACGAGGACGCCGACGCAGCTGCTGCCGCCGCTGCCGTGGCGCAGGCCAAGAGCCAGCGCATCCAGCCACAACGCAAGAACAGGAAGAAGAAGTAATGTCAGCCGAGAGTACCGAACACGCCCTTTCCGAAGAGATCATCGACGATCAGGACGAGTCCGTGGCCGAGGACTCCTCCGCCCCCAAGGTTTCCTCGGCCAGCCGGCTTGAGGAAGAGGGGGACGTGGCGGCGGATTACCTCGAGGAACTGCTGGACATCGCGGACATCGACGGCGACATCGACATCGAGGTCCGCAACGGCCGCACCTACATCTCCATCGTTACCGAGGAAGAGTCCGACACCCTCGACGGCCTGGTGGGTGAGGACGGCGAAGTCCTTGAAGCCCTGCAGGAACTGACCCGGCTCGCTGTGTTGTCCGCAACGGAGAACCGGTCACGGCTGGTGCTGGACATCAACGGCTACCGGCAGGAACGCACTGGCCACCTGCAGAAGATCGCCGAAGACGCAGCGGTCGCTGTGAAGCAGACCGGCGAGGCTGTGGCCCTTGAACCAATGAGTGCCTATGAGCGCAAGATTGTCCACGACGCCGTCGCTGATCTTGGCTTGGTGAGCGAGTCCGAGGGCGAAGGCGCCGGACGCCACATCGTTGTATCCGCGGACTAGAGAATTGCTGATTCGCTAATCATGGTTGATATCACGGCAGCTGAGCTTCTGGCGGCTGAAAAGATTTTTGGCGATCGCCTGGACCTCGCTAAGCGCTATGTGGAACACCTCGCCACCTCCGGAACGGAGCGTGGGCTTATTGGGCCGCGTGAGATTCCCCGCTTGTGGGGACGGCACGTCCTTAACTGTGCGGTCATCGAAAGCGAGATCGCGCAGGGAAGCCATGTTGCCGACGTCGGCAGCGGCGCCGGGCTGCCGGGCCTTTGCCTGGCGATCGCGCGCCCTGACCTGGAACTTACTCTGATCGAACCGCTGGAGCGCAGGGTGATCTGGCTGCAGGAAGTGGTCGATGATCTTGGCCTGGACAACGTGACGGTCATGAGGACCCGTGCTGAACTTGCAGTAGGCCATGTGGAGGCCGACGTTGTGACGGCGCGGGCGGTATCTGCTCTTAGCAACCTCGCAGGCCTCACCATCCCCCTGCTCGGCGGGCATGGTGAAGTTGTTGCCATCAAGGGCCGCAGTGCAGCCGACGAAATCGAGAAGGCAGCGAAGGTTATCCGCAAACTGGGGGGCGTTCAGACATCCGTCGTTACGGTGGGCGACAATTTGCTGGAAGAGCCAACCACCGTAGTACGCATCGTTGTAAACAAGTCCCAAAAGAAGGCCTAGGGTAGGCCCGGCGGCCACAGTCTGCCGGGGTAAGCAGTTAGGCTAGTCAACGGCAGCAAAAATAGCTGAACGAGAGTGAGTGTGCCCCAGTGACCAGTAGCGAAGCCTCCACGCAACGGATACCGCCGTTCGTGTCATTGGGGTCAGCGCGTTCTCTCGCTGGTGCTGTTTCCGCCTCCTCGGGTTTCCTAGGAAATCAGCCGAAGCAGGTATCAAAGTCTTCGCCGGTGTTGGTTTCACGTGAAACAACGTCCACCGGTAGAGCGAACATCATCGACGCCATTGACGATTCGAGCCCTATCGCGCGCGAACTTGCCCACGAGACCCGCCGACGTGAACGGCTAGTCGGGCGCCAGCTGCCACGTCCGGAAAAGACGCGCATTTTCACGGTGTCGAACCAAAAGGGTGGCGTAGGCAAGACTACTACTACGGTGAACATCGCTGCCGCCCTAGCCGCTGCCGGCTTGAACGTCCTGGTTATCGACATTGACCCCCAGGGCAACGCTTCCACCGCCTTGGGCATTGAGCACCACGCAGATGTGGACAGCATCTATGACGTCCTGATCAATGACGTTCCCCTGGCCGACGTGGTGGCGCAGTGCCCCGATATCGGCAACCTCATTTGCGCACCGGCAACCATCCACCTGGCAGGTGCGGAAATTGAACTAGTGTCCCTTGTGGCCCGTGAGCAGCGGCTGCGCCGGGCCATTGATGTTTACGCAAAGGCACGCGCGAAGAAGGGCGAAGAGCGCCTGGACTACATCTTCATTGACTGCCCGCCAAGCCTTGGGCTTTTGACCGTCAACGCATTCTGCGCGGCGAGTGAAGTCCTGATTCCGATCCAGTGCGAGTACTACGCCCTGGAAGGCCTGAGCCAGCTCCTCAAGAACATCGAGATGATCCAGAAACATCTCAACGCTGATCTTGTGGTGTCCACCATTCTCCTGACCATGTACGACGGCCGAACCAACCTTGCTGCCCAGGTCGCCGCCGAGGTCCGCCAACACTTCCCCGAACAAGTACTGTCTGCGGTAGTGCCGCGCTCGGTTCGTATTTCTGAAGCTCCGAGCTACCAGCAAACCGTGATGACCTACGACCCTTCATCCAGTGGCGCCCTGTCCTATCTGGAAGCCGCTGCTGAAATAGCAGAACGCTAAAATCTTCAAGAACTGCAACAACTGGAGTGCGGCCAGACTGTGCTCTACCACTGGAGGGATTTACCCATGAGCGAGAAGCGAAGGGGCTTAGGCCGCGGTCTTGGCGCGCTGATTCCGAGTTCCGCCGGTGCGAATGGGGCTGGCAACGGGGCAGCAGTTTCGCGACCCGTTGATCTCTTTTTCCCTGAGGGGCGCAGGAAGACTGTTGAGCCCGAGGAAGTTGGGGGTACTTCACCGGCGAAGGAATCAGAGCCGACAAGTAATGGTGCCACCAGGCCTGCGGGCACCAGTGATTCTGCTTCCAAGGCTCCAGGCAGCACCTCGCGTAAAACGACTTCATCCAAATCATCCGCAGCGCAGCGGGCATCAGAGTCGGCGGGCACTTCCAGCAGCTCCGGTAGCGAGACGGCGACGAAGACCACCGTCAGCACTAATGTTGCCGGGAAAGCCGTGGTCGAGCCGGCTGCGGAAGTTGCGGACTCACCTGATGCGGAGAGGCCTGAACCACTTGACGTCACGACCGGCGAATCCCTGCGATCGTTTGGTTCGAATGCCGGCGTGGAGCTTGTGCCAGTTCCCGGAGTCCGTTTTGCGGAAATCCGTGTCTCCGATATCCATCCCAACCGGAAACAGCCGCGTGCTGTGTTCGATGAGGACGACATGGCGGAGCTCGTCCACTCCGTCCGCGAAATCGGAGTCCTCCAGCCAATTGTGGTGCGAAACTCAACCGAAACCGGTGGTGAGCCGTTTGAGCTCGTTATGGGCGAGCGGCGATGGCGTGCGGTACAGGCTGCCGGACTGGAAACCATCCCTGCAATTGTTAGGGACACTACCGACGATGACCTGTTGCGGGACGCACTGCTTGAAAACCTCCACCGGAGCCAGCTGAATCCGTTGGAAGAGGCAGCCGCCTACCAGCAGTTGCTCGAAGACTTCGGTACTACCCACGAACAGCTGGCGGACCGCATAGGCCGCTCCCGCCCCCAGGTATCCAACACCCTCCGGCTCCTGAAGCTGCCGCCGCTGGTCCAGCGCCGGGTTGCAGCCGGAGTGCTGTCTGCGGGCCACGCACGCGCCCTTCTGGCACTTCCTGACGCAGCGGCGATGGAACGATTGGCGCAGCGCATCGTTGCTGAAGGGATGTCCGTGCGCGCCACGGAAGAAGCTGTGGCACTGTACCAGGACCCGACTAAGCCGACGAAAAACAACATTCCTCGTCCGGGAGCGCGCCACGAGCGTCTTGACTACCTCGCGTCTTCGCTTTCGGACCGCCTGGACACGAACGTGAAGATCTCGTTGGGTGTGCGCAAGGGCCGCGTCAGCATTGAATTCGCCAGTGTTGAAGATCTTAATCGGATCATGGACGTCCTCGCTCCCGGTTCTGAGAACTAAAGAGCCCAGGCGCAACGCGCTCTCGGCGTCCTTGCGAGGACTTATGAAGAAGTTGTCGTCTTACTCTGGTAGGCCCGTGTCTTGGTTCTGTGCTGCGCTGGCTGGGTACAGCTTGCCTGCCTGAACAGTGCAGTGAGTCCCGCACCTCCATGTACTGCTCGTGGTCCACTTGCCTTTGGGAACCAGCAATTAGTCTTTGATACCCGGCGGCGCGCAGTGACTGGACTGCCCCAAGGCTAGGAGCCCCGTCATTGATGCGGATGTTTGTAGTTCTGCACGTTCCGCCCGGTGAGTAAGTGTTTCACGTGAAACAGACCATGGTCTTGAGTTCAAGCCCGTCGGGGGTGGTTGAGAGCGCGCCTGGCTGCTCAAGGGCCCGAAGGAGCCCCGTGTATTCCGTAGGTGGACCGTATGGGACTGCGCGGCGCGACTCCCAAGCCCGAACGGGACTGTGTCCCTTGGTTCAACAAGACTGCACCAATTTTTTGTCGGGTGCCGGTGGCGAATCCTGAAAGTGTTCAAGTCTTGATACCTTGGCATTGCCTCATTGCTTCAGTTCCTCGCAGCATCTGCCGACACGCTATTGTGGGGCCTAGAGCCCGACGCGCAGGCCAAGCAAATGAATCCTCGACGGTCTTCAGCGCAAACCCCGGCATCATCCTACTGTTTCACGTGAAACAGCAAAGCAGCGGCTGCTTGCCTTCCCAAATGCACAAGCCCCTCAGCGCTACGGGGCGCTGGTACTCTGCCAGCTACCAAAGCAGCGGCAGAGAATCTGGGCGATCTAGTACCGTAAAAAGGTCCAAGGGAAGCTAAATCTGGGGCCGCACGATGTCCTGTGAGCCTACCCATAACAACCCTGCTCATACTGTGAACCAGGTGCGCTCCAGGCATAAGGGCTGCAGGTCGGTGCGCTTTTTACCGTGAAGGCCATTCCGATTAGAGGGCCGCGCAAGTCGCACTCTAAATATGGCTTCAATGTCCTTCTGGAGACCATGGACTCCGGAGTGACACGGCCAGATACGACGGGACCAAGTGATTTCCTAGACTGTACCAAGGCGCATTCGTGAGTGTTGCAATAGCTACTCGCATAGGAGACATCCGCGACCGTACGGAACATCGTGCGCCTGGTGGCAGACCATCATGACCGGGTGACTGGACCGCTGCTGTTCCCATCAGTCCCCTAGCCTGGCTCAGATCTAGAGCTCTTGCATATATAGGCGCAGCGCACCGCCCTGGTCATTCGTGCAACCCCGCTGGTGGGTGGGCTGCCGCACTGCCTTTACCCCTATCCCACCTTCCATAGGTCTTGAAACGAAGGCCACGTCTACCTCGGCTTCAAGCTCCTATGTGCGAACCATAGCCCACGTGATGGAAGGTGGCGCACCTTATTGTTTCACGTGAAACGGCACAGGACAGGCCACGCCCCCTGCCTTTTGCAAAGGAGCTCCCCTGTGTCGAGCCGGCGGTTTCAATCCAATAGATTCTATGCAGCTTAGGATGGTGGCCTGCGCGCTGCCGGCCAGTTACGTACTGCATACCAAAAGGGCCAGTCACGATAAGGACGCTGGCGGTCTTGCTAACTGCACTCTTCGCCAGTCCTCGTGCCAGTCGGAGGATCGCGGAGTTATGTACTGCGCCTCCCCAAGTGCTTCCCGTCGCGCTGGATGAGTACGCGCACGCGGGAGTACACGACCAGATGCACCTTCCCCGTAGCATCCGCGCCTCCCTTCCTTTGAATGGAGAATGACCAGAGAACCACGAGACAGGCGAGCAGTGGGCAGTAGTTGCACCAGGGCGAAGACAGCGCGCGTCTTCATCCTCCACTTTTGTAGGGGCAGAGGCAGGTCGGGTTGGACACTCGGCTCCAAACTGGCGATGCGATGCACCTCCACAACCCAAATCCAGCAGCTGAGGGCGTGCTACCCTCGGCCGGCGGAGCACAGAAAGCGTAGCCATTCACTGACGGACTGACCTCCTTCTCGGCGACAAGGACTAATGTTGTTCGCAACAATGGCGCAGCGGACGGGAAGCTACCTGCGCCTGAAGAGTTACTTCCTTATTCCTAGATGATCATGCGGGTGCCGACGTTGTTGGACCGGCGAAGATAACCGTTGGCAGCCGTGTGGAAAGCGCTGTGGATAATGATGTGGATAAGCCTGGGGATACACACGTGGACCCGGCTGCTTCCATGACAGGAACTGGTCGGTCACTGCTGCCCATTCCCCGTGGTCGGCCCACACGCTCGGCTGAATGTCTGGCGTGTTTCACGTGAAACACTCGGCTACCGCCGTGCGGGAGTATCAAGCGCGCGCAAAGCAGCTGATGGCAGCAGAGCGTAGCACCGATATGGTTGATTCGTGTCCGCGGTGGCGTTGAGGTGACTGCCCATCGGGCCAACCTGCCCCGCAAGATGATGCGCACGACCGTCGCCTTGCGCACTTCGACCCACCCTTCGACTTATGTCCCAAGGGAGAGGATGCCGTGACCTGGCTAACGCGCTGTGGATAACCTTGGGGATAAGCGGAACGGGCGCTGTGGATAAATATGTGGACAAAGCTGCGACAGGCTCGTCTTGGTCCAGCGCAATTTGTGTACACAACGATCGTCTGCAGTCGGAAAAGGAGGTCGGCGCTTCCGCGACTCATGACGTTCATGGTCGAATGTTGGCCTCGGTCGGACAGTAGTTGCCTGGCCCTCTGAGATTCGACTGGGGTGCCGGGCCGGACACCGCAGGCCATGCCCTACACATGCTTGTTTTTGGAATGTCTCCGGCACTCCAGGTGGTGAGGTCCTGCGACTCTTGCCTTCCTGCGTTATCTGCATCTGACGTGCGGTGCCGCCGCATTACGAATAGCGCCAGGTGTGAGCGTCCTTAGGTTCAGTTACTACAGTCTCCTCGAGCGGCCCAAACCGGTCTGTCCGCTGCTCTTGTTTCTCCTGGCGCCTTGCTACGAGGGAAGCGGCATGATGAGTTAGGGTAGTCACCTTAGCGTCATCGCAACGCGCGGATTGATCGGTTGGGCGCCGCCAGAGCTCGGCTGTTAGTCGTCGTAGGATCACTCGCGCCGTTTCAGTTCGGGCTTTTCGAAAATGCATCATCTAGCTAGCCACTTTGGACAACTTTCCATACCGACAAGATGGTGGGGCTTGTAAGCACAATGTTGGCACGCGATGTGAAGAGGAACGACGACCAGCCGAGGACCCGCTGAGCCCCCGCGTTTCACGTGAAACAGTGCTCGGCGCCTATCCTTCCTGCCATCTGAGCGGGACCAAAACGTTCGTACCATCGAGAGTGATGCCACCAGCATTGGGTGACGGTCGAGTTGGCGGAGGTAAGTAGGGACCGGAGCCTAAGGCGCACTTTCGTCGCGCAAAGTCGGTTTGCTTGGGATGGTGGGCGCTGTCCAATTCCAAGCAGTGCCTCGAAATCATAAGGACGCAGATTGGAGCGGCCGAGGCTATTGCTCTCTCGGTGGGAACGGCTCAGGTGGGCGCACTGGGGACCTCTTTGGCGGAATAGGTACCGCTCGTGGCGTCGACAGGCCGGTTGGGCAGTTAAACGTGTTCGGACTGGATTTGGTAGCCCGACTCTCCCAATTCCAGCCAGAGTACGGAATGCTACTTCAAGCCCGACCAGATCAGGAAGAAGCAAACGGAGCAGCTTCGTCTCGGATAAAGCCGGCGCTCCCCCACTAGTAGTGCCGTTCCAATCAATCCTCGGGAGCTTCCTGCGTGGGCAGGCTACCTTGAGATCGGGCTACATTCCCTACTAGGGCAAAGCACCAGGCGACAAGAAGAACCCCAGGTGCCATCGGTTTCACGTGAAACGCTTGCTACTTCTTGCGCCTCGCGATTCTGCGACCCGGCGCATAGTCATCGGCACATCGCCAATGCGTGCCGTGCGCTTAAGGTGCTTCCCTAACTTCCCAGAGATCCACATACTAAAACGATCGCTACTGTGGCCCGCGATACCCCCTGTCTTGCCCGCGTCCGGCCGAGCTAGTGCTTACTGCCACGGGCGACGCCCAAACGAAACGGCTGGCCTCTATCCAAGTGGAAGCATACAGATCCCGAGTGCCAACTGGATTACTTGGCAGACGCGTAGCCAGCACACGTTAGGACACAAATTTGGTCTCGATGTGCCGCAGCTACTACCGAGGGGCTGGTCCTACCGGTTCATGCTCGCGCCGGTGTTTCACGTGAAACAGGTTCATGGTTCTGGCGGCGGCGCCGCCAGCCGGTGCAGCGGAGCCGTGGGAAAAGAGCAACAGGTCGGGGCACTCCTGAGCGCCTATGTGCAGATCGTTCAGGATGGCTATTTGAAGGCGCACGCAAAGCCACAATCCGGAACCAAGCGGCAGTTCACTTTCAATCGGGTAGTTTCACGTGAAACGATGCATCGCCCAGGCGGCCACAAAAAAGTGGCCACCGCACAAAAGCGGTGGCCACTTCGAAACTACTGGACCCAAGCCCAGGGTCAGTCGCTCCTAGGAAAGGACGTCAGCAAATTCCTTTTCGAAGAACTGCTTCGGCTTTGCCCCGATGACGGTGCTCTTCACTTCCCCGCCCTGGAACAGGTAAACAGCAGGAATTGAGGTAATCCCGTATTCGGCGGCGATCCCCGGATTGTCATCGACGTTTAGCTTCACGACGTCAACCTTTTCGCTGTACTCAACAGAGATCTCGTCAAGAATCGGGCCCAGCTTGCGGCAAGGGCCGCACCACTCTGCCCAGAAGTCCACGATAACGGGCTTGTCGGAGGACAAAACGTCCGTACCGAAACTTGCGTCTGTTACGTCTTTCGCATTGCTCATAGCTTTATCTCTCTCTTCGTCTTATAACGCTTCGGACTTATGCGGACAGGTCTGCGAGGTAGTGTTCAACGTCAAGGGCGGCGACACAGCCGGAACCAGAAGCTGTGATTGCTTGACGGTAGGTGGGGTCAATGACATCGCCTGCGGCGAATACACCTGGCAGGCTGGTCTTGGAACTACGCCCTTCCACGGCGATGGTTCCTTCCGGCGTCAGGTCCAGGATTCCCTTGACGAGATCCGTGCGGGGGTCGTTGCCAATGGCCACGAACACACCCGTTACGGCCAAATCCGAAACGGATCCGTCAATGAGGTTCTTCAACTTGAGGCCGGTGACTTTCTGGTCACCGACAACGTCGTCCACGGTGCTGTTCCAAACGAAGTTGATCTTCTCGTGGGCCAGGGCACGGTCGGCCATAATTTTCGAGGCCTTGAGCGAGTCGCGGCGGTGGACAACCGTTACCGATTTCGCAAACTTGGTAAGGAACAGTGCTTCTTCCATTGCAGAGTCGCCCCCGCCGATGACTGCTATGTCCTGGTCCTTGAAGAAGAAACCGTCGCAGGTTGCACACCAGCTGACGCCGTGCCCTGAAAGGCGCTTCTCGTTCGGCAGGCCGAGCTCCCTGTAGGCCGATCCGGTGGAGAGAATCACTGCCTTCGCCTGGAAGCTTTCACCCGTCGCGATAGTGACCGTCTTTACAGGCCCTTCGAGCTGGAGCGAGGTGACGTCCTCGAACTGAATTTCGGTGCCGAAGCGTGCTGCCTGCTTTTCGAAGTTCTCCATCAGGTCCGGTCCCATGATGCCTTCCGGAAAGCCCGGGTAGTTCTCGACATCTGTGGTGTTCATCAGTTCACCGCCGGCAGTGACAGAACCTGCCAGCATCAGGGGCTTCAGGTTGGCACGGGCAGTATAGACAGCTGCCGTGTAACCAGCCGGGCCGGAGCCGACGATAATGACATCACGTACGTCTGACGTGGTGTTTTCTGTGATGGTCACTGAACGGTGAACCTCTTCCTTATTCGACGCGCCCCGCTTTGGAGGCCGGCCACATGGCACAACTGATACTGCAGGCTGAATATTCCGGCACCAGGGCGCGGCAGACTGCCGGTGGACCGCAGTAAGCGAACTCCGCGAGACGCTTTTTCCAGATTACCGTCCCGTGACAAACCCGAGCACCGCGTCAAGCACCTCCAGCCGCAGGTTCCGCGGCACCCACGCGAAGGCAGCCGGAGTTACTGGACCTTGACCTCGGCCAGACGGAGTCCGTAGCTGTAGCGTGTCTTCGGCGCAGCGAGCCTGGGAAGGGAGTTGATGGAGACTATGACGTACTGGGCACGGACCGGTGTTGCAAGGGGCATGTTCAGGTCGGTTGAGGTGAAGCTGTTGGTCCCGACAGCCTTCGCACCGTCCAAGGACGGCTGGTCATTGGTGTACACGGTGATGTTTCCACCCGAGCCACCCAGCTGCGAAAGTGTCACGGATGAAACCGTTGCAGGGTTCTTGAGCTTTACCACCAGCGGTACGCCTTGGGCGGCGAGTCCGCCCCAGTTTTCGGTGGCGAACTCCATGTCCGACCAGTAGCTGGCTGCGTTGCCGTCGTAGGCCTTGACCAAGTCGCCGTCAAAAGTCGCCGCAAAATCGAAAGCACCCTGCCGGCTGACGCTTTCGATGGCGGGCGGAACAGCGGGCGGAGCGGTGGTAGGTGCCTGCGTTGGTGCGGCGGAGGCTTCGGGAGCGTCATTGTTGGTGGCGGGAGCCGACGGTTTGGCCTGTGGCTCCGGGGAGAAGAGGCTGCCAAGGTTGGTCACGGCGAATATAAGGCCGGCAATCAGAACGACGGCCAACAGCCCGCCTACAAGCCACCGCATGGAGCGCGGTTCCCGTGCCGGTGCATCCCGGTCGTCGTCATAGTCGTTCTGCTCAGCGTAAGAAGGGCGGGCAGCGGCAGAAGCAGCGGCCGGGGCTGCCGCGCGAGCCAAGACGGAGGACTTTTTCCGAACAGGCCGGTCATCTTCCACCGGCGCATCCTCATAGCGGTCCTGGCTATCAGCGCTGGCGTAGTCGTCCTCAGACCAGAGGGACACCTTCGGCTTCCCTGAACCAGGCGCCTCCGCCTGGTTGGAGTTGGAGTTGGAGGTGAAACTGGCAGTGGCTGGATCTTCGGCGGGTCGGGTTGAAGGGCCGGCCGGGCGCGTCGTGGCGCTCGAAGCTGCAGCCCCGGCGGCGCCACCAAGGGCTGCTCCCCCTAAAGGGGACGCACCGGATGGCTTGCGGCCGGCGGGTGCCGTCGCCGGCCGGACAGGAGGCTTCTGCGGCATTGCAGCTGCAGCCCGGTAAGGATCTACCTGGCTGGGGTGGGCATCACCATAATTGATGTAGCCCGCGTCTACGTGGTCTTCCTCGTCGTAAGGCTCGGGCTCGTGGGACCGCGGCTGACCGAAGATCTCGCTTCCGAGGGTGTCCGTGAAGAAGGGCTCCACATACGGAGGGTTGGACGCGACCACGAGATCCAGCAGGTCCGCGGCGGACGTGTGATTGGTGATGAGGTACGTGGCAGCCTCGGTGACGCCCAGGTCCAAAACCTGGACCGTTCCGGGACGTTCCCCGGTAGCAACTTCGCGGGCGCTCTGTGCAACCTGCTCCGTGTTGTCCGGTCCGGCAACCAGGATGCTGACGGGACGGTTAAGTACCTGGTCCACACCATCCAGCACCAGATCGTGGTCGTGCGAGGCCAATACAGTGGCTGTGACCTTGTAACGGCCGCCCAGTACTGATCCGACATCGATCGGGTTGGACACGTGTTCCTCCTAGACTGTCCGGTATTGCCGGCACGGATGACGCAACCACCGTTCAAGGGGGCCGCCGGGGAGGCAGATCCTTGAATGCAACTACCCCTGTTCCCTTTCGATCCTAGCCGATTGCGCCCGGCGCACCGTGGACAAAGACAGCGGCAGACCGCGCAAAAATCACTTTTTCCGGGGCCGCCGGGGCCTAAAGTGGGGGTTCTCGCCGGACTTCCCCTGGAAGGTCCGGCGGCCCGGAAGCGGGATCTCATCGCGCAGCAGTCCGCCCCGTGCGGTGCTGGGCTGATCCTCACCGGGGAGATAGTTGCCCCCAGCGGCGGTGCCGTCACCGCCGTCGGACTCTCGCCTGCGACCTGCAGCGCGCTCCGGAGCCGGCCCGGCGCGGAAAGAGACGGCGTCGAATTCTCCTGAAATGCGCGGGATGAGCCCTGTATCAACAGAGGTGGTGGCGCGCTCCGGTGCGGAGCGCGGGCGGTCCCCGGAGGACGCACCCGGTGAAGAGTCCGACGGCGGTTTCCCGGCGTCGGTGGCAGGTGCTGCTTGCCCGCCGCGTCCCAGCCGTCCCAGGAGGGGTTGAAGCAGGTCCCGTAGTTCGGAGACCCGGAACAGCTTGAGCAGGAGGAAGTAGACCACGAGCATGACCGGGCCCACCACGATGACTGTGATGAGAGCAGTCAGGCGGTCACGCCAGGCGAACCCGTCCGGGCTGTAGCTGCCCATCAGCCAAAGGGCCCCTGCACCTGCAATCGCTGAGCCCAGGGCCGCGTAACCCATCCGGATGTAGGAGTTGGCAATCCGCGGGCCGTCCAGATGCCCCAGAAGCCGGCGCAGGAAGTAGGCGCTGATAACCACCGAGAGGATGTTGCCCACCATGTAGAGCACCGCGATGGCGTAAATGATCTGGTTCACCGGCAGGAACTGGATGGCGAAGGCCCCGGCCACGTAAACAACCGCCAGGAGCAGCTGGACGTAGAAGGGGGTCCGGGCATCCTCATTCGCGTAGAAGACCCGGGACATCATGAAGTTGGCACTCATAAACGGTGTGCTGAGCGCGAGGATGGTCAACGTCTGGGCCAGCATTACGCCGTCCTGGCGAAGGCCGCCGGAGAAGAACATGCCCAGCGGCCCGGCCAGCGCAAAGAGGGCAAGGGCACCAAAGACAGTGGCCACGGCCATGGTGCGGAGCCCGTGCGACAGGGCATCGCGGAGCTCCGCCTTATTGCCGTCCTGCGAGGCACGGGTCATTCGATTAAAGAGCACTGTCGCCAGGGACAAGGCAATGATGGAGTGTGGCAGCAGATACAGCTGACTGGCCACCTCCAGTACGGCGTTGCCGGGCAGCAGGGTGGCGGAGGGGTCGCCCGCCTGCTGAAGCCGGATGCGCTCAGCTCCGGGAATGGTGGCGATGCGCATGACGTACAGGAAGGCGAGTTGCCCGACGGCGGCGGTCAGCAATGTCCACACGCTCAGCTTGGCTGCCTGGCCCAGTCCCACTCCGCGCCAACCGAACCGCGGGCGGAGTCCCAGTTTCAGCCGGATCACGGGGATCATCAGGATGGCGGTCTGTGACACCACGCCGATGGTGGAGAATCCAGCCACGAACAGAGTCTGGGTCTCGCCCCAGTTGTCCAGTGTGTGCGGATTGAACTCGTTCGAGCCGAAGATCCAGATGAACATCCCGAGGCCTGCGATGGCCACGAGGTTGTTAAGGATGGGCGCCCACATGGCCGGTCCAAAAGCGCCGTTCGCGTTAAGGACCTGGGTGAGGAGGGCATAGAGGCCGTAGAAGAAGATCTGCGGCAGGCACCAGAACGCGAAGGCCACGGCCAGCGCTTTTTGTTGCGGGGAATACCCCTGGGTGGTCAGTTCGATGACCCATGGTGCCGCCAGCGTCACCATGGCCGTCAGTCCCAGCAGGAGCAGGACAGCAAGCGTCAGGAGCCGGCTGATGTAGTCCGCTCCCCTGTCCGGAGCCTTGCTGGCCTTGATGATCTGCGGCACGAGCACTGCGTTGAACACACCGCCGGCCACCAGCAGGAAGATCAGGTTGGGCAGGTTGTTGGCGTTGATAAACGTGTCATTGACCGTGGAACCGAGGCCCAGGGCAGTCCCCAGCATCCAGGTCTTGCCGAATCCCAGGAAGCGCGAAACGAGGGTTCCGGCGGCCATGATGGCGCTTGACCTGGTTTCGCTCGCCTGCTCGGCGCCGGCTCGTGCACCGTTGGCGGAACCGCCGTCGGTGGACACGATTTCTGCGGGTGCGCCGTCTACGGGTCCCCCGTCCAGGGGTGCCCCATCCAATGGCGGGCCGGCCAGGGGTGCGCGGTCGGGAAATGCGCCGTCGCCAGGCGCGCCGTCTCGGGCGCCGCCGGCCCGGCCGGCTTGATCGGAAGGATAATTGGAAGCTGACATCGAGTTCATCGTCTCACCCGCACGCGCCTATCATGGCAACGCTTGCGCCGGCAGTGCGGTCCTAGAGGTGTTCGGGCAGGACTTCACGGGCCAGGTCGGCGATGCGGCGTTCGTTGGGGAAGGACAGCTTGCGCGCGAGTTCGTGGATGGGAACCCATGCAACGTCCACTGCTTCCTGGTCCGGATCGTTCTCGATGGTCAGCTCGCCTCCGGTGGCCCGCAGGAGGTAATGATGAACCGTTTTATGCACACGGTGGCCGCTGACGGTGAACCAGTAGTCGATGCTTCCCAGCGGTGCGAGGATGTCACCTTCGATGCCGGTCTCTTCGGCAATCTCGCGGACCGCAGCCTGCTCGTTGTTTTCCTTGCCCTCCGGATGACCCTTGGGAAGGCACCACTCCAGGCGCCCGCCGCGGTTAAGGCGGGCGATAATCGCAACCCTCAGTTCGGCGTCGGACGTGTCCACCACGACGCCGCCGGCGGAGACTTCCTCCACCGTAGGCAGCGAGGCCGGCGCCGAATGCTGGGCAGGCGCAACGTGCGCACCGATTGCCGACGGCAACGGTGCGTTTGTCCTCCTGCCTGGAGCGCTCGGTACTGGATGGGCCATGGAGTCCACTCTAACGACTGTTGCCCGTTCGTGATGACCGGAACATGACACCAACATGGACTGCATATGACGCGCTTTGCCGGCCGTGGACGGAATGAGCAGGATCTTGACGGTATTTTGGCCTGCGCTGCCGCTGGTTTCTGACAAGCTTAAGTAACTATGGCGCACGCACATCACAAGACTGAATCCCACACCGTCGATTTCCAGGTGGACCCGGTGGTCCTGGAGCTCGGCCAGCGTTTTGTGGACGCCGGCCACGAGCTGTCGTTGGTGGGCGGCCCGGTGCGTGACCTTTTCCTGGGCAGGACCTCCCCGGACCTGGACTTCACCACGGACGCCACGCCGGACCAGACGGTGGCACTCATCAAGAAGTGGGCGGACAACTACTGGGAGATCGGCCGCGCCTTTGGCACCATCGGGATGCGGAAGGCCGGCTTCCAGATTGAAGTGACCACGTACCGTGCCGAGGCGTACGACCCCGAGTCCCGGAAGCCGGTGGTGGCCTTCGGTTCCTCTTTGACGGATGACCTGCTCCGGCGTGACTTCACCATTAATGCAATGGCCCTGAAACTGCCTTCCCTGGAGCTGGTGGATCCGTTTGGTGGCGTGCGGGACCTGCACGCTTCCATCCTGGCCACGCCGGGGTCCCCTGAAGCGTCCTTCTCGGATGATCCACTGCGGATGATGCGCGCCGCCAGGTTCGCGGCGCAGCTGGGTGTCTCCGTCCACGACGACGTCCGCCAGGCCATGACCCAAATGGCTGAACGGATCACCATCATTTCCGCGGAACGGGTGCGGGACGAACTCACCAAGCTCATTTGCGGTGTTAGGCCGCGGGTGGGCGTTGACCTGCTGGTGGACACCGGCCTGGCCGAATTCGTGCTGCCCGAGGTCTCCGCTCTCCGGCTCGAATCGGATGAGCACCACCGGCACAAGGACGTCTATCAGCATTCGCTTCAGGTTCTGGAACAGGCAGCGGAGCTGGAAACATCCGCTGAAGGCCCCGTGCCATCGCCGGACTTTGTGCTGCGTTTCGCGGCGTTAATGCACGACGTCGGCAAGCCGGCTACGCGCCGCTTCGAAGCGGGCGGCGCGGTCAGCTTCCGTCATCACGACATGGTGGGTGCCAAGCTCACCACCAAGAGGATGAAGGCGCTGAGGTTCGACAACGACACCATCAAGGCCGTAGCCCGCCTGGTGGAGCTCCACATGCGCTTCTACGGCTACGGGGAGGCCGGCTGGAGCGACTCCGCCGTGCGCCGCTACGTGACCGACGCCGGGCCGCTGCTGGAAAGGCTGCACCGGCTGACCCGGTCCGACGTCACCACGCGCAACCAGCGGAAGGCAGAGCGGCTGGCTTTCGCCTATGACGACCTCGAAGCCCGGATCGCGACACTGCGCGAGCAGGAATCGCTGGACGCGGTGCGCCCGGACCTGGACGGTGCCCGGATCATGGCCCTCCTGGAGCTCAAACCCGGCCCCGTGGTGGGCCGGGCCTACAAGTTCCTGCTCAACGAGCGGATGGAGCACGGTCCCCTGCCCACCGAAGAAGCGGAGGCGAGGCTGTTCCGCTGGTGGGCGGAACAGCCCGAGGCTGCACCTGCTGGAACCGAGGATGGAACGCCTCCTGCCGCCGTCGACCTTTCCTCCAAGGAGTCCAAGTGACCAATCCTGCCCTTGCCCCCCGGCCCCAGCTCTGGATCCTCCGCCACGGCGAGACCGAGTGGTCCAAAAGCGGGCAGTACACCGGACTCACTGATTTGCCCCTCACTGTTGAAGGTGAACAGCAGGCAGTGGAGGCACGCAAGGTACTGGACCCGGTCGATTTTGATCTGGTGCTGACGTCTCCTCTGCGGCGGGCGCGCCGGACTGCGGAACTCGCCGGTTTCCCTGACGCGCAGCACGAGCCGCTCGCCGTGGAATGGAACTACGGCGACTACGAGGGCATCAGCTCGGACCTGATCCGCAAGGACAACCCCGATTACCTGATCTGGACCCACGGCGTTCCCAACGGCGAAACCCTGGACGAAGTGGCCGCGAGGGCGGACAAAATTATTGGACGCGTACTGGAATCGGGAATGGACAACGTCCTCATTGTGGCGCACGGACACTTCTCCCGGATCCTCACCGCCCGTTGGCTGGAATTGCCTCCTACTGAGGGACGCCACTTTATTCTCGGAACCGCGAAAGTGTGCACCCTGGGCTGGGATAAGAGGACTCCGGCAATTGTCCGGTGGGGTCTTTGATAGTTACTTGCCAGTTTTATTGGAAAAAATGTTTTCGAATTAGCTAGCCGCGGACTCTAATCATGGTGTACTTTTATTCCTGACCCCAGAGCGTTTCGCCGGGGTCATGGCGACCGTTGGCAGGCATGTCAGCCGCAGCAACGGCAGAGCAGAAAAGGAGGTTGGGAACAATGATTACTTTGACTAGCGGACGGAAGACGACCATCACCGCTGCCCCGGCCTCTGATGCTTTTGCGCGCCCGAATACAGGGCTCCTCGGCGCCTAGCCTTTGTCTCTGCCGTCGGCGTGACCGGTGCTGACGCTTTGGCTTCTCCGGGTGCCGGTGCGGGCGTCATAAACGTTCCCCGGGATAACCGTGCCATTCCTTAGCCGAACGGCGCGCCTTTAACTCAACCGGCTGCCGTTGCGCCTTTGCATTGCATTTCCCTTATTTATATCTGCGCGCCCTTTTCCGGGCCTTTCCTGCCCTGGTCCGCCGAATTTTGAGGTGGAAATTGAGGGCCTAATTGCCGCGCCCAGTTTCCGGGACTGTCAGTTTCGACAAGGAGGTGACCACAATGATCAAAAAGCTTCAACAACTTCTGTCTCCTTCACGCCGGAGACGCAGCAGCCGCTGGCAATTCAACCGCCCGCTGCTGGAGAAGCAGCGGGAAGACGTATTCCTCCTGATGCACCAACAACTGGGCGGCATGCGCTAGCCACTCGTCCCTCCTTCAGGAAAAGTTATGTTGCACCTCAATGCCGTGCCGGAGCCCACGCGGCAACGCGTGGGCTCCCGTATGCCCTCTCCCCGCTGGTGCCCGGCTGCGGCGGTAAGCTCGATGCCATGCAGGAGACCCAGCCGCCGGAGCATCGAGGTCGGTCCCGCCTGGTAGTTCCCAGCCGAAGTGATGTCCTGCTGCGCAACTTCACCGAAGTCATCGGCGGCCCCCTCGGATCAAGGGCAGCCCCGGGCATCGTCTCCCCCGGCATTTTCACCGTGGAACGCGTACTGATACTCCTCACAGTCCTGGCGGCCGTTACGGGAATCCTGGTCAAAGGGTATTGCCGTGCCAACGGCTGGGAGTCTCCCACGCAGTTCTACGCCACCTGCTATTCCGACTTTCCCGAGCTCTTTCGGAACCGTGGACTGGCCGAGGGAACATTTCCCGTCCTTGGCACCGGGAGCCAGTTTGAGTACCCGGTCCTGACTGCACTGATCGCGGGGCTAACGGCATGGCTCGTTCCAGGGACCGGGATCTCGGATGCGAGTGTGCTCGCCTACTTCGACATCAATGTTGCGCTTCTGGCCGCCGTCACCGTAGTCACGGTCCTGGCTACCGCCCGGATGACCAGCCGCCGTCCCTGGGATGCCGCCATGGTGGCCCTGGCCCCGGGGATCGTATTGGCCGGCACCATCAACTGGGACCTTTGGGCTGTCGCCCTGCTCGCCCTGGGAATGTACTTTTTCTCGCGGCAACGGCTGGTGCTTGCCGGGGTCTTCATCGGGCTGGGCACAGCCACGAAGCTGTATCCGCTGCTGGTTCTCGGCGCGATCCTGCTGTTGGCCCTCCGGACCGCCCGGTTCCGCCCCTTCCTGGTGACAGCGGGCGCTGCCGCTGCCTCGTGGCTGGCCGTCAACCTGCCCTTCGCGGCTGCCAACCCCTCCGGCTGGGCCTACTTCTTCCAGTTCAGCGCAGAGCGCGATGCCGGGTACAGCTCGCCCTGGTTCGCCTACAACCTGGTGGCGGACCGGCTGCGGTGGACGGAACTCAGCCCGGCCGCCGTCGACCTCTTGTCCCTTGGCCTTTTCCTGCTGTCCTGCACGGCCATCACAGCCGTTGCCCTGACTGCCACCCGGCGCCCCCGGCTGGCCCAGCTGGCCTTCCTCATCGTGGCGGCCTTCATCCTTACCAGCAAGGTCTACTCCCCGCAGTTCGTGGTGTGGCTGATCCCCCTCCTGGCGCTGGCGCGGCCGAGGTGGCGTGACTTTCTGATCTGGCAGGGAATCGAAGGCCTGCACTGGGCAGCAGTGTGGATGTACCTTGGACAGGTGACCAGCGCAGGCTCTTCCCAGCACAACCTGGATATGCCCTACTACGTCCTCGCCGTGGCCGCGCACATGGCTGCGGTGGGCTACCTCATGCTGCGCGTGACCTGGGATATCTACAACCCGGATTACGACCCCATCCGGCGGCATCACCTGGATGACCCCCACAGCGGCCCCTTCACCGGGGCGCCCGACTGGCTCCGGGTGAACCCCCGGGCCCGATCAAACTCCATCATGCCCTGGAAGGTCGGTACCAATGCCTGACGTGGCGGTAGTCGGTGCCGGACCCAACGGACTTGCAGCAGCAGCGGTGATGGCGCGCGCCGGGCTCTCGGTGGAGCTCTTCGAGGCCGGCAAAACCATCGGCGGCGGCACACGCACCAGCGAACTAATGCAGCCAGGACACTTCCACGACATCTGCTCGGCCGTCCATCCGATGGCTGTGGCCTCGCCGTTCTTTAAGGCTTTTGAACTGTCCCGCCGGATAAACCTCATCACCCCTGACCTGTCCTATGGATCCCCCCTGGACGGCGGCCGGGCGGCCCTGGCCTTCCGGTCCCTGGACAAGACAGCCGCCGGACTGGGCCGCGACGGTGCTGCGTACCGTCGGCTGATGGCACCCCTCGTCGACCGTGTGGACGACGTTATGGACTTCACCCAGAACCAGCTCCTCCGTATCCCCCGCAATCCCATCGCGGCCGGAATCTTCGGCCTGCGGACGCTGGAGCAGGGAAGCGGCGTGTGGAACGCCCGGTTCAAGGAGGAATCAGCCCCGGCGCTGCTCGCCGGAGTGGCCGCCCATGCCATTTCGCATCAGCCATCCCTGGCCGCTTCCGGTGCCGGGCTGATGCTCGGGGCACTCGGACATGCGGGAGGCTGGCCTATCCCCGAAGGCGGCTCAGCTGCCATAGCCGCCGCGATGGCCGAGGACCTTGTTGCACACGGCGGTGTTATCCATACGGATGCCCCGATCGACCGGCTGGAAGATCTTCCCGCCACCCGCGCAACTTTGTTGAATGTCGCTCCCCAAGGGCTGCTGAACATGGCCGGTAACGCCCTGCCCGGGCGTTACCGCGGTGCTTTGGAATCCTTCAGGTACGGAAATGGCTCGTGCAAGGTGGACTTCATCCTCTCGGGACCCGTGCCGTGGGCTGCAAAAGAATTGGCTGACGCCGGTACCGTCCACCTGGGCGGTACGCGGGCAGAAGTGGCACGTTCGGAAAACGAAGTAAACGCCGGCAAACACCCGGAACGCCCTTACGTCCTGGTGGCCCAACAATCCCGCTTCGACTCCGGGCGGGCGCCGGCCGGACACCACACCCTGTGGGCCTACTGCCACGTTCCCACGGGGTCCACCAGGGACATGACGGAAGCCGTAACGGCGCAGGTGGAGCGCTTCGCGCCAGGGTTCCGGGACCTGGTAGTGGAGTCCAAGGCCATCACGGCTGCGGGGCTGGCAAAGTACAACCGGAATTATGTCGGCGGGGACTTCAGCGCGGGCACCATGGACTTGCTGAACCTGGTTCAAAGGCCTGTCGTATCCCCGGTCCCATGGCGGACCCCGTTGCGCGGCGTCTACCTTTGTTCTTCCTCCACGCCGCCAGGGCCTGGTGTTACCGGCATGCCCGGCTATCACGCGGCGAAGTATGCCCTTCGGGACATGTTTGGCCTGTCCGTCCCCGCACTGGGACTGGCCGCAACCTAGCCTCCTGTCATCCAGCGCACGCGGTGCGAAATGTGCCAAATCGACCGTGAAAGCAGGGGATAATGGCGCAATGGGGATATCAACAAAACTTTCTTTAGGCATCGCTGCCGTCATTCTCGGAACATCGCTGGTTGCCTGCGACGACGGCAGGAGCGGCGCTGAAGCGGCCGCGGGGCAGTTGGCTACCGCAGTCTCCGGACTCGATGTGGGCTCCGTGCCGTTCGACGGCAAGGAATCAGCGGCTGCAAACGACCAGCTGAAAAAAGTCTTTGCGGCGCTGGATCCGCAGAAGCCCGCCGTCCAGGCGGGCGAGCTGGCCCTCGACGGCGACAACGCTTCCGCACCCCTGAACTACACCTGGAACTTCGGCGGCGCCGAGTGGAAGTACACCGTCTCCGCCAAATTCAAGAAGTCCGGGGACAAGTGGCTCACGGTCTGGGATCCCGCCACCCTGGCACCGGACCTTGCCGACAGCGAGATTTTGACCAAGGGTTCCCAATCGCCCCCGCGGGCAGATATTTTTGGTGCGGGCGACGTTCCCCTTGTGACTTACCGCCCCGTGGTGAACGTCGGCATTGACAAGCCCCAGCTGGGAGGCTCGGATCCCGCTGCTTCCGCCACCAAGCTTGCTGCGCTCGTAGGCGTGGACCCGGCGGCGTACGTCCAGCAGGTACAGGCCTCCGGTGCCGAAGCCTTTGTCTCCGCGATCACCCTGCGCGAAGAAGGCCGCACCATCACGAATGAGCAGATCGCAGCGATTCCCGGAGCCCGCGCCATTCCCGATACGGTGCCCTTGGCTCCCAGCCGCACGTTTGCGCGTGCCGTGCTGGGCTCGGTGGGCGAGGCCACAGCGGAGCAAATTGAAGCCTCAGAAGGCGAACTGACAGCGGGTGATGTCACCGGCGTCGGCGGCCTCCAGCAGCAGTATGACGACCAGCTGCGGGGGACGGACGCCGTCGTCATCCGTGCCCAGCGCGCCGACCTGACCAGGGAAGATATCCAGGCCGCCGCAACGGATCCCCGCCGCGTGCTCTTCGAGGTGAAGCCAACGCCCGGAACGCCGCTGAAAACGACCCTGGACCCAAAGCTGCAGTCGCTGGCCGAGAGCACCCTGGAAGGTGTGGACCCGGCCTCCGCCATCGTTGCGCTCCGCCCCTCTACCGGCGCGGTCCTGGTGGCCGCCTCCGGGCCGGGAAGCAACGGCTACAACACCGCGATGCTGGGCCAGTACGCTCCCGGCTCCATTTTCAAGATGGTGGACTCGCTGGCAATGTTCCGCAATGGCATGACCCCCGAGTCGAAGGTCGAGTGCACGCCCACGTTGACGGTGGACGGGCGGAAGTTCAAGAACGCCGAGGGGTACCCGGAGGATTCCTTGGGTTCGGTGACGCTCCGCGATGCCTTCGCACACTCCTGCAATACGGCCTTTATCGCCGCGCGCGACACGGTCTCGCAAAGCCAGCTTGAATCAGCCGCGATGGCGATGGGCCTTGCCGTCGAAGCACCGACCCTCGGCGCAGCCGCCTTCCTGGGTTCCGTCCCCGGCGAGGCCGCCGGAACAGAACACGCTGCCTCGATGATCGGCCAGGGCAAGGTGCTGCTGTCACCCTTGGCGGCTGCCATGATGGCCGGCTCCGTGGCCAAGGGCGCGCCGGTTGCCCCGCAGCTGGTCTTGAATCCCGACGGCGGGGCCGCCGCTGAGGGAACAACCAGCGGTTCCACAGCCCCCGCTGCGCAGCCGTCTGCCACGGCTTCTGCCGAGGCGCCGTCACAGGCGTCCGATAACCCGATCACCGCTGACGAGGCAGCGTCCCTGGCGGACATGATGCGGGCCGTGGTGACGTCGGGCCACGCGGGCTTCCTGTCCAGCGTCCCGGGCGCTCCCGTGGGAGCCAAGACCGGGACCGCCGAGTTCGGCAACGCGAATCCGCCGAAGACCCACGCCTGGATTGTTGCGGTGCACGGTGACCTCGCCGTCGCCGTGTTTGTTGAGGACGGCGGCCTGGGTGCCACAACGTCGGGCCCGCTGCTGCAGAAGTTCTTGACAGCCGCGCGGTAACTTCCGGAAAAAGTCCAGCGGGTGCGCCGTGGGAAGATGGAGTACGTGGCCCATATTGACGTTTCCGGTATCGATTACTTCCTCTCCGACGGCACCCAGCTGCTCAATGGGGTGACCTTCAAGGTTCCGGACGGCACCAAAACCGCCCTGATTGGCCCCAACGGAACCGGCAAAACCACGTTGTTCCGGATCATCGCCGGGGACCTGGTTCCCGATGAAGGCGTGATCGGGCGCTCCGGCAACATGGGCATCATGCGCCAGTTTGTGGGACAGGTCCGCGACGGGTCCACTGTCCGCGACCTGCTGGTGTCCGCCGCCCCGCCCGCCCTGGCCGCAGCGGCCCGCGAAGTGGACGACGCCGAGCTGGCTATGGTGGAGGACGACGACGAACCCAGCCAAATGCGCTACGCCCAGGCCATCGTGGACTGGGGAGACGCAGGAGGATACGACGTCGAGACTGTCTGGGACGAAGTATGCATGGCCGCGCTGGGACTTCCCTTTGACCGAGCGCAGCACCGTCCGGCGTCGACCCTCTCCGGCGGGGAGCAGAAGCGGCTTGTGCTGGAGGCGCTTTTTGCCGGACCCGACGACCTGCTGCTGCTGGATGAACCGGACAACTACCTGGACGTGCCCGGCAAGCGCTGGCTCGAGGACAAACTGAACGAATCGAAGAAGACCGTTTTCTTCATCAGCCACGACCGCGAACTGCTGAACAACGCCGCAGGGCGCATCGTTACGCTGGAACCGGGCATCAACGGCGCCGGTGCCTGGATCCACGGCGGCGGGTTCGGTTCGTACGTGGAGGCGCGGGCGGACCGGAACGCGCGCTTCGAGGAACTGCGCAAGCGGTGGGACGAGGAGCACATCAAGCTCAAGGAACTCGTCAACATGTACAAAAACAAGGCCGCATTCCGCTCCGACATGGCCAACAGGTACCACGCGGCCCAGACCCGCCTCGCGAAGTTCCTTGAGATCGGACCGCCCGAGGCGCTGCCCATCGAGCAGAACGTGCAGATGCGGCTCAAAGGCGGACGGACTGCCAAGCGCGCCATTGTTGCCGAGAAACTCGAACTCACCGGACTGATGAAGCCGTTCTCCACCGAGGTGTGGTTTGGCGACCGTGTGGGTGTCCTGGGATCCAACGGCTCTGGTAAATCCCACTTCCTGCGGCTGCTCGCCACCGGCGGGACCGACCCGGAACGCGAGCACCTGCCGGTGTCCGACGTCGAGATTGCCGAAGTGCCGCACGAGGGCACCGTTAAACTCGGCGCAAGGATCCGTCCAGGCTTCTTTGCCCAGACGCACGTCCGGCCGGACCTGCTCGGAAAGACGCTGCTGGAAATCCTGCACCGCGGCGACGAACACCGGTCCGGCCTGGGCCGGGAGGCAGCAGCCGGTGCTCTGGATGGCTACGGGCTGGCAGCCCAGTCCGAGCAGAAGTACGAGTCCCTGTCCGGCGGCCAGCAGGCCCGCTTCCAGATCCTGCTCCTGCAGCTCAGCGGCGCCACCCTGCTGCTTTTGGACGAGCCCACGGACAACCTGGACCTGCACTCAGCTGAGGCGTTGGAGCGGGCCATCGACCACTTCGAGGGGACCGTCCTGGCCGTGACGCACGACCGCTGGTTCGCGCGGACCTTCGACCGCTTCCTGGTGTTCGGTTCAGACGGCAAGGTGTACGAGTCAGACGGGCCGGTGTGGGACGAGAAACGCGTGGTTCGCACACGCTGACGCGTTGTGGCAGTACTGGCTGAATAGGACAACTCTGTGAAAGTAGTGAATGTATGAGCATAAATACCGGAACGGAACAGCATGCCGGCTTAAAGGCAGCGGCCGCAGCCACGTTCGTTGTCTTCGGCATCAACGGTTTGGTGTTCGCCAGTTGGGCAGCCCGGATCCCCGCAGTTACCGACACCCTGGAGATCACCTCCGGCCAGATGGGCACCCTGCTGCTCTGCACCGCCGTCGGTTCACTGCTCGCCCTGCCTACGGCCGGTTGGGTGGTGGGCAGGATCGGCACGGCCAACACCGTGCGCTTTGGCGGACTGCTGGCCTCGGCGGCCGGTGTGGGCATCGCGCTCTCCCTGGCCGCGGCGTCCATTCCGGGCACGGCCATCGCCCTGTTCTTCTTTGGCATAGCGATCGGCCTCTGGGATGTGTCCCAGAACATTGAAGGGGCCGACGTCGAGCACAAGCTTCGGCGCACCATCATGCCCCAGTTCCACGCGGCCTTCAGCGGCGGCGCCTTTGTGGGTGCCCTCATCGGCGCAGGACTGTCCAACCTCGGGGTCGGACTGCCGGTGCACCTGCTGGTCATCGCGGGCATCGTGCTGCTGGTGACGATGACCGTTCCGCGATACTTCCTTCCGCACATCACGGCACTTGTGCCCGCGGATGGGGAGCCGAAAGCCGCCAAGGGCCCCTCGGCCTGGCGGGACGGCAGGACCTTGCTCATCGGCGTTGTTGTCCTCGGAGCCACCCTGACCGAGGGCGCAGGCAATGACTGGATCGCCAAGGCATCCGTTGACGGCCTGGGCACCTCCGAATCGACCGGCGCCCTGATGTTCGCCCTCTTTGTCCTGGCCATGACAGCCATGCGATTCCTCGGCGGCCGTGTCATCGACCAGTACGGCCGCGTCGCCGTCCTCCGCGCCAGCATGGCAGCAGCCGCCGCCGGCCTTTGCCTCTTCGTCTTGGCCGGGAACGTGTGGCTCGCCGCGGTGGGGGCCGCGCTCTGGGGCGTAGGCGCTGCCTTGGCCTTCCCCATGGGAATGTCCGCTGCTGCCGACGATCCCCGGCACGCAGCAGCGAGGGTCTCCGTGGTCTCCACCCTCGGATACATCTCATTCCTGGCCGGCCCGCCCCTGCTGGGATACCTGGGCGACCTCACCGGGATCCACCTCGCGCTGCTGGCAATCCTTGCCCCCATCCTCCTCGCTCTCCTGCTCGCCGGCGCGGCCAAACCGCTGAAGGTCAAGTAGGCGGCACAGCCGGAAGGAGGGCTGGCGAGCCGTTGACGAGGCGGTAGCCAGGCACACCGGCGGCGGTATGGTGAGGGCATGCAGAGGAAGTGGCATAAGGGCCATCGCTGGATCAGCCGTACGGACAGATACCTTGTACGGCATGTATCAAGGCTGCCGGGCGGGAACCATGATGACTTCTTCCGGCGGCTCTCTGCTGCGGGGAACCACGGAAAACTTTGGATGGGCGTGGCCGCCGTCCTCGCCACCATCCCCGGCTGGCCACGACGCGCGGCACTTCACGGACTGATTGCGCAGGCGGTGGCCTCCGCTGTTACCAACGGAATATTCAAGACCCTGCTGCCCCGGGCCCGCCCGCTGCCCGAACACCTGCCCGTATTCCGGTTTGTGCATCCACAGCCCCGGAGCTCGTCCATGCCGTCGGGCCATTCAGCTTCGGCTGTGGCGTTCGCCGTAGGGGCAGGGCTGGTCAAGCCCGCTTTGGGTGCTGCATTGGCCCCGGCAGCGCTGGGAGTGGCGTACTCCCGCGTTCATACGGGCGCACATTGGCCCTCGGACGTGGTGTTCGGGTCAGTCCTTGGAGCCGGCGCCGCTCTGGTGACACGTCGGTGGTGGCCTGTCCGTCCGCCCATTCCGCACGCAGCCAGGACCTGGACCACGGCGCCTCAACTGCCCCGCGGAAAGGGGCTGTCGATTGTGGTCAACACTCTGGGTGGTTCCTTTACGGAAGAGACAGCTGCCGCGCTGCTGCAGGTATTCCCCGAGGCGTATATAAAGACAGTGCAGCCGGAGGATGACCTGCTGGAGGCAATCAGCCACACGGCGGACCTTCATGGAACCCGGGCACTGGGGGTGTGGGGTGGCGATGGAACAGTGGGAGCTGCCGCGGCTGCCGCCGTCGAGCGGTCACTGCCGCTGTTGGTCCTGCCCGGCGGAACCCTCAACCACTTTGCCCGCGACGCCGGAACGGGGGGCCTCAAGGAAGCCCTGACAGCGGCGTCGAGAGGTGAAGCTGCTTTGGCCGACGTCGGGACCGTTACGGTTGAACGCGGCCTCGCCGGGAAGCCTCAAACCGCGGAAGTGATCATGCTCAACACTTCGAGTGTGGGTTTGTATCCCGATTTTGTCCGGCGGCGTGAACAATTGCGGCCGGCACTCGGAAAACCCCTCGCCGGCGTCGTGGCCATGTTCCGGACGTTCGCTGCGGGCACTCCCACCGCCCTGACGGTGGACGGCAGGCTGCACAAGGTATGGATCGCCTACGTGGGACGGGGCCGCTACTTTCCCCGCGACCACGCCCCGCTGCTGCGCCCGTTGCTGGACGACGGCGTCCTGGACGTCCGCATGATCACGGCAGACGAGTCCTT
Organism: Arthrobacter sp. V1I9; assembly: GCF_030817075.1. NCBI lineage: Bacteria > Bacillati > Actinomycetota > Actinomycetes > Micrococcales > Micrococcaceae > Arthrobacter > Arthrobacter sp. V1I9. The sequence continues at coordinate 3,870,378 of NZ_JAUSYU010000001.1, forward strand.
CGCCCGGCTGCGGCTGCTGTGGTCCGTGCTGACAGGCACGGTGACCACTTCACGTATCACCCACCTGTCGGAGGCAAAGGAGGTACGAATCGCAGCAGGCGGATCACCGATGGCACTGGCCGTCGACGGCGAGGCGCTGGCCGGGGTCCGCAGCGTGGCCTACCGGGTCCTGCCCCGGGCCCTCACCTACTACTCCCCCCGCCCCTGATGGAGATCGTCCGTGACGAAATTCCCCCGCGGCCTTGACCGAATTCTTACCTGACGGTGTGACCGGGGATCATCCAGGGGGACTACCCCGGTTCACCCCTGAATCATCCCTGAGACCGGCGGAAACAGGGCCGGGCATCGGTAGCGTGGTGGATACCCAAGCGTCCCGAAACATCTGCCGCAGCCACGCGCTGCCGTCCGAAGGAACAATCAATGATTGAGGCAACAGGCCTGACCAAGGTCTACGGCGGAAAAACCGCCGTGGCAGGGGTCAGCTTTACCGTCCAAGCAGGGCAGGTCACGGGTTTCCTGGGCCCGAACGGCGCCGGCAAGTCCACCACGATGCGCATGATCATGGGGTTGGACCGGCCGACGTCGGGCTCCGTTACCGTCAACGGGCGGCCCTACGCGGAGCACAAAGCGCCGCTGCACGAGGTGGGCGCGCTGCTGGACGCCAAGGCCGTACACACCAGCCGCAGTGCCTACAACCATCTGCTCGCCATGGCCGCCACGCACAACATTCCCAAAGCGAGGGTCCGGGAAGTCATCGAAATGACCGGACTGGAAGCGGTGGCCCGCAAGAAGGCCGGCGGTTTCTCGCTGGGCATGGGCCAGCGGCTGGGAATCGCTGCGGCACTGCTGGGTGACCCGCAGACGCTGATCCTGGACGAGCCCGTCAACGGCCTGGACCCGGAGGGTGTCCTGTGGGTCCGCAACCTGGTCCGGTACCTCGCCAACCAGGGCAAAACGATCTTCCTCTCCTCGCACCTGATGAGCGAAATGGCACAGACCGCGGACCACCTGATCGTGATCGGCCGCGGGCGGATCATTGCCGATGCCCCCGTCAAGGAGATCATCGCCGGAACCCGGCAGGCCAGGACCATGGTCCGCACCAGCGCGGCCCTGCAGCTGTCTGCCCTGCTGGCCGGCGACGGCGTCACGGTGGACCAGAGCGAGCCCGAAACCCTCGAAGTGGCTGGCATGGATTCCCGCCGGATCGCCCAGGTGGCCCTGGACAACGGCATCCTGCTCTACGAGCTCACCCCGCAGCTCTCCTCCCTGGAAGACGCGTACTTCGACCTCACCAAGGACGAAGTGGAATACCACTCGCACCTGACCGGCGAACCGGCAGTGGCAGGAAAGTAAGGACGATGAGCACCATGACTGATACCCGCACGGCGCCCACCCGTTCCTCTGCCGGCTCGAAAGGCGTCACCTTTGGCGGCGTCCTCCGGTCCGAATGGATCAAGCTGTGGTCGCTGATGTCCACCCGCATCCTGCTGCTGCTGACACTGGCCGCCATCATCGGAATCGGCGCGCTGGCAGTACTGATCCGCTACACCTACCTCGATGAGATGGTCCGCAGCGCCAGGGACCAGGGCCAGACGATGACCCCCGAAATGCTCGAGGCATCCTTCCCCCCGGGCTCCGGCTTTGACCTCTACAACCTGCCCAACGCAGGCCTCCAGATCGGCATCCTGATCCTCGGATCACTGGCAGTCCTCTTTATGTCCTCTGAATACGCCACCGGAATGATCCGTTCCACCATGAACGCCGTCCCGCGGCGCACCCCGGCCTTTGTGGCCAAAGCGATCATCCTTGCGGTCATCTCCTACGTGATCACCACCATCGCCGGAGTAGCTACCTTCCTGATCGCCATGCCGGTATTCCAGGGAATGGGCTTCGACCTCGACTGGTCCACCGACGGCGTGCTGTACAGCATCTTCACCGGCGGCCTTTACGTAGCCGGCGTTGCCCTGATCGGCCTCTCACTGGGAACCCTGCTGCGCAACTCCGCCGGCGGCATCACGGTCCTGGTGGCGATGTTCTTTGTCCTGTCCATCGCCGCCGGCTTCATGACCCTCATCCCCGGTGAATTCTGGAAGTACGTTCCGCAGTACATCCCCAGCGAGGCCGGCGGACGGTTCCTGTCGATCGGCCACACCGACGGCGTGATTGATCCCTGGCACGGCGGCCTGATCTTTCTGGGCTACGTGCTGCTGTTCCTGGTTCCGGCAATGATCGTGTTGAAGAAGCGCGACGTCTGACCGGGCAGGACCAAGAATAGGGACCATGACAGAAACGGCGGTGGGAAGGGACGCGCCGGCCGGACAGGCCGACGCGTCCTTTGCCGAGCTCACGGCCAGGCGCAGGGGACTTCTCCGCCGCTACCTGCACCGGCACCCCCGCGTTATGGACGCCCTGGTGGCCCTCAGTTACTGCCTGCTGGTTGCGCCCACGGTCGCGGACGCCGTCAGGTCCGGCAATTGGCTTGCCATCGCCCTGCTGGCGGCGGTGGCCGCGGCGCTTTTCCTTCGCCGTTCCCACCCGGTGGGCCTTGTTGCCTTTGTTGCAGTGGCTGAGGTGGCCGTGACGCTCGTGCACCCGTGGGGTTCCAACGTTTCGGCCGGCCTCTGGTTCTCGCTGTATGCGGTGGCAGTGGCGCATACCCGCCGCTTTGCGCTCATCACCATGGCCGTGGCCACGGCGCCGCTGGCACTCCTTTACCTCCTTGCGGCCGTCGGGCCGATGGAGAACTCCTTCGTGCACGACACGGGGGTGGACCCCGGGGACTTCCACCTGCTGACCAGCATCGCCACCGGGGCCACCATCACCCTCTCCAACTTCATTGCCACGGGCATCGGCATCTCTGTCCGGCAGCGGCGGGAACACGAACAGGAAGTGGCCGCCTGGGCGGCGCGGACAGCCCGCCTCGCCTCAGTGAACGAACGGAACCGGATCGCCCGGGAGATGCACGACGTCGTGGCCCACTCGCTGACGGTGATGATCAGTCTCTCTGACGGCGCCGCCGTCGTGGTCCGGAAAAGTCCGGAACGTGCCGGTGAGGTCCTTGGCGAACTGTCCCGGACCGGCCGGACGGCCCTTGGCGACATGCGGCGGGTCCTCGGTGTCCTCCGCGATGATGCGGGAGCCGCGGCGCCGCCGCCGCTCGCTGCGGGGGACAGCCTGTCCAAGCTGCTGGAGGGGTTCCGCACCGCAGGCTTGCCCCTGCACTATTCCCACACCGGCCCGGCATTGCCCGATGACGCCGCGTTCCAGCTCACCGTGTACAGGATCGTCCAGGAATCGTTGACCAATGTGCTCCGCTACGGGCGTTCGCTGGGACGGGTAGACGTCTCGATCGTCCGAAATGGTTCTTCGGTCACCATTGACGTGCTCGACGACGGGGCGGGAGTCCCGGGAGTTCCCGCCCCTGACAGCACTGCGGGCCATTCTCCGGTGCCCGGCTCGTACGGCACCAGCCAGGGAATCACCGGAATGTCAGAGCGCGCCCGGATCTATGCCGGATCCGTCGAAGCCGGCCGCAGCGGGCGCGGCTGGCGGGTGCACGCAGTCCTTAGTTGGCCTGGCGATGACGTTTCCGAACCCCTCCGTCCCTACGAATTCCAAGGCAAAGCATGATCAACAATCCGGCCATTCGCGTCCTGCTGGTGGACGACCAGCCGCTGCTCCGCATGGGCTTCCGGCTCATCCTTGAGGGCGAGGATGACCTGCGGATCGTGGGCGAAGCCTCAAACGGCGCCGAAGCCGTCCGCCAGGTCCGTGAACTGGACCCCGATGTTGTGCTGATGGACGTCCGGATGCCGGTGCTGGACGGCATTGAAGCGACGCGCGCCATCACGGAGTCCGGGGCCTGCTCCCGGATCATCATTCTGACCACCTTCGACGTGGATGAGTATGCGTTCGCAGGCCTCCAGGCAGGCGCGTCGGCATTCCTGCTTAAGGACGCGGCGCCGTCGGAACTGATCAATGCCGTCCGGCTGGTGGCCAGCGGCGACGCCGTGGTGGCGCCCCGGATCACCCAGCGGTTGCTGGAAACCTACGTCCGGGGTGCGAACAAGCCGGCACCCGCGGCCACTGCGCCCGATCCGCTCCTGGCCGACCTGACGCCCAGGGAGACAGAGATGCTGCAGGCCATGGCGGAGGGGCTTTCCAACGCAGAGATCGCGCACCGCTACTTCCTGTCCGAGGCCACGGTGAAGACGCACGTCCGGCGCATCCTTACCAAGCTCCATCTCCGCGACCGTGTCCAGGCTGTGGTCTACGCCTACGAAACCGGCCTGGTGGTTCCCAGCAACCCGGACTACTGACTCACCCCGCTCGCCACGATGACGGGATCAGCCGCGGCGGGCTACACGGCGGGGCTGAACGTCACCATCTAGACTCGGGAGCATGCCTTCTTCTTCCTCCGCCGCAGACCATATCCAGGACCTTGGCGCCTACGTCAGCGCATCACCGTCGAGCTTTCACGCGGTGCACGAAGCAGGCCGCCGGCTGGTGGAGGCGGGGTTTGTCCGCCTGGATGAGCTGGAGCCCTGGGAGGGCGGCGCCGGTGCGTTTTTTATCATCCGTGACGGCGCCCTGATCGCCTGGGTGGTCCCCGAGGGGGCCGGACCCACCACCGGGTTCAACATCCTGGGGGCGCATACCGATTCGCCGTCCTTCAAACTCAAGCCCAAGCCCACTATCGGCGCGCACGGTTGGCTGCAGGCGGGAGTGGAGGTGTACGGCGGGCCGTTGCTCAACTCCTGGCTGGACCGGGAGCTGCAGCTCGCCGGGCGGCTGGTCATGCTGGACGGCGCCGAGCACCTGACGGCCACCGGTCCCATGCTCCGCTTCCCGCAGCTGGCCATCCACCTGGACCGGGCGGTCAATGACGGCCTGACGCTGGACAAGCAGCGCCATATGAACCCGGTGTGGGGACTGGGGAGTCCCGGTGATTTTGACTTGCTCGCTGTGCTGGCTTCACACGTTCCCGGCGCTTCCGTGGATCCTGCCCGGATCGGCGGGTACGACGTCGTCATTGCAGACACGCAGGCCCCTGCCGTTTTCGGAGGGAACGGGGAGTTCTTCGCGTCCGGGAGGTTGGATAACCTTTCCGCCACCCATGCGGGGCTGGTGGCGCTGATCGGGCATGCTTCGTCTGCTGTTCCTGGTTCCGGCGGCGCCGGCGCGCCGATCGCTGTGCTGGCCGCCTTCGATCACGAGGAGATCGGCTCCAACTCGCGTTCGGGGGCCTGCGGACCCATCCTTGAGGATGCACTGGTGCGCATCTCTGACGGCCTTGGAGCTACGGCGAGCCAGCGGCGGCAGGCGCTGTCGGCGTCGTTCTGTGTATCTGCCGACGCCGGCCATGCGGTCCACCCGAACTATGCAGAGCGGCACGACCCCGCCAACCACCCGGTGCTCAACGGCGGCCCGCTGCTGAAAATCAACGCGAACCAGCGGTATGCCACGGACGCGGCGGGTGCGGCTTTGTGGGCGCGGCTCTCTCACGAAGCGGGGGTGCCGTACCAGGAGTTCGTGTCCAACAACGCGATCCCCTGCGGCTCCACGATCGGCCCGCTGACTGCGACCCGCCTGGGCATCCGGACGGTGGACGTGGGTGTTCCGCTGCTTTCCATGCACTCTGCCCGGGAGCTCTGCGGGGTTGAAGATCCGCGGCGTTTGGCTGCGGTGACGGAGCTGTTTTTCCGGACGGCTTTGTAGGGCGCGCTGCTTAAGTTTCCGCGGGATTTCCGCGATGCCTGGCAGGAATCATCTGGTTCGCCGTCTGCCTCTAAAATGGAAACCCGCCCGCTCTGCTGTGCTTGAGTTTGTGCTTCTGCACAGTCCCGACGGCCCATGGCCGGTTTAGGGTGGGAGAAACCTGTGACCCATCGCACTGGATGCTGCGTCCCCGGCGCCGGGCCTTGCCCGCGCCACTTGATGCCATCCATTCCCAGAGAACTAAGGACGGCGCACCATGCCCGCTGACCAGCAATTAGCCAAGTCGCTCAAACCGCGGCACCTGTCCATGATCGCGATAGCCGGCGTCATCGGCGCCGGGCTGTTCGTTGGTTCCGGCGCGGCCATTCAGCAAGCCGGCCCTGGAATCCTGCTGGCCTACATGGCCGCCGGCGTCGTGGTGATCCTCGTGATGCGCATGCTCGGCGAGATGGCTGCGGCCAACCCCGAGACGGGCTCCTTCTCCACGTACGCCGACAAGGCCCTGGGCCGTTGGGCCGGGTTCAGCATCGGCTGGCTTTACGCCTGGTTCTGGATCATCGTGCTCGGCATCGAAGCAACCGCCGGCGCCGCGATCATGCACCGCTGGGTTCCCGGGATCGACCAATGGGTCTGGGCGCTGATCCTGATGATCCTGCTCACCCTCACCAACCTGGGCTCCGTCAAGTCCTACGGGGAGTTCGAGTTCTGGTTCGCCTCCATCAAGGTCGCCGCAATCGTGCTGTTCCTGCTGTTCGGTGTGGCCGCCATCGTGGGGCTCGTGCCCGGCGTACCTGCGCCCGGATTGAGCAACCTGGTGGAGAACGGCGGCTTCCTGCCCAACGGGCCGGGGGCAGTGCTGGCGGGCATCCTGGTGGTGGTCTTCTCCTTCTTCGGCGCCGAAATCGCCACCATCGCAGCCGGTGAATCCGAGAACCCGGTGGACGCCGTCAAGAAGGCCGTGAAGTCCACTGTGTGGCGCATCCTGGTGTTCTACATTGGCTCCATCGCCATCGTTGTCACACTCCTGCCGTGGAACGACGCGAACGTCGCCAAAAGCCCTTACGTGGCCGTGATCGAGCTCTTCGGAATCCCCGGAGCGGGCACCATCATGGACATCGTCGTCCTCACCTCCGTGCTGTCCTGCCTGAACTCCGGCCTCTACACCGCCAGCCGCATGCTCTTCTCCCTGTCCCGCCGCGGCGACGCCCCCGCATCCTGGACGAAAATCTCAAAGCGCGGGGTGCCGGCTGCTGCCGTGCTCGCCTCCACCGTGGTGGGGTTCCTCACCGTGGGCCTGAACTACATCGCACCGGACACCGTCTTCCTGTTCCTCGTCAACACCTCCGGGGCCATCGCCCTCTTCGTGTGGCTGGTCATTGCCGCCTCCCAGCTGGTCCTGCGCAAGCGCATGGGCGCTGCCGCCAAGGACCTCGCCCTGAAGATGTGGCTTTTTCCCTACCTGACGTGGGTGGCCATCGCCAGCATCGTGGCCTTGCTGATCGGCATGGTGATCCTGGAGTCCACCCGCGAGTCCCTGTTCCTTTCGCTTGGCCTGGCGGCCCTGGTGGTGGGAATCGGCATATGGCGCTACCGCAGGACCGGTCCTGGCGCTGCGGCCGAGGGCGACGCTGGACGCGACGACGTCCCCGTGGGTGCCGGCCCGGCGTCGTAGGCCTCTGGAGGGGTTTTCCACATAGCCGCATCCGTGCTGCCGTTCGGGCAACCATGGCCCATAGCCTTGAGTCAAGCGCGAATCGCCATACCGGTCCAAATGCACTAAGATATTGAAGTCTGTGCTGCGTCCTGCCTCCGTTCCGGCGGCGGGGCATTGCACGGCATCGCAAATGAACCTCCTGTTACGGAAATGCCGTAACCGCTTAGCCCAAAGGAGGTGGGTTCACATATGCGTCCTTACGAATTGATGGTAATCATCGACCCCGAGGTCGAAGAGCGTACCGTTGAGCCGTCGCTTCAGAAGTTCCTGAACGTCATCACCAACGATGGTGGAACCATCGAAAAGGTTGACATCTGGGGCCGTCGCCGGCTGGCTTACGACATCAAGAAGAAGTCCGAAGGTATCTACGCCGTGGTGAACTTCACCGCCAAGCCGGAAACCGCCAAGGAACTTGACCGCCAGCTGTCTCTTAACGAGACCATCATGCGCACCAAGATCACCCGCCCCGAAGAGCAGAAGGTTGTCGCTGAGTAACTTCAGCCCAATTTTCATTCTTTACCCCGCAGGAAACGCACTCTTCACCCAGGATCGAACAAGGAGGCAGTAGATGGCAGGCGAGACCACCATTACGGTCATCGGTAATCTCACCAATGACCCGGAATTGCGGTTCACACCGTCCGGTTCGGCAGTAGCGAACTTCACCATCGCTTCCACCCCCCGCACCTTTGATCGCCAGTCCAACGAGTGGAAGGACGGGGAAACCCTGTTCCTCCGCGCAGCTGTGTGGCGTGAAGCGGCCGAGAACGTCGCCGAGTCCCTGACCAAGGGCATGCGTGTGATTGTTACCGGGCGCCTGAAGAGCCGTTCCTACGAAACCAAAGAAGGCGAAAAGCGTACCGTCATCGAGCTTGAGGTCGACGAAATCGGCCCGAGCCTGCGCTACGCCAATGCCAAAGTCAACCGCACCCAGCGCTCCGGCGGTGGGGGTGCCGGAAACGGCAGTCAGGGTGGCTTCGGCGGCGGCAACAGCGGCGGTGGCTTCGGAGGAGGCAACGCTGGTGGAAACCAGGGCGGCAACTCCGGCGGCGGTTGGGGCGGCGGCAACCAGCAGGCTGCACAGGACGATCCCTGGGCAACGCCCGGTGTCTCCAGTGCAGGTGGCTGGGGCAACGGCCCCGATTCCGAACCTCCCTTCTAACAACTAATTAAGGCCCGACGCCGGGACCACCGAATGTGCCGCAAGGTACCAGGGTGACTGCCGCCGCCGGACCACCACCATCCCGTGGATCAATATCCACGGGCTCCCTAGAATAGGAGCTCCACGATGGCTAAGGCTGAACTCCGTAAGCCCAAACCAAAGTCCAACCCCTTGAAGGCCGCTGACATCACTGTCATCGACTACAAGGACGTAGCATTGCTGCGCAAGTTCATCTCCGACCGCGGAAAGATCCGCGCCCGTCGCGTCACTGGCGTTACGGTGCAGGAACAGCGCAAGATCGCACAGGCAATCAAGAACGCCCGCGAAGTTGCCCTGCTGCCTTACTCCGGCGCTGGCCGCGGCTAAGGAAGGGATTAACTAACATGGCAAAGCTCATTCTGACCCACGAAGTAACCGGTCTCGGTGCTGCTGGCGATGTTGTAGAGGTCAAGGACGGTTACGCACGTAACTACCTGCTCCCCCGCAACTTCGCCCTGACCTGGTCGAAGGGTGGCGAGAAGCAGGTTGAGTCCATCAAGGCTGCCCGCGCCGCCCGCGAGCACGCTTCCCTGGAAGACGCTCAGAAGCAGGCTGCTGCACTCTCCGCCAAGCCGGTCAAGCTCGTTGTCAAGGCTGGCGAGACCGGACGCCTGTTCGGCACCGTCAAGCAGGGCGACGTCGCCGACGCTGTTGAGGCCGCTGGCCTTGGCCGCATCGACAAGCGCAAGGTTGAACTGCCCGCACACATCAAGTCGGTTGGTTCCTACCAGGCCAACGTCCGTCTGCACGACGACGTTGCTGCTGTGATCGAACTCGACGTAGTGGCAGGCAAGTAGTCTTCACGGCTACGCATTCCTGAACTGCTCAAGAGACCCCCGTTGCCGGATTCCGGCGGCGGGGGTCTTTTGTCTGCACGCCACCCTCGCGGGACGCTCAGGGACGGTGCAGTTCCGCCATGACATGCTCGTAGCCGGTCCGTATCATCTCCGTGAGCACCGTGCGGTCCACGTCCTCCAGCTTGTTGATGTAAAGGCAGGCAGCCCCGGTCTTGTGCTTGCCCAGCTCGGGGAGCAGCCGGTCAGCGTCCGGGCCGTACGTCAGGCCGTAGAGTGCCAGATTGGCCTTGCGGGGTGAAAAGCCGACGGCGGCTGCGTCCCCCTCCCGCCCGCTGCCGTACCGGTAGTGGTAGCTGCCGAAACCAATAATCGTCGGTCCCCACATCACCGGCTCCTGACCCGTGATGCCGCGCATCAGCTCGAGCAGCTCAATGCTGTCCGCCTGCCGCCCAGGGTGCTCCACCGCCCCCAGGAACTCCGCTACGGGCACACTTGTGGGCTGGGTCTTGTTCTCGGCCATGGACGTAGTGTCGCAGAACAGCTGCTTGCCTGCCAGCACCGGTGATAGCATGCAGCGGTGAGTTCACCTTCCCCGCGCAGCCGCCCCTTCCATCAGGTTGATGTCTTTTCCCGCGAGGCATACCGCGGCAACCCGCTCGCAGTCGTCGTCGACGCCGAGGGACTGACCGCGGAGCAGATGCAGCAGTTCGCCAACTGGACCAACTTGTCCGAAACAACATTCCTGCTGCCCCCCACGGACCCGCGCGCGGACTACCGGGTTCGGATTTTCACGGGCAGTGAGGAGTTTGCGTTCGCCGGGCATCCCACACTTGGTTCGGCCCACACCTGGCTGGAGTCCGGGGGTGTGCCCAAAGCCGAAGGCTTCGTAATGCAGGAATGCGGGGCCGGTTTGGTCCGGGTGAAGCACGACGACGGCCGGCTGGCCTTCGCGGCCCCGCCCCTTACCCGCTTCGGTCCGGCCGAGGGGGAGCTTCGAAGCCAACTGGCCGCCGGTCTCCGTGTTCCCGAATCCGACATTCTTGATGCCTCCTGGCTGGTCAACGGACCGGAGTGGATTGGCGTGCTGCTCGGGTCTGCTGACCAGGTGCTGGCGATCGAGCCGGACTTTGCGGCGATGGGCGAATTGAAGGTGGGAGTCGTCGGAGCCCACAGGCCGGGGGCCGAGGCGGACTTTGAGGTGCGCACATTCCTCCCCGGTGATTCCATCATGGAGGACCCGGTCACCGGTAGTTTCAACGCCGGGGTGGCGCAGTGGCTGATCAACAGCAACAGGGCCCCGGGCCAGTACGTCGCGGCCCAGGGAACGGTCCTGGGCCGGGCCGGCCGCGTCCACGTCACGACCGAAGACGGTGATATCTGGGTAGGGGGACACTCCACCACGTGCATTCGGGGAACTGTACTGCTGTAAAAGCGGAAATGGGAATACCCGGGGAGCCCGCCCGGTTCAGTAGGTAGATGCATATGCATGTACGCTGGAACGAACGAGCAACAGGAGAACGCCATGGAGACCCGCCGCATCACAGTCCTTTCCGCCGGACTCGGCGTACCGTCGTCGAGCCGCCTGCTGGCTGACCAGCTGGCCGCATCCGCCGAGCGGGAACTAAGCGCCGCAGGCTTCAGCGTGCAGGTGGACGTAGTCGAACTCCGCGATCTGGCAGTGGACATCGCCAACAACTTTGTCACCGGCTATGCGGCCCCCCGCCTGGCTGAGGTCATCGCGGGCGTGGAAGCTTCGGACGGAATCATCGCTGTAACGCCGGTCTTCAGCGCCTCCTACAGCGGCCTCTTCAAGTCGTTCATCGACGTCCTCGACCCCAAGTCACTTGACGGCAAAGCGGTGCTGCTCGGCGCCACCGGCGGCACGGACCGCCACCAAATGGTCCTGGACTACGCCATGCGGCCGCTGTTCAGCTACCTCCGCACACGGATGGCCGCCACCGGCGTCTTCGCCGGCCCCCAGGACTGGGGCACCACGGACGACGGCGGCTCCGGCCTGACCGAGCGGATCAACCGGGCTGCAGGCGAATTTGCGCGCCTGCTTGAAGGGCCGCAGCCTGGGCGGAAGCCGGCCCCGATGGAGTCCCGGCCCTTCGAACAGCTGCTGGCGGGCATTTCGGGAATGCCGTAGGCCGGCCGCGCCGAACTTTCGGACAATGCCGGACGTTGTGTGGGCATGAAATGTCCTGTGGATTCCGTGGAACTGATGATGACCGAACGCAGCGGAGTGGAGATCGACTACTGCCCCCAATGCCGGGGCGTGTGGCTTGACCGCGGGGAGCTGGACAAGATTCTGGACCGCGCGGCAGATATGTCCGGTCCCGCACCCGCACGTCCCTCAACCCCGGCTCCCGGGCTGGCGCCCCCGCCGCTGTATCCCAACTTCGAACCGCGCCGCGAGCAGCGCAGCTACGACGACCGCCGCTACGGCAAGCAGGACTATGACCGGGACCATGACCGGCGGCGGTCCAAAAAGAAGGAAGGCTGGCTGGGCGAGATTTTCGACTTCTAGGCCTGGTATCCGGGGCGCCGTGCCCTTTGGAAGGGGCAGCTCTTCAGGCGTCAGTCGTCCAGCAGTTCGATGAATTCCCGCGCCTGCTTCAAAGTGATGTCCGAGTGCCGCGTCAGGGCGGTTGCTGCAGCTTCGGTGTCCCCGCTCCGGGCCAGCGTGCGGATCCTGCCGTAGATCTCGTCATTGAGCATGTTGCTGCTGACTTCCCGGGTCACGTCGCCCTTGCTGGCGATGGCGCGGTAACGGTAAGGGAAACGCTGCGGCTCTTCGTCCTCGTCGTCCTCAATGGTGGCTGGCGGAGCCTCCGCGCCCCGGTAGGGCTGCGGATGGGCTGCCAGCGCCCCGACGGCGTCCCGGGACGCCCGCAGGCCCTCTCCCGTGCTCTCGTAGTACAGCTTGATGGCCGCCATTGCCTGGCCCTGGGCGATCAGGGCATAAAGCCGGCGGTGCTCTTCCTCGGAAAGTTTGGCCGCGGCTGTCCGCGCGAGCTCAGCGGGGGTCACGGCCGGCTCCGCCGGTTCGGCGCTGCGGGCGGCCTTCCGCCTGCTGATGGCGCGGGCAGCCAGCGTTACTCCTGCAATGACTGCCAGGAGGATAAGGACGGGGGCCACAAGCGATTCCATTGTCTAAAGCCGTTCTATGTGCTTCCTGGCAGCAGCCAGATCTGATTGCTTTGCCTGGGCAGCGTTCTGGCTGGGCTTTATGGTCCGTTCCAGGCGGGCGCGTGCGGCGGTGGCAGCTTGGACCTGGGCCGCGTAGTGCTGCGCCGAACGCTCCGCGAGGTCGCGCTGGTACTTTTCGGCGTCGGACATGCCCGAATCGCGCGGGCTCAGGGCTGTCAAAAGACCCCAGATGAGCGCCACCAAAACGATCGCAGGCAACAGCACCAGCAGTAGTTCGCCCATGCATAGAGCTTATGCCAGATCCCGGTTATCCACAGCAGTATTCGGAATAGTGCATGGAGGCGGTGCGGGGGCCGGGGCAAATCAGCGCAGGGGAATATGAGGACCGCCACAACGGCGGCCACGCTATTCTCTGACGTCTCCTCGAAGCCGTTTTTCCCGCCCAGAGCCGGAACCAAGCTGTGGATGAAATTCCACAAAAGAAATATTTCCTCCACATCCCAGTGGGAACGTTTTCGCAGGTCAGAGCGCATGTGGGTGACAAAGTTTTTTTGTTTCCACAGCTTTCTCAACAGGCTGTGCACAAGCTATGCCCGTTACTGCACAGGTTATCCACACCCCTTCCGGCATGCTGGCTTTGAGGCTGAACCCAAGGCGGCTAGCGTAGCGGGGTACCTGTTCTTCGGCGCCTCGGACGGCTTTCAAAAGGGGCGCCGCGACTGTACAGGGCGGACCGCAGCAACGTGCGCGGACGGCTCAATGTGGAAAACCTGTGGATAGTGGGGATAACTCTGGCGAAAGCCCGCGCACGCGGGCATCGCAGGATTGTCAGACCCCGCCGGTAAACCTGGACAGGTGGCGGAGCGCGGCTTTTGCGGCGCGACGCCTTTGGCAGGATGGTTAGCCACCGGGCACTTTGGTCCCCGGTGCACAGTGGAGGACGGCAGCTTTGTCAGTAGCGCATCTGGACCCGATCGAGGCCACCCGCGGGTCGGACGTGAGCCGGAAGCCTCCCCAGGACATTCCCGCCGAACAATCCGTCCTGGGCGGCATGATGTTGTCCAAAGACGCCATTGCCGACGTCGTGGAGATCCTCCGCGGCCGGGACTTCTACCGGCCGGCGCATGAAACCATCTATGAAGCCATCATCGACCTCTACGGCCGCGGCGAACCGGCTGACGCTGTCACGGTCTCCGACGAGCTCACCAAGCGCGCCGAGATCAACCGGATCGGCGGCCCTGCGTACCTGCATGAGCTGATCCAAACCGTACCCACCGCAGCCAACGCCGGGTATTACGCCGAGATCGTTGCTGAACGCGCGGTCCTTCGGCGCCTGGTGAATGCCGGCACCAAGATCGTGCAGCTGGGCTACGGCTCGGACGGCGAGGTGGAGGACCTGGTCAACCAGGCCCAGGCCGAGGTTTATGCCGTGGCTGAGCGGCGCACTGCCGAGGATTACGTGGTGCTCAAGGACGTCATGGAGTCCACGGTGGACGAAATTGAGGCGTCCGGCCACCGCGGGGAGGGCATGACCGGTGTGCCCACCGGTTTCTACGAGCTGGACGAGCTCACGCACGGCCTCCACCCCGGCCAGATGATTGTCATCGCAGCCCGGCCCGCAGTGGGCAAGTCCACGTTCGCCTTGGATTTCGCCCGCTCCGCCGCCATCAAGAACAACCTCGCAACCGTGATGTTCTCGCTCGAAATGGGCCGGAACGAGATCGCCATGCGGCTGCTCTCCGCCGAGGCAACCATCGGCCTGCAGGACCTCCGCAAGGGAACCATCAAGGACGAGCAGTGGTCCAAGATCGCCACCACCATGGGCCGGATGAATGACGCCCCGCTGTTCATCGATGACAGCCCCAACATGTCCCTGATGGAAATCCGGGCCAAGTGCCGGCGGCTGAAGCAGCAGCACGATCTGAAACTCGTTATCCTCGACTACCTGCAGCTGATGAGCTCCGGCAAAAAGGTGGAGTCCCGCCAGCAGGAGGTTTCGGAGTTCTCCCGTGCCCTGAAGCTGCTGGCCAAGGAACTCCAGGTTCCGGTCATTGCGCTGTCCCAGCTGAACCGTGGTTCCGAGCAGCGCTCGGACAAGCGGCCCATGGTTTCTGACCTTCGCGAGTCCGGCTCCATCGAGCAGGACGCCGACATGGTGATCCTGCTACACCGCGAGGATGTCTATGACAAGGAATCTCCGCGCGCCGGAGAGGCGGACATCCTCATTGCCAAGCACCGTAACGGCCCCACTAAGGACATCGTGGTGGCCTTCCAGGGCCATTACTCCCGCTTTGCCAACATGGCAGCCGACGCCGGCGGCGGAGGCTTCTAGGGCCATGCCCGCCCTGGTGGGGGCGGGTCAGCCGTGGGGGACTATGGCCTTTAGGCCTGCGTGAGCAGGTGGTTCGGCAGCCGGTTCCCTGGCGCCGTTCCCCTGATTTCCAGCAGCTCGCGGGCATGGGCGTGGAGCCTCCTGTCCTCTTCGCTGACCGGCACCCAGGCGGGGACAGGCACGGAGTTGCCTTCGCCGTCGCGCGCCACCATGACGGTGAGGCAGTAGGTGGTGAGGTTCAGCTCGCCGCCCTTGGGGTCGCCGGACCTGACGTGTACGGCGATGTGCATGCCCTTCGTCCCCGTGTACACGAGGCGGGCCTCCACCTCTACAACGTGGCCGATCAGGAGCGGGCGGTAGAAACGGACGCCGCCCGAGAACACGGCCACGGTGTCCATCCCGCAGTAGCGGGACGCGCAGACGTAGGCGGCTTCGTCAATCCACTTCATCACAATGCCGCCGTGGACTTTGCCGCCCCAGTTCACATCCGTGGGAGCGGCCATAAACCGCAAGATGACGCGCTCAGCTGTACCGGCGTCGGTATATTCCTGCCGGTTCATAGCTTCCACGATCTGCTCGCGAATTCTGACGCGCGCCAGGGCATGGTCCCGCTGCTCGATCTCCCCAGCAGTGACAGGTTGGAACTGCTGCACCGGGATGGGTTTGCCGTCCTCGCCGACGGCCACGAAGATCACCATGCACTGGCTACGCATGGTGGCAGGGCCGCCCTTGGGATCCCCTGAGGAGACGACGGTCCGGATGTGCATCGACGACCGGCCGGTGTAGACGATGGTCGCTTCCACCTCCACCATGTCGCCGCTGTTGACGGGGTCGGCGAAGTGGATGTTCCCTACGTAGGCGGTGACACAGTAGGACTTTGCCCAGCCCACGGCCGCAGCGTAGGCGGCCTTGTCTACCCACTCCAGAACGGTTCCCGCGTCCACCGAGCCGCTGTGGCCTACGTCCATTGGGGCGGCCAGGAAGCGGAGGGTCACGGAGTTGGAGGTGCCGGTCTCAGTCATGCTGCGATCTTACTGACGCCACCGGTTACCCATGAGTTGGGCCTGCAACATTGGAGCCAACAGCATTGCCCCGTCCGCCGAAGGGCGGACGGGGCAGAGCTTGGTCACCTTAGTGCGGCCGCGGCAGCCTAGCCGACGCGGGTGTACACGATGTCCGGCTGGGCCGGAAGCTCCATCCCCTCGCCGATGAAGAAGCCGGGGTGCGGCGGCTGGTTGTAGGCGATGTTCTCGCGTGCTACCGAAAGGCGGTACACCGGATCATGCATCAGGGTACGGAGCCGGACGTCCGTGGACGCGGAGGTGGTGTAGATCCGCAGTTCCGTGCTGTCAGCCGAAGGCCACGCCAGTTCCTCCCGCCAGTCACCCAGGAGGTCGGCCTGGAGAGCCGGGTTCCCCTTGGTGCTGTTGTTGGTCTTGGCGCCGGTGGCCGTCAGCAGCCGGTCGCTGGACTCGGTCTCCCAGTTCCACTTGGCGATGCTGGGCGTGCCCGTGTTGGCTGCGGCGTTCCAGTCGTGGTCCACGATTTCGCGGAGCAGGTCGCCGTCCCACCAGGCCAGGAAGTTGGCCGCCGGGATGTTGTTGGCGATCAGCTGACCCTTGGCCGACCGGAGCTCGCCGACAGGGGAGTTCCAGGCGGCGTCGCCGCCGATGGCCCAGCCTTCGGCACCTGCGTGGCGGGGGTCTATATCTCCGGCCGCAGCGCGTCCGGTGTCTTTGGTGGCCGGGATGCTCCAAAGCAGCTGACCAGTACGTGAATCCCGGAATGTGGCGCCCTTGTTGCCGCTTGAGCCCATGTCCTCGTGGGCGGCGAAGGTCTCCAGTCCCGGGCGGGACGGATCGAGGTCGCTGGTATGGATGGCGTCACCGTGGCCGAGGCCGGTGTTGTAGAGCGGCTTGCCGTTGTCATCGATGGTCATGGAGCCGAAAACGAACTCGTCCTTGCCGTCGGCGTCAACGTCCGCGACGGAGAGGTTGTGGTTGCCCTGGCCCCGGTACTGGGCGCCGGCAGCATCTGAATCGAAGACCCAGCGCTTGACGATCTTGCCGGCCACCAGGTCGTAGGTGGCCAGTACGGCACGGGTGTAGTAGCCGCGGCTGAACATCATGGAGGGGTGCTCGCCGTCCAGGTAGGCCACGCCTGCAAGGAAGCGGTCCACGCGGTTGCCGTACGTGTCTCCCCAGGCCCCCACGTCACCGCGCGTCGGATCGTACTTCACGGTATCCATCACAGTGCCGGTGGCGCCGTGGAACACGGTCAGGAATTCATCACCGGTGAGCACGTAGCCGGTGCTGTTGCGGTGGTCGGCGCTTGGGTTGCCCACCGCTGTGCCGGCTGCGTCCCGGGTTCCGTCCGCCGTCTTCATGGCGATTTCCGCCTTGCCGTCGCCGTCGAAGTCGTACGCGAGCAGCTGGGTGTAGTGGGCGCCGGCCCGGATGTTCGGGCCCATGTTGATGCGCCAGAGCCTGGTTCCGTCCATCCTGTAGGCGTCCACGTAGACCGTGCCCGTGTAGCCTGCCTGCGAGTTGTCCTTGGAGTTGGACGGTGACCACATCTGGATGACCTCGTAGGTGCCGTCGCCGTCCAGGTCCGCCACGCTGGAGTCACCTGCGGAGTAGCTGTAGGGCTGGCCGTCCTTGGTGTAGTCGTCCGCCGGCTTGTCCAGCTTGATGGCCAGGTAGTCCTGGGCCAGCGGTGCGAACTCGGCGGTGAGCTGGTCCCCGCCGTTGCCCACTGCCTTGATGACGTACCTGGAGGCCGCGGTTCCGGTGGCATCCAGGTAGGTTGTGCTGTTGCGGATCGGCTCGTCGGTGAGCTGGACGCCGTCGCGGATTACGTGGAAGCCAATCTGCTCCGGGTCCAGGCCAAGCATCCGCCAGCCGACGCGTACACCGTCACCGGTCAGCAGGGCCACGGGGGCGCGGTCCAGCTTCTCCATCTGGCGGTTGATTACGGTGACCTTCCCAGTTCCCACCACAGGGGAGGGCACGGATTCGCCGCCCTTGTTGACGGTGGTCACGCGGTAGTAGTACTTGATGGTGGTCAGCACGCTGTAGTCGGTGTAGTTCACCTCGGTGGCGCGGCCAACATAGTCGAAGGGGCCATCGGGGGCCGTGGACCGGTAAATTTGGTACGCGGCAGCGCCGGAGACCTTCTGCCACTTGAGCGTGACGCTGGTCTTCTCCACTGCCTTGACGTCCACTTTGCCGGTGGCTGCAGGGACCGGGGTGTTGGGATCCACCAGGGCGGTCTGCACCGTGTTGGAAGGGACGGATTCCAGTCCTGTGCTGTCCAGCGCCGTAACGAAGTACTTGTACTTCAGTCCGGCGAAGGCAGTGGTGTCCCGGAAGGATGGTGCCGTGACATTTTCGGCGATCACCTGCGGCTCACCTTCGAAGGAGGCCTGCCGGAACAACTTGTAACCGGCGGCGTCTGCCACGGCATCCCAGGCGAGGTCCACGGTGGGCGGCTCGGCCGCGGCGTCAACCGCAGCGGTGCGCAGGTTGGTGGGGCCCACCAGGAGCGGGGTAACCTCCAGCCCGTTGAGCCGCTGGCCGGAGCCGCTGATGGCCAGGTTCAGCTGGCCATCGGAAACCAGGACCTGGTTAATGATCTTGGTGGCCGAGGATGCCCTGCTGGAGGAAACCTGGCCGAAGGGAGTGCCCTCGGCGGCCACGTCCGTCCGGGTGGAGCCGATCCAGTCGCTGTGGTAGGTCTTCACGGCGTACGTGCCGTTGGGGACGTCGAGTTGGAACTCGAAGCTGGAGCCGCTGAGCACGAAGTCGCGCAGCAGGTTGCTGGTCACCGCTCCGCGGTCCCGGTCGCTGAGCACAGCGATGTCCTTAAAGCCGAAGCCCCGCTCCGGGGTGTAGGCCATGGTCCGGTTGACCTCGGTGTAACCGGCCTCGAGCGGTGCTCCCACCGGCCCGAAATCGAACTTGTACTTCGCCTGTTTGGTGGTCACAGTGAGGGTGTCGCTGGGCTCGGAGAGGCCCTTGCCGTTCATGGCTGCGACGCGGACGCTGTAGGCGGTGCCTTCGGCCAGTCCGGCCAGGTTGGCGGTGGGGACGGTGGCGGTGGTAGTGAGCTTGTAGGCGCTGTCCGGCTCGGACGCCAGTTTGCGGTACACCTTATAGATGTCCGCGCCTTCGACCGGCTGCCACAACAGGCGCGCTCCTGCGTTGGACACGCTTCCGGCCACCAGTCCCCGGGGCTTTGCAGGAACGGACGACGGCGGTGCGACTTCCTTCACGCGTGCCGCCAGCGGAACGCTGAGCTGCTGTACTCCGCCGGCCACCAGGCGTGCGATCTGGATGGCGCCGTATTCCTGGAAGTGGGTGTTGTCCACCGTGCCGGTGGGGCGGCCGGGGTAGACGCCGGCATCGACGTGGAGGAATACGGACTTGGTGTCCTCCGGGCCGATGGCGTCATAGTAGGCGCGGCTCGAGGCGGAGAGGTCCACCAATGCCACGTTTTCCTCGGCGGCCAGTTCCTGCATCTTGGCCACGTACTCCGGGAAGCTGACCCGGAACTTGCCGGTGGTTTCGTCGAAGTCGCGGCGGCCCACGGGGGTCACCAGCACAGGGGTGGCCCCTCGCTGGCGGGCGCCGTTTACGTACGTCCGGAGGTATTCCTTGTAGTCAGCGGGGGAGGCGTAGCGGTCGTCGACGCCGATGGTGGCATCGTTGTGGCCGAACTGGACCAGCAGGTAGTCGCCGGGGTTGATAACGCGCAGGATCTCGTCCAGTCGGCCCTGGCTGATGAAGTTCTTGGAACTGCGGCCGCCGATGGCGTGGTTCTTGAAAGAGACGCTGTCATCAAAGTACCGGTCGATCATTTGGCCCCACCCTGCCTGGGGCGCAAAACCGGGATCGTAGGTCTGCACGGTGGAGTCGCCGGCGAGATAGACGCCGGGATCTGTCGTAGCGGTCCGGGGAGCGCGGGCCGTGACCACCAGGGAGTTTGATCTTCGCGGCGGTTCCCGTGAAATCGAGGTTGAGCTGGCCGTCCACCAGGGAGATGGGGAATTCCATCTCCAGGTACTGGCCGGCCGGCTTGTCGGTTGCCTGGACCTTGGCCATCTTCTCCGCCGTGATCGCGATGTTCGTGGCTTCAGCTGCGTCACCGGCGATGAGCTTGACGGTGTAGTCACCGTTGGGCAGGTCCACCAGGAATGAGCTGCCCTGGGCCTGGACAAAGTCGGACCGCCGCGGGTCCCCCGTGCCGCGGTCCACGCCGGAGGTGACCGCCGTATCTGTGAAGCCGAACTTGGTCCCGGAAGAATACTGCGTGCCGGCGCCTACAGCTGTGTAACCGTCTGCCAGGGCTCCGGGGCCGAAATCGAATTTGAAGCCACTTCCCACCGCCGGCAGGGCGGTATCGGCCTGGACTGCCGGGAGCCCGGTGAAGGCGATGGCAGCGGAAGCCACGGCCGCTGTGACTGCTTTCGCTCCGGCGGGGAGCCTGCGCTGGCGGGGTGGTGGTGCTTCCTGGGGTAGCGGTGTCACTTGCGGGGGTGTGTTCACGGACATCTCCTTCGATGAGCGGTGGCAAAGCGGTACCCAGGAGGATTGGAACGATTCAAGAGCGAAGGTACGCAAACTGCGGCGAAGTTGCGCGCTTGAGGGCTTCCAAGTGAAGCGGGAATGGCTGAGACCTGGGATGGGTGATGCAGCTCTCACTGCAGCATTCAATGGTTTATCAGCTCCGAAGGCTTGGTGGCAAGCGTTTTCCCAACTTTCCCGTGAGTTTCTGGTGCTGTATGTTCCAGTTTGTTTCCCTGCCCCTGAAGACCACACGACGCATCGGCGCCGCAGTCTCGCGCTCCAACGCACGACGGCGGATGCGCACCTGAGTGCACATCCGCCGTCGTACGCTTCCCGGCTGAGGCCGGTTGGAAGGATCAGGCCAGGAGGGCCAGTTTCGAGTTGCTGCGGCCAAAGAGCGCGCGGTCCGCGGAGAGGCGGCCGGCGCCGGTCAGCGCCAGGGCGAAGGCTGCCGCCGCGAGGAGCAGCACCAGTTCGTAGCCGCCGTTCGCGGCGAACACTCCGGCGGAGGCGTGGACCAGGAACAGGGCGCCCAGCATGTCCAATGCCAGGAGCGCCGCGACCACGCGGGTGAGGATGCCGAGGATCAGGGCGATTCCGCCGGCCAGTTCGAGAACGGCCACGGCCGGCGCGGCAATCTCAGCTGCCGGGACACCCATCTTGGCGAATGACGCCTGCGTGCCGGCGATGGTCCACTCGTTGAACTTCTGCCAACCATGGGCGGCGAAGAGGAAACCCAGGATGATGCGGAGGGCGGTAATGGCGGTGGTGGTAAGTCGTGACTGGTTCATGGGACTTAAGTCTTCCGCGCCAATAGTTGAAGTGTCAACTATTGGCGTCATAATGTGGGCTTTGTCATGCACCCGCGGTCATCCACACGCGGCGCATTAGGCTGGCTGGATGCCCCCATTACCTGCCCACGCACCGGCCGCGCCGCCGAAGGGGCATGCCCGCGAAATCCTCCGGCTGGCTGTTCCGGCTTTTGGTGCGCTCGTCGCCGAACCGCTGTTTTTGCTGGCGGATTCGGCCATCGTGGGTCACCTTGGCGTCGCCCAGCTGGCGGGAGTGGGATTGGCGTCGGCGGTGCTGCATACAGCCGTCGGCCTGATGGTCTTCCTCGCCTATTCCACTACCCCGGCCGTGGCCCGCGCCATCGGTGACGGCCAGCTGGGCAAGGCCCTCGCTGCCGGGCGCGACGGCGTCTGGCTGGCACTGCTGCTCGGCGCAGTTCTGGCCGTGGCAGGCTTCCTGGCCGCCGACCCGCTGATCGGCCTTCTGGGAGCGGAAGGCGAGGTGCGCACTTTCGCCGTCGACTACCTTCGCTGGTCCATGCCGGGGCTGGTGGCCATGCTGCTCATTTTTGCCGGCACCGGCCTTCTCCGCGGCCTGCAGGACACCCGGACGCCGCTTGTGGTGGCCACCGCCGGGTTTGGCCTCAACATCGTCCTGAACCTGTGGCTCGTCTACGGTCTGGGCTGGTCGGTTACCGGTTCCGCCGTGGGTACGAGCCTGGCCCAATGGGCCATGGCCGCCGTCTACCTGGTGATGGTGCAGCGGAATGCCCGGCGCAACGGCGTCAGCCTCCTGCCGAGCTGGCGCGGCATCAGGAGCATGACGCGGGTAGGGTCCTGGCTGATGCTGCGGACCCTCAGCCTCCGGGTGGCC
This sequence comes from Arthrobacter sp. V1I9, assembly GCF_030817075.1. Taxonomy (NCBI): domain Bacteria; kingdom Bacillati; phylum Actinomycetota; class Actinomycetes; order Micrococcales; family Micrococcaceae; genus Arthrobacter; species Arthrobacter sp. V1I9. The sequence goes on from NZ_JAUSYU010000001.1 coordinate 3,892,522, forward strand.
ATCCTGGCAACGGTTGTTGTGGTCACCGCGCAGGGGCCCGTGAACCTCGCTGCCCATCAACTGGCCATGACCATCTTCTCGTTCCTGGCCTTCGCTTTGGACGCCCTCGCCATCGCCGCGCAGGCGCTGATCGGCAAGGAGCTTGGTGCCTCGAACCCTGCTAGGGCACGGCTTCTGACCGGAACCATGACCCGCTGGGGACTCGGCTTCGGAGCGGTTACCGGGGCGCTGCTCGCCGTTGCCGCGCCCTGGGCCGGCTCACTTTTCACCTCCGATCCCGAAGTGCACTCGGCCCTGGCCGTGGCGCTGTGGATCCTTGCCGCCGGCCAGCCCATCGCCGGTTATGTTTTTGTCCTGGACGGGGTGTTGATTGGCGCCGGGGATGCTAAATACCTCGCGCTCGCAGGTGTGGTTAACCTCGCGGTGTACGCGCCGCTGCTGCTCGCCGTGGCCCTGACGGGTGCAGGCGGCGCGGCGGGCCTTGGCTGGCTGTGGGCAGCCTTCGCCCTCGGTTACATGGCGGCACGCGCCGTCACCTTGGGTGCCCGCGCCCGGTCTGACCGCTGGATGGTGCTCGGTTCGCCGTAGGCCGGGCCCCCACTAAACTGGACCGGTGACCCAACCGAAAACTCCCGCCGGCGCTGCTTCCGGAACGGCTCCCACGGCTGAGCTCTGGAAGCCGGTGCTGCTCCGTTCTGCGGCGGCGCTGGTTTTCGGGGCCGTGACCATTTTCTGGGCGGCGCCCTCCGTAGAGGTTATGGGCTGGTCCGGCGGGCTTTACCTGCTGGCAACAGGCCTGCTCCTGATGAGGGGCATTCCCGCGACGGGCTTCCAGCGGGACAGTGCGGTTGGCAAGATGCTTTCCGCCGCCGGTTCCGTGCTGGCCGGTGCCGGGTTCGCGCTGGTAGTGCTGCACGGGGACCTGCTGTTCGGTGTGATTGCCGCCCTCGGCCTGGGCGTAGCGGGGGCCCTCGAGCTGACCTGCGGGCTGAGATCCCGGGGCCAGCACGTGTTAGCCCGGGACTGGATCGCGTCGGGGCTCATTGGCCTAGGTACCGCCGTCATCCTGCCCTTTTTTATCAGCCTCGGCGCGCATGCGCTGCTGGGCGTTGCCGGCGGCGGGGCCATCATCTCCGGCGTGCTCTGGGCCCTTGCCGGGCTGACCATTCGGCACGATGCCCGCAGTGAAGCGGGGAACCCGTAAACTAGGAGGGTGTCCGGTTCTACTTCTCGTAGAAAATAGCCGGGCGGACTACCGAAAGACATTGACCCAGGCGGCCCCCGCACCGCCTGCAGGGAGGAATCACCGTGGCAGACCAGCAACCAGGACATCCGCGCAAGATGCGGACCTCGGTGAGGGGCCCGCTGATGTTCTCCGCGTTTTGGGCCATAGTTGCCTTCGTCGCCGTCGTGATTTTCGCCTCCGGCGGCAGCGCACGGGCCCCCCGCTTCGATCTGGCCTTCACCGCTGCCGGCATTGCGTTCATTGTCACCCTGGTGATTGCCGCAATGCTCTCAATGAGCCACAAGGACAATGCTGATTACCTGGGCAAGGGATCCGGCGTGAACCTCAGCTCAGCACCCAAGCAATCCCACGGGTTTGGATCTCCACGCCCGCAGGACCCGGGTGCCCCTGACGAGCCAGACACTCCGGGCTCCCGCTAGTCTTCTGCTAGCCGGTTGCCGCCTGGCGTGCCCGGTAGGCTGCCACGTGCGCACGGTTGGCGCAGTTCCCCGTATCGCAGTACCGCTTTGACCGGTTCCTGCTGAGGTCCAGCACCGCAGCGTCGCAGTCCTCCGACTCACAGATACGCAGCCGGTCCATCTCCTTGCCGCGGATCACGTCCGCCAAAGCCATGGCCGCTTCCGTGCTCATCCGGTCCACCAGCGGGGCTTCGTGAGTGGTGGCGTGCAGGTGCCAGTCCCAGCGATCGTGCTTCACCAGTTGAGGCAGGGCCCGGGCCTCCCGCAGCAGGCGGTTCACCGTCTCCACGGCAGCATCTTCGTCCGCGGTCCACACCGCCCAGAGCTGTTGGCGCAGTTGGCGCACGCTGGCCAGTTCGTCCTCATCCCGGGTCCGCGAACCGGTAAATCCTTCAGCTGCCAGGAAGCTGTCCAAATCCGCTGCCGATCCAAGCCCTTCGCTTCCATTGGCTGCTGAATTGACCAGGTGGACCACGGTCCGCAGAGCCACCTCAGTGTCAGGGGCAAAAACCATTTTGACTCCTTACGGTGCTTCCCGTACTGTCATGACCATCACCCCACTTTACTCCTGACAGGAGGCAACGATGTCTGCCGTGAGCAACCGCACCCCCAACCTGAGGGTGCCCCCAGGCAAGCGCAGCTTCCTGGCCTCCGGCCTCGGCATCGCGCTGTTCTCGTCCGCAGTGTTTGGCCTCTCCGGATCGTTCGCCAAGGCCTTGCTGGAAACGGGGTGGTCTCCCGGGGCTGCCGTCACTGCCCGGCTCACCGGCGCTGCCCTGATTCTCGCTGTCCCCGCGGTTCCCGCCCTGCGCGGCCGCTGGCACCAGCTCCGGGACAACTGGCTGACCATTCTGCTTTTCGGACTGATCGGCGTCGCCGCCTGCCAGCTGTTCTACTTCAACGCCGTGGCCAGGCTTTCGGTAGGCGTGGCGCTCCTGCTCGAGTACCTGGCGCCGGTGATCATCGTGCTGTGGCTGTGGGCGGCCAGCCGGAAGCGGCCGCGGGTGCTGACCTTCGCCGGAACGCTGCTTTCCCTCGCCGGCCTGGTCCTGGTCCTTGACCTCACGGGTGCGGTCAGGATTGACCTGGTAGGTGTTTTCTGGGGCATGGCCGCAGCAGTTTGCCTCGCCGTCTATTTCTTCATCACCGCGAAGGAGAACGACTCCCTTCCACCCATCGTCCTGGCCTCCGGCGGACTTCTGGTGGGGGCTGCCATCATGTGGCTGGCGGCGGCAACCGGCCTGCTGCCCATGGCCTTCAGCACGGCCGACACCAAGCTGGGCCCGTGGGTCACTCCGTGGTGGGTTTCGCTGGCCGGCCTGGTCATCCTGGCCACGGTGCTGGCCTACGTCTCCGGCATTGTGGCCGCCCGTGCTCTCGGCTCCAAGGTGGCGTCCTTCGTGTCGCTGACCGAGGTCCTGTTCGCCGTGGTGTGGGCCTGGCTGCTGCTGGGCGAACTCCCCGGCGCCATCCAGCTCCTCGGCGGCGTGCTGATCGTGGGAGGCGTCATCCTCGTCCGGCTCGACGAGCTGCGGCGCCCGGCAGTCCTGCCCGCCGGAGGGGCCATGGAGGCACCCAGGGCGGCGTCCCCGCTGGAACACGCGAACGACGTCGAACCTGTCCCTTAGGCGCGGAGGCCGCCGGCTTCCTTGCGTGCTTCCGCCACCTTGGTGAGCATGGTGGTGCGCGTTCCGGAGTATTCATTGCGGGGCCCCTAAACCCGTAGCGGAGGGGTCGATCCCAGGCGGTTCAGAGCCTAGCATGGCTGTATGTGCCGGAATATCCGAACCCTTCACAACTTCGAACCCCACGCCACGTCCGAGGAAGTGCACGCCGCAGCGCTGCAGTACGTGCGCAAGGTCAGCGGAAGCACCAAGCCTTCCAAGGCCAACGAGGAAGCCTTCGAGGAAGCGGTCCACGAGATCGCCCACATCACCCAGCACCTTCTGGATGCGCTGGTGACGCAGGCGCCACCCAAGGACCGGGACGCCGAGGCCGCCAAGGCGCGGGCACGGGCAGCCCTGAGGTATGGGGCTGCCTGACGCCAGCCTTAGCCCTGCTTCCCGAAACTCCGCAGGCGCAGTGAGTTGGCCACCACCAGGACGGAACTGGCTGCCATTGCGGCGCCGGCGATCATCGGGTTGAGCAGTCCCAGGGCCGCCACCGGGATGCCCACCGCGTTATAGAAGAACGCCCAAAACAGGTTGGTTTTGATGGTGGCCAGGGTCCTGCGGGACAGCGCGATGGCCTGGACCACCTGCGAGAGGTCGTTTCCCATTACGGTGAGGTCGGCCGCCTCGATGGCCACATCAGTGCCGGACCCCATGGCGATCCCGAGGTCAGCCTGGGCCAGCGCTGCGGCATCATTGACGCCGTCCCCGGCCATGGCCACGGTCTCGCCGCGGGACTGCAGTGTGCGCACCACCTCCACCTTGCCTTCGGGCAGGACCCCCGCATAGACGTCTGCGGAATCAATGCCGACGGCGGCAGCCACCTGGGCGGCGACGGCGGCGTTGTCCCCGGTCAAGAGGATGGGCCGCAAACCCAGGGACTTCATCCGGCCGACGGCGGCTGCCGAGCCGTCCTTGATGGTGTCCCGCAGGTTGATGATGCCGGCAGCAGTACCATCCACGGCAACCCAGATGGCTGTGGCGCCTGCTGCTTCCGCCGCTGCCAGCAGCTTCAGCTGCCCGGGAGCCAAGGTGATGCCGTTTTCCTCAAGCCAGCCGCTGCGTCCGGCGGTTATCTGCCTGCCCTCGACGGTTCCGGCGACTCCGCCGCCCGGCGCGGAACGGAAGGCCTGCACCGATGGCAAGCGCCCGCCGTCGGAATCTGATTGAGTGGCTGTCCCCGCCTGCTGGGCCAATGCCGCGGCGGCGATGGCCCGGGCGATAGGGTGCTCGGAAGCCGCTTCCACCGACCCGGCCAGCCTCAACACCTCACGCTCCTCAAACCCTTCAAAGGCAAGGGTGGTGTGCACGGCGAGCAGTCCGGTGGTGACGGTCCCGGTTTTGTCCAGCAGGATGGTGTCCACCGTGCGGGTGTCCTCCAGGACCTGCGGGCCCTTGATGAGGATGCCCAGTTGGGCGCCCCGCCCGGTGCCCGTGAGCAGGCCGACGGGAGTCGCCAGCCCCAGCGCACACGGGCAGGCAATCACCAGGACGGCGACGGCGGCAATGAAGGCCGATCGCAGCCCTCCTTCTTCCACGCCCGCGAAGAGCAGCCAAAGCACAAACGTGAGTGCGGCAATCACCAGGACTACGGGAACGAACACGGCGCTGATGCGGTCTGCGAGGCGGGCGATGGGAGCCTTGCCCGTCTGGGCCTGGGACACCAGCCGCGCCATCTGCGCGAGCGTGGTCTCGGAGCCCACACGGGTGGCCCGGACCAGCAACCGGCCGGAAGCGTTGATGGTTGCGCCGGTGACCCGGCTGTCCGGGCCCACCTCCACGGGTACCGATTCTCCGGTGACCAGGGAGGCGTCCACTGCCGAGGTCCCCTCAATCACCACGCCATCAGTGGCAATCTTCTCGCCCGGCCGGATCACCAGGACGTCGCCCACCTGCAGCCGGCCGGCGGGGACCCTGTGTTCCGTTCCGTCGTTGAGAACGGTGGCGTCCTTGGCGCCGAGGCTGAGGAGGGCGTGCAGGGCGTCGCCGGCCTTTTGCTTGGCGTTGGCTTCAAGGTAGCGGCCCAGGAGCAGGAAAGTGGTGACGACGGCCGCAACCTCAAAATAGAGGCCGCCCTGCTCCATCCCCTCCATGCCGGGGTGCTGGGTCAGCAGGGGATCCGCAAACAGCTGCCAGGCCGAGAACAGGTACGCTGCGACAACGCCGATCGACACCAGGGTGTCCATGGTGGAGGCGAAGTGGCGGGCGTTGATGGCGGCGGCACGGTGGAACGGCCACGCTGCCCACGTCACCACAGGCAGTGCCAACACGGCCGCAGCCCAGCCCCACTGCGGGAACTGGAACGCGGGGACCATGGAAATCAGGAACACCGGCACCGTGAGGGCAGCAGCCAGGATCAGGCGGGGGCGGAGCCGGCCGGGTGAATGCTCGGTCTCCGCTGCCGGAGTGGGTTGGCGGACGGTTGCTTTATAACCGGCGGCATTAACCGTATTCAGCAACTGTTCGTCCGTGATGGCCGCCGGGACTGTTACGTGGGCGGATTCCAAGGGCAGGTTGACCAGGGCCTGGACGCCGTGGAGCTTTCCGAGCTTCTTTTCCACCCGGTTGACGCAGGAGGCGCAGGTCATGCCCTCGATGTCGAGTTCCACCACCCGGGTTTTGGGTTGGTGGAGAAGTTCGTGGCTGCTCATGCGGCTCCTCGAGTCAGTGGTCGTGTTTACGCTTCGTTGGCGACGACCAGATAGCCCGCCTCTGCAACGGCCTCGCCGATCTCGGACGGTGACAGTTCGTTGCTGGAGGTGATGGTGACTGTGGAGATACCGCCGGCGTTCAGTTCGACGTCCACTGCCTCTACGCCTGCGAGGGCCTCAAGTTCTTCGCTGACGGCCGAGACGCAGTGCCCGCAGGTCATTCCGGAAACGCTGACAGTGGTGGTGGTAGGGGAAATGGTGCTCATGTGCTGCTCCTTGTTGGGTGGGACGGCGTTGTTGGGGAAAGTTCTGGATGCGTCGAAGGCAGGCAGTTGTTACCGGAGGAGCCGGCCGATCGCGTCAGCGGCTTCCTTGACTTTGGCATCGATGGCTTCTGCGCGAAGTGCAGGGTCAGGTTCGGAGGCGGCACCCACTACGCAGTGGCCAATGTGCTCCTCAACGAGTCCCAGGCTGACGGCGTGCAATGCCTTGGTGACAGCGGAGACCTGGGTGAGGATATCGATGCAGTACTTGTCCTCATCCACCATGCGTGCGATGCCCCGCACCTGGCCTTCGATGCGCTTGAGCCGGCGGAGGTAGGCATCCTTGTTCCCGGTGTACCCGTGCTCCGGCTGGTCGATGGGGGTTCCCGTAACAGCTTCATCCGTTGCGCTCATGCCTTCACCCTATACCCCGCGGGGGTATAAGCGCAAGTACCCCCTGGGGGTACCTGCAACCACCGCAAGCTGAGAACTTTGGGCACAAACAAGCTGAGAACTTTGGGCACAAAAAAGCTCCGGAGTGCGTTATTGGGGGATACGCACTCCGGAGCAGCTCTTGGGCAAGGCCAGCCTCCACACTGCTGGGATTGGCCTGCTCACATCAGCTTACGGGCTGGTAGCCCGGTCCGCCAGCGCCCGGAATAACTACTTTCGCTTTACTTTCTTCCCCGTGATTTCTGCGCCAACGGGAGGGCTTCGGAAGGTCAGGATCGGTCCTCGTGGGCTGCCATCCGGTAGGGGACGATGAGGACAGGCCTGCTCTGGTGATGCGTGAGCCAGGCACCCACCGACCCGCTGAGTGCTTCCGCAAGGCGATGCGAGAAGCCCCGCTCGGAAGTTCCCACGATGATCATCGGCGCGTTGGATTCCGCTGCGAGCTGGGCCAGGGCGCGGGCCGGATCCCCTGTGAGCGTTTGCAGGGTCCATTCCGCCGCCGCGGTTCCGGGCGGCACCTGGGCCACCGCGGCCTCTATCGCAATCTTAAGCTCCAACGTCACGCCGCCGATGTTCCCCGCGTCGGCGTCCGGGTGCAGGGAGAGTCTGTGGGCGGACCTCGCCGGGTCCCATTCCACAAGGTAGCTGGCCTCATCCACGTAAGCGCAGAGCAAGCGGGTCCCCAGCCGTGCGGCGAGGTTGGCGGCGGTTTGCAGGACCTCTGGATGCTGGTTGGGGGCCACGCCTACCAGCAGGGGTGAGGTGCCGCGGATGTGTTCTGACGACATAGCTTATTCTCAGCCCGCCCGCACCCTCTTGAACAGCGCCGGTCCGCTAAGGAGGATCAGGATCTGGCAGGCGAAGCGGTCACCACCACGTTTTTGCCCCAGGGATCTTCGGTATAGCAGCTGATCAGGACCAGCCGGTTGGGCACTATGTCCCAGATGGGGCTGTCTTTCAGGCCGGACTTCAGGTACGTGGTGACGCTGTCCACCCGATACGGAATGGTGCCAGCGGAGGTGTCCACCTCGAACAGGTCGCCCACGGTGGCGGCTGAGCTCAGATGGTTGAAAGGTGCGTCTGCGCCTTCCCAGCTGTGGCCGATGACATAAGTGGTGTTGACGGAGCCGTTTCCCGGGGTGCCGAACGGGGTCAGCCAGTAGCCGTCCTTAGTGGCCGGGGGTACGATCGTTTGGCTGCTCCGTGCGCTGGAGTCCAGTTCAAGCGCATGCACCGGAACGTCGAACGCGGCGGCCGTGTAGCGGATGCGCACCGGAGCCGATGCTGCCGGCAGGACAGGAGCCGGCGCCTGCCGAACAGTGGAATCGGCGGGAGCTGGCGTTACTCCTGCCGGTATCCCCGTGACGGCCGTGGGCTCGGGTTCCGTGGAGCTGCCGGCGGCGGGATGCGAGGCAGCGGCTGTCCCCCCAACGCCGGGGGACAATCCAGCCGGTTGGAACAAGGGGGCGCCGAAAGTGATGGATAAAAAGGCCAGGATGCCGCACAGGAGAATGACCAGGTCGCCACGGTTCCAGCCCCTCCACCCGCGTGCCTTCGCGGCTGCGTGCCTGCTGCGTTCCTTGGACATGCTGCTCCTCACCTGTTGCAACGGCGAATCGGGAAAGGAAGGAAGGCGCCCCGCCGGGCACTGGCGGGACGCCTTCCTTGTCGTGGCCACAAATTGCGGCTTAGCCTTTGTCAGCCGTCCAAGGGCAGCATGCGGGACTTGCGGCGGAATGCCACTGCCCCTCCCGCTGCGAGCAGTGCACCTGCTCCGGCCAGCCAGGACGGTGCGCTGTCAGACCCGCCGACGGCAGTCTGGGCGTTGTACCCCTGGTTGGTTCCGGGGCTTGCGTTGGCAGTGGCTCCGGCAACGGGGGCCGCTGCTGCGGCGTGAGGCGCGTTGGCTTGCACCGGGACGGTCGACGGCGGAACAACCGTGGGCGGGTTGACTGCAGGTGCACCCGCGGGCGGGTTCTCGACGACAGGCTGGTTTGCGACGGGAGGCGCGACCGCCGGCGGTTCCACGGGCGGAACCACCACGACGGGAGGAACTACAGGCGCGTGCACTACCGGCGGCTTGCCCACGGGTGGGTTGACGACGGGTGGGTTGACGACGGGTGGATTGACGACGGGTGGGCTCACAACAACCGGCGGCGCTACGGGTGGTACGACGACGGGCGGAACCACAGGCGGGACGTCAACGTCGGCAACTACGCATCCGTTGGCATGGATGGCCCTCCCCACCGCATCCCAGTTCTGTCCGTAGTCCATTCCAACGTTGGGCGGGATAATGTCTGCGCCGTGCTCGTCATGGCCGTTCAGCGACGGGACGGCAACGGTGATGGCGCTGAAGTGCCCGGAGTTGGAGCCCGAACCGGCGTGGCAGACGACAACCTTGTCGTTGTCGTCACCCCCGCGGTCCGCCACGGCCGGAGCGGCGACGGCAAGTGCCGCCAGGCCCAGCACCCCCAAGGTTGTTATGGCTCGTTTCATACTTATTCTCCCCAGTTTTTGGCGTGAAATTGACCATGAGGAGGAGGACCAGCGAATGCACCGATTGCCCCAGCAGCACGGTCAGCTTGCTTGAGTTTTCAGGCTAGGTTGGGTCGCTGTTGCCAGTCGCGAGTAGGCACTACTCGTCTTTGGCGGGCTCCTGGCAGCCTGGTTACTTGCCGGTACCCGAAAAAATCGGATGCGCCACTTGGTACCGCCCCCATACCTTGTAGCCCGTCCTGCCCGCGCCTACCGTTGAATCAACCGATGAAAGGGCGTGAGGGCATGGAAATTTTCATGTGGTGGCTGGACTTGGACCTTGCAAGCAAGGAATGGCTGCGGGAGAACCTTCGCGCCGAGGAACTTCCGCTCCCAGTGCTGCAAGGCATCGCGGAGGCAGGTGGCCCCCACCCGGATAGCCCGGCGGCAGCCCTGACAGCAGCGGACTGGGACTTCATTGAAACCCAGTCGGAGTTCGTTGACTAACACCCTCCAGGATTGCCCGGATGGCAAAGAAAACCGTTGCGGGCCGCGCGGGGCGGTGGTTGCATGGGGGGCATGACAACCGCAGAGAGTTTTGTCTTAGCGATCGGGACCAAAAAAGGCCTGTGGCTGGCCACCAGCCAGGACAGGCGCCAATGGTCCTTCACCGGCCCGCACTTCCTGATGGCTGAGATCCCCAGCATCGGCATCGACACCCGGGAAGGCCGCACCCGGATCATGGTCGGGGTCCGGAACGAGCATTGGGGACCTACCGTTGCCCATTCCGATGACCTTGGCACCACCTGGACGGAGCCCGAGCAGGGCGCCATAAAATTCCCCGAGGATACCGGCGCCGCACTGGAGCGGATCTGGCAGATCTCTCCGGATGCCGAGTCCCGTCCGGGTGTGGTTTGGGCAGGAGCCGAGCCTATCTCGGTCTGGAAGTCCACCGATGGCGGCGAACACTTCGAACTTAACCGTGGCCTGTGGGACCACCCCCACCGGAGTGAATGGGGCGCCGGCTACGGCGGCGCCGCCGCGCACTCCATCGTGGTCCACCCCGCCCGGGAAACCGTGCATGTGGCCATGAGCACCGGAGGCGTGTACCGCTCGCTCGACGGCGGCACCTCCTGGGAAGCCCGCAACCGGGGAATTTCCGCCTACTTCATGCCGGACCCCAACCCCGAGTTCGGCCAGTGCGTACACAAAATTGCCGCGGACGCCGCCGTCGACGGCCGCCTGTACGCCCAAAACCACCACGGCGTCTACCGCACGGATGACAACGCCGAGAGCTGGAACTCCATCGCCGAAGGCCTGCCGGCCGACTTCGGATTCGTGATGCTGACCCATCCCCGCCGGGAAGGTACCGCCTGGGTTGTCCCGCTCAAGGCCGACGGCGAGCGGATCCCGCCCGACGGCGAGCTGGCAGTCCATCGCACGGACGACGCCGGCGGCACTTGGAAGAGGCTCAGCAACGGGCTGCCAACAGGGGAGTACAACAGCGTGCTGCGCGACGCCGCCTCCGTGGATACAGCGGAACCCGCCGGTGTCTACTTTGGCACCCGCGGCGGCACCGTTTACGCCAGCGCGGACGAGGGGGAGACGTTCGCCGAGGTGGTGGCCCATCTGCCGGATGTGCTGTGCGTCCGGGCAGCAGTGGTGGCCGGTGCCTGAGATCAGCGTTGTTCTTCCCGGCGTCCTGCAACCCTTCGCCGGCGGGCAGTCCGTACTGACTGCGCCCGCCGACGGGCCGGTGTCGGTGGTGAAACTGCTGGATTCCGTGACTGCCGGCTACCCTGTGTTGGCCAGGCGGCTTCGCGACGAAACAGGCGCGTTGCGCCGATTCGTGAACATCTATGTGGGCGGTGACGAGGTGCGGCGCCTGCAGGGCCTGGAAACGGAGGTGGCGCCCGGCCAGGAGGTGCTGGTCATCCAGTCAGTGGCCGGAGGCTGAAACGCGGTTCTGCGGGGCCATGCTCCGTGGGCAGCGGGCAGTCCTTACTGACTACACCCGCCGCTGGGAAACTGAGGGCCCTGGGAAGCGCAACTGCGCGCGAACTTGTCAGGCGATCCGCCATACGCTGCATTCGTCGGTATTGATTGCTTTGCGGAGGCCGGTGATTCGGTCCAGGATCCACACCACGCCGATGCCTGGCGCTGTTTCCTGGACGCTGCCGCGCCGGACCACTACGTCATCGTAGGACGGGCCCACCGAGAGGCGGGCTTCAATTTCATCGCCGCGGCGGAGCTGGTCCAGGGCGCGGACTCTGGTTACATGGGCTGCTGCTTCCTTCAACATGGGGGGCCTCCTGGCTGGAGCTGGTGCCGGCTCTTGCCTGCACTACCCAGTGTGGACCGCCAATGTTGCGCGCTGGTTTCGTGAGGGTTAGGCGCTGGTTAGTTCTTGAAGCCGGTACTGTTTCCCGGCGGCGGGCCAGGACAGCCCGGCCCTAAGGTGGTGCCATGGAGATCTTCGAAGGGATCCGGGCCGCCTTGCTGGGTGCGGCGGCCATAGCGCCGCTGGCCACGTTCGGCGTGGTTCTGGTGGCCTACCTGACGTACCGGCAACGCTCGCGGGCGGACAGGCGCGACCAGTGGTGGAAGCGTGCGCAATGGGCCATCGATTCAGCCCTTAACGACGCCGACCCGCAGCGCCGCCTGGCCGGCCTGAAGGTGCTGGTCCAGCTCATCGGCAGCGACCTTGCCACAAAGGAGGACGCGGACCTGATGAGCGCCCTTGCGGTGGGCATCCGCGACCAGGAGCAGGAAGGCCGGCGCACAGTAACGGCGTCCCTGCCGGTGAGGGAGCGCATCCTGGCCGAAGCTGAACGCCTGCTGGCGGCGTCCTCCGCCCGCTGACCGCCGTAGTGACCGGGACTTGGGGCTTCCTAACTGCTGCCGCGCCGCCCCGCCGGATTCACGCGCGCCAATCTCTGCACGCTCAGGGCGCCAGCCGGTCACCTTTCCGGTGCACCCGGTACCACCGGTAACCGTAACGTCCCAGCTCCACCGTGAAGCCGCCGTCAGGCTCCAAAGGCACGTTGTCGCCGTCGAACAGGTCCAGCAGGAGGGCGCCCTTGAACGCCTGCGGCGGCCCGTCCTCCGGGCCGGCCTTGCCGGCCACCTTCACCGGTTCCTCGCCGAGGTTGTGCAGGAGGACCAGGGTGCCGTCGTCGGAACTGCAGGTGTGCGCGAAGACGGCGGGTTCGGGCTGGTCGATGACGGCGAATTCGCCCCAGCCCAGTTCCGGCGATTCCCGGTACCGCAGGATCAGGGTGGTCATGAAGTTGAACAGCGAATCGGGGTCGCGCTTCGCGGCGGCGGCGTTGACGCGGTCCGGCCCATAGTCCCCGCGCACCAGCGGCGCCACCAGGTCCGAGACCTTGGCACTGGAGAAGCCGGCGTTTTTTTCGTCACTCCACTGCATGGGGGTGCGCACCGCGGCGCGGCTCTTCTGCTTGAGGTCCTCGCCCATGCCGATTTCCTCGCCGTAGAACAGCACCGGGGTGCCGGGGAGGCAAAACATCAGCGAGTACACCATCCGCAGGCGTTCCGGGTCACCGCCCAGCATCGGCGGAAGCCGGCGGCGCAGGCCGCGCCCGTAAATCTGCATGTTCTTCTCCGGGCCGAAGGCGGCGAAAACCTCCCCGCGCTCGCCGTCGCTGAGCTTGTCCAGGGTGAGTTCGTCATGGTTGCGCACGAACATTGCCCACTGGTTGTCCGGATGGAGCCCCGGGCGGCTCTTGAGCGTCTCGGCCAGCGGCCTCGCGTCCTGCCGCGCCAGCGACAGGTAGAGGTGCTGCATGGTCATGAAGTCGAACTGCATGTTCAGTTCGTTGCCCTCCGGCCCGCCGAAGTACTCCAGCTGCTCCTTGTACGGCAGGTTTACCTCGCCCAGCAGCACCGCGCTTCCATTCCGGCGGCTGACGAAACTCCGCAGCGCCGTCAGGTAGCCGTGCGGATCCAGGATTGCGGCCTCGTCCTTGGGCTGGCCGCGGGTCTCCAAAAAGAAGGGCACCGCGTCCAGCCGGAAACCGTCCAGGCCGAGTTCCAGCCACAGGCCCATCGCCTTTGCGATTTCGTTCCGCACGGCCGGGTTGACGACGTTCAGGTCCGGCTGGTGCCTCGCGAACATATGCAGGTACCACTCCCCAGTGGCGTCATCCCGGGTCCACAACGAGGATTCTTCGCCGGGGAACACCACCTCCGATGACGTGTCCGGGGGAGTGTCGCTCCGCCACACGTAGAAGTCCCGGTACGGGTTGTCCGTGGATTTCCGAGCCTCCACGAACCACGGGTGCTGGTCCGAGGTGTGGTTGACCACGAAGTCCGCGATCACCCGCATTCCCCGGTCCTTGGCGGCGCGGATGAACTCCACCAGGTCCCCCATGGTGCCCAGCCGGGGATCCACGGTGAAGAAGTCGGTGACGTCGTAGCCGTCGTCCCGGTCGGGGGAGGGGTAGAACGGCATGAGCCAGATGCAGGTCACCCCGAGCGCTGCCAGGTAGTCCACGCGCTGGGTGAGGCCGGCGAAATCACCGGTGCCGTCGCCGTCGTCGTCAAAGAAAGTCTCAACATCCAGGCAGTAGATGACCGCGTTCTTCCACCATAGGTCCGAGGTCTCGGCGATCCTCACGCGCCGGTCCCGCGATCAGCTGCCGCTCCGGTCGCTGCGGCAGACGTGGCCAAAGCGGGGGAAGGGCGCAGTTGCGGCAGGACTTCGCCCGCGAACGTATCAATGAAGCGTTCCTGCTCCTGGCCCACAAAGTGCAGGTAGAGCTCGTCGAAGCCCAGGTCCGCGTAACCGGCCAGCCACTCGACATGCCGGTCGAGGCTGGCGGAGATGTTCACCGTTTTGCGTACCTGGTCCTCGCCCACGTGGTTCCCTACGCCGTCGAAATGCCCGGCAGTGGGGAGGTCCCACGGGATGGGCGGATCGAAGGTGTTGGTGCGCCACTGGTCCAGCGCCACGGCGGTGGCCTCATCTTCGCCGGGAGCCCAGGAGAGGTGCACCTGCAGGATGGCCTTTCCCCTGCCCCCGTTGCCGCGGTAGGCGGCAAGCATCTCCTTGAGCTTGCCCGCAGGCTGGTTCACGGTGACCAGGCCGTCAGCCCAGGCCGCAGCGCGACGGGCGGTCTCCACACTGATGGCAGGGGCAATGAGCTGCGGCGGAGTGTCCGGGACCTCCCAAATCCGAGCCTGTTCCACGGTGACGAGGCCATGATGGGTGACCTCCTCGCCCCGGTGCAGGCGCCGGATGACCTCCACGCTCTCTTCCAGCCGCCGCTGGCGGGTTTCCTTAGGCGGCCAGGCGTCCCCGGTGATGTGTTCATTCATGTTCTCGCCACTCCCCGTGGCCATCCAGAAGCGGCCCGGGAACATGCCCGCCAGGGTGGCCGAGGCGTGGGCGATGATGGCCGGGTGGTACCGCTGCCCCGGCGCTGTCACCACTCCAAAGCGCAGCTTTGTTGTGGCCAGCGCAGCCCCCAGCCACGACCAGGCGAACCCGGAGTGACCCTGCCGGGCGGACCACGGCTCAATGTGGTCCGAGCACATGGCCGCGTCGAAGCCCGCGCGTTCCGCGTGCTGGACGTCTTTGAGCAGTTGGCCGGGACTGATCTGTTCGTGGGAGGCGTGGAAGCCGACAGTAACCATCGTTAACCTCTACCGTCCGTCGTGGTGCTGTGTCGAGGATTTTCTAACCTTCGTCGCCGGGGCGGGGCACGCGTGCCGGGGCCATGTCACTTGTCAGATAAGTTTGTAACTTGTAGTACTGCGCGTCCAGGATCTCCTGCGCAGGCGGCGGACTGGAAGGAAGTACCACTCGTGGGCGGTGTGCTGATCGGGCTGGCGGTGATCGGCGTCGTCATTGCAGTGGGGTACATAGCCGCACGGTGCGGGCTGGGCGGGGAGCCCACGGTCTCAGCGCTGACCCGTACTGCCTTTTTCATCACCAACCCCGTCCTGCTGTTCACGGTGGTGCTGGAATCGGACATCACCACGGTGTTTTCCGCTTACGTACCGCTTGCGCTGATCACGGCGGCCGCCACCGCCCTGCTGTACGTCCTTGCCAGCAGGCTGTGGTTCCGCCGGCCGCTGGCTGAAACCACTATCGGCGCGATGGCCAGTTCCTACGTGAACGCCAACAACATCGGCATCCCCATTACGCTGTATGCCCTGGGAGATGCCACCCCGGTGGCGCCCGTCCTGCTGGTCCAGCTGCTTCTGTTTGCCCCGCTGGTCCTTACCGTGCTGGACCTCTCCGAGGCCGGCCGGTTCTCGCCGCGGCTGCTGCTCACCCAGCCGTTCCGGAACCCCATGATCATCGCCTCCCTGCTGGGCGTGGTCCTGGCCGCGTTCAACGTGGAACTTCCCGATCCAGTGATGGCACCCCTCACCCTGCTGGGCGGCGCGGCGGTCCCGGTGGTGCTGCTCGCCTTCGGCATGTCCCTGCGCGGCACCCGCATGCTGCAAAGCGGCGGGCACACGGCGGATATCCTCACTGCCACCGCGCTGAAATCCGCGGTGATGCCCGCGGTGGCGTTCGTCGTCGGCCGCTTCCTGTTCAACCTGGACCAGCACATGCTCCCTGGGCGTGGTGCTGATGGCGGCGTTGCCGCCCGCCCAGAATGTGTTCCTGTTTGCCAGCAAATACGGCACGGGAGTCGCGGTGGCGCGGGAAAGCATCCTCATTTCGACGGCGGCGGCTGCCCCTGTACTTGTCCTGATTGTCTGGCTGCTGGCGGGGTAAGCCAGCCGGCTGCCAGGGCGCCGGGGTTCCGCGAGCGGCCGCCTCCGGGCAAGAATGGGCACATGGAACTTCCCGTGATGCCGCCCGTCCCGCCCATGCTCGCCAAGGCCGTCAGCGGCGTCCCGGATGGGGACCTCAGTTATGAGCCGAAATGGGACGGCTTCCGGTCCATCATTTTCCGTGACGGCGACGACCTGGAGATCGGCAGCCGCAACGAAAAACCCATGACCCGCTACTTCCCCGAGCTCGTTGAGGCGCTGAAGGAAAACCTCCCTCCGCGCTGTGTGGTCGACGGCGAAATCATCCTGGTGGGCGCCTCAGGGGACCGCTTGGATTTCGACGCCCTCCAGCAGCGCATCCACCCCGCGGCCAGCCGGGTAAAACTGCTCGCTTCCCAGACACCGGCCAGTTTCGTGGCGTTCGACCTGCTGGCCCTGGGTGATGATGACTACACGGACCGGCCCTTCACCGAGCGGCGGGCGGCGCTTGAGAAGGCGCTTGCGGCAAGCAAAGCCCCGGTCCATCTCACCGCCGCCACCACGGACAAGGACACGGCCGAACAGTGGTTCCGGCAGTTTGAGGGGGCAGGCCTGGACGGGATTGTCGCCAAGCAGCTGGACGGCCGGTACCAGCCGGACAAGCGGGTGATGTTCAAAACCAAGCACGAACGCACCGCTGACTGTGTGGTGGCCGGTTACCGCGTTCACAAGAGCGGACCCGACGCCATCGGCTCGTTGCTGCTCGGCCTGTACACGGACGACGGCGGCTTGGCCAGCGTGGGCGTGATCGGTGCCTTCCCCATGAAGCGGCGACAGGAGCTGTATGAACAGCTGCAGCCACTGGTCACCGACTTCGACGGCCACCCGTGGGCGTGGGGCCAGCAGGAGGAAGGGGAACGGACCCCGCGCAAAGCGGAAGGCAGCCGCTGGAGCGCCGGCAAGGACCTCTCCTTCGTGCCGCTGCGCCCGGAGCTGGTGGTGGAGGTCCGGTACGACCACATGGAAGGCGACCGGTTCCGGCACACTGCCCAGTTCAACCGCTGGCGGCCGGACCGGGACCCGGAATCGTGCACCTACGCGCAGTTGGAGGAACCGGTCAACTTTGACCTGGCGTCCGTGCTGGAGACGGGGCGGCCGTAGCGGGAGTGGGTCACCATTGGCTGTGCCGGGCCGGGCGCGCGTCATGAATGGGCAGGCATCAAGACTGGGTTCGCACTAGGGCCCGGCACGGAGGAACCGATCGATGCCTTCTTCTCCCGGGGACAGTCCGATGTAAGCGATGTCCGGGCAGCCCTTTGGAGGGTCATCGGGTCCTGACGGCGGCCCATGCCTGGTCGATCCCAGCTCCGATCTGAGGTTCCGTTTCATCTCCGGTTGCAGTTCGTGTGGCCAGTGGGGTGGTTCCCAGTCCTGGTGTTCGCTTTTGTAGTGCCGGCCTGACGGTGAGGTCCAGCCGGGTGGTTCGTGCTGGATGGCCGGGGTGGGTTTCTATCCGCTGGTGTGGCGGAGTTTGTGGTGTTTGCGGCAGGGCTGGCCGAGGTTGCTGATGCCGGTGGTGCCGCCCTTGTGCCAGGCGAGGATATGGTCTGCTTCGTTGTCGAGGGAGTTGTTGCTGCAGCCGGGGAAGGGGCATTTGCCGTCCCGCAAGCTGAGCCAGTTCCGCATCGCCTTGCTGACCCGGTAACTGGTGCGGCCAATCTCCAACGGTGCCCCGTCCCGCGGGTCCACCAGCACCCGGTAGAACGAGCCGGCCCCGTTGGCCACAAGCTTCCGTGCCATGGATGCAGGGATCGGGCCGTGCCCGTCCAGCACCGCGGGTTCCTCGGTCAGGCCCATCAGGGAGAACACCGGCACGGTGACCAGGACCTGCGACCGGGGCGAAGGCACCTCATTAGTTGTGCCGCCGAGGAGCCAGCCCGCGGCCACATCCGCCCGCAGCTGGGGCAGGGTCCTGGATTCCTCCGGGCCCTGCAATCCACGGGCGGCGGCGGTGATGCGGTTCCAGAGCGCGGACGCCTGGTCAGCAGGCAGACACATGGAGATCCAGGCCGTCCCGTCGCAGTCCGGCCAGTACTCCACCCGCCGGTCCGCGACCGACTTGGCGTGCCGTTTCTCCAGGCTCTGCGGGTGGTGGCGTTCCCGCCAGCTCCGGGCTTTGGCTTTGAAGCGGTACGCCGGCATCTCCCCGGCAGGGCACTCCCGGGCCCGGTGCGGCGTCTCCGGGTCCAGAAAGTGCGCCTCCAGCGCGGCTGCCCCGGCGAGGTCCAGACTCGCGGTCTGGTCCACCATGACCCGGGCGTGCGCCCAGGAGATCGTCCCCGACTGCAGGGCAGCCAAGGTCCGGGGCAGGGAGGTGGTCAGGGCGCGCGCTTCAGCGAGCATGGCACCGGCGGCCCGTTCACCGATCGCCAGGGCGCACCCGACCTCGGCCACCAGGCTCCGCTCCTGCGCGGCAGTCCAGTGAGCAGTGGAAGCAGGGTCCTGCAGGGCGGCATCCGCCGCTGTATACCCGGCCACCAGCTGCACCTTCACCGCAGCAGTTGCGGCTTCGATCCTTGCGATCAGCGATAATCCGTCCAAGCACAATGCCGCGAATTGCTGCAGTGGATCCGCGGCAGCAACGGCGTCAGAATCATCAGCGGAACGACCGACAACGACAGCGGAAAGTCCATCCACGAAGCCGGCCATGGAAGCAACGGCAGCGGCGATCACGTCCCTGTCTTCCGCGCCCTGCACCGCTCCGCTTTCCATACTGAAAGCATCTCAGGGGGGTCTGACAGAACGGTTCCCACCCCTGCAGACCGCGCCGGAGTTCCCCTGACTTGCGGTTATAACAAATCGGTAGCGCTTGCTTAGCTGTCCGGAGTTGGCGGCAAGGCCACTAAGTTCGCGGTGCCGAACGCAGTCCGGTCCGCAATGTCGTAAATCACCACGGTGGGCGCATTTGGTCCCTCCGGGGCCTGGCCGGTGTAGGTGCAGCCGCTAAGCCCTGCCATAAGCAAGCCCAGGACCAACGCACTACGAAGCAGTTTCATGACTTTCCCCCAATAAGTGCTCGCCTACGCACCCTACCGGACCGCGGACAACCCCCTACGGCTTGGCAACATCCAGCACACTCCACATCCCATCCGCCCGGCAAGGGATCGAGGCCTCCACGAGCGCCTGGCTGTGCTGGTGCTGCGGCGCCGCGAAAAAGTCCTTGGTTTCGGCCACCTCAACTACGCGGCCCTCGAGCAGCACGGCAACCCGGTCGCACATGTACCGCACCACGTCCATGTCATGCGAAATGACGATCAGGGACAGGCTGTGCTCCCGCTGCAGCCGCAGAAGCAAGTTGAGGATGGTGCGCTGCGTGAGGGCGTCCAGTGCTGAGGTGGCTTCATCACAGATCAGGACCTGGGGTTCCAGCAGCAGGGCACGCGCGATCGTGGCGCGCTGCAGCTGGCCACCTGAGCACTGCCCCGGCCGCTTGTCCAGCAGCGCGACATCCAGCTCCACCTCTGCCATGGCGGCGGTGATCCGCTCATCCCGCTGTTCCGGCGAAAGGTCGTGGTGCGCCCGCAGCGGGGCCTGCAGGCTGGCGCGGAGTGTCATCCTCGGGTCGAAGGCGCCGTGCGGTTCCTGGAACACCAACTGCACGGCGGTGGACTCACGTGGTCCGGCAGGGTCCAGCCGCCGCGTGATGGTCCCAGCGCTGGCCATTTCCAGGCCCACGATCGCCTTCGCCAAGGTGCTCTTGCCGGACCCCGACTGGCCCAGCACGCCCAGGATTTCCCCGCGCCGGAGAGTCAGCGAGACGTCCTGCAGCGCGGCATGGCCCAGCTTCCGCCTCGACCCGAACTGCTTGCCCACGCCCTTCAGTACCAGGATCTCGCGTTCCCTGGACGGCGGACGACGGCGGGACTCCGGCGCCAGGCGGGCGGCCGCCAGCAGTTCGCGGGTGTAGGCAGTCTTGGGCCGGGTAAGGAGCGCACCGGCGGGTCCGGCCTCCACAATGCTGCCGGAGTTCATCACGAGGACCCGGTCCGCGAAGGCGGCAACGGAGGCGATATTGTGCGTGATGTAGAGAATGCCCAGGCCGCGTTCCCGGCGTTCACGGTCCAGCAGCTGCAGGATCTGGCGTTCCAGCACCTTGTCCAGCGCCGACGTCGGCTCATCCGCCAGCAGCATGCGCGGCTGTCCGGCCAGTGCCAGGGCTGTCATCGCCCGCTGGGCCATGCCGCCGGAAAGCTGGTGCGGGTACGCCCGGATCCCCTTCACGGGATCGGTGAAGCCCACCTCCTCAAGCAGCTCCAGCGCCTTGCTGCGGGCCTTCCCGCCCCGCAGGCCCCCGTGCAGGCGCAGCGGCTCCCTAAGGTGCTGCTCAACGGTCCGGTTCGGGTTGAACATCCGCTTGGGCTGCTGGAACAGCATCCCCAGCCGGCCGCCGCGCACCGAGTTAAGCTCCTGTTCGGACGCGCGGGTCAGGTCGAGGTCCCCGAGCTTGATGGAACCGCCGGTGATGTCCAGGCTGGGCGGCAGCAGCTGCAGGCAGGACATCGCGGTCAGCGTCTTGCCCGAACCGGAACTGCCCACAAGCGCAACAAACTCACCCGGATCAACGGACAGCGAGACTCCGGAGAGGATGCGCTTGCCGGAGTTCCCGCCATCGGAAACTCTATGGCTCACCGCCAGGTCCTCCAGGACCAGCCGCGCACTCATGAGCCTGCTGCCTGCGGCATCAGCAGCGGCGCCGCAGCCATGTGGGCGGCCCGCTGACCGATCAGGGTCACGCACAAGGCCACGGTGAAAATGACCAGGCCCGGGGCGAGGATTCCCAGCGGGGCACGGTCCGCGAACGGTTGCGCTGCCGCCAGCATGGAACCCCAGTCCGATTGCGGCGGCTGAACGCCCAGGCCCAGGTAGGACAGGGCGCCCACGCTGATGAGGAGGTGCCCGAACCGGAGCGTCGCCTGGCCCAGGATCGGGGCTGCGAGGTGTGGCAGGACATGCCGGAAGACAATGAACGACGGCGGGCAGCCCACCACGCGCGCGGCGTCAACGAAGCCGCGGGCCGAGACGTCGTACGCCAGGGTGCGGGCAAGCCGGGCAAAGGGCGTCCACCCGGTGACCACAAGCGCGAGCAGCAACGGCCCGAAGCCCGTACCCAGCGCCGCCACGATGAACAGCGCCACCACCATTTCCGGCAGGGCGAGCAGGACGTCGTTGGTGCGGGTCAGGAACTCATCCACCCAGCCCCGTCGCCGTGCACTGATGATGCCGATGGCCACGCCCAGCAAGCACGTCAGCAGCGTGGCCAGTGCGGCCACGGACATGGAGAACCGGCCGCCCTCGAGGATCCGGCTGAGGGTGTCCCGGCCCAGGTTGTCCGTTCCCAGCCAGTGCCCGGCCGAGGGCGGAGCCAGGCGCTCCGCCAAATTCTGCTCCGCCGGCGGGTAGGGCGAGATCCACGGGGCCAGCAGCACCGCCAGCACAATCAGGGCAAGCACCGCCGCGGCCAGGGTGCTGACGTTCAACCGTTTACGCAAGGGAGGCTCCCACCGTGCGGCTGAGGAACCGGTGCACGAAGTCCGCCAGTGTGGTCACGCCGACCGCGAGTGCCACCACTACCACCA
Source organism: Arthrobacter sp. V1I9 (assembly GCF_030817075.1). Lineage (NCBI taxonomy): Bacteria > Bacillati > Actinomycetota > Actinomycetes > Micrococcales > Micrococcaceae > Arthrobacter > Arthrobacter sp. V1I9. The sequence goes on from NZ_JAUSYU010000001.1 coordinate 3,914,106, forward strand.
CGCCCCCTTGGGCGAGCGGGATGTCGCTGTTGATCACGGCGTCGAAGAGCAGCCGGCCCATGCCGGGCACTGCGAAAATGACTTCCACGATCACTGATCCGCCCAGCAGCCCCGCGAACCAGACGGCGAACAGGGTGGAAAGCGGCACCAGGCCGTTCGGCACCACGTGACGGAGGATGGCCTGGCCCTGGCTCAGGCCGCGCGCCCGGGCGGCCGGCACGTGCTCCGCGGCGGCTGCGTCAATGATGCCGGCCCGGACGGCCGAGGTGAAGAAACTGATGGGGCGCAGGGCCAGGGTCAGGGCTGGCAGGACGGCGGACGAGAGGTCGTTCCAGCCCGCCGTGGGCAGGACGGACAGCTTCAGGGCGAAGACCAGCACCAGCACGGGAGCTACCCAGTACTCCGGCATGGCGATCAAGGCCTGCGTGACGGCGGTGATGGCCTTGTCCGGGGCGCTTCCCGGCCGCAGTCCGGCAATGATCCCCAGCGGCAGCGATACCGCCGCGGCCAGGACCAGTGCCATGGTGACCAGGCTGAGCGTGACGGAGAGCGCCGGAAGCACCTGCTCGGCCACGGGCGTGCGGCTGACGAAGGACAGCCCCATGTCGCCACTGAAGAAGTCTCCCAGCCAACGGAAGTACTGGACGGCCAGGGGGTCGTTCAGGCCGAGGCTTTCGCTGAGGCCCTGCACCGCGGACTCGTCGACGGCGTCCCCCGCCACCCGTGACCGGATGATTTTCCGAACCGGATCACCTGGCGTGAAGTACGGGATCAGGAAGACCGCGAAAGAGGACACCACAACGGCGGCCACCAGGGTGGCCGTCCGTTTGGTGATGAACTGCAGCATTCGCGGGAGCTTCGGGGAACGTGACTAGGACGCGGCCTTGGCCGTCTTCGCCGTCAGGACGTAGCGGGACAGCGGGTCCTGGACGTAGGAGAGGACGTTGGTGCGGATCGCGTCGGTTGCCTGTTCGTTGACCAGCCATGCGTTGACTGCCTTGTCCTGGAGGATCTGGCCTGCCTCCGCGTACAGCTTGTAGCGCTCGTTCGTGTCCACGGTTGTCGCGGCTTCGGCGATGATCCGGTCGTACTCCGGGTCGCAGAAGTGGCTCAGGTTGTACGTGCCTTTGCAGGTGTAGTCCGCGGTGAGGAACCCGATGGGGTCGGCGATGTCGATCAGCCGGTTCCGCTGGCTGAGCAGCATGTCGTAGTTCCCGGCCAGGACGTCCGGCTCCGCCGAGGCGTATTCCTTGGACGCGATGGTGACCGGGATGCCGATGTTCTTCAGGTTTTCCTGCACGACGGCGGCAACGTCGGCGAATTCGGCGCGCTCCACGATCGCGATGATTTCCAGGGGGCGGTCGGCGGTGTAGCCGGCCTCGGCGAGCAGCTTGCGGGCTTCCTCAACGTTCTGCTTCTGCTTGTCCTGCTTTTCGCCGGCCCATGGCTCGGAGGGTGCGAACGGGCCGGTGGCGGGCAGGGCGGCACCTTCGTAGACACTGGCAGCGAGGGCGTCCAGGTCCAGCGCGTCGCGGATTGCCTTGCGGACCTCCACTTTGTCCAGCGGTGCGCGGCCGTTGTTCATGTACATCGTGGCAGTGCGGGGGGAATCGGCACCCAGCACGGAGACGCCGTCGTCCGCCTTCAGCGCGGCAAGGCTCGCGACCGGGATGGACAGGGAGATGTCCGCCTCGCCGGTCTGCACCTGGGCGGCGCGGGTGGCGCCGTTGGTGATGAAGCGGATCTCAGCGCCGGCGAGCTGCACGTCGCCGCCCCAGTAGTTCTCGTTGCGGTCCAAAGTGAGGGACTGTTTACCCTTCTCGGAGACGGGAGTGAAAGGGCCGGTGCAGTGGCCGAACGGGTCCAGGCCTTCGGCCTTGTAGGCTGCGGGCGCCAGGATTCCGGTGTTCACGCTGGCCAGCCGGTACGGCACCAGCGGGTTCTCGGCCGGCGTGCTGACGCGGACGGTCTGCTCGTCCACCGCCGTGACGCTGCTGATCATGGTGCGGTTGAAGGCGCGGGCGGGAACCTTTGCGTCCAGCACGTGGTTGAGCGCTGACACCACTGACTCTGCAGTGAGATCCGTGCCGTCCTGGAACTTGACGCCCTGGCGGATGCTGAAGTCCCAGTCCAGGGGTGAGGTCTGCTTCCACTCGGTGGCCAGCGAGGGGAGGACCTTGCTCTCCGCCTGGTTGAAGGTGGTCAGCGTCTCCAGGCAGCCGGACAGGGACAGGATGTAGGCGGCGTCGGACTCCACAGCCCAGTTGGCGACCGGGGCGCGGAAGTTGTCGACGACGATCCGCTGGCTGGTGTCCGCAGCTGCGGCGGGCTGCGAGGCCTGGGTCTGGGTGCCGCTGAAACCGCAGCCGGTCAGGGTCAGGGCAGCCGCCGCGGCCATCAGGACGCGGGGACGGAGGTAGGAACGCACAGAAAACCGCCTTGCAGGGCTGCCGTGGGAAGGGCAGAAATAAAAAAGGGGACGACTTAGGGTAGCCTTCCCTTCCGGCAAAGCGTGAATTGATGACGTGGCTGCTCAGTAGCTGCCCCGGGCAGCGGAAAGCCCGCCGCTTCAGAAGAAGGGCGGGCTTTGCGCGGAAGGATTGGGGGAGCAGCGCGGCCCCCGGCACATTACTTCAGGCCGAGCTGCTTCGTGGGAACCCTGAACGTTTCCTTGGCGGTGAGGGCGGAGACGGCTGCCACAGTGCAAGTGACGGCGGTGAAGATGCTGATCTGCACCCAGCCTCCAGGCTTGATGCACGGCGCCCACGGGGGCCGGGCCACGTAGGCGAAGCCGAAGGTGGCGAAGGACATGATGGCCGCGTTGACGTCAGCATCCGGGAAGAAGACCGTGGGGAAGATCAGGGCGGCGGCGGAACCGAAGATAAAGAAGTCGTAGTATTCGACGGCGCTGCCCCCGTGTACGACGGATCAAAGGTGGTAGCTGCGGTGAACGTATCCCTGCAGGCCCAGTCCGTGGCCACGAAGCCCGACCCGGAATCCTACCTCGCCTCGGTAGCCCAGGAAATCGTGGCGACGGCCAAACTCATCTCCGCCGATCTCAGCGCCCGGGGCTGACAACTCCCCGGTATGGCCAGCTGTTGTCCACCGGCCTCCCACGGTGCAGACTGTGGCTCATGGCCACCGAGGATGACGTCAGGACCGCTGCCCTCGCGCTGCCGGGGGTCACAGAGCGGCTGAGCTGGGGCCAGCCGGCGTGGTTTGCCAAGACCCTGCTGGCACGGATCTGGGAGCCCGGAGTCCTGACGGTCAAAACGGAAGAGCGCGAGGCCCTGGCCGGCACGGAACCGGAAACCTACTTTTGGACTCCCCATCACGAGCGCTCGCCACAACTGCTGCTGGTCCGGCTCGACCGGATCGATGGGCAGCTGCTGGCAGAACTGCTGGCGGATTCCTACCGGCTCGCGGGAGGGGAACGCCACCGACGCCGGCAGCCCGGGGGCCAGTAAGGTAACTGTTTGCCACCCAAGGCCGCCGCGCCACTCCCGCCGCAACGGTGCTGGCCATAGACTCTAGCCAACTACGTGCAGCAGCGCCGCTCCGCGAAGCCCACTGATGAGACGAACCAGAATACGGCCCGGCAGGGCGGCGCTGCCGTACTCGTGCGGCGAGGGGAGTTGGCGGGGTGAAACTGGGCATACCGAGGGAACGCCATGAGGGCGAACGGCGGGTGGCCGCCACGCCGGAAACGGTAAAGCAACTGGCGGCGCTGGGCATGGAAGTACTCCTCGAAACAGGCGCCGGTGCCGCCGCCGGGTACCCGGACGCCGATTACCGCCAGGCCGGAGCCCGCATCGTCCCGGAACTCGTCGAAGCCCAGCTGGACGTCCTCACCCACGTCCGGCCGCTTGATCCGCACATCGTGGCCACCCTGAAAAGGGGAGCGGTCACGGTGGGGCTGGCATCGCCGTCGTCCGAACTGCCCACCGTCCAGGCACTCGCCGAAGCCGGCGTCACCTCCTTCGCCCTCGAACTGGTGCCCCGAATCTCGCGTGCCCAGTCCATGGACGCCCTCAGCTCGCAGGCGCTGGTGGCCGGGTACCGCTGCGTCCTGGAGGCGGCCATCCGGCTGCCCCGCTTCTTCCCGCTCTACATGACCGCCGCCGGCACCGTCCCCCCTGCACGCGTCCTGGTGCTCGGGGCCGGAGTTGCCGGACTGCAGGCCATCGGCACGGCAAAACGGCTCGGCGCCCGCGTCTTCGCCAACGACATCCGGCCCGCCTCGGCAGACGAGGTGGCATCCATGGGCGGCACCTTCATCCGGCTGGACCTTGAAACCGCCGAGGCAGCGGGCGGCTACGCACGCCAGCTCAGTTCCGATGCCGGCACCCGGCAACGGCAGCTGCTCGCCCCGCATGTGGCCCAGGCGGACGTCTTGATTACGACGGCGGCCGTCCCCGGCAGGCGCGCCCCACTCCTGGTCACCACCGGAATGGTGCAGGGCATGCGTTCCGGCTCCGTCGTCGTCGACCTTGCCGCCGAGTCCGGCGGCAACGTGGAAGGGGTGGTGCCAGGCCAGGACATCCACGTGCCCACGGCCGACGGTTCCGGTTACGTCACCCTCGTGGGCCTGAAGGACGCGCCCTCCGCGATGGCGTTCGATGCCTCCCGCCTCTACGCAAAAAACGTGGCCAACCTGCTCGCGCTGATGATCCGGGACGGCGCCCTGGCCACCGATTTCGACGACGACGTGCTGGCAGGCGCCTGCCTGACCCATAACGGCACGGTGCGGCACCAACCCACGGCGGAACTGCTGGCCGCGAGGGCCGGCAGCCGGCGGGGAGAGGTGATCTGATGGACGGAATGAGCCTGCTGACCATCACGGTACTTGCGGTTTTTGTGGGCTTCGAGGTGGTCTCCAAGGTCTCCAGCACCCTGCACACGCCGCTGATGTCCGGCGCCAACGCCATCCACGGCATCATCCTGGTAGGAGCCATCATCGTCACCGGCCAGGCAACGGACCCGTGGATGCTCGCGGTGGCGCTCCTCGCCGTCGTCCTCGCCACGGCAAACCTCGTGGGCGGGTTCGTGGTCACCGACCGGATGCTGCACATGTTCCACGCGCGCAAACAGGTAGCCGGCAAGGAGGCCGGCACTAAAGCGATGCCAGGGGAGGTCGACGGCAGATGAGCCTCCTCAACCCCGTCTGGACCTCGCTCCTGTATCTTGCAGCCGCCGTCTTCTTTATCCTGGCCCTGCGCGGCCTCAGTTCGCCAAGGACCGCCCGCCGGGGCAACCTGATTGGTGCGCTGGGTGCCCTGATCGCCGTCGTCACGGTGTTCCTGTCCTCGCGGCTGGAGAACATCCCCTGGATCCTTGGCGCGATAGCCGTAGGCACAGTGGTGGCCGCCCCCGTTGCAAGGCGGGTGAAGATGACCCAGATGCCGCAGCTTGTAGCCCTCTTTAACGGGGTGGGCGGCGGTGCGGCGGCACTGGTCGCGCTCCTGGAGCTCAACCACGCGGACGATCCCTGGGTCCGCCTGGCCATTGTGTTCACGCTGCTGGTGGGCGCCGTTTCCTTTGCCGGATCCGGGGTGACCTTCGCGAAGCTGCAGGAACTGATGACCACCCGGCCAGTGGTCTTCCGGGGCCTTCCGGCGGTGATGGCCGCAGTGCTGCTCGCTGCGGTGGCCGCCGGCGTCGCCGTCATCATGACGGGCTCTGCCGCGCTCGCGGTGCTGCTCCTGGTCCTGGGACTCGCCGCCGGGGTACTTCTGGTGCTGCCGGTGGGCGGCGCAGACGTCCCGATCGTTATCTCGCTGTTGAACGCGTTCACCGGCCTGGCCGTGGCGGCGTCTGGTGTGGTGCTCGGCAACGTGCTGCTCGTGGTGGCGGGCACGCTGGTGGGCGCCTCGGGCACCATCCTGACCCGCGCCATGGCAGCTGCAATGGGCCGCAGCGTGTCCGGCATCCTGTTCGGCGCCTTCCGGGGAGGTTCGACGGCGGGATCCACCGCCGTGAGCGAGCGTCCGGTGCGGTCTTCCAGCGCCGAGGACGTGGCGGTGCTCCTGGGTTACGCGCAGCGCGTCATCATTGTTCCCGGCTATGGCCTGGCGGTGGCGCAGGGCCAGCACACCGCCGCTGAGCTGGCGCAGGCGCTGGAAGCCCGCGGCATCGACGTGGATTTCGCCATCCATCCCGTGGCCGGCCGGATGCCCGGGCACATGAACGTGCTCCTGGCTGAGGCGAACGTGCCCTACGAATCGCTGAAGGAGATGGGCGAGATTAACCCGGAGTTCAAGACCGCCGACGTGGCGCTGGTGGTGGGTGCCAATGACGTGGTGAACCCCGCAGCGAAGACCTCATCGGGCTCGCCCATTTACGGCATGCCCATCCTGGAAGTTGCCGACGCCCGCCAGGTGGTGTTCCTGAAGCGGTCCATGCGGCCGGGCTTTGCCGGGATCGAGAATGACCTCCTCTACGAACCCCAGACGTCCCTGCTGTTCGGTGACGCCAAGGACTCGCTTGCCCAGGTGCTTGGAGCAGTGAAAACGCTGTAGGCGCCCAACTGCTGCCCGGCCCTCAGCAGGCAGGCTACTCTTCTTTGAGAAGTACCCTTTCCAATCGCCACCGAAGGACGCCATGACTGCCAACTCCACTGCCCCCCAGCGCGCAGCCATCATCATCAATCCTGCCAAGCCGGTGGACATCGATGTGCGCGAACTGGCGGCCAAGCACAGCGCCGAAAACGGCTGGGGCGAAACGCTATGGTTCGAAACCACCAAGGAGGACCCCGGCGTCGGCCAGGCGAAGGAGGCCCTTGCGCAGGGGGCGGACATCGTCATCGCCGGCGGCGGCGACGGGACGGTCCGTTGCGTGGCCGAAGTCCTCTCCGGGGGGAATGTTCCCATGGGCCTGCTTCCCTTGGGCACCGGCAACCTCCTGGCCCGCAACCTCGGCATGGATGTCACGGACTTCGACGGCGCCATGGCCGGCGCGCTCGCCGGCACCGAGCGGAAGATCGACGTCGTCCGCGCGCGCCGCAGCGACCCGGACAAGGAGCAGCTCTTCCTGGTGATGGCCGGCGTGGGATACGACGCCACCATCATGGCCGACACCGACGAAAAGCTGAAGCACAAGGTGGGCTGGCTGGCCTATGTTGACGCCGGCATCCGCAACCTGCCGGGCAAACCAATCAAGGCAACCATCGTGATCGACGGCAAACGGGCAGTGCGCCGTGGGGTGCGCAGCGTCATGGTGGGTAACTGCGGCAAGGTCCAGGGCGGCCTGGAGATTTTCCCTGAGGCCAAGATGGATGACGGGCTGCTGGACGTGGCGGTGCTGGCTCCCCACCATGGCCGGCTGGGCTGGCTCTCGGTGGTTGCCGGAATGATCGGCAAGGGCCGGGGCAAGGACACCGCGGTGGAGTACTACCAGGGCAAGACTGTGGAGATCACCCTGGAACATAAGGATGACTACCAGCTGGACGGCGACCACGAGGGCCAGGGCAAGCACATCCTGATGACCATGGATCCGAGCGCCCTGACCATCCGGATGTAATTCCCAACTGAGCGGCACCTAACGTCGTTTTCAGGGCTCAAAACGACAACAAGTGCGACCTGGTTGGGTGGTGCGGCGCGGCTGCCCGATGCTGCGGTCAGCTGGGGGAGACCGCCGGCCGGTGGGCCAGGATCTCCGCGAGCTCTGCGAGCCTGTGGGCCCGCGCCGACTCGGCCGGAGTGAACGGTTCCCCGGGCCGGACGAAGGTGATGGGCCCGTGCCACGCGGTGGGAATCTTGAGCCGGGTGCCGGCGTCGTGCTTTTCCAGGGCGGCTTCTCCCGGGGTGAGGATCCGCGCCCGGAGCAGTTCGGCCACAGCGAGCGGAAGCTCGTCCGGTGCGTCCGCGATCCGCGCCGCGAGGCTCAGCGCTTTGGTCTGCCCGTCCGCCATGGCCAGTGCGGTGGTGGGCCAGACGTGCGAACGGGTGCCGCCGCCGTCGTGCAGCGCGTCCATCAGCGCGCGCTCGCCGAGGTAACCCGGCGCCGAGAGGACAAACTCGTCCAGCACCCCGCCCGGCACCAGATGGACGTGGATGCTCAAAATGTTGACGCCCGTACGGGCCAGGGCCTGGGTGGCCCGCTGCAGGGAACCGGGCTCGTCGCGCAGGACGGTGCGTGCCCGCCACAGGGCAGGGGCCGTACCCAGCTTCCTTCGGTGGCTCAAGGCGGGCGCGTGCAGCCAGCCGCGCAGCATCCGGGCAGCCGAGGGCTCGGCCACCCAGATCACCAGGACCGTGGCGGTCAGGGTCAGCACCAGGACTTTCGCGACGTAGGGCAGGTGGGTTTCCACCACCATGGCGTGCACCAGGAGTTCGATGGGCAGCATCACCGCCACGTTGGCGAGGGTCAGGCGGGCCTTGGGAGGTTCTGGCATCAGGCCGCAGACTTCACAGCTCAATTCAGCCGCGGGCGTGTTCCGTGCGGAAGGCTTCATGCCTCAAGCATCAGCGGGAGCTGTTTCAGCTGTGTTGCCTTGCCGTTCCATTCAGGGGAACGCTGCGACCGGTAGTGGAGCGACGCAACGTAGGATTTAGCAGGAACGTCAGCGCGGCCGCCCGCCAGAAGCCCACCCCGCAGGAAGGCCGCCCCGTGAAGCTGTTCGTTGAGATGTTCAGCATCGGTCCCGGCAATAAGGACCACCACCCGGCGCTGAGGTGCGCCGTGGGCGTCTTCGTTCCGCTCCTCACGTTGGTACTCCTGGGCCGGCTGGATCTGGCGATTTTTGCGTCTTTTGGCGCGTTCACTGGCATCTATGGCCGCGGCGAAGCCCACGGAACCCGGTTCGCACTGCAACTGCGGGCGGGACTGCTGATGCTCGCGGTCATCCTGCTCGCAACCCTCGCTGCCAGGGCCGCGGCCGCCCTGGAGCCGGATGGTGCCGGCGCCGCGTGGCTTCTGGTTCCGGCCACCACCCTGGTGGCCGGTGCGTGCTCGTTGATCATCTCCTGGTGGCGGATGCGCCCGGCCGGCTCGCTGTTCCACATCTTTGCGTTCGCGGCCATCGCGTCCATTCCCCATCAGCCACCCCTGTGGCAGGCCATGCTGGTGGCCGTCCTCACCACGGTGTTTTGCCTGCTCATCGGCTTCTCCGCCAGGATCCTGCCCAGCCGCCGGGCCCCCTGGATCCGGCCGTTGGCGGTCCGTCGCACGCCGAACGAGAAGCGGGCCGCCTTGCTGGAGGGCCTCGGCTACCTCCTGGCTGCCGGGCTGGCCGGCGTCCTGGCAACCTGGGCGGGACAGCTGCTGGGCTTCGGGCACAACTACTGGGCCATGGTGGCGGCCGTTGTGCCGTTGGTGGGGCATACCACCAGGCACCGCGTCCGCCGCGGGGTCCAGCGAATCATCGGCACCGTCCTGGGCCTGGTGATCCTGGCCGGGATTGTGCTGCTGAACCTGGAACCCTGGCAGACGGTGCTGGTGATGGCCCTGTGCCAGTTCGGCACGGAAATGTTCATCATCCGCCAGTACTTGCTCGCCCAGCTCTTCGTCACGCCCCTGGCCCTGATTTCCACCCTCCTGGTGGTCCCGTCACCGCCAGCCATCCTGCTGCGGGACCGCATCATCGAGACGGTGATCGGGGCTGCCGTTGGGATCGCCGTGGTGCTGGCGCCGGAGGTATGGCGCCGTGTTCGGGAACGGACGACGGCGGTGCTTTAGCGGGTGCGCCAGCGCCCCTGGGCACGGCGAAGGAGGCCTACACCGGCTGGCCGGGAGCCGTTTCCTCAAAGCACGACGGCGGGCTGCGCCGGCTGTGGCGGACGGTCGCCGTCGAGCGCGGGCCCGAGCTAGCACAGCAGCCGCCGGATCGCCGCCGCGATGGCGGCTGCGTCCGGCTCCTCGTCCCGCCTGACGGTGAGCAGGTGGAGGATCAGGCCGTCGCCGTAGTCCGCAACGTCGCGTGCCCGGGCCGCTGCGTCGGCTAAACCCAAGGCGGCAAGGGCCTGTTCCAGGCCGCCCACCAGCAGGTAATGGCCAGCGGTCACTGTCTCGGGCCGGTCCAGCGAAAGGGCCAGCCGGGCCCGCGTGAGACCCGCGTGCTCCCCGGCCAGCGCCAGCACCATTGCCGCCAGTTGCCCCGCCAGTTCTGTGACGTTGGACGGCGGGCCGGCCGGGCCGACGTTCCGGAGGAGGTCGGCATCCAGCTCCAGCAGGCGGTCCAGCACCGCCTCAACGAGGGCTGCCCGGTTGCGGTAGTAGTTGGACGTGGTGCCCTCGGCAAGGCCTGCGGCCGCATCCACCGCGCGGTGGGTAAGGCCTTTCATGCCCTTATCCGCCACCACGGCCAGCGCGGCATCGAGCAGGTGGGGGCGGCGGTCGGGCATGGAGCCAGTCTAAATGACACTCTTCCAATTCACTACAAAAGTAGTAAAATAGCGGGATGGAAACGATCGCGATCGTTGGAGGCGGCATCGCAGGGTTGGCTCTGGCTGCCTGCCTGGACCCGGAGCGCTTCGAGGTGACCGTTTACGAGAAGCGGCCTGAGTTGCCTGCTGTGGGAAGCGCGCTGGGCATGTGGCCAAACGCGCAACGGGCGCTTGCCCGGGTGGGCGTGCTGGATGAGGCACGGTCCGTTAGTCCGGTGATCGGCAGCGGATCGGTGCGCAGCCCGGATGGTGAGCCTTGGGTCACCGTCGATGCCGGGGAGATGTTCGGCGTTTCCCGCATTGACCTGCTGCGGTTGCTCCACGCTGCTGTGCCGGCGACCGTCCGCCGGACCACCAGTCATCTGCGCGAGGTGCCCGCTGACGGGGGACTGGTGGTTGGCGCCGACGGCGTTCATAGCGTGGTCCGCCGCCAGGTCTGGGGCGCTCGTACAGATGCCCGCCTCACGCCATACCTTGCCCTCCGCGGCACTCTCCCTTCTCCTGTCAGCCGGGACGAGGTGGGCGAGTACTGGGGCCGCGGCGACCTGTTCGGCATGACCGCCGCCCGGGGCGGTTCCTTCTGGTACGCCAGCTACCGGTCCGGGCTTGGCCCCTACGGAATTGAGGTGGCGACAACGCTGGAGCAGGCCCGGCAGCGCTACGCCACTCACGCGCCCGCCATTCGCCGTGCGCTTGCCGCGGCCACTCCGGAATCCTGCCTGGTCCAGCGGCTCTGGACAGTTCCGCACTTGCGCTCCTACGTCCGCGGCAGGAATGTGCTCATTGGCGACGCCGCACACGCGATGATGCCAACCCTGGGCCGCGGCGCCTGCGAGTCGTTGGTGGACGCAGTGACACTGGCAGGCCTGCTCAACACGCTGCCCGAAAGCCAGGCGCTCCGCGAATACGACCGGCAGCGGCGGCTGAGGACCCGAGCCCTGAGCCTGGCGTCCTCGGCACTCGGGCGCATCGCTTTGGCCGAGGGCGGCCAGCCCCTTCGTGACCGCCTGCTCAACCTGGCCCGACGGCGGCAGGCGCGTGCCGCCGTCGTAAGCGGTTCCGGCGGCTGATCAGCGCACCGGCGCGGCCGGGAGCTTACTGTCCTCACCGGCTACGGAAGCGCCGGAAACAGGGGGCGCCGCGGCGGAAGCAGTCGGTGGAACCGCGGGGAGCCGCTTCTTCGTTGACCCCTGACGGCGGGACCGGCCGTACACCAGGTACATGGTGACGCCGGTGATGACCATCAGGAGCACGGTGTAGACGAAGGTGTTGGCCACACCTTCCACGCCTTCGGCCCCGTCCGTGTTGTTCTTGATGACCAGGCCCAAGGGCTGGACCAGCGGGTGGGCCAGGAAGATGGCGGTGTCGTAGTCATCCAGCAGGCTGTTGAAATTCAGGGCCGCGATGGCGGCGGCCGCCGGCAGTACCAGCGGCAGGAGGATCCGCCGGAACACGTACAGCGTCTTGGCCCCCATGATGGCCGCCGCTTCCTCGAGCGACGAATTCACCGAGGCGAAGGAGGCCTTGAGCATGCGGAGCGTGAACGGGATCTTCACCGTGACAAAAGCGATCAGCAGAATCACGGTGGTTCCGGTGAGCACTGCTCCACCCACCAATGGATTCGGGTGGTCGTAACTGATGATCAGGCCCAGGGCCAGCAGCGCCGACGGCAGGATCCAGGGAATGTGCAGCAGGTATTCGAAGACGTTGGCCACCCAGTTCCTGTACTTCTGCAGCAGCCGGGCCACGAAGAGCAGGCCTCCGACGGCGATCAGGGCTGCCAGGGCGCTGTACACAACACTCACGATGAACGGCCGCAGTCCGGATGGCTGGGTCAGGACCCGCACGTAGTTGTCCAGCGTCAGGTTGCCGAAGGTGAGTTGTCCGGTCTGGATGGCGGCGCCGTCCGCGAACGAATACAGGACGATGAGCACCACCGGAAGGGTGTACACGGCAAAAAGCAGGTAGGCCACGGAATGGACGGCCACGTTGGCTACCGGGTTGGTGATGTCCTGCTTCTGCAGGGCAGAGGAAACCTTTGACACCGAAAAATAGGTGCCGCCCCTTTCGAGGCGGGACATCACCGCGAGCATCAGGATGGTGGCCACGCCCAGGATAACTGCGAGCAGTGCCGCCAGATCCCGGGAAGTGGGGCTGTTAGTGAATGTCAGGATCATCGGCGTGATGGTCTGGAAGTCCCGCCCGCCCAGCACCTGCGGGGCGCTCAGTGCACCGAGACCGGTGAGGAAGGACAGGATTGTCACGGCGAACAGCGTCGGCTTGAGCATGGGCAACACCACCCGCCGCAGGATGGTCCACGTTGAAGCGCCAAGGTTTTTGGCGGCTTCGACGGTTTGGTAGTCAATGCCCTTCAGTGCGTTGGCCACAAACAGCATGTGGTTGGTGGTGGTGGCAAAAGTCATCACCACCAGGACCGCAAAGAACCCGGAGAACCACGCCGGGTCCATGGCCGGAAAGATCTTCACCAGCAGCGACGTGACAATTCCCTTGTCCCCGTAGATGAATTTGTAACCGGCTGCCAGCACGATGCCGCCGTAGATAAAGGTGGAGGCGTAGCCCAGGAAGAGGATCCTGGAGCCGCGGATCCGGAAGTAATGCGTCACGAGGACAATAAAAATCCCCACCAGGTTCACCGTGACGGACAGCGCCACCGCCAGCAGGAAGCTGTTCCCCAGGGCTGTCATGGCGCGCTGCGATGAGAAAAGCTTCTCTGCAGCCCGGCCGGAGAAATTGCCGTCCGGAAAGAAGGTGGCGATCAGGACGTTGACGTTGGGCCACACCAGGAACGCCGCGATGAACCAGGTCAGCACAACCCCAACGACCAGGACGAAGGGGGAGCGGGCCATGCTGCGGGCCGGTGTCCCGCCCGTCACAGGGCTACCGCCTGGTCTTCCCGTGTGAGGGCGGTGCCGGTGCCGGGGTGGTACTGCAGGACATGGGCAGGCTGGACGTAGACGGTGGTTTCCGTGCCGGGCCCGGGGTGGGCTGCGCCGTCCTCCCGGACCAGCAGACGGATGTCCGCGCCATGGCTCCGCACCACGTACCGGCTGTGGAGGCCGTGGTAGGTGCGGGAGATCACCGTCCCGGGAAGTCCGACGGCGCCGCTCCCGTCCGCCGCAGGGCTCAGGGACGCCTTTTCCACCCGGAGATAGGAATTGGCATCCGTGCTGAGCCCTGCCCCGGCGAGCCGGTTCAGCTCCGCTACGAACTCCGGTGTCAATGCGGAGCTGTCCCCGATGAAGTTGCACACGAACTCGGTGGCCGAGTGATCGTAGATCTCCTGCGGGGTGCCCACCTGTTCCACCACGCCCTTGTTGAAAACAGCCACGCGGTCGCTCATCGCCAGTGCCTCGTCCTGGTCGTGCGTGACATAGACGGTGGTGATGCCAAATTGGCTCTGCAGGTCCTTGAGTTGCTGCCGCAGCTGGTGCCGGAGCTTGGCGTCCAGGTTGGACAGGGGCTCATCCAGCAGCAGGATCTTGGGCCGCAGCACCAGTGCACGCGCTACTGCCACCCTTTGCTGTTGACCTCCGGACAGCTCTGCCACGTTCTTCGACAGCTGCTCATCGCTGAGCTCCACTCGCCCTGCGATGTCGCGGACCAGGCGGTCGCTGTCCGCCGGTTTCTCCTTCCGCACCCGCAGCCCGAACGCGATGTTCTCCCACACGCTCATGCTGGGGAACAGGGCATAGTTCTGGAACACCATGCCCACCTGCCTCTTGTCGCTCGGAAGCCGCGTCACATCCTTGCCGTCCACATGGACACTCCCCCCGGAAGGCTGGATAAAGCCCGCCAGGGTGCGGAGCGCCGTCGTCTTCCCGCACCCTGACGGACCCAGCAGGGTGAAGAACTCTCCGGGCTGGACGTGCAGGTCCAGGTGCGGGATGGCGGTGAAGTCACCAAAGGTCACTTTGATGTTGTCCAAGCGGATCATGGCAAACCTGTCTGGGAAGCGGGTGGGATGGCGGGTAAGCGGGTCCTATGTCATGTACTCGAGCTCGATCTTCTCCACCCAGGCGCCCATGTTCTCCTGGACAAATTCCCAGTCGATGTCCTGCTGCTTGAGGTCTGCGAAGAAGGCCACCACCTCCGGGTTGGCTTCTGCTTCGGCAGCCTTGTTCACCGGCATGGAGTTGAACTTCTTGGCAAACTCGCCCTGCATCTTGGCGCTGCCGAACCAGTCGATGAACTTCTGCGCCTGCTCCTTCTTTTCGGTGCCCTTCACCAAGGCGATCTGCTCCACGGCTAGCGGTACTCCGACGGAGGGAATCACGGTTTCAACGTTGACGCCGAAGGACTTTTCCCGCTCGGCGATGATCGAGGACGGCATCTGTCCCATGTCCACTTCACCGGAGGCGATGCGGGCAAAAAGGTCTGTTTTGGCGACGGCGGGGCTTCCGTTCTGGAAGTACTGCTCAACCTGCTTCCAGCCTTCATCTGAAATGCCGAGATCGCCGGCGTCATCCCGGTAGCGGCTTAGGATGCCGGCGAAGACCAGCTGCGCCGTGGCAGTACCCAGGCCGGTGACGCGCTCGTAGCGGTCCTTGAGCTCGTCCTTTGTCCACAGGTCCGTCCAGTCCTGCGGGGCGGCGTCCTTGGAAAGCTTGTCCGAGTTGTAGCCCAGGAGGATGGCCTGCTTGACCAGCGGCCAATAGGTCTCGCCGTCACCCAGTTCCTTGTCCACTTCGCCGGCCCAGGCAGGCTCATACGGCTCGAGGGCGTTTTGGGCCTTAACCTGCGAGAAGTACATGTTGTTCAGGCCGAAAGCCACGTCGGCGATGGGGTTGTTCTTTTCCGCGATCAGCTTGTTGGTGGCGTCTGCGCCGCCGGCACCCACAATCTCGATCTTGTAGCCCGCCTCGGCGGCCTTTTGGGTCCACCACTCGCCGCGGCCTTCGCCGTTGGAGTTGGTGTAGACAACAAGGGTCTCCCCTGAACCGCCTGCCGGTGCCGACGAGGCGTCACCGGAGGCCGCTGGTGTTGCTGTACCTCCGCCGCCACATCCGGCGAGGAGGGTGGCGGCGACGGCCGCGGCAACCAAAGTCTGGAATTTACGCACGATCAGGACTCATTTCTGGACTGGAATCGGAGCATGTCCGGCCAGCCTATAGCCGGGCAAGCCAAAAGTCGGGCTGTCTTGCTATCGATTCGATAAACAGCCGGGCTGTCCACTCTGGTCCAGTTGCAGGAACGGCTGGTGCCGCCTACGTGAACGAAAGGTAAATGCTGCAGCTGCCGCGCCGCCGTCGGCCGTCCCTGCTCTGTGGCGATACCTGCCCTGAGTCCTGCTCCGCCGTCAGTCCTGCTGGAGTGTGTCTGTCAGGTGATGCGTCGGGATCCGGTCCCGGTCGTAGGTGATGTCGGTGTAGCCGTGGGGCTCCGGCTTGCCTGAAGGGCTCAGGTTCACAAAAACAATCTCTTCGATGGTGAGGATGCTTTGCCGCGTGATCATGTTCCGGACCTCGGCGCGCATGGTCAAGGACGTCCGGCCGAACCGGGTGGCGGTCAGGCCCATCTCGATCAGGTCGCCCTGGACCGCAGAGCTGACGAAGTTGATTTCCGAGATGTACTTGGTGACGGCGCGTCCATTGCCGAGCTGGAGGATGGCGTAGATCGCCGCTTCCTCATCAATCCATTTCAGCAGGCTGCCGCCGAAAAGGGTGCCGTTGGCATTGAGATCCTCAGGCCGGACCCACTTTCGGGTGCGGAAGGTGATGTCTGCTGATTCCATAGGCCCGAGGTTAGCCGGGCGGCGCCGGCAGCACCGAGTGTGACGGTTTCGTCCACACGTCCCGGTCGCGCCCGCACTACGCCATGGCAGTGTGGGCAGCGCTGCGGGCGTTGATGCTCTTGGCGTAGCAGTAGGAGTGCTTCACGCCGGCGTAGGCACCGAAGTTCGGAACGGGCTCGAAGCCGGAGTTCTCGTAAAAGTTCCGCCCGTCGGGCTGGGCGGAACCGGCTTCCGCCTTGATCCGGGCGATCCCCTGCTTGAAGGCCTCCGCTTCCAGGGCTGCCAGGATGGAGCTGGCTACGCCTGACCCCCGTGTGTAGGGGAGAACGTACAGGCGCTTTATCTCTGCTGTCATGTCATCCAGGAGCCGCAAGCCGCCGCAGCCAACAGGCTGACCGGATCCCTTGTCATACGCCACCAGGAACACAGCGCAGTCAGCGTCCGACGGCGGGCTGCCGGGTTCATGGTCAGGGGTACCAAAGCGGGCATCGAGTTCGGCCTGTTGCGCGCGGCGCAGGTCCGCGCCCACCGGGTTGGACCAGGCAACCTGCCGGATGTTCAGGCGCGGGTTGGTTTGCATGTCTGCCTCGATTCGCCGAAGGGATATGCACACCTAGCGTAGAAGGGTGGGGTTACGCTCTTGTTTCTGCCCGGTAAGCGCTGGGAGAACGCCTAATTCCAACTCGCTTGGTTGTCTAGATACATGCTGGACTAGAATGTTTTTATGGGTTCAACCGGTAATGAAGGCTCTGGCTATTGGTATGGGCCGGACGGGCAGCTGGAGTACAGCGCGGCAGTCCTGAAGTCCCTGCGGGACTATCGTGCTGCTGAGACGGCCGTACGGAGGTCCACCCGCGACTCCATGGGCATGGGCGAGACGGACATCCTCGCCCTGCGCTACCTCCTGCGAATGCAGGCCTCCGGTAAGGCGACGGCGCCGAAGGACCTGAGTCAATTCCTCGGGATTACCAGCGCGTCCACCACTTCGCTGATTGACAGGCTGGTGGGCAGCGGCCACGTACGGCGTGAGGCCCACCCAACGGACCGCCGCTCCGTGGTGGTGGTGCCAACAGTGGAATCCGATAAGGAAGTCCGGGTGACCCTGGGGGCGATGCACCGGCGCATGATGGCGGTTGCGGAAGAGCTGACTGCTGACGAGGCGCATATCGTGATCGGTTTCCTGCAACGGATGACTGATGCCCTTGCGGACGTTGATAAAGGGCACGAGCAGAAGTAACTAGCGGGACTAGCTAGATGGGCTAGTAATATGTATGCTTACGATCGGTCTTGGAAAATTCCCTCAGCTGGAGTCGTGAGTGTCTTGGTAACTTTTACAGAGCTTGGCGCCCCTGCAGCCTTGTCCAACAAGGCTTCGCAGGACAGCGCGGAGGATGCGGACGGCGCCGCCGTGCACTGCGGAACGGCCATGGAACTGGTGACGCCTGCTGTGGGGCCGGCCGCCGTCGGTTACAGCTTCGAGCCGGACGGCGGCGGGCCTGTCCAGCTGCCTCCGGTTTGGCGCTGCGGCTGCGGGTTTCAGCTCGACGCCTGGTTTTTCTCGCCTTACGCTTCCCCTGACCTGGGTGCTGGTCCGGGAGCGGTGCATACTGCGGCCCTCTCCGCATGACTTCCACCGCCGCGGCACCGCAGCATCGCGGTGCTGGCCTTCCTTCCCGGGAGGTGGTGGTGGCTGGCCGTTACGAGCTCAAAGAACGCTTGGGCCGGGGCTCGCTGGCAGAGGTGTTCCGCGCTGCCGACCTTGAGGGTGGTCCTGATGTTGCCGTCAAGGTGGCCGTTGGCGACTCGGAACAGCACTTCGAGCGGATCCGTAATGAAGCCGCCGTCCTGGCAGGAATGAACCACCCCTCCATCATCAGATTCATCAGCCGGTCCATCATCCCTGCCGCGACCCCCCTCGCCGGCCGTCCGTTCCTTGTTGAAGAACTGGCGCTCGGCGCAAGCCTGGCCGCGGCAACCCGCACCGGCCTGCCCCGCCCCGGTGACGTTGCCGGCTGGGCCCGCGGCCTCTTCGGAGCGCTTGCCCACCTGCATGGACAGGGGCTTGTCCACCGGGACATTAAGCCCGCCAACCTGATGCTCAGCGGCCTGCGACGGAGTCCGGTGCGCATCATCGATTTCGGCATTGCGGTTGCTGCCGGTGCGGCTCCCGAGCCAGGCATTTCGTCCGGAACGGTGCACTACATGAGCCCCGAGCAGGCTTCGGGCGGACCAGCCCAGGCTTCCTGGGACGTCTACGCCATGGGTCTGGTCCTGCTGGAGCTTCTCACAGGCGCCAGGGCCTTTCCCGGCACAGCCATAGAATCCCTGGTAGCCAGGACACTGCGGAGTCCCGAAATCCCGGAGTCCCTGGGGCCGGGATGGTGCACCTTTCTCAGCGCGCTGACCGCAATGGACAGCGCTGCGCGGCCGACGGCGGATGAGGCGGCAGTTATGGCAGAGAGGCTTGTACCTCCGGCAGACCAGCAGACCAACAGCGCCTGCCGGAGAATGGCGGTCTTCCCGGCCCGCCGGATCAGGCAGCTGGTTTAGGGCTCCGCCACATTCCGTCCCATCGGGTCCTCCGCGGTCGGATCGGCAAGTGCCAGTCCGCCCACCGGGCTGCCGTCCCAATGGATCAGCCGCCACCCGCTGTCCGGATCACCCTCCAATGCGACGATCCCGGTATTGGCCAGCACATGCTTCGCAGCGAACTCGTGGTCTGCGTCCTGGGCCCGGCGTCCGGCCCACGTGCGGATGGCTGCACCATGGCTGATGACTGCTGCCGTTGCCTGCTCCCCGGACGTACGTTCGAGAACGCGGGCAATGGCGGCATCAAACCGCTCGAAGAAATCATGGCCGTCCGGCCCGGCAGGCATCCGCCGGTCAAGATCCCCGGCTGCCCAGGAAATCACTGTCCCCATGTACCGCTTGTGCGATTCGTGGTCCGTCAGCTTTTCCAGTGACCCGGCTTCGATTTCATGAAGGCCGTCCATCACTTCGACGTCAAGGCTGTGCAGCCGGCCCAGCGGCCCCGCGGTGATCTGCGTTCGCACCAGCGTGGAGGCATAAAGTGCCTCGATTGGTTCGTTGGCCAGCGAACGGGCCAAGGCCTCCGCCTGCCGCTCACCCAGCTCGGTGAGTCCGGGACCTGGGTGGGCGGTGTCCAGTTGTCCGAGCACGTTGCCCGGGGTTTGCCCGTGGCGGATCAGGAGCAGCTTCATGCCTCCAGTTTCGCACTTTGAGGCGGGCCGCCTGCTGGGCCACGAGGAAGGGGGGGAAGAAGGCGCCGGGCCTTGTCAGCCCGGCGCCGTCGTCGTACTTCTACCTCAGGTGGTCCACCAGCTGGTCCGCGATGCCGGTGTACTTGCCGGGCGTCAGCGCCAGGAGCCGCGCTTCGGCTTCGGGGGAAAGGCCAAGGCCCTGGACGAATTCCTGCATGCGGGCTGCGTCCACCCGCTGTCCTCGGGTAAGGTCCTTGAGCCGCTCGTAGGGGTTGTCCATGCCTTCGACCCCGGCAATTGCCTCGGCGCGCATGACCATCTGGATCGCTTCACCCAGGACTTCCCAGTTGGTCTCCAGGTCCCCGGCCAGGACGTCCTCCGCAACGTCCAGCCGCTCCAGGCCCTTGGCCACGTTGGAAATGGCCAGCAGCGAGTGGCCGAACGCCACACCGATGTTGCGCTGGCTCGAGGAGTCGGTGAGGTCGCGCTGCCAGCGTGAAGTGACCAGCGTGGAGCCCAGCACGTCCAGCAGCCCGGAGGAGATCTCCAGGTTCGCCTCGGCATTTTCGAAGCGGATGGGGTTTACCTTGTGCGGCATGGTGGAGGATCCGGTGGCGCCGGCAACCGGGATCTGGGCGAAGTAGCCGATGGAGATGTAGCTCCAGATGTCCGTGCAGACGTTGTGCAGGATGCGGTTGAAGCGCGCGACGTCTGCATAGAGTTCCGCCTGCCAGTCGTGGCTTTCGATCTGCGTGGTCAGCGGATTCCAGCTCAATCCCAGGGCTTCCACGAAGGATCTGGACACCTGCTGCCAGTCGGCGCCGGGAACGGATGCAACGTGGGCCGCGTAGGTGCCGGTGGCGCCGTTGATCTTGCCCAGGTATTCGGTTTTCTCGATCCGGTCCAGCTGCCGCGTCAGGCGGTGCGCGATGACCGCTAGTTCCTTGCCGAGGGTGGTTGGAGTGGCGGGCTGTCCGTGGGTGCGGGACAGCATGGGGACGGCGCGGTTGTCCAGGGCCATCTTGCTGATCTGGGCCACGAGTGCGCGCGCCGACGGAAGCCACACGTCCTCCACAGCGCCCTTGACACCCAGCGCGTAGGAGAGGTTGTTGATGTCCTCGGAGGTGCAGCCGAAGTGCACCATGGCCGTGAGGTTTTCGATGCCAATGGCCGGGAGGCGGCGGCCGATGTAGTACTCCACGGCCTTGACGTCGTGGACCGTTACGGCTTCGATGTCGGCCAGTTCCGCCACTGAATTGCTGTCGAACTCGGTGACGATGGCGCGCAACTGGTCCTGCTGCCGGGCCGTCAGGGGACCGGCGCCCGGAAGGACGTTGTTGCCGGTCAGGTGGATGAGCCATTCAACTTCCCACTGCCACACGGTCGCGGTTGAGCGCGGCTTCCGACAAATAATCCACCAGCGGGGCGACGGCGGACTGGTAGCGGCCGTCCAACGGGCCGAGCGCGATTTTTTCCGGGGACGCGGCGAGGGCCAGGCGTCCTGAGGGCGTACGGGTGTCAGCTGTGGCGGCGGTTTCAGGCATGTGCTGATTCTTTCATGAACTCCCGCGGCGGCTTTAGCCCTTCCCGGGACGTTACTTGTCCACATAGGTGACGGCGGTGGTAGGGCCGGTGGGCTGTCCTCCGTAGCGTTCATTCCAGGCAAGGGCGTGTTGGCCGGCGCCGTGGGTGCAGGCTGCTTCTGGAGAGGGAACAGTGATGGGAAACCAACTGGCAGGGGTGGATTTGCAGCAGGACATGCTGCGCGCTTCGCAAGTGGAGCAGTTGGCGGGCCGCATAGCATTCTGCGTTGGCCGCGGAGAGGAGGTGCTGGCCGGCTTCCGGGATGTTCAGTTGCTGGAATGGGAGTCACCGGCCGGCCGTGCTTACCGCGACACGGTTTCACTGCAGTCTGCCGCCTTGCGGCGTGCGCTGGAAGCGCTGATTGAAGCAAAGGCTGCTGTGGAGCGGCATGCCCGCGAGACCTTTACCGCTGGCTGCGCCTATCCGGGCAGCTTCTGATGGCCGAGGTTGTGCCGTCGGGCAGCGGCCCGATCAGAGTGTTCAGTCCTCCCGATGACGGGATCCTCACCATCCGCGGCGGCGTGGGCGGCATAAGCTTCCAGCTGGAAGAGTTGGCAGCGGGCGCGAAGAAGCTGGATGACCTGGCGGGCGCACTCTCCGAGCTGGAGGTTGAAGTCCGACGGATTTGGGAGGACCTGGTTCCCTTCCAAAACCTGCCCCGCTGGTCCGGGACCGTGGCCCTGGGCTCGGTGGGTGAGTCCGGGCGGAGTGTCCAGGCAGTGCGCACCGAGCTGCAGCGAATCAGCGGCCAGGTCCGCGCCTGCACGGAGGAGTACGAAGTGGCTGAGGCCTTTGCGGCCACGACCCGCACGGTTGGCATCTGGGATTTGGGAACTAAGCTGGAAAGTCACGCGGACTTCTGGAGGACAGGCGTCCTTAGCAGACAAGCACTTGAGGACATGACCACAGGTGTGGGGCCGGCCACCCCCATCCTCACGGCCCTGGTGGAAGGTGCATTTCCAGGAATGCGGCCCCGCCCGCTTGAGGTCCGGCGGGAGGAACGTATTCCCATCGATCTTGATCCTTCTCCTGCCGGGCTGCTTGCGCGGATCCAACTCATTGATGAACGCGGCGGCGGCTTCGTTGAAGTCATCGAGATCGAGAACGGAGGGCAAAAGGTCTACGTGGTGGTGATTCCCGGCACGCAACTCGACGGTGTGGACGAGAATCCATTTGGCCTGAACGGGATAGTGGAAGGAGTAGGAAACGCTTCTGCAAACGTCAATGTGGCCATACGGGAGGCACTGAAGGAAGCCGGCGCCGAGAGAGGAGCCCCGGTTGTGGGTGTCGGCTACAGCCAGGGAGGCATACACGCCATGAATCTGGCAGCGAACGAGGACTTTTAGGATGAATACAACCTGAAGTACGTGTTGACCGCGGGATCGCCGGTCGCGGGAATCACGCCGGGTTCGGACGTCAGCACGCTCCACTTGGAGCATCGAGCCGACTGGGTACCCGGCACCGACGGCGCAGCCAACCGGGACACCAAAAACCAGGTCACGGCGACAATGACCAATGACCTGTACCTTCAGACGGGAGAGCGCGTCGGAATCGGTCCCGGCCACCAGCTTGCCGGTTACCAGGACGGTGCCCGGCTCGTTTCAGCGAGCAACGATCCCTCGCTGGTGGCATCCACGGCCGCGTTGGGCGCTGTGATTGGAGCGGGCGGCGCAGCCACTGCCACCCGTTTCTCCCTCACCCGGGCCACGACTCCCGGGCAAAGTCTCCACACGGCAGACACCCGCAGGCAGGAGCGCGAATATGGCGGACGGTAGCGAGGGCTGGCGTGGAACTCCGCGCAGCGCGGTGAAGCCCGGCGCAGCGCCACAAGTTCCCAGCTACCGCCGGGTTCCGGTAATGCGCCCCGCAACCAGCGAGATCAGGGTGATGATGATGGCAGCCAGAATGGCAGTCCAAAAGAAGGAGTCAATGGTGAATCGAACCGGGGTGTAGCTGCTGATCCAGGATGTCAGGTAAAGCATCGCCGCATTGATGACGATAGTGAACAGGCCGAGGGTCAGGATGGTGATTGGCAGCGCGAGGAGACTCACCAGCGGGCGGACCAAGGCGTTCACCAAACCGAAGATAACGCCGATGAACAGGTAGGCGAGAACGATTCCGATGGTGTCCGTCCCCTGCGTCACACCGGTTTTTGCCACTGCATCGGTGGCTGCGGAGCTGGAGATCTCCAGCCCTGGCAGTATCCAGCTCGCCACCCAGAGGGCAAGGCCGTTGATCAGTACCCGCGCAATCAGTCGCATAGGCCAATGGTTGCACACGTCCCTGAGCGTCCTTGCAGGGTTTTCGGCCCTACCGCTGGCCTCTTTTGCCTGTTTGGCCCGAGACGGGACCAGCAGGTCCCGAGATGACTTCCAAGGTAAGAGGCTGTCAAAAATCAACTAAACCCTTGACAGTTAGAAACCGGTTTCCCGTAGTTGAGAAATCGCTTTCTGCAGATGCCGTCCGTTTCCACGGGCCGGCACCGAAGCGTGGTTCATTCCAATGGAGGAAGAGAGATCATGCGTCAAAAGATGCCATTAGTGCCCATATCGGTCGCGGCGGCCATCGCCGTATCCCTGGTCGCAGTCCCTGCCCATTCGTCAGCAGCTCCCTCGCCACAAGCGGATCCAACTGCCCAGACCGCCCGCCAGGTTCTTGAACGCCAGGTACTCGCACCCAATGACGGCTGGGCAGCCCTGGGAGCCGGCACCACCGGCGGCTCGGCCGCAGCGGATGACCGGATTTACGACGTCTCCAACAAGGGACAGCTTCTCGCAGCCCTCGCCACCGGCAGCGAACCCAAAATCATCAGGGTCCACGGGGACATTGCGGCCAACGCCAGCGCGGACGGCTCACCGATCAGCTGTGAAGACTACGCCAGCGGTACCGGTTACTCACTCGCCCAGTACCTTTACGACTTCGACCCGGTCCGGTACGGAACTGCGAAGGAGCCGGAGGGCCCACAGGAGAACGCCCGGCGGCTGGCGGCATCCAAG
The DNA here is from genome assembly GCF_030817075.1 of Arthrobacter sp. V1I9. Taxonomy (NCBI): domain Bacteria; kingdom Bacillati; phylum Actinomycetota; class Actinomycetes; order Micrococcales; family Micrococcaceae; genus Arthrobacter; species Arthrobacter sp. V1I9. Next base: position 3,938,041 of record NZ_JAUSYU010000001.1, read on the forward strand.
CAGGCCGCCGCAATCCGGTGGGACATCCCCAGCAACACCACCATCGTGGGTGCCGACCCGGACAGCAGCATCACGGGTGCAGCCCTGAGGGTCAATGGCGCCGAAAACGTCATCGTCCGGAACCTCGCGGTTCGGGACGCCGCCGACTGCTTCCCGTCGTGGGACCCCACGGACGGTGCCACCGGTAACTGGAACAGCGAGTATGACCTGCTGCAGATCATCAACGGCTCAAAGCACGTCTGGGTGGACCACTCACACTTCACCGATGAGCCCAACCTGGACAGCGCCCAGCCCAGCTACTTCGGCAGGCCGTACCAGGTCCATGACGGAGCAGTGGACGTCACCAACGGCTCGGACCTGGTGACGATGTCCTACAACCGGTTCTCGGAGCACGACAAACTCCTGCTCATCGGGTCCACGGACTCCACCAACCGGGGAGATGCCGGTAAGCTGCGGGTCACCATCCACCACAACGTATTCGAGAACGTCGGACAGCGGGCACCCCGCGTCCGCTACGGCCAGGTGGATGTTTACAACAACCACTTCAAAACCACCACCGATTCGGAAATCCCGTACGGGTACACCTTCGGTACCGGCGTTGAATCCCACCTGTACGCCGAGGCCAATGCCTTCACCCTCCCGGCGGACATTCCGGCGGAGTCCCTGATCTCCTACTTCAAGGGGAAGGTCATCAGCACCAGCGGAAATGCGGTCAACGGCAAGATCGTTGACCTTCGCGCAGCCTATAACGCTGCCGCGCCTGCTGACAGGCAGTTGGGTGCCGACGGTACCTGGACACCAGTGCTGCGGACGCACGTAAACGCAGCCCAGGCCGTTCCCGCCCTCCTGGCGGACGCCGTCGGGCCCGTCTTCGCGGCGGGGGATGCTCGCTGATGCGCCGTTTCGAACCCAGCCGCCGCTCGATGCTGGCGGCAGTGGCCGCAGGAGCCCTCACTGCTGCCGCAGGGCTCGCGGGGCCCGGGGCTACGCGCTCCGAGGCCACGGACGGGTCCGCAGCGGTACCACCGCAGGGCCGCACCAGGCCAATAATCTTCGTGGTGGGCGATTCCACGTCCTCCGCTTACCAGCACTCGGAACGTCCACGGGCCGGCTGGGGGCAGGCGCTCCCGTTGCTGGTAGGGCCACAGGCCGACGTTTTCGACTACGCGTGGTCCGGCGCTTCGTCCAAGAGCTTCGCGGACGCCGGCCTGCTGGACGAGGTGGTGGCCCTCCTCCAGCCTGGCGACTACCTGCTCATCTCCTTCGGGCACAACGACGAAAAGGTTGAAGACCCGGCCAGGGGCACCGACCCGCAGACCACCTTCAAGGAGTATTTGCAGAAGTACATCGATGGTGCCGAGGGCCGGGGCGCGAAGGCTGTACTGATAACCCCGGTGGAACGCCGCCGGTTCAGCGCCCTTGGAGTCGCCCAGGACTCCCATGGTGCGTACCCCCAGGCAGTGCGGGAACTCGCAGCTGCCACCGGCACCCCGCTTGTGGACCTCACCGCGTCCTCCAAGGGCCTCTGGCAGAAGCTCGGCGCCGAGGGAACCAAGTCGCACTTCCTGTATGCCTCGCCGGGCCAGTATCCGCAGTATCCGCAAGGCGTGACAGATAATACGCATTTCCAGGCGGAAGGGGCCCTGGCCGTGGCCCGGCTGGTTGCCTCGGAACTCCGGTCACAACAGACACTGCCGCCTGGGTACTTACAGCACCTCGACGCCAGACTGGACGCCATCGCCGGCATCTACTGGCCAAGCGAACGGCCCGTGGATAGGCCCGCTATTGTCAGCGTGGGCAAGGGGCAGGCGTTCCCGACGGTGCAGGCGGCCATCGACGCGGTGCCCGAAGGCAGCACCCGCCGGACCCACATCCGGATCCAGCCAGGCATCTACCGGGAGGCCATCAGGGTGCCGGCCAGCAAGCCCAGAATCTCGTTTTTGGGGCAGGGGGAGAGGGCGAAGGATGTTGTGTTGGTTTACAACAACGCCTCCGGCACGCCCAAGCCAGATGGCACCGGACCCTATGGCACGGGTGGAAGTGCCAGCGTACGGATTGACGGGCCGGACTTTAGGGCCGCAAACCTCACGTTCAGCAACGACTTTGACGAGGCCGCCAACCAGGACATGAAGAACCGGCAGGCAGTGGCACTCTTCCTGACGGGAGACCGTGCAGTTCTGAGCAACGTCCGGTGCCTGGGCAACCAGGACACGCTGCTGGTTGATTCACCGTCCCGCGGCGTACAGGCGCGGTTCTTCTTCCGCGACTGCTATATCGAAGGCGACGTGGACTTCATCTTCGGCCGGGGCACGGCGGTCTTCTCCGGAACCGAAGTCCGCTCCCTGGACCGCGGATCAAGCAGCAACAACGGCTACGTTTCGGCCGGCAGCCTGAATATTGGAATCAAGCACGGGTTCCTGTTCACGGGCTGCCGCTTTGTGTCCGACGCTGCACCGGGATCCGTCCACCTCGGCCGGCCCTGGCACCCCAGCGGTGACGTGGACGCCATCGCCCAGGTGCTGATCCGGGATTCGTGGCTGGATGCGCACATTTCCAGCGTTCCGTGGACAGACATGAGCGGGTTTTCCTGGCGGGAAGCCCGGTTCCACGAGTTCAACAACAACGGCCCCGGGTCCCGTGTCACCGCCGGCAGGCCGCAGCTTGAACCGGCACTGGCGAAGGAGTTCACCGTGGAGGCCTACCTCCACGGAACCGACGGCTGGGCTCCCCAGCTGGCGGGCACCCGGGCAGACAGCACCCCGCGGGTGTAGGGAGGCCCTGGCTGGCAAGATGGAAGGAACAGGTGGGTGGACGGGTGCAGTGCCCGTCCACCCACCACCGGCCCAGTGCGTGCCGTGGAGCGCAGTTCGCGCAGGAATGCCGCGTTACGCAGTGCGGCCGGAGAAGTAGGCTGGTCTCCATGACGTCATCAGAGACCCTCGCCGGGGGCATCCAGCCGCGCCCTGTGGTGGCAAAACTGCCCCGCTACGCCGCCGGCAAACCGCCTGTCGCCGTGGACGGACTGGCCAGTTACAAGCTGTCCTCGAATGAAAACCCGCTGCCCCCGATCCCTGCGGTCGTTGAGGCAATTGCGCAGCAGACAGATTTCAACCGCTACCCTGATCCTCTGAGCAGCAGGCTCCGCACAGAGCTGGCCGCATTCCTGGATGTTCCCGCCGAGGATATCGTCACTGGCGCAGGCAGCCTGGGGGCTTTGAACCAGCTGCTGGCCGCATTCGCGGGGCGGAACGAAGACGGCGAACCCGACGAAGTGGTTTACGCGTGGCGCTCCTTTGAGGCGTATCCCATCAGCGTTGGCCTCTCGGGTGCGCAGGGTGTCCCCGTTCCCCTGGCTGCCGGCGGCCGCCACGACCTCAAGGCGATGGCTGCAGCAGTTACAGCCCGCACCAAGGTGATCCTCCTCTGCACCCCAAACAATCCCACGGGCCCTGCGCTGACAGCCGCCGAGACAGAGGCGTTTATCCGCTCTGTGCCGGCAGGCGTGGTGGTGGTGGTTGACGAGGCCTACCAGGAGTTCGTGCGGGACGCGGAGGCGGCGGACGGGATTGCGCTCTACCGCAAGTACCCCAACGTGGTTGTGCTCCGGACCTTCTCGAAGGCCCACGGGCTTGCCGGCCTGCGGGTTGGCTACAGCATCTCCAACCCCGGGTTGACTCAACACCTTAGGGTCGCTGCCACGCCGTTCGCCGTGTCGCAGATTGCAGAAACTGCCGCAATTATTTCCCTGCAGAATTACCCGCAAGTTGTAGAGAGGGTACAAAAACTCGTGGATGAGCGGGAACGCGTTACGGTGGGGCTCAGGAATCTGGGCTGGGCTGTTCCGGACGCGCAGGGCAACTTCGTTTGGCTGGACCTTGGAGCCGACAGCGCCGGATTCGCAGACCTGGCGGCTACGCAGGCCTTGTCCGTCAGGGCGTTTCCCGGGGAGGGAGTGCGGGTAAGCATCGGCGAGACCGAAGCAAATACGCGGTTCCTCAAGCTGTGTGCCAACTATACAAAGGCCCCACGCGCTTCCTAGCACTTAACAAGTAGCCCCGCGGTTACTTACTGAAGATAAAGTTAGGATCAGTAAGCCATTATATATGCCGCAGCAGGAATTCATTCCTTTTGCGGCATATATCCCAGCGACATTGCATCCGCATCCGGATGCGGCAAGCAAGGAGACGGTATGGGCACACATCTGCCTGCCACCGAGTTCGACGGAACAGCTGTAGACGACCAGCGCGAGGCTGATGCCGAAGCCATCATGGGCGAACCCCCGGCGCAGATGGTCCAGCTCCTCGGCCCTGACGGGAAACTCGGCTTTGATCCCGTCTTCACCGGATACGCCGAGAAACTCACCCCGGAGAAACTCCAGGGACTCTACGCTGACATGGCTGCCATCCGCCGCTTCGACGTCGAAGCCACCGCCTTGCAGCGCCAGGGCCAGTTGGCGCTCTGGGTTCCGTTGACCGGCCAGGAAGCCGCCCAAATCGGCTCGGGCCGTGCCAGCCAGCCGCAGGACTACATCTTTCCCACCTACCGGGAACACGGCGTCGCCTTGACCCGCAATGTGGACCTGGCCGAGCTCCTGCGCCAGTTCCGCGGGGTCTCCAACGGCGGCTGGAACCCCAAGGACACCAACTTCCACCTGTACACGCTGGTCCTGGCGGCGCAGACGCTTCACGCAGTGGGCTACGCCATGGGCATCCAGCGGGACCAGAAGCTTGCCGCCGCCAACTCTGCCGCCTCCGGTGCGCCCACTTCAGAACCGGACGCGGCAGTTATCGCCTACTTTGGGGACGGCGCGAGCTCCGAGGGGGACGTCCACGAATCCATGGTGTTTGCGTCCTCCTACAACGCCCCCGTGGTGTTCTTCTGCCAGAACAACCACTGGGCCATCTCCGTTCCCACCAACGTGCAAACGCGGGTGCCGCTGTCCAACCGGGCCAAGGGCTACGGCTTCCCCGGCATCCGGGTGGACGGCAACGACGTCATTGCCGTGCACGCCGTCACCGAATGGGCGCTGGAGCACGCACGCCAGGGCAAAGGCCCCGTCCTGATCGAGGCCTTCACCTACAGGGTGGGTGCGCATACGACGGCGGACGACCCCACGAAATACCGCGAGTCAGCGGAGGAGGATGCCTGGCGGGCCAAGGATCCGCTGGTACGCCTGGAGAAATACCTGCGTGCGGAAGGCCTGGCTGACGAAGCGTTCTTCGCCAAGGTCAAGGCCGACGGTGACGAGCTCGCAGCTTACGTCCGGCGCACCACGCACGACCTCGAGACGCCGGATATCCGGTCCGCCTTCGCCAACACCTACGTGGAGGCCCACCCCCTGGTGGCAGAGGAGCTGGCCTGGTTTGAGGAGTACTCAGCGGGTTTTGCAGGCGAAGGGCAGGCAGAAGAACGGCAGGCAGTAACAGCCCCGGCGTCCCAAGAGGCAGGCCACTGATGACCACCATGACCATCGCAAAGGCCATCAATGAGGGCCTGCGCGCAGCACTGACGGACAACCCGAAATCCCTGCTGATGGGCGAAGACATCGGCGCCCTCGGCGGCGTGTACCGCGTGACGGACGGGCTGATCCGCGAGTTCGGCCCGGACCGCGTGGTGGACACCCCGCTCGCAGAGTCCGGCATCATCGGCACCGCGATCGGCCTCGCACTGCGCGGCTACACGCCGGTATGCGAAATCCAGTTCGACGGCTTCGTTTTCCCGGGCTTCAACCAGATCACCACCCAGTTGGCCAAGATGCACGCGCGCAGCAACGGCAACCTCACCGTTCCAGTGGTCATCCGCATCCCCTACGGCGGAGGCATCGGCTCCGTGGAGCACCATTCGGAATCCCCGGAAGCGCTCTTCGCCCATACGGCAGGCCTGCGCATCATCACGCCGTCCAACCCGCATGATGCCTACTGGATGATCCAGCAGGCTGTGGAGTGCCAGGATCCGGTGATCGTTTTCGAGCCCAAGCGCCGCTACTGGCTCAAGGGTGACGTTGACGTCCAGTCACCGGGCCGGGCGGATGACCCTTTCAAGGCCCACGTTCTCCGGGAGGGGGCAGACGCCACCATCGTGGCGTATGGCCCGCTGGTTCCGGTGGCCCTGGCTGCGGCCAACGCCGCGGAGGAGGACGGACGCAGCGTTGAGGTCATTGACCTGCGCTCCATCTCGCCCCTTGACTTCGATACCGTCACCGCCTCGGTGGAAAAGACCGGGCGCCTGATCGTGGCCCATGAGGCGCCCACCTTCGGCGGTATCGGCGGTGAAATCGCGGCCCGGATCAGCGAGCGGGCCTTCCATTCCCTGGAGGCGCCCGTGATCCGCGTAGGTGGCTTCCACATGCCCTATCCCGTTGCCAAGGTGGAGGAAGATTACCTTCCGGACATCGACCGCATCCTCGAGGCGCTGGACCGCGCCCTCACCTACTGAGGACACCATGACTCTCAACAAGTTCAACCTGCCTGACGTAGGCGAGGGCCTCACCGAGGCGGAAATTGTCTCCTGGAAGGTCAAGCCCGGTGACGCCGTCGCCATCAATGACGTCCTGTGCGAGATCGAAACTGCCAAGTCGATCGTGGAACTGCCGTCCCCCTTTGCCGGGACCGTCACGGATCTGCTGGTCCCGGAAGGGGTGACCATCGACGTCGGCACGGCCATCATCAGCGTCAGCGATGACGTCGCGGGCGATCCCACGCCCGCGGACGTGCGGGCCCCGGAGACCCCGGTGCAGCCGCTCTACGGCAAGCTGCCGGCAGAAAATGAAGCGCCCGACGCCGGCTCAACAGACAGTGCCCTGGCCGGCGGTCCGCTGGTGGGCTCGGGTCCCAAGGCCGACGCCGTCAAGCGCCGCCCGCGGAAGGCGGCACCTGCCGCCGGTTCCCTGACGGTCAACGCTCCCGAGGTGGAGCCTGTCCAGCCCCACACGCCGGCTGAGGTGGCGGCGCATGACGAGGCCCGGTCCGCCGAAGGGATGGACAACCGGCCCACCTTTGGTGGGGCCATCACCGGCCTCGTGAACAAGGTCCTGGCCAAGCCGCCGGTCCGCAAGATCGCCCGCGACCTCGGCATCGACCTCGCAGACGTGGTGGCAACCGGCCTGCGCGGCGAGGTGACGCGCGAGGACCTGGTCAGCTACCAGGCCCAGCGCGACGCAGAGCTGGACAAGGCGGACGGGTTCTGGGGCAAGGCAGGAAAGCCGCAGGACCAGCGGATAGAACGGATTCCCGTCAAGGGCGTCCGCAAGGCCACGGCGAAGGCGATGGTGGAGTCGGCATTTTCGGCACCCCACGTGAGCATCTTTGTGGACGTGGACGCCAGCCGCACCATGGAGTTCGTCAAGAGGCTCAAGTCCTCCCGCGACTTCGAAGGCATCCGGGTATCGCCGCTGCTCATCCTCGCAAAGGCAGTGATCTGGGCGGCCGCGCGTAACCCCAGCGTCAATGCCACCTGGATGGACAACGGCGAAGGCACCGCCGAAATCCAGGTCAAGCACTACATGAACCTGGGAATCGCAGCGGCCACTCCCCGCGGCTTGATGGTCCCGAACATCAAGAACGCCCAGGACCTCTCCCTGAAGGAGCTGGCGCTGGCCCTGAACAACCTCGCCACCACCGCCAGGGCCGGAAAAACACAGCCTGCGGAGATGCAGGGCGGCACGCTCACGATCACCAACATTGGGGCGCTGGGCATTGACACAGGTACGCCGATCATCAACCCCGGCGAGGTGGCGATCGTCGCCTTCGGAACCATCAAGCAGAAGCCCTGGGTCCTGGACGGCGAAGTGATTCCCCGCTGGATCACCACCCTTGGCGGTTCGTTCGACCACCGCGTGGTGGACGGCGACCTGTCCGCCCGCTTTATGGCCGACGTCGCCGCCATCCTGGAGGAACCGGCACTGCTGCTGGACTAGGAAACCGACAACATGGTGATGAACGCCGGCGCCATCCGTGCCAAAAACAGGACAGCCAGATGGATCACGGAGACGCTCCAGCCACCAGTGGTGGTCAGCGTGCAGCTGTTGATCAGCCCGCTGACCCAGGCCGGCTTTCCCGGAACCATGGCCTACGGTGCGTTGGCAGCCCTGTTCGTCTGCGTGATCCCGCTGTTGCTGCTGCTGGTCCTGGTGAAACTGGGTAAAGTCACCGACCATCACGTCAGCGACCGCAAGCAGCGGGCACCAGTGCTGCTGATGGCGCTGGCCTCCATCGCGGCCGGACTGCTGGTCCTGAATGCTGTCGGGGCTCCGCAAAGCGTTGTGGCCATGGTTCTTGGTGTGGTGGGCGGCGCGTGGTGGTCCTGGCAGCAGTCAGCCCGTTCTGGAAAATCAGCGGGCACGCTGCCGCCATATCCTCGTCCGCTGTGATTGCGGTTCTGATGCTCGGGGCGCCGTGGCTTCCGTTGCTGCTGCTCATCCCCGCCGTCGGCTGGTCCCGGGTGGTGCTGCGCGCCCACACGGTGGCGCAGGTGGTTGCCGGCTCGTTGTTCGGCGGCGTGGTGATGGCCGGGATCTGGTGGGTCCTGCAGGGCTGGATGGTCTCCTAACCCAGGGAGGCCTAATAGATGGTGTAGGCCGAGAGCATCTCAATAGTGGTTGGATCCGTCATTGATCCGAGCGCAACCGCTGCTGTCACCATCAATGCACACATTCCCGCGGCCACCGCCCCGGAGGCGGCCAGAATCTTCCAGTCTTCACGCAGTACGCTGCCCACCGTGGCGGGAAGTTCGAGGCCCGGGGCAATGAGGTTCGGTGCGCTGTCAACGGTCCCGTCGTCCAGCAGCGCCACCACCCTGCCGCTGCTGCGGTCAACGCGCATGGAACAGATGTGGTTTCCGTGGCGGGCCAGGAGGATGTCGTGCCCTACGAGCTGGCGGCGCTGGAGAGTTATCAATGGAGCCCCTTGAAAATGGTGAATGCCGGATGTCCGCACCATTGAGGGCTTATCCAATTTTATCCCCGGCTTCAGCTCCAAAACCCTGCTTTTAGGGTGAGAACGGACACCATGGGGCGGGGGAATGCCGCCCCATGGTGACCCTATCCGGGCTAGTCGGCGTCGTAGGTGTTGGCGATGTAGACGTCGCAGGGAGCGTTGTGGGCCACGCTGTTGGCAACGCTTCCGAGGACGCGCCCGATGCCCTGCATCCTGCGGTTTCCCACCACGATGATGCGGGCCTCCATCCGGAGGGCCTCCTTGATGAGGGCGTCCGCCGGGCGGCCGCGGGCTGCCGAGTAAGTCACCTTGATGTCCCGGCCGAGGGAATCCGCGACGGTGCGCGCTACGTGCTCGGCGGCATCGGCGTCGGACACAATCCACTGGTCGCTGCCGCTGCCGAAGACCTCGGTGCGGTCGCTGTCGAAGGCTGAGACCACGTGAAGCGAGGCGCCCAGTGCTGCGGCGAGGTCCCGTGCGGACTCCGCTGCCTTCTTGGCCGTACCGCTGCCGTCAACCCCTACAACGATGATTCCGCTCATGTGTTGCTCCTTTGCTTTGTGTGTGCGGCTTAAGTCAGTGAGCCCAAGGCTACAGCTCCGCTATGGCTTCCCGCAGTACCGGCGCAAGGCGCCGAACGCCTTCAGTGATGGCTTCCGGCGGCACGGCGCTGTAGGCCAGGCGCAGCTTATTGGACGGCTCGTCCGACGGCGTGAAGGCGGCTCCGGGGATAAACACCACACCGGCGTCGATCGCCTTTTGCAGCAACGGGTAGGTGTCCACCCCTTCCGGGAGCGTCACCCAGACGAAAAATCCGCCTTCCGGGCTGGTCCAGCTGGTCCCGGCAGGCATGTGGGCCTCAAGGGCTGCGAGCATGGCGCGGCACCTCTCTGCATACAGTCCGCGGTACGTTTCGATTTGGCCCCGCCAGTCAAAGTCGCGCAGGTAGGCAGATACCAGCATCTGGTTGAGTGCAGGCGGGCACAGGGTCACAGCTTCCGCTGCCAGGTAGTAGCGGCGCTGCAGGTGCTCGGGCACCAGGGCCCAGCCGATGCGAAGGCCGGGGGCGAAGATCTTCGAGAAGGACCCCATGTAGATGACGTCCCCGGGGTTGCCGGCGCGCAGTGGTGCCAGTGGTTCGCCATCAAAACGCAGGAGGCCGTAAGGGTTGTCTTCAAGGACAAGAATATTCGCGTTGCGGCATATATCTACCACCTGCTGCCGCCGCTCGCGGGCGAGGGTGATTCCGGAGGGATTGTTGAAGTTGGGGATGGTGTACAGGAACTTCACGCTCTTGCCGGCCAGTTGCAGGGCCGCGATCTTGGCCTCAAGGAGATCCGGAACCAGGCCGTCCCCGGTCCATCTCCACTGTTTCAACCTGCACCTGGTAGGCCTCGAAGGTGTTCAGCGCGCCCACATACGTGGGGTCCTCCACCAGCACCACGTCCCCGGGATTGCAGAAAACCTTGGTGGCAACGTCCTGGGCTGACTGCGACCCTGCCGTAATCACCACGTTTTGGGGCAGCGCGTCCACGATGCCCTCGGCGGCCATCACTTCGCAGATCTGGGCGCGAAGCTCCTCCGTGCCTTGGCCTCCGCCGTACTGCAGGGCCGTCAGTCCGTCCTCGGCAATGATGGCTGCTGCGGTGGTCGCAAGCCGGTCAAGGGGGAGGGACTGCAGGTAGGGGCTTCCACCCGCAAGGGAAACCAGCCCGGGGCGCAAAGATATGTCGAAGACATCCCTGACGGCGGACTGCCGGATGTTGGCGGCGCGCTCTGAGAAGAGTTCCTCATGGCGGTGGGCGGACGTCGCCGCCCGTTCGATGGCGTCAATGGCTTCGGCAGGCAGCGTCCGTGCTGCGGCGTCGAGTGTCTCGTGGCTCACAACAAACAGGATACAGCCGAGTGTTGCTGCTGAGGCAACAGCTGTTGAGTCACCATGCACGCCCGGTACCTGCGGTGGTGGAACGGTCAGTCCAGCCTCAGGGCCTCAGCGAGGGTCAGCCCGTTGACATAGATTTCCGCCCGGATTGCCCCCACCGCCGAAACCGCAGTATGGGTCAGCTGCGCTTCCACCCGGGGAAGGTCGCAGACCCCTCCCATGCTGAGCGTTCCGGCGAGGTATACCGTGACGGTGGTGCCGTCGAAACTTCCGGACAGAAACTTCAGGTCGGATTCCGAAAGTGCGTTATAGACCTCCGGCGGCTGCTGTGACTGTTCTGGCTCAGCCTGCGCGTCCAGCAGGGCGCGAACGGCAGCAGCCAGCGCATCCTCCCCGGCCGAACTGGGGTGGGAAACCCCCACCAGGCTGTCATTGCAGCCGAACCGCACCCCGTTGCTGCCGCCGTCGTCCAGGAGTACGTAGTAGGCGGTCACAGTTTGCGGTCCTGCCACCTTGCCTGATGGAGCCGGCGCGGAAGGAAGGGGATCCTCGGACGCCGGTACTTCCGGCGCAGGTGCTGTGGCCGTGCCGACTGGTGCGGTCTCGGCCGGGGCCGCGGGTGCACCGCCCTTGGTCTCAGGAGCCGGGGGCGTGACTGCCGTTGCGGGCGGCGGCGCCTGCGGCTGGGGGGCGGGTACAGGGGGCGCGGCTGCCGGGGTGGGGGTGGTGCGGGCGTCAACGAGGGGCGGCGCCGGGGAGGGCGGTGTGTCCTGGAGAGGTGGGGTGACGCAGGCGGCCGCCCACAGTGGAAGTGACAGGGCGGATGCCACCATCACAGCGCGCACCCCCGCCATCCGCCTTCCAGCCGTTGGCCTTTTTGCCATTGCTGCACCGCAATCCCGTCCCGGTACGTCCGTGGATTAACGTTACGGCTGGCCGGTCTGCCAAAGGATGTCCGCCAGGTACCGGTTGGGACAAGAGTTGGTCACGGCAGCACCACGCGGGCGCGCGCCACATGACTCAGGATCCGGGGCGGCCCGGCCACTCCTTGCCCGCCCAAGGGTCATAGTCTGCAATGAGTTGCTCCTGTGCGGGACGGTCGGCATCGGGGATGTGCTGCAGGTTTACCCTGACCCGGTACCAGAGCGAACTCGACCCGCGCATTCCGTCCACGAGCACGTCCGCGGGGTGCAAGGCGGGGATCAGGTCCGCATGCCTGGACTTCCATTCGTCGAGCGCCGCGAGTGCCTCGGGTTTGGTTTTGGTGCGTGCCACCTCGATGAGGGGCATCGCTGACTGCCGGCGGCCGGAGCCGTCACCGCTGCGCGGCGCTTTCTCAGCAGGGCCCAACGCGGCTGCCAGTGCGAGGAGGCCATCCAGTGTGCCCGCAGCTTCGTTGATGCCGGCATGGGGGTCCCCAATGTCCGCGAAGCGTCCGGGTACCGTGCGCACCGTGAACTGATCGGGACGGGCGGAGCGCACTTCGTCCCACGAAAGCGGCGTCGAGACCCGGGCATCGGGGAGGGCCCGGACGGAATAGGCGGATGCCACGGTGCGGTCCTTCGCGTTCTGGTTGAAGTCGACGAACACACTCTCGCCGCGCTCCTCCTTCCACCACCGGGCGGTGGCGAGGCCGGGCGCGCGGTTCTCGACTTCGCGGGCGAGGGTCTCGGCGGCGAGCCGCACGTCGCGGTAGGACCAGTGCGGCGCGATGCGCACCAGGATGTGGAGTCCCCGGGAGCCGCTTGTTTTCGGCCAGCCCACCAGTCCCATGTCGTCGAGCACCTCCCGCGCCACATAGGCAACATCCACGATCTGTGCCCAGTCGACCCCCGGCATCGGATCGAGGTCCACCCGAAGTTCGTCAGGATGCTCCAGGTCCTCTGCCCGGACGGGGTGTGGGTTGAGGTCGAGGCAGCCGAGGTTCACCACCCACGCAAGGCCTGCGGAGTCCCGGATAACGGCCTCCTCGGCTGACGTTCCGGACGCATAGTGGAGCGTTGCGGTGTCGATAAATTCGGGGCGGTTCTCGGGCACGCGCTTTTGGAAGAACGGTTCGGCGTCGATGCCCTTCGGGAAACGCTTGAGCACCATGGGCCGCCCGCCGGCGCCGCGCAACGCACCGTCCGCGACCGTGAGGTAGTAGCGCACCAGGTCCAGCTTCGTGAGCCCGGGTTCCGGGAACACCACCTTGTCCGGGCTTGAGATGCGGACCTCTGCGCCGTTGATGTCGAGGATCTCGGCCGGGGTCTTCGAGGGGCTCATTCCGTCACGCTAGCAACGATTGAATGTCACAGCCAGAGCACGGGCTGATGCCCGCGTTCCCGGCGGACCAACGGTCCTGGGAAACAGCGGTGCCCGGCACGGTGATCCGCGCCGGGCACAGGGAAGTCTGCTTAGGCGGCAGGCTGGGCAGCTGTGAGGGCATCGAAAACGCCCTTGATCTGCTCCACAACCTCTGCGTCGTCCTTCGGGTGGAGTTCAGCGAAGCGCACCATGGAACCCGGCACTGCGAGCTTGACGTCCTCAAGGATCTGCGCCCCGGCAATTCCTGCTGCCTTGCGTGCCTCGTCCTGGGCCCACACTCCGCCGTACTGGCCGAACGCAGTGCCGACGACGGCGGTGGGCTTGCCGGTGAGGGCGCCGGCGCCGTAGGGGCGGGACAGCCAGTCGATGGCGTTCTTCAGCGCGGCGGGGACCGTGCCGTTGTGCTCGGGGGTGACCAGGAGGAGCGTGTCGGCGTCGTTGGCTGCGGCGCGCAGGGCGGCAGCGGCCACGGGAACCTGGCCTTCGACGTCGATGTCCTCGTTGTAGAAGGGGATGTTTCCCAGGTTCTCGTGGATGACAACATCCACCTGCTCCGGTGCGTTCAGCTGGATGGCTTCCGCCAGCTTCTGGTTGGTGGACTCGGCGCGGAGGCTGCCGACGAGGGTGAGTACGGTGCTCTTGGTCATGAAAACTCCTGGGGTAGGGGCGGCGGGAGGGGTCCGCCGGCCGGTGACAGCTAAGGCTTGTTCGTGCCTTCACCCATCTAAACGGACTGCGGTCCGCTTCTTATTCCCGGGGTCTAGAATGTGGAATGTGAGCTTCATCCCAATGCGCCCCCGACTACCCGCGGGCGAGGTGGTGGAACGCAGCGACGCCGCGCGGAACCGGGAGCGCCTGCTCGAGGCGGCCCGCGATCTGATCGGCGAAGGCGGGGCAGAAGCCCTCACCATGGATCGGCTCGCCGAGCATGCCGGGGTGGGCAAAGGCACCGTATTCCGCCGCTTTGGCAGCCGGGCCGGACTTATGCTCACCCTCCTGAGCGAATCCGAGGCTGCCTTTCAGGCGCGCTTTATGTTCGGGCCGCCGCCTTTGGGGCCAGGCGCGCCAGGGCTGGAACGCCTCGTTGCTTTCGGCATTGAACGGATTGCCTACGTTATGGAGTTCGGCGACCTGGTCCTCGCCGCTGAGAATGCCTCAAGGGGCCGGGTTGAAGTACCGGCCGCTGCCCTGTGGTACCGCCATATCGAGGTGCTGCTCACGGAGGAAGGCTTCGCGGCGGACCCCTGGCTGATGGCGCGTTCCCTGGGGGCCACGCTGGCTCCGGACCGGCTCCTGAACCTGGCCCGTGTGCATGGCGTGGATGCTGACCGCCTCAGTGACTCCTGGAAGGAGCTTGTTACACGGGTTGTCACCGCTGCGCAGGTCACGCCGAACTGATTCTTTCCGCCCCGTCACACTGAATTTACAGAATTATTCATAACGATCTGATACGGGCGGGTGGGTTTGGCCACAACGGGCCCGTTTCGGGTAGCGGCTTGTGATAGTTTCCTCTGGAATGTGACCCGCGACATAGTCCACAAGGGCCAGGCCTCCAGAGGCTGCGGGAGCCAGCTATCCGCTGGCAAGGACCCGGTGAGGCGGCACAACCCCCGCTGACCCGGGGATAACGGAAGGATCCAGCACGTGATTGTTGATTTGCCCAACAGCCTGGCCCCCCTGCTGACACCGCGGGGTCTTACCGTTCAGCTGCCGGCGGCGAAGTAGAACCAGCGCCATGCTCAGGTACCTCGCAAAGCGCGGCATCACGTACGTCTTTATGATCTTCCTGACCACCTCGGCGGGATACTTCCTGGCGGTCAGCTCCCTCAAGCCCGCGCTGCTTGAACAGGAACGCATTCCCCGGCCCACCCCGGAGCAGGTGGCCAACTCGATGCGCCTCAAGGGCCTGGACCCGGACCTGAGCCCATGGGAGCGTTACGTGGAATGGCTTACCGCCATCGTCACCCGCTGGGACTGGGGCCGCAGCCCGAACGGTGCCTTCATCAACGCCGAGTTCGGGGACCGGGTGTGGATTTCCACCCGGCTCTTCCTGGCCTCCATCATCCTGACGCTTGTCATCGGAGTGGCACTCGGGGTCTATTCGGCAGCGCGGCAGTACAAGGTCCAGGACCGTGTCATCACGTCCTACAGCTACCTCGCCTACATCGTGCCTGCCCCCATCGCGTACTTCCTGGTGCAGTTGGGCGCCATCAACATCAACGAAACGGTGGGGGAGCGCATCTTCTTCGTCACCGGCATATCCACCCCCGGCATGGAACCGGGCTGGGCTCAGTTCGTGGACATGCTGGCGCACTACGCTGTTCCAACCATTGCCATCACGCTGGTGGGCTGGGGCTCGTACCAGATTGCGCAGCGGCAGTACCTCCTGGATAACGTCAACGCCGACTTTGTCCGGACGGCACGCGCCAAAGGACTCACCCGCAACCAGGCGATTTCCCGGCATGCCCTGCGGGTCTCGTTCATTCCGGTGGCTCAAAGCATTGCCTTCACCATCCCGGCCATTTTTGCCGGCGGCTTCTTCGCGGAGAAAATTTTCGCCTGGCCCGGCGTGGGCTCCTGGAGCATCGACGCCATTTCGCTCCAGGACGTCAACGCCGCCACTGCCACGCTGGCCTACGGTTCCGTTATCTTCGCCCTGGGGGCCATCCTGGCGGACTTCGCCACCACGCTTGTTGACCCGAGAGTGCGGGTGCAGTAGCCATGACCAACCTCAATGCCGTAGACCCTGCCGCCGTTGCACAGGACGCGCACCTGGATAACGCCGACGTCATCATCGGCAAGAACACCATTATCTTCCGCCGCTTCATGCGCAATAAGACGGCCGTGGCGGGCCTAGCCATCTTCCTTGCCCTCACCGTCTTCTCCTTTGTGGGCGGCTACTTCACCCAGTGGGACAAGGAGACTATCGATCCGTTCAACATCGGTATGCCTCCCTCCGCGGAGCATTACCTCGGAACGTCCCAGGCAGGCATCGACCTGTACGCCATGACGGTGGAAGGCACCAGGATCTCCATCCTGATCGGCCTGATCGTGGGCCTTGTTTCCGTCCTCATTGCCGCTGTCTACGGCTGCACCATGGCCTACTTCGGCGGCAAGGTGGACAAGGTGATGCTCTTCATCCTTGAAGCGCTCATCATGATGCCCGCACTGCTGGTGGTGGCGGTTGCCACCAGCGGCGGAGGGGAAGGCCTGAAGCGGGACCTGCCCTCCTGGCTGCTGCTGATCATCGTGCTGCTGGTCTTCAGCTGGATGGGCACCGCCAGGCTGATCCGGTCGCTGTCGATGTCCCTGATGCAGCGCGACTACGTAAAGGCCGCCCAGTACATGGGTGTCCCTCCGCGCCGGATCGTCTGGCGGCACCTGGTTCCCAACATCGGTTCCCTGCTGGTCCTGGACATCACCCGCGGCGTTACCGGCGCCGTCCTTGCGGAGGTGGCCTTCTCCTTCATCGGAATCGGCATCAAAGTTCCGGACGTCAGCCTGGGTGTCCTCATTGGCGGCGCCACGTCGCAGGTGCAGACCTTTCCCTGGATGTTCTGGGTGCCGTTGACTGTGATGTTCCTGCTGACGGGGTCGCTGGCCATGATGAATGACGGCCTGCGCGACGCTTTCGACCCCAGCTCCAGCTCAAGCGGCAGCGCCAGGAAACGCAGAGCCCTCAAGACCCGAGCCAAGGGGAAGTCCTCATGAGCAGCAACCTTGACGCCGGACCCGCCGGGCAGCCCCAGTCAGCCGTCGAAAGGCTGCACGTCGCCGGGCTGCACGCCCCTACGGACGCAGTCCTGTCCGTCCGGGACCTCAATGTCCGCTTCAACACCGAGAACGGCGTGGTCCACGCAGTCCGTGGTGTTGATTTTGACCTTATGCCCGGTAAGACGCTGGGCATCGTGGGTGAATCGGGTTCCGGCAAATCCGTTACGTCCCTGGCCATCATGGGACTCCTGCCCGCCACGGCCGAGATTTCAGGGTCCGTCCGGCTTAGAGGAAAGGAGCTGCTGGGCCTCACCGACAAAGCAATGTGCGGGTACCGCGGCAACGATCTCGCCATGGTCTTCCAGGACCCGCTGTCATCCCTGACGCCGGTGTACACCGTGGGCACCCAGATCGTGGAAGCACTCACCATCCACAATCCCACGATGAGCAAGCAGGCCAAAGAAGCCCGCGCCGTCGAACTCCTGGCAATGGTGGGCATTCCCAGCCCCAGGGACAGGCTGAGGGCCTTTCCGCACGAGTTCTCCGGCGGCATGCGGCAGCGCGTGATGATCGCCATCGCAATCGCGAACAATCCGCGCGTCCTCATTGCTGATGAGCCGACGACGGCGCTGGACGTCACCATCCAGGCCCAGGTGCTGGAGGTGCTGCATACCGCCCAGGAGGAGACGGGCGCCGCCGTCGTCATGATCACCCATGACCTGGGCGTGGTGGCCGGGATGGCGGACGACATCATGGTGATGTACGCGGGCAAGCCCGTGGAGACAGGGGCGGTGGATGACATCTATTACAACCCGCGGATGCCGTACACCATGGGCCTGCTCGGTGCCGTGCCGCGCGTGGACGTTGCGCAGAAGTCGTCGCTGATTCCCATTGAGGGCATGCCGCCCAACCTGATTCATACGCCCACCGGCTGCTCGTTTGCGCCCCGCTGCCCGCTGGCCTCCGACGCCTGCCTGGACGGCGAGCCTGCGCTGGCGCCGGTACCCGGAAGCGCCCTTCACCGTGCCGCCTGCATCAAGTCCGGGGCCTTGGGGGGCGAAGTGGACGTCCATGACGTCTTCTCCGCTCCGCCGGTGCCGGTGTCCCGTTTTGATGCCATTCCACGCGGGGAGCGCTCGGCTGTCCTGCAGCTCAAGGATGTGCGCAAGCACTTTCCCCTGACCAAAGGCGCACTGCTCAAGCGCAGGATCGGCACCGTCAAGGCCGTGGACGGCGTCACCTTCGACATCCGCGAAGGCGAGTGCTTCTCCATTGTGGGCGAATCCGGTTCCGGAAAAACCACCACCCTGCTGGAAATCATGGAGTTCCACAAGGACCAGGACGGCGAGGTGGTGATAGGCGGCATCAGCAACAAGCAGGCGGCCGGTGCCAGGACCAAAGCCGCCATGCGCCGCGAGCTCCAGATGGTGTTCCAGGATCCCACCGGTGCGCTGGACCCGCGGTTCACCGTGTACGAGGTGCTCGCCGAACCGCTCCAGAACGCTGGGATGGACAAGCAGGCCATCAAGAAGCGCATCATGGAACTGATGAAGCTGGTGGGCCTGCAGCCGGACCACGTCAACCGCTTCCCCAACCAGTTTTCCGGCGGACAGCGCCAGCGCGTCGGCATCGCCCGTGCCCTGGCCGTGAACCCGAAGCTGGTGGTCCTGGACGAGCCTGTCTCCGCCCTTGACGTTTCCGTCCAGGCCGGCGTCATCAACCTCCTGGACAAGCTCCGGGCCGAGCTGGGCCTCAGCTACCTCATGGTGGCGCACGATCTCTCCGTGGTCCGGCACATTTCCAACCGCGTTGCCGTGATGTACCTGGGCAAGATCGTGGAAATCGGTGAAGTGGACCGGGTGTTCGATAACCCCCGCCACCCCTACACCCGGGCCCTGCTCTCAGCCATCCCGGTGCCGGACCCGCAGGTGGAGCGGACCAGGGAGCGGATCATCCTGCGGGGAGACCTGCCCTCACCGCTGGACGCCCCCAGGGGCTGCAACTTCGCCACCCGTTGCCCCGTCTTCGCTGCCCTGCCGCCGGCTAAGCAGGAAAAGTGCCTCACCCTGGAACCTCCACTGGAACCGGTGGCACCCTCGGCAGCGGCCCCGGCCCTCGCCGCGCATCCGTTGCCGGTCCTGGACCAGCGCTTCGCCTGTTTCTTCCCCGACGGGGAACTGGACGAGGACATGCTGGTAGTCCACGAATCGACGGACCACCATGCACCTTAAGTTTTTTCGACCCACCAGCATCATCACCCGCACCAACGAAGGGAACACCATGAGGAATCTGAACAAGATCGGCGGAGCGGCAGCCATTGCTGCGGCTCTGGCGCTGACGGCCTGCGGCGGCGGCGGTGGCGGGGCCACCGGGCCGGAAACGGCCAAGGGCCAGGAGGCAGGCAGCGACCTGTCCAAGCTCATCAGCGTCAATGAGAAGCCTGCAGCTGATCTTGAACAGGGCGGTAAGGTCACCCTGCCCCTGGGCAACATCGGCCCGGACTTCAACGGCTTCTCCAACAACGGCAACAGCGCAGACAACTCCGCGTTGATGGCCCCGATGAATCCTGTTGCGGTTTCGGGCGGCGGCATCGGCGGCTGCTGGAAGGTCGACTTCGAGGGCAAGGCCACGCCCAACAAGGACTTCTGCGAGGAGGTCAAGAACGAAGTCAAGGATGGTAAGCAGACCATCACCATCAAGGTCAACGAAAAAGCCACGTACAACGACGGCACCCCCATTGACGTCAAGGCTTTCCGGAACACCTGGAACATCCTGAAGAGCCCCGATGCCGGTTACGACATCGTCACTTCCGGGTCGTACGAATTTGTTGAATCCGTAGAGGCCGGCAGCAGCGACAAAGAAGTCATCGTCAAGACCAGCCGGCCGGTGTATCCGCTGGAGGACCTCTTCTTTGGCCTGATCCACCCCGCCGTCAATACGCCGCAGATCTTCAACGAGGGCTTCAACGGCGAACTTCACCCGGAGTGGATGGCGGGCCCCTTCAAGCTGGACCAGTATGACACCGCAGCCAAGACCGTGAGCCTGGTTCCCAACGAAAAATGGTGGGGCACCAAGCCGGTCCTGGAAAGCGTCGTCTTCCGTCAGCTGGAGACGAGCGCCCAGATTGCCGCTTTCAAGAACGGCGAGATCGACGGCGTGTCAGCCAACACCGTCTCCCTCTACAAGCAGTTGGAAGGCACCAAAGACGCTGAGGTCCGCCGCGGCCAGCGCCTGTTCGCCGGCGGCTTGAACCTGAACGCCCAGCGCATCACCGACGTTGCAGTCCGCAAGGCGATCTTCGCGGCAGTGGACCGTGAGGCCCTGCGCAAGGTGCGCTTCAACGGCCTGAACTGGGAAGAGCCCAGCTCCGGCTCCATGATGCTGCTGCCCTTCTCCGAGTACTACCAGGACAACTACCCCGTGAAGGAAACCGGTCCGGATGCTGCCAAGAAGGTATTGACGGACGCCGGCTACACCGCGAATTCTAACGGCATCATGGAGAAGGACGGCAAGCCCGCCGCCTTCAAGATCAGCAACTTCGGTGACGATCCCACCACCCTCGCCTTCGCCCAGACCCTGCAGAAGCAGCTCCAGGCTGGCGGCATGGATGTTGGCATCGACCAGCGTGCCTCTGCCGATTTTGGCAAGGTCCTCGGTGCACGGGAGTTCGACATGAGCGTCTCGGGCTACACGGTAGGTGCGGATGCAACGTCCGCCGTCAAGCAGTACTACGACTCCAAGACCAACGAGAACCAGCTGGGCGACGCCGAGCTGGACAAGAAGATCGCTGACCTCGCGTCCATCGAGGACAACGCCGAGCGCAACAAGGCGGCCATGGAGGTTGAGAAGGAGCACATGGCGAAGTACTACTCCATGGGCGTGGTCATGAACGGCCCGCAGATCTCCTTCGTCCGCACCGGCCTGGCGAACTACGGCCCCTCCCTGTTCCAGAGCCTGTCCCAGGTTCCGGACTGGACCACCCTCGGCTGGGAAAAGAAGTAACAGCCCGCGCTGACTAGGTTCAACTGAATACAGGCAACACGGCTAGGCCGGCATCTCCTGGAACATCAGGGGATGCCGGCCTTCGCCGCATCCCAAATGCTCTCTCACTTACTGCGGGTTTTCCTGCGACGTTCTATCACTTCTGGGGGTCTGGCCGACGGTGCGCGGGGGTACCGTAGCCCTATGACTGACTCCGCCGCTCCACGCACCATCCGCACAGCCGTCGTCGGCTACGGCCTGTCCGGCAGCGTCTTCCATGCGCCCCTGATCGGGTCCGACGGTCGTTACTCGCTGGAGGTCATTGCCACGTCCAACGTGGAACGGCAGAAGGCGGCCACTGCCCGGTATCCGGGCGTGAGGACAGTGCACGACGGCGATGCCGTCCTTGCGCGTGCCGCTGACCTTGACCTGGTGGTGCTGGGCACGCCGCCGGCGACGCACTACCCGCTGGCCAGGGCCGCGCTGGAGGCCGGGCTGGATGTGGTGGTGGACAAGCCGTTCGCCGTGACGAGCGAGCAAGGGCAGGAGCTTGTTGCCCTCGCCCGGCAACTGGGCCGGGTGTTGACGGTGTTCCAGAACCGGCGATGGGACGGTGACTTCCTGACGCTCCGCAAGCTCCTGGCAGCGGACGCCGTGGGGAAGGTGATTAGGTTCGAGTCGAGGTTCGAGCGGTGGTCCCCCGCCATCGCCAAGGCCTGGAAGGCTCACGCCACTGCGGCTGACGGCGGCGGCGTCCTGTTCGACCTCGGCAGCCACCTGATTGACCAGGCCCTCCTGCTGTTTGGTCCCGCAACCGTGGTCCATTCGGAGCTGAAGGCCCGGCGCGCGGATGAACGCGCGGATGACGACGTGTTCCTGGTGCTGCAGCACCAATCCGGGGTTCTGAGCCACCTCACCATGAACATGCTCTGCGCGCAGCAGGGCCCGCGGTTCCGCGTGCTGGGTTCCGTCGGCGGCTTCACTAAAAACGGTGTGGACCCGCAGGAGCCCTATATTGTGGCGGGCGGCAGCCCCCTCGACGCAGAGTACGGCGAGGAAGCGCCGGAGTGGGCGGGCCTCCTGGGCCGTGACGGCCACCTGGATGCCCTGCCCACCGAGCGCGGCAGTTACCCGGAGTTCTACCGGCTGCTGGCGGACAAGATCCTCGACGGCGGAGCAAAGTCCCCCCTGCCCCTGCCGGTCAATCCGGAAGACGCCGTCGAAACCTTAAAAATCATTGAACAAGCAAGGGAACTGTCTGCGGCGAGAGCTTAAACGTCGGGACGGCAGCCATCCAGAAAGCGTGCGTCAGAGCGACGAAGGAGCAGCACGCGTTGGATGACTGCCGTCCCGACGGCAGCAGGGGGTACTAGGCCGAGACCAGTTCGTGCCAGTCCGCTACGAGCGGCAGGTCGTGTGCCTCGGAGACGGAGTGGTGGGCTACGTGGCCGGCGGCGATGTTGAGGCCGGCCGCGAGGGCGGGGTCGCGCTCGAAGGCTGCCTTGACGCCCAGGTTGGCCAGCGACACGGCGTACCTCAGGGTCACGTTGGTAAGGGCGTAGGTGGACGTGTTGGGGACCGCGCCGGGCATGTTGGCCACGCAGTAGAAGATGGTGTTGTGGACCTTGTAGGTGGGTTCCTGGTGCGTGGTGGCGCGGGTGTCCTCGAAGCAGCCGCCCTGGTCCACGGCGATGTCCACGAGAACCGAGCCGGGCTTCATGCGGGCCACCAGATCGTTGGTGACCAGTTTGGGGGCCTTGGCCCCCGGGATCAGGACGGAGCCGATCACCAGGTCAGCGTCCACCACTGACTTCTCGATTTCGTAACTGTTCGATGCCACGGTCTTCAGGCGGCCCTGGTACTGGGCGTCCAGTTCGCGCAGGCGGTTGATGTTGATGTCCAGGATGGTGACGTCGGCGCCCAGGCCAAGTGCCATTGCAGCGGCGTTGGTTCCGGCAACGCCCGCGCCAAGGACAACCACCTTGGCAGGGCGGACGCCCGGGACGCCGCCCAGCAGCACACCCTTACCGCCCGCGGGAGCCATGAGGGAGGAGGCACCCACCTGCACGGACAGCCGGCCGGCCACCTCGGACATGGGGGCCAGCAGCGGAAGCGTCCGGCCTTCCTGCACGGTTTCGTAAGCGATGGCCGTGACGCCGGAGTTGATGAGCTCGCGGGTGAGTTCGGGCTCGGCGGCGAGGTGGAGGTAGGTAAAGAGGATCAGGCCCTTGCGGAAGCGGTGGTATTCGGCCTTGATGGGTTCCTTGACCTTCATGACCATGTCCGCGCGGGCCCAGACGTCATCGGCGTCATTGACGATCTCGGCGCCGGCGATGGCGTATTCCTCGTCCGTGATGCCTGACCCCAGCCCTGCGCCGCGCTCCACCAGCACGGTGTGGCCGTGGGTGCGGAACTCGTGGACACCGGCAGCAGTGATGGCTACCCGGAATTCGTTGTTCTTGATTTCTTTGGGGACACCGATGATCATCGTGGGCTCCAGGTTCTCGGCCGGTAGGCCGGAAAGTGCGGAAGGATTGCGTATTTCCACGATAAATCCGTTTGTGAGCCAGCTGACACGGTGTGGTCAGCGGGGCACCAGAGAAACCCCGGAATTCCGCCGATTTCGTCCTAGCGTGCTCGACATTTGTATAGTCACGGAGCGTCAGGTGTCGCCTGGTGTTCGTTCGTCCCCCAAGCTGCGAAGGCAGTAGTGTTGGCCCATGCAGCAGGGCGTGGAGCAACTGGTAGAGCAGGTGGCGCAAAAGCTGGGCCGCGGACTGTCCCTGGAGGACCTGGACGGCGTGCTGCTGGCTTACAGCTCGAACCAGTCCCATGCTGACCGCGTGCGCGTGAACTTCCTGCTCAGCAAAAAAGTGCCGGCGGACGTGAGTGCCTGGCAGCTGTCCCACGGCATTGCGACAGCGGTGCGGCCGGTGGTGGTTCCGGCGAACCCGCTCCTTGGAATGCTCGGCCGTGTGTGTGTCCCGCTGATGGTTCGTGGCTTCCGCGTGGGCTATCTCTGGGTGCAGCAGGACTCCGTGGAGGAAAACCCGACGGCGATCCTCACCCAATTGCCGTCAGTCAACAACGAGTTGGAGATGCTGTCCGGGCTGCTGCTCGACTCGAACACCGCGGAGTCCGAGTTCCGGCGGGGGCGTGAGCGGGAGTTCCTGGCTGCGTGTGCCGGGGAAGCAAACGCGGTGGCGGCAGTGGCAGGGTGGAATGAGGTGCAGGGCCGCGGGCCGTGGCAGATGGTCAGTGTGCTCGATGCCGACGGCTGGGCCGGCGGCCCCGATCCCATCGCGTCCACCCTGATCCACCGGTCAGCAGCGCTGCAGGCCACGATCGGCGTGGATGCAACCCTCTTCAGCGCCGGCACGGAAACCCACTCGGTGGTGCTGTTCCGCGAGTCAACGGGAAGGGCGAACCATGCGCAGGTCCTGGTCCATTACCAGCTGGAGTTGGCCAAGCGCTCCGGCCGGCCGGTCCACCGGGTCATCCTGGGGATCAGCGAAGGGTTTGCCAGGCCGCGGGAGCTCGCCGAGGCCTACCGTCAATCAAAAGTGGCTGCGCAGGCCGCTGCCGTTGATCCCCAGCTCGGGGAACTGGTGGACTGCCGGTCCACCGGCGTTTATCAGCTCCTGGCCTCTGCCGGAGGAGGGGCCGGCGCCTGGGCTGACTCTGGATCCGTCTACTTCCGCATGCTCGAGGACCACGACCGCAACGGTGAACTCATCCCGGTCCTGGAACTGCTGTACGACAACGACGGCTCCGTCCAGGATGTGGCTGCGAAACTCCACCTGCACCGGAGCAGCATCTACAACCGGCTGGGCCGGATCCGCCAGCTGTTGGGCGTGGACCCTCTGAAGGGGCTGCCCCGCCTGGAACTCCACGCGGCCCTCAAAATGCGCCGCTGGGCACTTCGGCCCCGGATCTGACGCGAGGATCAGCCGCCGTCGGCCTCATTGCCGGCAGCCTGATCCGTAGCAGCCTTCTTCTGCCGGTCCTTCTTCTGCCCCTCCAGCCACGCCATGATCGCCGCCAATGGGATCCGGCGGTGGCTGCCGCGGTACTCCACAGGGATTTCCCCGCGGTCCGTCATGTTGCGGAGGTAGGTGTGCGAAATTCCCGCCAGTTCTGCCGCCTTGGAGGTGGTCAACATGTCCTCCACGCTGCTCACGGTCACCGCCTCGCCGCGGCTGAACCGCTGCAGAAGGTCGACGACGGCGTCCCTCGCCACGGGCGGCAGGCGGTGGACGGTGCCGTCCACAAAAACGGTGATGTCGTCGCTGCCGGCCAGAGCCTGCTGGAGCTTCACGGCCTCCTCGGGCGGGAGGGCGCCGGCCATCCTGGGAGCAATCAGTGCCATGGCTCCAGCCTACCGGTGCGTCCACGCCTGCCGGTGTGCCCCGCGCTCCGGCGGTAAGCTCGCCTAATGGCATTAGGTGATGGCAAAGACGTGCAATCCGGCGGTTTACAGGGAAGGCTCTACGCCTCCGTCCATCCGGGGGAGGCTGGAGCGCGGCCTACTTATGTGCTGCTGCACGGCATCGGTGTTTCCCACCGCTACCTGGCGCGGCTGCATCAGGAACTGGCGAAAGAAGCGGACGTCTACTCCTTCGACCTGCCCGGCTTCGGGAAGTCGTCAAAACCCGGACGCCAGTTGCAGGTCGAAGAGTTTGCGGCGTTCGTGAGCGCTGTCCTCGCGGAAGCCGGAGTCCATCACTATGTCCCGGTGGGCCATTCCATGGGCACACAGTTCGCAGTGCAACTGGCGCTGCAGGAACCTGAGCGGGTGGACGGCGTCGTTCTGATGGGCCCGGTGGTGGAGACCAGGAGGAAGTCGGTGGCCAGGCAGGCGATGGCACTGACGCGGGATTCGATGTTCAGCGAGTCGCTGACCTCGAACGCCATCGTGTTCAGCGACTACCTCCGGGCAGGCCCGCGCTGGTACCTGACGGAATTGCCCGTAATGATGGAATACCCGCTGGAGGAACGGCTCGCGGGGGTCACCCAGCCGGTGCTGGTGCTCCGCGGCACCAAAGACCCCATCGCCCGCCGCCCCTGGTGCGTGAAGCTCGCCGAGGTTGCCCGGCAGGGAACCATGGCCGAGATCCTGGGCCAAGGCCATGTCTTCCAACACACTGCCCCGGAAACCGCTGCGCAGGCCATCAGCGGCTGGGTCAGGGCCGTCAACGGCTTCGGCGTCCCGGCCTGACAGAGCCCCCCGCCATCACGGCGGGGGCCAGGGGCGTCAGAGCCCGAGTTCCTCCAGGACCGGCAGCTTCTCCCGCACCCACGCGCGCGCCTCGGTGGCGCTGGGGGCAGACAAGGCAAGCTTGGCCAGCTGCTGCGCCTCATCCAGGGTGACCGTCTTCAGCACCGCTGCAACGGCGGCAAGGGACCGGGCGGTCATGGACAGCGTTGCCACGCCCAGGCCGGTCAGTACGACGGCGAGGGCAGGGTCCGCGGCCGCCTCGCCGCAGACGCCCACGGGCTTGTTGCTGCCCTCGGCCCGTGAGCCCTCCACAGTCAGCCCGACCAGGCGCAGGACTGCAGGCTGCCAAGGGGTGTTGAGGTTGGCGAGCGGGCCAAGCTGGCGGTCCGCGGCCATGGCGTACTGGGTCAGGTCGTTGGTGCCCAGGCTCGCGAAACCCACTTCGCGGAGGATGGCTTCAGCAGTGAGGGCAGCGGACGGGACCTCCACCATCACGCCGGGGGTCTTGATGCCGGCATCTGCACACATGGAGGCAAAGCGGGCAGCCTCTTCCGCCGTCGAAATCATGGGGGCCATGACCCACACATCCGCTTCCGACTGCTTCTCCGCCAGCGCGATGGCTTCCAGCTGGCGGTCCAGGACGCCCGGCGTGGTGAAGTCCGTGCGGTAGCCGCGGACGCCCAGGGCGGGATTGGGCTCCGTGGAGTCGGTCAGGAACGGGAGCGGCTTGTCGGCGCCGGCATCGAGCGTCCGCAGGACCACCTTTTTGCCCGGGAAGGCGTCAAATACGCTCTTGTAGGCCGCGGCCTGCTCTTCCACGGAGGGTTCGGTATCCCGTTCCAGGAAGCAGAACTCGGTGCGGAAGAGGCCCACGCCCTGGGCGCCCAGCTTGGCGGCCGCCTCGGCGTCCTTGCCGCCGCCCACGTTGGCGAGCAACGGCACAAGGTGGCCATCCGCCGTCGCGCCCGTTCCGCTGAACTCGGCCAGCAGCGAAGCGGTGGCCGCCCATGCCTCCGCCGCTGCCAGCAGGGACTGGTCAGGCTCGGACGTGATGCTGCCCGCCGCGCCGTCAACATACACTTCGGTGCCATCCGGAAGTTCGTCCACGCCGACGGCCGCCACGACGGCGGGAAGGCCGAGCGAGCGGGCGATGATGGCGGTGTGGGACTGGGGCCCGCCGCCCGCGGTGACAAGGGCCAGGACCTTGTTCGGGTCCAGGGTGGCGGTGTCGGCCGGGGCCAGATCCTCGGCCACCAGGACAAAGGGGGTGCTGGACGCGGGGATGCCGGGCGCGGGAACACCGCGCAGTTCGGCGACGATGCGGGCTCGCACATCCAGGACGTCGGTGGCGCGCTCGGCCATGTAGCCGCCCAGGTTGTGCAGCATTTCCGAGACGGAGGAACCGGACTCCCAGATGGCGCGTTCACCCGACATGCCGCGGGCAATGAGCTTGGCGGCACCCTTGATCAGCATGGTGTCCTTGGCCATCAGCGCCGTGGCTTCAAGGACTGCTTTGCCGTCGCCGGTGGCGTGGGCTGCGCGGGCCTTGAGTTCGTCATGCACTGCCTGGGATGCCGCCTTCAGGGCTGCTGTGGCTTCCTCGGCGGTGGTCCCTGCTGCCAGCTGTTCGCCGGCGGGAGGTTCGCTGATGGGTTTGGGCATCTGCCGCACGGTGCCGATAACGCGGCCTGGACTGACGCCTACTCCTGGGAAGTTCTGCACTGAAGGTCCTCATTCTCTGCCGGTTGCCAGGCCCGCCGATGTTGTCCGGCGCCATGCCGGTCCGCCGGAGGACTGCTACGTCCGGAAGCGGGAAACGTGCCTGAAAAAAATTGTATGTGATTCAGTTCATATAGCAATGCTATAGGTGCTAGGGTAGCGGTTATGAGTTTGGATGGCCAGCTTCCCCCCAAAATGCGGCTGCTCCGTGCAGCGGCAGAACTGCTGGCAAATTCTGCGGGAGCGCCCGTCTCCACCCGCCAAATCACGCAACTGGCAGGGGTGACGGCGCCCACGCTGTACCACCACTTCGGTGACAAGGAAGGCTTGTTTGACGCCGTCGTCGCCGCAGGGTTTGAAGAATATGTTGCGGGCGAAAGGGACTTCGCCCCCTCCGGACAGCCGCTCGAGGATATCCGGAGAATGTGGGACAACCACGTGCAGTTCGGGCTCAACCAGCCGGAGCTGTACCTGGTGATGTTCGGCAATATCCGCCCGGAAAGCCGCCCCGCCATCGTTGCCGATGCCGAGGCGCTGATGGAGGAGATGTTGAACAAGGCAGCGGTGGCGGGCCAGCTGAACGTCCAGCCCAGGGAGGCGGCCAGGTCCATCCTGGCGGCGAACGTGGGCGTGACGCTGATGCTGATTGCGGAACCCGCCTCCGACCGGAACCTAGAACTGTCCACCATGACCCGGGACGCCATGATCTTCGCGGTGTCCGCGGAGCCCGCCAACGGCGCGGCCCCGGGCAGCGCCGGAAAATCCTCGGTGGTGGTGGCAGCGATCGCCCTGAACGCCGCACTTCAGGCCTCGCACTCAGACCAGCTCTCCAGCTCGGAACTCAAACTCTTCCTCGAATGGCTTCACCGGATCTCCACCAGCCCGGCCGGCTGAAAAGCGCCACACAGTTCCACCAGTACGTCGTTGTAAGTATCGGACCATCCTGCGGAGCAGCGGGAATGACGGTTAGGAAATCACATGGCAACAGAGACAGTTGCGAAACCCCGCACCAGCGTGCGGGTTGGCGTCCAGAAATTCGGGACGTTCCTGTCCGGAATGATCATGCCCAACATCGGCGCGTTCATCGCCTGGGGGCTCATCACGGCTCTCTTCATTGAAAAGGGCTGGCTGCCTGTTCCGCAGCTGGGCGGGTTCGGCGAGACAAACGGTGTGCCGAACACAGGCCTTGTGGGGCCGATGATCACGTACCTGCTGCCCCTCCTGATCGGCTACACCGGCGGCAAGATGGTCTACGACGTCCGCGGCGGCGTGGTGGGCGCCATCGGCACCATGGGCGTGATTGTGGGTGCCGGCATCCCCATGTTCATCGGCGCCATGATCATGGGCCCGCTGGGCGGCTGGACCATGAAGAAGATCGATTCGATCTGGGACGGCAAGATCCGCCCCGGCTTCGAGATGCTGGTCAACAACTTCTCGGCAGGCATCTGGGGTGCACTGCTTGCCATGCTTGGCTTCTATGCGATCGCTCCGGTGGTCTCGGCGTTCAGCGCCGGTGCCGGCAATGTGGTCCAGTTCCTGGTCAACAACGGCCTGCTGCCGCTGACCAGCATTTTCATCGAACCTGCAAAGGTCCTCTTCCTCAACAATGCCATCAACCACGGCGTGCTGACCCCGCTGGGCGTCCAGCAGTCACTGGAGCAGGGTAAGTCGATCCTGTTCCTGCTTGAGGCCAACCCGGGCCCGGGCCTTGGCATCCTGCTGGCTTACATGTTCTTCGGCCGCGGCGCAGCCAAGGCGTCCGCCCCCGGTGCCGCCATCATCCACTTCCTGGGCGGCATCCACGAGATCTACTTCCCGTACGTGCTGATGCGCCCGCTGCTGATCCTGGCTGCCATCGCCGGCGGCATGACCGGCATCGCCACCCTGGCCATCACCAACTCCGGCCTGGTTGCACCGGCTGCCCCGGGTTCCATCTTCGCTGTGCTTGCCCAGACCTCACGTGACAGCTACATCGGCGTCATCCTCGCGGTCCTGCTGGCCACGGCGGTGTCCTTCCTGGTGGCCTCGGTCATCATGAAGACCACCCGCCACAGCGACGAGGGCGACCTGAACGCTGCCACCTCCAGGATGGAGCAGATGAAGGGCAAGAAGAGCTCCGTTTCGTCCACCCTCACCGGCGCAGGCGCCGCTGCCGGCGGCGGCGGGGTTGGTGTCCTGGCGGGACCGGTGCGGAACATTGTTTTCGCGTGCGACGCCGGCATGGGCTCGAGTGCCATGGGAGCCTCCGTGCTGCGCAACAAGATCAAGGCCGCCGGCTTCCCGGACGTCAAGGTCACCAACGCCTCCATCGCCAACCTCAAGGATGACTATGACGTTGTGGTCACCCATCAGGACCTGACCGAACGCGCCAAGCCGGCCACGTCCAGCGCGGTCCACTACTCCGTTGACAATTTCATGAGCAGTCCGGAATACGACGAGATCGTGGAGCTGGTCAGGGATAGCAACACCGAAGGTTCAGTGGCAACGGAAGGCCCGGACGCCGGTGCGG
Organism: Arthrobacter sp. V1I9; assembly: GCF_030817075.1. NCBI lineage: Bacteria > Bacillati > Actinomycetota > Actinomycetes > Micrococcales > Micrococcaceae > Arthrobacter > Arthrobacter sp. V1I9. Next base: position 3,968,304 of record NZ_JAUSYU010000001.1, read on the forward strand.
GAACGCCGGGCGGAGCCTCCGCCTCTGGACCTGCGACGGGCGTAGCCGGCGCAGCTGCCGCAGGCACCGCCGTCGGAACATCCGAAACCGAAGCGTCAGCAACTGGAACCGCCGAAATCCTGGCCCGGGAAAGCGTAGTGCTCCGCGGAACGGCCACTACCCGTGACGCCGCCATCGACGAAGCCGGCCGGCTGCTGCTGGCCCGCGGGGCCGTGGACGAGGATTACGTCCGGGCCATGCACGAGCGCGAGCAGTCAGTGTCCACGTACATGGGCAGCTTCCTGGCCATCCCGCACGGAACCAACGCGGCGAAGGACCACATCCGGAAGTCCGCAGTGTCCGTGATCCGCTATCCGGAAGGCATCGACTGGAACGGCAAGCAGGTCAAGTTCGTCGTGGGCGTCGCCGGCATCAACAACGAACACCTGCACATCCTGTCCTCCATCGCGAAGGTCTTCACCAACAAGGAACAGGTGGCCCGGCTGGAGGCCGCAACGTCCGAGGACGAGGTCCTGGAGCTCTTCGGAAAGGTCAACGCATAGTGAAGGCAGTACATTTCGGCGCCGGAAACATTGGGCGGGGCTTCGTGGGCCTGCTCCTGCACAACGCAGGCTACGAGGTGGTGTTCGCCGACGTCGCCGAGGAGCTCATCAACCAGCTCGCCACAGCGGACAGCTACGCCGTACACGAAGTGGGGGAGAACCCCGCGGTGCGGACCGTGAACAACTTCCGGGCATTGAATTCCAACACGCAGGAGGAAGAGCTCATCGCGGAAATCGCGACGGCGGACATCGTCACCACCGCAGTGGGGCCGCACATCCTCAAGTTCGTGGCTCCGGCCATCGCCAGGGGCATCGTGGCCAGGGGGACCGGGCTGGCCCCGCTGCAGGTGATGGCCTGTGAGAATGCCATTAACGCCACGGACATCCTGGCCAAGGAGGTGGCCTCCCAGCCGGGTGCCACCGCCGGGGTGCTGGACGGCAAAGCGGTGTTCGCCAACACCGCCGTGGACCGCATCGTCCCCAACCAGGAAGCCGGCCAGGGCCTGGACGTCACGGTGGAGACGTTCTACGAATGGGTCATCGACCGCACCGCCTTTGCCGGTGCCGCCCCGGAAATTCCGGGCGCCACCTTTGTGGACGAGCTCTCGCCCTACATTGAGCGGAAGCTGTTCACCGTCAACACCGGCCACGCTTCGGCTGCCTACTTTGGATACGAGGCGGGTTTGGAGAAAATTTCCGACGCCATGGCGGACCAGGACGTTGCCGAGGACGTCCGGGCGGTGCTGGAGGAAACCAAGCAGCTCCTGGTGGCAAAACACGGTTTCAGCAATGACGAGCAGGAGGCCTACGTCCAGAAGATCCTGGTCCGGTTCTCCAACCCGTACCTGCCCGATACCGTGAACCGGGTGGGGCGTGCTCCGCTCCGCAAGCTGAGCCGGCACGAGCGGTTTATCGGACCGGCCGCGGAACTGGCCGAACGCGGTGTGGTGCCGGAGGCGCTCCTGGGCGCCATCGCCGGCGCCCTGCGGTTTACCGATCCTGCTGATGCCGAGGCAACAGAGCTGGCCGGCATCCTGGCGTCGTCCAGCCCGGAAGAGGCCACTGCCCGGATCACCGGCCTGGAGCCCGGGCACCCGCTTTTCAACGCCGTCTCCACACTTGTGGAGGAGCGGCAGGCGGAGGTCACCCGCACCTCCGCCTAAGCCTCGCCGTGCCCCGACGCGCGCTCACTTACTGCAGCTATTAAGGCGACGCGCGCTCAGATCCCGCGGGCATCTGGCCAACGCTCGCTCACATCACGACGCCGGCACTCACCTCGGTGCCGGCGTCGTTCTGTGTGACCTCTCCCACTTATGACGGATTACGGTCGCTTCTGTTTTGAAGTTAGCCTTCCCTTACTTATAGGCTCTGTTTCATTAGGCAACGAAGTTGTGACGTATTAGCCGAGCGGAGATAAACGTGAAGAAGAAGCTGTCGAGCTTTGTGGGGGCACTTGCGGCGGGAGCGGCACTTTTGACCGCCACCGCCTGCGGAGGAAGCGCGACGGCGACGCCCGCCGAGGAAGCGGCCACCATCACCGTGGAGCACGCCCAGGGCAACACCGCCAACGTCCCCGTCAACCCGGAGAAGGTTTTCACGTTCGATCTCGGCGTCCTGGACACCCTGGACGCACTTGGCGTCGAGCCCGCAGGTGTGCCGGAAGCCGCCTACCCTGAGGCGCTCAGCAAGTACGGCGACGCGAAGTACACCAAGATCGGTTCCCTGAAGGAGCCTGACTTTGAGGCTGTCAGCGCAGGTGACCCGGACCTCATCATCATCTCCGGCCGCACAGCCGGGGCCTATGAGGAACTGAGCAAGATCGCCCCCACCATCGACCTGTCCATTGATGCGAAACAGCCGCTGGACAGCTTCAAGGCCCAGACCGAAAAGCTCGGCACCATCTTCGACAAGTCAGCGGAAGTGGAAGAGAAGCTCGCCGCAGTGGACACCACCATCGCCGAGACCAAGGCCAAGGCTGCCAATGCCGGCAAGGGCATGATCGTCCTGACCTCCGGCGGCGAAGTGACCGCCTACGGCGCCGGCTCACGCTTCGGCATCATCCACGACGTCCTCGGCGTTCCCACCGCCGCCGACGTCAAGGTTGACGGCAGCCACGGTGAAGCAATCTCCTTCGAATACATCAAGCAGGCCAACCCGGACATCCTGTATGTGATCAACCGCGACACCGCGGTTGGCACCGAAGCCTCCGCCGCCAACCCGATCCTCGACAATGAACTCGTGCAGTCCACCAACGCCGCCAAGAACAACAAGGTCATCAACCTCGACCCCGCCGGCTGGTACATCGTGGGCTACGGCCTGAACAACGTCCAGGCCATGGTGGACGCCGTCGCCGACACCGTGGCCTGACGCAGCCAACCCAGTTCGACGCCCATGACCGCCACCGCCGTGCGCCCGTTTGCGCCGGCAACGCGCAGCCAGGCCCGCCACAGTGCAGGCCTGGCTGTGGCCGCAGCTGCGATCCTTGTCCTCGCGGCCGCCAGCATGTTTGTGGGCGTCAGCGACGTCTCGCTTCCGGCCCTCCTGGCGGGGGACCCGGCCACGGTGGAAGTCTTCTGGATATCCCGTGTTCCCCGGACCCTCGCCGTGCTGCTCGCCGGAATGGCGGTGGCCGTGGCCGGCCTGATCATGCAGCTCATGGCTCGGAACCGCTTCGTGGAGCCCTCCACGGTGGGGACGGTTGAATCCGCCACCCTGGGGATCCTGGTGGTCACGGTCTTCGCCCCGCAGGCGCCGGTGCTGGTGAAGATGCTCGTGGCCAGCGCCTTCGCGCTGCTGGGGACCGCGCTGTTTCTAGCCATCCTGCGGCGGCTGCCTGCCCGCAACACCCTGCTGATCCCGCTGGTGGGCATCATGCTGGGCGGCGTCATCGCCGCCGTCACCACGTTTTTCGCCTACCGCTACGACCTCCTGCAGACCCTGAGCAACTGGATGATCGGCGACTTCTCCGGGGTCCTGCGGGGCCGGTACGAGCTGCTCTGGATCGTCGCCGTCCTGATGCTGCTGGGACTGCTCGCTGCCGACCGGTTCACCGTTGCCGGCATGGGCCAGGACTTCACCACCAACCTGGGACTGAACTACGGCCGGACCATGCGGCTGGGACTGATCATCGTCTCGCTGATCTCGGCGGTGGTGGTCACCACTGTGGGGGCCGTTCCCTTCCTGGGCTTGGTGGTACCCAACATCGTGTCCCTCATCTTCGGCGACAACTTGCGCCGCGCCGTGCCCTGGACGGCCCTCTTCGGCGCCGCGTTCGTGCTGGTGTGCGACAGCATCGGCCGGACCATCCGCTACCCGTACGAGGTCCCCGTGGGAATGGTGATGTCAGTGCTGGGCGCCATTCTCTTCCTCGCCCTGATCCTGAGGAAGCGCAATGCCTGAAAGCACAACGCTGCTGCCGCCCGTGAAGAAGCCGGCCGCAAAAGGTCCGACGGCGGGGATGCCGCAGAAGCTCAAAGCCGCCATCCGCAACGCCTCGCCCCGCCTGGTGCTGGGCGTCCTGCTCGCGGCCACAGCCGCCGTCGTACTCTTCTTCCTGTTCTATGAACTCAAGGGCAACGTGGGCTACATCCTGCCGCGCCGCGCCGTGAAGGTGGCCGCCATGCTCCTGGTGGCCGTTGCGGTGGGTGTGTCCACGCTGCTGTTCCAGACCGTCACCGCCAACCGAATACTCACGCCGTCCATCATGGGCTTCGATTCGCTGTACATCCTGGTGCAGACGGCCATGGCTTTCACGCTGGGGGCCGCCGCGGTGGTGACGGCCCCGCCTACGCTCCAGTTCGGTGTCGAAGTGCTGCTGATGGTGGCATTCAGCGCGCTGCTGTACCGCTGGATGTTCACGGGTGCCACCCGGTCCCTCCATCTGCTCCTGCTGGTGGGTGTCATCCTGGGGAGCCTGTTCCGCGGACTGTCCTCGCTGCTGCAGCGGCTGATGGAGCCGAGCGAGTTCATCATCCTCCAGGACCTGTTTTTTGCCAGTTTCAACAACGTGGACCCCGCGCTGCTGGGCGTCTCGGCGGTCCTGGTTGCCGTTGTTTGTTCCCTTGTGTGGCGGGCCCGGCACACGCTGGATGTCTTGGCATTGGGCCGGGATGTTGCCATCAACGTGGGCGTGGACCACCGCAAAGTGGTGATGCGCGTGCTGCTGGGGTGCTCGCTGCTGGTGGCGGTGTCCACCGCGCTGGTGGGGCCTGTGACGTTCTTCGGGCTGCTGGTGGTGAGCCTGGGCTACCAGCTGTGCCGCGGCTTCAGCCATGCCTGGCTGCTGCCCATCGTGGTGCTGATCGGCGCTGTCGCCCTGGTGGGTGGGCAGCTGCTGCTGGAGAAAGTGTTCGGCTTCGGCACGGCCCTGAGCGTGGTCATCGAATTCGCCGGCGGCATCCTGTTCCTTTACCTCCTCCTGAAAGGGTCCTTGAAATGACCTGCCCTCTGCCCGGCGCCCGAAGCCTGGCCGTAACCCGGGGAGCCCGCCCATGATCGACGTCCGGAACGTCTCCAAGAGCTACAGCGGCCAGGCAGTCCTCGACGACGTGAGCTGCGTGATCCCGCAGGGCGGCATCACCTCCATCATCGGTCCCAACGGGGCGGGAAAGTCCACTCTGCTCTCACTGATCAGCAGGCTCCAGCCGCTGGAGGCCGGCGCTGTCTCCGTGGCCGGGCTGGACATCGCCTCCACGGACAGCCGGGAACTGGCCAAGACCATGGCCATCCTGCGGCAGGAGAACCACCTGACCATGCGGCTGACCGTGCGGGACCTCGTGGCTTTTGGCCGCTTTCCCCACTCCGGCGGCCGGCCCACGGTGGAGGACCTGGCCAAGGTGGAGGAAGCCATCGCCCACCTGGACCTGACGCCCATGGCGGACAAATTCGTGGACGAGCTCTCCGGCGGCCAGCGCCAACGGGCGTTCATCGCCATGGTTCTGGCGCAGGACACCCAGTACCTGCTGCTGGATGAGCCGTTGAACAACCTGGACATGAAGCACTCGGTGGAGATGATGCGGCTCCTGCGCCGGCTGGCCGACGAGTTCGGGAAAACCATCGTCCTGGTGGTCCATGACATCAACTTCGCGTCCTGCTACTCGGACACCATCCTGGCCATGAAGGACGGGCGGCTGGTCCACCAGGGCAGCCCCCGGCAGATCATGCAGCAGGCAATGCTCCGCGACGTATATGACATCGACATCCGGATTGAAGACATCGACGGCAACCGGATCGGCGTCTACTTCGCCTGACCGCGGGCTTCGCTCCTACCGCAGGGCACCCTTAAACAGACATTGCACCCTGGAATTCCGGGGTGCAATGTCTGTTAGAGGGTGCCCTACTGCGCCGAGTAGGGGTGCAGGTTGCTAGTCCTTCTTAGAGCCCTTGGCCACAAACAGCGTCTCGGCCTGCTCCAGGGACATGCCGTTGGTCTCCGGCACCTTGAACATCACAAAGAAGAACGACGCTGCGGCGAACAGCGCGTACATGGCGTACGTCAGCGGCAACGAACCCGCGGCCATGACCGGGAAGCTTAGCGTGATGGCAAAGTTCGCCACCCACTGCGCGGCGGCGGCCAGGCCAAGGGCGCGGGCGCGGATCCGGGACGGGAAGATCTCACCCAGGAGGACCCACACCAGCGGACCCCAGGACGCGCCGAAGCTGACCACAAAAACGTTCGCCGCCACCAGTGCCACCGGACCCCACGCTCCCGGCAGGGAAATCTCCGAGCCGGAGCCGACAGCCGAGGAGAACGCCAGGGCCATGGCAGCCAAAGACACGGCCATACCCACCGAACCCGCCAGCAGGATGGGGCGGCGGCCGATGCGGTCCACCAGCGCGATGGCCACAAGGGTGACCAGGATGTTGGTGACGGAGGTGGCCACCGAGATGGTGAGCGAGTCCTTCTCCTGGAAGCCCACCGCCTTCCACAGCGTGGTGGAGTAATAGAAGATCACGTTGATTCCCACGAACTGCTGCAGGACGGACAGGATGATGCCCACCCATACGACCGCCTGCAGGCCGAAGGTCTTGCCGCGCAGCGAACCCTTCTGGCCGGCCAGTTTGTCCTCTTCGATCGCTTCACGGATCTCGCGGATGTGCCGGTCTGTGTCCTCGGCAGGAGCGATCGAGTCAAAGACCTCGCGGGCTTCGTCCTCCTTGCCCAGGAACACCAGGAAGCGCGGGGATTCGGGCAGGGTGTAGGCCACCCAGCCGTACACCACTGCGGGCAGGGCGGCGGCCAGGAACATCCAGCGCCAGGCCTCAATCCCCAGCCAGAACGCCTGGTCTGCGCCGCCGGCGCTGGTGGCGAACAGCGCGTCAGACAGCAGGGCGGCGAAGATGCCCGTGGTGATGGCAAGCTGCTGCAGCGAGGCGAGGCGGCCCCGGACCTTGCGCGGCGAAATCTCTGAGATGTACGCCGGGGCAATCACCGAGGCCAGGCCGATCCCCAGCCCGCCCACCAGGCGCCAGAAAATCAGGTCCCAGACGCTGAAGGCGAAGCCGGTGCCGAGGGCGCTGACCAGGAAGAGCAGCGCACCCAGCTTCATGGCGGGAATGCGGCCATAGCGGTCGGCAACCTTGCCGGCCAGGTACGCACCGGCGGCGCAGCCCAGCAGGGCGATGGCCACGGCGAAACCAGTGACAGCCTCCGACAAAGCGAACTCGTCCTTCATGGCATCCACGGCGCCGTTCACCACGGACGAATCAAAACCGAACAGGAACCCGCCCACCGCACCTGCAAGCGCCAGCCAGATCACCCGCCGCGGTATCTGGGCGGTTGTCTGCTCCTGGGCAGTGGGCATGGTTCTCCCTTGGTCTGGGGTTCGGTGGATGCGGTGCGGACGTCGTCGGCTGCGGAACCGGCCACCTGGCCGGCGCACACGCGTTACACAGTGTTCCACGCCACCGCCCGAGGTTCCACTTGGCGACTTTCGCCCCCTTAGGCAGAAGACGACGACGGCGGGAGACGCCGCCGTCGGACGCTGACCGTCCTCACCACTCACCGGGGAAAGGAGGAACCCTCCCGCACTTGAGGTGCAGGAGGGTTCGTTAGCCGCTTAAATATGAGCGCGCGTCTGGAAAAATCGCGCCACAAGTGAGCGCGCGTTTCAGTGGGCCATGGCCGCCGCGCTGTCCTCGGTGGATGCCTTCTGGTCCGTGAGCTTTTTGTTCGGCAGCGCGAAGCTGATCAGGAAGGCGACGCCGGTGAGCACGGCTGCGGTGAGCATCACGGTGTCGATCGCGTACGCGAAGCCCTCCGTGATGGGGCGGGTCAGCGTGCTGTTGGCGGTGTGGAGCCAGCTCGTGTCGTTAAGGGACTCGTTGGAGGCCCCGTTCCGGAAGAACTCGTAAAGCTTTGCGTTGGCGGGGTCCGCGGCCACCGCGGGATCCTGAAGGACCGCCTGGTAGTCGGCATTTCCCAGTGCTGTCTTCATGGTGTCTGCAATCCGGCCGGCGGCCAGGCTGAACAGCATGGAGATGAACACGGCAGTTCCTACTGCGCCGCCCATGGAGCGGAAGAACGCGGCGGAGGAGGTGCCCACGCCCATGTCCCGGCGCGGCACGGACACCTGCATGGCCAGGGTGAGCGGCTGCATGCAGAAGCCCAGCCCCATGCCGAAAAACACCGCGATCAGTCCCGGAACCCACAGGCCGGTGTCCACGCCCAGGGACAGTCCCATCGCCACGGCGGCGGCAGTGAGGATGGCCGTGCCCATGATGGGGAAGATGCGGTAGGTGCCGGACGATGAAATGGTGCGGCCGGCCGTGATGGAGCCGCTGAGGATGCCGATGGTGAAGGTGATCATCATCAGGCCGGCCTCGGTGGGGGTGAGGCCCTTAACCAGCTGCAGGTACATCGGGAGCATGGCGATGGCCCCGAACATGCCGATGCCGATGATGAAGTTCAGCAGCGAGGACAGGCCAAACGTGGCGTTCCGGAACAGCCGAAGCGGGATCAGTGCGTAGTCCCCGGCTCGCTTTTCGGCCAGCAGGAACCAGATAATGCCGACCACGCCCAGGCCGTAGCAGAGGAAGGAGTTCAGGGACGCCCAGCCCCAACTGCGGCCCTGTTCCGCCACCAGCAGCAGCGGCACAATGGCCAGGGTGATGGCGGCCGCACCCCAGTAGTCGATTTTCTGCTTCACGTGCTTGGCGGGCAGGTGCAGGAACAGGAACACCACAGTCAGCGCGGCCAGGCCGATGGGCAGGTTGATAAAGAACACCCAGCGCCAGCCTTCGAAGCCGAGGATGTTGGCGGAACCGGCAAACGCGCCGCCCACCACGGGTCCCAGTACCGAGGAGACGCCGAACACGGACATGAAGTAGCCCTGATACTTGGAGCGGTCCTTCAAGGACACGATGTCGCCAATGATGGTCAGGGCCAGTGCCAGCAGGCCGCCGGCACCCAGGCCCTGGACGCCGCGGGCCACAGCCAGTTCGGTTATGGAGTGGACAGAGCCTGCGTACAGGGATCCCGCCAGGAAGATCACGATGGCGGTCAAGTACAGCGGGCGGCGGCCAAAGATGTCGCTCAGCTTGCCGTACAGCGGGGTGCTGACGGTGGAGGTAATGAGGTACGCGGTGGTGGCCCAAGCCTGGAGCGAGAGCCCGTCCAGGTCGTTGGCGATGGTGTAGATGGACGTGGACACGATGGTCTGGTCTAGCGATGCCAGGAACATGCCCAGCATCAGGCCCACCATCACGGTGACAATTTGGCGCTGCGTCAGGGCTTCTCCAGCGGCGCGCGCGGCAGTGGGTTTGGACATGGGTGCTCCAAAGAAGGGGGACAAGCGATAGTTGCTTTCAGTAACTATCCTACGCCCCGGCCTATTCCCTCGGAGCGAAAAGTTCCCGGTCTTTCCCCCGGGAGGCGATCAGCGCTCCACGAGGATCCCGTCCGGGTCGCACCAGATCATCACGCCGGTCCGGATGGTCACGCCGTCAATCTCCACGTCCACGTCAACTTCGCCGGCGCCGGCCTTGGCACTCTTGCGCGGGTTGCTGCCCAGTGCCTTCACGCCGAGGTCCAGCCGGGCAATCGCCTCGCGGTCCCGGATCGCTCCGTTGATGACGACGCCGGCCCAGCCGTTCGCCACGGCGCTTTCGGCGATCATGTCACCCATCAGAGCCGTCCCCAGCGAGCCGCCGCCGTCCACCACGAGGACGTTGCCGCTGCCCGGGTTTGCCAGGGTGGACTTCACCAGGGCGTTGTCCTGGAAGCAGCGGATAGTTCGTACCCGTCCACTGAATTGGGAACGGCCGCCCAGGGACTGGAACTGCAGCGCAACGGATGCCAGCTCATCGCCGCGCTCGTCGTAGAGGTCCGCCGTGTTGATGGCAGGGGTAGAAGCAGCGTTCATGTGGTTCTCCTTTGAGCCTCGGGGTGCCGCGCGCTCGCAACTGCCCCCGGCGTGCGGCACAGACGCCGGGCAAGGCCCACGATAGTCTGATTTCCAGCATCAGCACCTGCCCCGGGGGGAACCAGCAATGAGCCTGTCCAACACACCGGTCCCGCCGGACGTTCCGCGGACCACGACGGCGGCGCTCGCCGAGCCGACGCAGAAGGTCACCGCGCGCTGGGTCACCGGGCTGGTGCTGGTCAATGTTGGCATAAACGCCGCGTTCTTCGGACCCATCAACATCTTTATCGCCCAGCAGGCCACTGGCATCGACGAAGCCAACAAGGAAGCCATCGCCTCCCTCGTGCTTGGGTGCGGGGCCGCCGTGTCCTTGGTTGCCAATCCGCTCTTCGGTGCGCTGTCCGACCGGACGGTCTCAGGCTTCGGCCGGCGTTCCCCCTGGGTCCTCGCGGGTGCCATCCTGGCCACGGCAGCGTTGCTGGCATTGTCCGGGGCCACGGCTGTCGCCCTGCTGGTTCTGTTCTGGTGCCTGGTCCAACTGGGCGCTAACGCGGCCTACGCAGCCATCACCGCCGCCATTCCGGACCGCGTGCCGGTGCTGCAGCGCGGCGGCGTGGGGGGACTGGCCGCCCTGGGCCAGACGGCGGGGATCCTCCTCGGTGCGGTCTTCGGGGCGGTGGTTTCCGGCAACTTCATGGTGGGTTATTGGCTGTGTGCGGCCGCCCTGCTGTTCTCCGTGCTGCCCTACTTGTTCCACCGGAATGACCCGGCGCTGCCCAGAGAGCTCCGCCCGCCGTTCTCGTGGGGCAATTTTCTCCGCGGCTTCTGGATCAGCCCGGCCCGCCACCCGGACTTCGCGTGGGCGTGGCTCACCCGCTTCCTGGTCAACGTCTGCAACCAACTGACCATTGTGTACCTGATCTTTTTCCTCACGGACGTCATCAAGCATGAGAACCCGGCGCTGGGGGTCCTGACCCTTACTGGCATTTATGCAGTGTTGGTGATGATTACTGCGGTGTTCGCGGGGCCGTGGAGCGACCGGGTGGGCAAGCGCAAGCCATTCGTGATCGCCTCCTCCGTCATGATCGCCATGGCAGGCCTCACCATGGCGTTCTTCCCCGTGTGGACCGGCGCCCTGATTGGGGCCGGCATCCTAGGCATCGGCTTCGGCGCCTACCAGGCCGTTGACTTCGCCCTGCTGACGCAGGTGCTCCCGCAGGCCTCGGACCGTGGCAAGGATATGGGGGTCATTAACGTGGCCGCCTCGCTGCCGCAAGTATTCGCGACAGGCCTCGCTTTCCTCGCGGTGACGCAGTTCGGCGGGTACGGCACCCTCTTCACCACGGCGGCCGTAATCGGGCTGCTGGGCGCTGTGTTCGTCGTCAAGATCAAGGGCGTGCGCTGACCCTGCCCGGGGGCCGGAACTAAGGCAACTGACTAATTACGCCACACTACCGTGCCGTATAGTTGACCCGGATTGCAGGCGGTCCGGGATGGGGACGCTCCCGGCTGCTGCACTGTCAAACACAACCCGGAATACAGATGCCTGAGACCTTTCCAGACCATCCGCCCATGGCAGCCATGCCCTCCGCTCCACGCCAGCGGCTCCGCTACGCGCGCATCCTCGAGGCTGCTGCCGGCTTCGCCCGGAAGGGCTTGGACGCAGTGGAGCTGCCCGAGGTGGCGGCCAAGGCTGACGTGCCCTTGGGTACCCTGTACCGCTACTTCCCCACGAGCACCCACCTGATGCTTGCGCTCTACCGCCATCAGCTTGAGGAGCTGCGGGGTGCCGGCCGGACCACTGCCTCGCGGTTCCGTGGCAGGGCCCTGGGCGGATTGGTGATGGAGGTCTTCCATATGAGGGTCATGCAGCCGGCGGTGGAGCAGTGCTTGAGCCGCGGCGTCTACCTTCCGGAGCGGGACACAACCGTCCTGCTGCGCGAAATCGACGCGCTGAGTGAAAACGTTGTGGCCAACGCCTGCGGTGACGCCACTGCGGCCAGGGTGCTCCTGCTGACTGTCACTGGTCTGGTCCAGGCTGTCCGGAACCGCCGCCTTTCGCTCTTCGAAGCCGAGGAAGACCTCAAAAAGGCCTGCGCGCGCCTCGCTCCGGCCACCGAGGGCAGCTACACACTCCATCAAAGCGCGTAATCGGTCTAGACCAATCGCTGCTTAAGTCCGCTTTATTGCCGTGACATGAGTCACGATCGGCCGTGAAAAACCGTTTTGGCACGCCGGACCGCCGTCAAGTCACCCGCAAGCGCCCCGCCCGCTGCCTACCATTGTCGAAATGGAGCAACAGGGCACATCCCTGCAGCTCCTGTGGACCCGCCACCCTTGGGTTTTCCGCCGCACCACTTTCGCCTCAGGCCCGTCCGGGCCCGAGCCCCACGTGCCGTGTGCCCACGGCGAGCACCAGGAGACAACGACGTGTCCATTGACGCAATCGCAGCCACTGATAATTCCGCAGCCACCGCACTAAGCGAAGCCGAGATCTTCGACGCCCACCAGGGCGGCAAGCTCTCCATCGCCAGCACGGTGCCGCTGTCCAACAAGCGCGACCTGTCCATCGCCTACACCCCTGGAGTGGCTGAAGTCAGCCGCGCCATCCACAAGCAGCCTGAGCTTGCCCGCACCCTGACCTGGGCCGAGCGCCTGGTGGTCGTGGTCAGCGACGGCACCGCCGTCCTGGGCCTGGGCAACATCGGAGCCAGCGCCTCACTGCCCGTGATGGAGGGCAAGTCCGCCCTGTTCAAGACCTTCGGCGACCTGGACTCCATTCCGCTGGTGCTCAACACCACGGACGTGGACGAAATCGTGGAAACCCTGGTGCGCCTGCGCCCCAGCTTCGGCGCAGTCAACCTCGAGGACATCTCCGCACCGCGGTGCTTCGAGCTGGAGGAAAAGCTTATTGAAGCCCTCGACTGCCCCGTGATGCACGACGACCAGCACGGCACCGCCGTCGTTGCCCTTGCAGCGCTGACCAACGCCGCCAAGGTGACCGGCCGCCAGCTGGAGAGCCTACGCGTTGTGGTCTCCGGCGCAGGGGCGGCGGGCATCGCCGTCGCGGAAATCCTGCTCGCCGCCGGCATCACCGACGTGGTCCTGCTGGACTCCCGCGGCGTCATCAACAGCGCACGGACCGATCTCGTCGCGGACCAGGGCAGCAAGAAGTCCGACATCGCCGGCCGCAGCAACCCCCGTGGCGTCGACGGCGGCCCCGCCGAGGCCCTCACCGGAGCCGACGTCTTCATCGGTGTCTCCTCCTCGAAGCTGGACGAGGAGCACCTGGCCCTGATGAACCAGGACGCCATCGTGTTCGCCCTCTCCAACCCGGACCCGGAGGTCCTGCCTGAGGTTGCAGTGAAGTATGCCGCCGTGGTGGCCACCGGCCGCAGTGACTTCCCGAACCAGATCAACAACGTGCTGGCCTTCCCGGGCATCTTCCGCGGGGCCCTGGACGCAGGTGCCCGGCGGATCACCCCCGCCATGAAGCTCGCAGCCGCCTATGCCATCGCCGAACTCGCGGCAGAGGACCTCGCCGCCGACTACATCGTGCCCAGCCCGCTGGACCCGCGCGTCGCACCGGCCGTCACCGCGGCAGTCGCCGCTGCGGTGGAAGCGGAGTAGCAGCCCCAACCCTGACGGGAATGACGACGGCGGTGCCTCCTCAGCGAGGGAAGCACCGCCGTCGGGGGTTAAGCGGGCTCAACCATAGACTGGGGATCATGAACTCGGAAACCGTGGTGACCGTCCTGTGCGGCCTGGCGATTCTTGTAGGCGTGGCAGGCACCGTGATCCCGGTGCTTCCGGGCAGCATCCTCATCGGCGCCAGCCTGCTGGCGTGGGCCATTTGGGGCGGTGCCGGCACCGCGGGCTGGGTGGTGTTCGCCATCGCCATGGTGTTTGTGGTTGCGGGCATGGCCGCCAGTGCCGTCCTTACGGGCAGGAAGCTCAAACAACACGCCATACCCAGCGGAAGCATTGCGGCCGCGCTGGTCACGGGCGTGGTGGGAATGTTCATCATTCCCGTGGTGGGGCTCTTCGTCGGTTTTGCCGCGGGCCTGCTGCTCAGCGAATTCCTCCGCACGCGGAACATCGGGACGGCGACGACGTCCAGCTGGGCTGCCCTCAAAGCCACAGGGCTGGGAATGCTCGCTGAGTTCGGGCTGGCCTGCCTCGCGGCCAGCACCTGGGTGATCGGCGTCTGGGTCGCCGCCGCCAACGGCTGAAGCGCTTGCGGCCCATACGCACAAGGGCGTAGAACGGCACCATGACCGAGCAAAGTTCAGCGCGGGAGCACGTGTCCGCGTGGATGGAAAAGTACCAGGCCGCGTGGACCAGCAACCAGCCCGAGGACATCCGCGCCCTTTTCACCGAGGATGCACGGTACGAGACGCGGCCCAATGACCCTCACGCGTGGCAGGGGCAGGACGGCATCGTTAAGGGGTGGACCGCCGCCCGTGATGAACCCGGGGACTGGACCTTCACCTGGGAACTGCTGGGCACGGACGGCGCCACCGCCTTTATCCAGGGCGTCACCACCTACTCCGGCGACAGGCCGACCTACGACAACCTCTGGGTCCTCCAGCTGGACCCCTCGGGGCGGGCTTCCGCCTTCACCGAGTGGTTCATGGAACGAGACTGAGCTAGAGGCCCAGCCCTCCAAGCTTGTCCCCCAGGCCGCCGGGAAGCTTACCCAGTAAGTCCGCGGGGTTAATGCCCAGTTTTGACAGGAGTCCTGCATGCTGCTCGGTGTCCACCTGGTCCGGCAGCTCGGTCTCGGCCTGGGCAGCCTTGTCGTTGTCTCCCTGGTTTCGAAGGAGCTCGAGGATCTGGGACTTATCGATTTGCACGGCGTTCTCCTTGCTGATCGTGGAACTGCTAAGGGCACTTACCAGCCTTGCGGAAATCTCCTGCCGCAACAAGTGCCGGCTTGCCCGGGGAGTGTTGGGCAGGCATCTGCGGTGATCGGTCCCTGCTGTCGGAGGTCCCGGTTAGCATGGAACGATGACGCACGGGGACCCTGCACCGATCTATTGGGACAGCCGTGACCTCACACCCTTCGGCCAGCCCCATCTGCGCACGCCCGTCCATGACCTCGCGGGGGGAGTGGGCGGCCTGCTCACCGGCGTGCTCGGAGGACGCCACCCGGCGTTGCTTTCCGTGGACGGTGAGATTCCCCGGCTGAAACGGATGCCGCCCAAACCCGCCAAGGCTGTGCACGAGGCGGTCTTTACCAGCCGCCAGCCCGAACAGCTGATCACGCTGGCACGCGCCTATCCCGGATGGGCCGGCCTCTGCTACCTCATGGCCGGACTCCTGGTCTACAAGCAGGGCGGCTACCTGCGCGCATCGGAACTTCTCCAGCGTGGGCTCACCACCAGGAATGAAGACGAAGCCAACCGCTATTCGTCCACCTATCTCACCAGGATCATCACGAACATCGAGCTGGCCGAGCGCGTGGAGATCCCCGTCCTGTTCAGCGAGGAGTCGGTATTCCTGGCACTGGCGCACTCGTTGCGGGAGACGGGACGCACGGAGGCCGCGCTGGACGCCCTCACCGGGCTGCCGCCGTCGCTCCCCATGGCCTTGGCACGCTGCTCGCTGGCGCTGACCCTGGGCCGCAGCCGGACAGTCATCGACTGGACCGACGGCCTGCTCAACGCAGACGATCTCTCGGCCGCCCTGTTAATCGTCCGGGCCCGGGCGCTGCGGCGGGAGGGCCGGCTGGAGGCGGCGAACCGGGCCCTTACAGAGGTCCTGCGCCGGCGGAAGACGCACCTTACCCTGCGGAACGACGCCCTTACGGACCGGGCGCTGCTGCTCCTTGACTCCAGCCGGAGGTCGCTCAACCCGCGGGACTGGGGCCGGCGGCACGAGGACCCGGTGCCGCAACGGGAGATCGCGGCGCCGGTGCCCATCCGCAAGGACGAGGAGATGCGCCGGATCTGGGAACAGGACTGGAAGAAGCTCAGCGACGACTAGGTTCGCTGGCTAGGCACCGGCAGCGTGGGCACCATTGAAGTGCGGCAGGAGTTGTTCGCCGAGGAGAACGGCCCCCAGCGCCACCATGATCACTCCGCTTGCCAGGGTCACCATCCGGGCGGCACCCGGCCGGCTCTGCAGCAGGGTCCGGGAGAGGAGGGCGACGGCGGTGTACACGAGCCCCGCAAGCAGCACGAACGTCATGCCCAGCAGGCCCGACTGGACCGGGACAGGCAGGGGCGCCTCCGTGCTGACGAACTGGGGAACGAGTGCCACGTAGAAGAGCAGGCCCTTGGGGTTGATGCCGCTGGTTCCCATTCCCTGCAGGAACGAGCGGAGCCGCGTGTTCGCGTCACTGCCGGCTCCTGCCGAGAAGCTCGCCCCGCGCCAGGAACGAAGCGTACTCACGCCGAGCCACATCAGGTACCCGGCACCGGCCAGGGTGATCCAGCCAAGGACTCCGGGCATCCCGGTGAGCAGGGCAGCGAGCCCGGCCACCAGCAGCACCGTGTGGAGGACGTATCCACCGCACAGGCCTGCCACCGCCGGCACAAAGCTGCGCTGCCTCAGGCCTGCAGCGATGGAGTATGCCCAGTCCACGCCCGGCGTGCAGGCCAGGGCGGCGGCAACCAGCACAAAGGCCAAAAACAGCTCGGGGTTCATCGTTTCTCCTGCCAGCGGGTCCGTCAGGAAAACCCTAGATACTTTCGCCCCGGAAGTGCTGTCCTTTTTAGCCCGGTTGACCGCTCTGGCGGTAAGATTCTTGCGTGATTGACCACATTGACAGAAACATTTTGCGCCACCTCAAGGAGGACGGGCGGATGACCGCCACTGCGCTCGCCGGGAAGGTCGGTTTGACTGTGGCTCCCTGCCACCGGCGGCTGCGTGATCTGGAGCAGTCGGGTGTGATTCGGGGCTACCGCGCAGACATTGATCCCGCAGCTGTAGGGCTGGGATTCGAGGCGATTGTGTTTGTCACCCTCCGCCAGGTGGACCGTTCCACCATGGAGGTCTTCGAAAACCGGGTGGCGGACAACCCCAACATCGTGGAGGCCCAGCGGCTCTTCGGATCACCCGACTACCTGCTGAAGGTCATCGCTGAGGACCTGCCTGCCTACCAGCGCTTCTATGACGCCGAACTCACGTCCCTGCCTGGGGTTGAGCGGCTGACCTCCACCCTGGTGATGAAGAACCTGAAGTCCAACGCCGGCCCGCCGGTGTGACTGTCAATCGTTGAGCAGGCCGGTGGTGCGGTAGGGGATGACTTCGCGGAGGAACATGCTGGTGGAGGTCCGCACGATGCCCGGGCACAGCCTGATTTCCTCCGAGACCCGGTAAAGGTCGTCCGGGCTGGTGGCCACCACGCGGATCAGCAGGTCGGTATCTCCGGCCGGCGCATGGCACTCCAGCACCTCCGGAATTTTGCGGAGGGCGGCAATGGCTTCGTTGAGGTGGCTTTGATCCAGTTCGGCGCTTACGGAAGCCGCTACCCCGCGTCCCAGCGCGGCGGGAAGCACCCTGCTGCTGTTCGGGCGCAGCGCTCCGGACGCTGTCATCCGTTCCAGCCTGCTCTGCACGGTTCCGCGGGCAAGGCCCAGCCGCTGTGCCAGGACCATGACGGGAACGCGCGGGTCTTCGTCCAGGCCCTTCAGGATGCGCTTGTCGGTGGCGTCCAGTTCCTGCAATCTGCTCAGTTCCTGTCGGTGCAGTGGGCGGAGTTTGGTCAGATTGACCAATGGGGGCGCTGCTTGTTGTTCCAACTGTAGGGGTTCTGCTGAAATTGTGGCAACGAAGGCAAAGCTACCGCTGAATCCTGAAGGCTTACAGACTCCCCGGCACACCACCCGGCGACTGAACACCGCCTCCCGCAAGGAGGCCGCCGCTGATTGACACTTGTTCACACCATGGTCATTCTGCAAACACGGCAAGAGCCCCTGAGCTACCGACGTCGGATTCCCGAAGTCATCGGTAGCTGAGGGGCTCTTGTGTTGTCCCTGCACACCTTCCCGTCCCGCATAGGGTTGATCCATGACGTCCGCAGGCCGCTTTGCCCCTAGCCCCTCCGGCGAACTCCATGTGGGGAATCTTCGGACCGCGATCCTTGCCTGGCTGTTTGCCCGCTCCACGGGCCGGAAGTTCCTGCTCCGCGTGGAGGACCTGGACCGCGCGCGGGCGGGCGCGGAGGCGGAGCAGTTGCGGGACCTGGAGGCCGTCGGTGTTACCTGGGACGGGGACGTGGTACGCCAGACTGCCCGTGCCCCTCTCTACGCCGAGGCGATCTCTCGGCTGGCGGCTGCCGGACTGACCTACGAATGCTTCTGCACGCGGCGCGAAATCCAGGAAGCTCCATCTGCACCACACGCACCGCAGGGTGCGTATCCGGGGACCTGCCGCAACCTCGACCCCGCGGAACTGGAGTTCAAGCGCTCCACTCGGCCCGCTGCCATCCGGCTGCGCGCCGACGTCGCCGAGTACACCGTGCATGACGCGCTGCACGGTGCCTATACGGCGATGGTGGATGACTTTGTGCTGCGCCGCAACGACGGCGTGCCAGCGTACAACCTTGCCGTGGTGGTGGACGACGCCGAGCAGGGCATCGACCAGGTGGTCCGCGGCGACGACCTCCTCCCATCCACCCCGCGGCAGGCATTCCTCGCCTCGCTGCTCCATATTCCCATTCCGGAATATGCGCACGTTCCGCTGGTGGTGAATGCCGACGGCGTCCGGCTGGCCAAGCGCGACGGAGCGGTGACGCTGCGGGATCTGGCGGAGGCGGGAAACTCTGCCGCTGGGGTGCGGGACCGGCTGCTGGCATCGCTGGGCCTGCCGGCTGGGCCGCTTGAACAAGTTGTGCGGGCCTTCGATCCGGCTCCCCTGCCCCGCGGGCCCTGGGTGTGGCGTGCGATGCGGCCCTCCGGACGCTGAGCTCCCGCCCCGCCCTCGCCGCGCGTCCCGGCAGGGTTCGTCAAACTTCGTTGACGGATTGGGTGACGTCAACTAGTGTTGACGCCATGGAGGTGGACCGCATCAAAACACTCGTGGGATCAATGGATGGAATGGGGCCGGCAGAGGCGCTGCACGCCGTCGCCGAACTGCAGAAGGAAGTGAACCGGACCGAATCTTCGCTGGTCCGGAGCGCAAGACAGGCCGGATTGTCCTGGGAAGCCATCGCGTTGTGCCTGGGAGTCAGCAAGCAGGCAGTTCATCGGAAGTATGGCAAGCAGTAGCCCGGAATGACTGAGGCCGGTTGAGCCCAGGCGGCCTGTTCAGCCTAGGCTTAGGACATGTCAGACCAGCAGGCCGCGGAGCAGAGCCCGGCGCCCAGATTCACGGTAGAGACCGCAAAAGTCCTTGCCGAGGTGGCCCACAACCGGCAGAAGGACAAGCTGAAGCGCCCTTACCGTGAGCATGTCCTCGCCGTTGGTGACGCCCTTGCCGATTTCGACGACGATATCCGGATCGCCGGATATCTGCACGACATTGCCGAGGACACCCCGATTACCCGCCAGGCCCTGCTGGACATGGGCGTTTCGGAGCGTGCGGTGGAGATTATCGAACGCGTCACGAACCGGCTGCACAGCAACCCGGACGACTACCAGGCCGGGATCCGCGAGATCGCCGAGGACCATGACGCCGCCCTGGTCAAGATTGCGGACAACGCCCACAACTCGCTGCCCGAGAGGGTCAAGGCGCTGGCTGAGAAATGGCCGGACAAGCCGCCGGCCACCAAGTACCGCGATGCGCGTCCGGTGCTGTATGCCGCCGTGGAGGTGGAGGAGGTCCGGAAGATCCTTGCCCGGGTGAATCCGTGGCTGCTGGAGGAGCTGGACGACCAGCTGGACGAGGAAGACACCACGGATTACGAGAACCTGTCCTATGAGGAGCCGGATGCCGCGGGTGAGGCGGCGTCGGACGCTAGGACGGGCGGCGAGCGGTAGTCTCCGCCTCCAGCTTCTCCAGGGCGTGATGCAGCCGCTCGGAGCCGCGGCGCTCATCAACCACGATTGAAAGGCCGAGTGCCAGCACAATCACCAGCAGGCACACCGGGACCGAAACCCCTGCAGCAGCCAGGCCAACTGCTGCAACCAGCGCCACCAGGACTATGCCGGCCACGGTGATGACGGTGCGGTCCGGGCCGACCATGGCGCTGTACAGCCAGGTCAACGAGCCCTTGAACAGTGCCACCGGAATCGCAATGCTGGCTACGGCCACCGCCGCGCTGATGTGCGCCACGTGGTCGATGTAGTAAGCGGCGACGTGCAGGCCGGCGCCGGTGGCCGCAATCGCGGCGAAGATGGGGATATGCCCGTACCCGAACAGGAACGACCGGTGCCGGCGCAGGTGCAGTGCCCGTCCGGCGGGCAGCATGAAGTAGATCCACCACATGGCGAACGCCAGGGCGGTTCCGCCGAAGCCGACCAGCGCCGCGTCGACGCTCCAGCCGTGGTTGGCAACGATGGCGCGGAGGGTTTCGATCGCGCCGATGAGGCATTCGCCCAGGGCGATGATGGCCAGCAGCCCGTACCGCTCGGCGATATGGTGTGCGTGCCAAGGCGTCCTGGCCTTGCGCTCCGCGGCATAGGGGGTGGCCATCTCCAGCGCGATCAAGGGCAGAATCATGAGGAATGTGGTGAGGACGTCGGCCTCAATAATCAGGACCGCAATCCAGCCGAGCTGCACCAGCGCGAGGTACCTGGCATAGCGCAGGCATGTTTCGCGGCGTGCCGGATCCTGCCTTGCCGCCCTCAGCCACTGGGCCACCAGTGCGAGCCGCATGATCACGTAACCGCCCACGATGACCGCATTGTCTACATGATCGCCCTCCACCAGCGAGCGGAACATGGGCTCGATTCCCATGGCAAGGATCAGGACCCCCACGATCTGGATCATGGTGACTACCCGGAAAATCCAGTCATCAGTGTCGTAGGCGCTGGCGAACCAGGTGAAATTGATCCAGGCCCAGATCACGGCGAACATCGAGAAGGAGAAGCCCATCAGGCCGGGAATGAAGTGCGCTTCCGCGACCTGATGCGCGAACTGGCTGCCCGCGACGCCGAAGGCAATCACAAAGGTCAGGTCGAAGAAGAGTTCAAGCGGCGTGGCTGCGCGGTGCTTTTCATGCGGATCGCGGCCGCCCATGCGCGCCATGGCATGCCGGAGGGGATTGGAGGACATAGGTCAAAACTACACGCGGCCCAGGGCGTCGATGTCCTCCAGGAAGTCCTGGTGCACTTCGGCGCTGACGGTGGTCCGGGTATCGCCGATGGCGTCGAGGTAATCCTGGGTGGAGGGGCCCTTCCGCACCGCCTCGCGATCGGCAAGCGTGCCGCCGGAAGCGACCCCGCCATCGTCGTGCCTTCCGTAGACAACGTTCTCCAGCGCACGCTGGGAGGCGCTGCGGGCCGCGTACTCGATGTCCGCGGGCGAGAAGCCCTCCGTTTTTTCCACGAGCAGTTCCACGTCCACGGCGTCCACCACGGGCACGGGGATGAAGCGCTGCCACATGGCTTCGCGGGCCTGCCGGTCGGGGAGCCCGATGGGGATGACGTAGTCGAAGCGGCCATGGCGCAGGAAGGCAGTGTCCAGGGCGCGGATGAAGTTGGTGGCGCAGACCAGCAGGCGGCCGGGCTGTTCACGGAACGCGGGGATGATCTTGAGCAGCTCGTTGGTGACGCCCTGCAGCGGCGACGGTGGCTCCCCGGACCGCTGGGAGGCGATCTCTTCCACTTCGTCGATGAACACGACGGCGTGCTCCAGCTCCGCGATCTCGAGGAACGTCTCGCGCAGCGCGCCGGCCAGGCCCTGCGGATCGGCGGCGAGCCGGGACGGGAACACTTCGACGAAGGGCCATTCCAGGCGGGAGGCGATGGCTTTGGCGAAGGTGGTTTTGCCGGTGCCGGGCGGGCCGAAGAGGACGACGGCGCGCGGCGGTACTACACCGAATTCGTCGGCGAGGTCGGCTTCGGCCAGGGGCAGGACCAGCCGGCGTTCGAGCAGTTCCTTTTCCTTGCGCATGCCGGCGACGTTCTCCCACAGGTCCCTGGCCAGGACGCGGCCGCCGAGTTGGCCCAGGGCGCCTAGTTCCTGCCGTTGGACGGGGATGGTCCGCTCGAAGTAGCGCAGGTTCTTCTTCAACGCGAAGCCGCGGCCCAGGAACGCTTCCACCCGGGTTTCTGATTCCGGCATGAGAGCCGAGAGCTTGTTCAAGCCGTGCGGGGCCATGCGGTTTTCGACGGCGGCGAGCAGTGAGGTGCCGATGCCGCGACCGCGATATTCAGGGAGGGTGGCAAGGAAGACGATCCAGCCCTGGTCGTGGGCAGCGCGTCCGACGGCGGCGCCCACCACCTGGTCACCCTGCACCGCCACCACGGCGTGGTCCTTTTCGCAGGACGCGAGGACCTCGGAAAGTGCGTATACGGGTTCAACGTTGTGGGACTTGAGGGTTTCCCAGAGATGCAGGATCCCGTCCAGGTCTGCTGAGTGGAAGTCCCTGATCCGCCAGTTGGTCATGCCGTCTCCCGCTTTGGTTCGTCGTTGAACTGCTCCCTGAACACCACCCCTTCGGGCGCCGGCGCCCGAAAGGCGCTCTGCTGAGCATAGGGGATCGGCTCGCAGCCGGGAGTTGCGGGAGCGTTGCGTTACGCCCGGACGGGTCGGGACTACAGCTTCGCGGCGTCCTTGCCTTTGGAGCTTCTCCACAGATGGTGTGGGCGGTGGCTGCCGTCGGTGTGCACCACCAGGACCGGGCAGGCAGCGTGCGAAACACAGGCTGAGCTCACGGAACCAAGGCGCATGCCAATGAAGCCTCCGTGCCCGCGGCGGCCAACCACCAGCATGGCGGCATCAGCGCCGGCTTCGACCAACTTGGCGGGCGCAGGGCCGCGGACTAATTCCTGAGTGATGTGCGCCGGGACGTCCGGTCCGAACGCTTTGCCGAGGGCCTCGGCCAAGGTCTGTGTTACGGCTGATTCATAGGCAGCAAAGTCCGGCGGAACGTATCCGGCGTAAATCTGCGGGAAATCCCAGCAAGCCACAGCGTGGAGCCGCGCGTTGAGTGCGGGCGCCAGCCGGGCTGCCAGACGCAGGGCCTGCACCGAGGAATCGGAGCCGTCCACCCCTACAACAATTTTTGCTTCCTGGTTGTTCATCACCGTCCTCCTGACTGACGAAACGAACGACGGCGGCACCCGGGCTCCGTATCGACGGAACCTGGCGGGCCGCCGTCGGACTCTGCTGCCCGCTCAGACCTTGATCGGAACCGGGTGGACCTCGTCCGCGGGGTGGCCCGCACGCTCATGGATACGGCGTACGGCATCCGCTGACGGGGCCTCGGACAGGCAGTAAACGAGGCCTGAGTCGGGATCGGCCCAAGCCGACTTGAACTCAACCATTTCCTCGCTTTGAATGGCAACATCGGCGTCGTGGGCCGCTTGTAATGCCTCCTTGGTGATTCCGGTCATGTTGCGGTGAACATCCATAAATTCCGGCATGAAACTGATGCTCCTTAACCTGGACCCACCGCTGAAGCGGCGAGATGGGGCTGATGATAGACCTGAGCCTGTCACGGGTCAAGGAAAAACCCCTGACGCGTATCCACTCCGCACCAGCGCCGATCCTGGTACTTAGAGAAGAGCGGGATTGGCGCCACCGAGGCAGCTGGGGCTCTTCTGAAGGGCCGCGACAAGGGGTAGCAGCAGCCGTTGAGAGTGCCCTGCCCGAGGAGTAGCGTGACCTCCATCACTCAAACCGGTTCAGGAGCAATCATGCCAAATCTGGGACGCCGGCTTGCAGCCATGACGGCGGCGCTGGCAATGAGCGTAACCACAGGAGCGTTGGCCAGCCCGGCCTCTGCCCACTCCGGGCCTGCCGAGGAGACCAAAAAGACCCCTATCGCCACGGGCTATGGCGGCGCCGTGAGTACCGTGGACCTGGACGCCTCCGCCGCGGCCATTGAAGTCCTCAGCAAGGGCGGCAACGCCGTCGACGCTGCTGTTGCCGCAGCAGCCACCCTCGGTGTCACCGAGCCCTACAGTGCCGGCATCGGAGGCGGCGGCTACTTCGTGTTTTACGACGCGCGGAAGGGCAAGGTCAGCACGATTGACGGCCGCGAAACTGCGCCGGCCGGTATGCCCCGGGATGCCTTTGTTAAGCCCGGCACTACCGAGGCGTATCCCTTTATCAAGCAGGCAACCAGCGGCATGTCGGTGGGTGTTCCCGGTACGCCGGCCACCTGGGAGCGGGCGCTGGACCGGTGGGGAAGCCTGAGCCTTGGTGAAGCCCTGAGGCCTGCCATTGACGTGGCAACGGCCGGGTTTGTAGTGGACGAGACATTCCGCCAGCAGACTGATGAAAACGATGAGCGGTTCAGGCCATTCGCCGCAACCACTGAGCTGTTCCTCCCGGGAGGGCAGCTTCCAGTCGTCGGTTCTGTCCTGAAGAACCCGGACTTGGCGGAGACGTACCGGCTGCTGGCCGAGAAGGGCATCGATGAGTTTTACGAAGGTCCGATCGCCGACGAGATCGTCACGACAGTCCGGAACGCGCCCACTAACCCGGATCCCAATACGCTGCCCGGGCCGGCAGGCGTTATGACAACCAAAGACCTTGATGCGTACAGGGCTTTGGACCAGGATCCCACCCACGTGAACTACCGCGGCTACGACGTCTACGGCATGGCGCCGTCCAGCAGCGGCGGCACCACGGTGGGGGAGGCATTGAACATCCTCGAGGTGTTCGATCTTCCCGCCTTGGCGAAGGACAAGCCAAAGGTCCTGCACCACTACCTTGAAGCAAGCGCACTGGCATTCGCCGACCGCGGCAAGTACGTGGGTGACCCGGCATTCGTTGATGTTCCCACCGAGGAGCTGCTGGACCCGGTCTTTGGCAAGGAACGGGCCTGCGAGATTGACCCGGCGACGGCGGCCCCGAAACCTGTGGCCGCAGGTGCCGTCAACGCTTACGACGGCGCTTGCCCCGTTGAACCGGCAGCGCTTTCCGGCAATTCGGACACCGAGAACATCAACACCACCAACCTCACCGTTTCAGACAAGTGGGGCAACGTGGTGGAGTACACCCTCACCATCGAGCAGACCGGAGGATCCGGCATTGTGGTTCCAGGCCGGGGCTTCATCCTGAACAACGAGCTGACGGACTTCTCGCCGGTGTACAGCGCAACCGACCCGAACCGCATCGAGCCGGGCAAGCGTCCCCGTTCGTCCATGTCGCCCACCATCGTACTGAAGGACGACGAACCGTTCGTGGCGCTCGGTTCTCCAGGTGGCGCAACCATCATCACCACAGTGCTGCAGACACTTATCAACAGGATTGACCTCGGCATGGATATCTCGGACGCACTTGCCGCGCCGAGGGCCTCGCAGCGGAATTCGGCAACCCCGCAGGCCGAGCCGGCATTCATCGCGGCGTACGAGAGGCAGCTAAAGGAGTACGGACACCCGGCTTTCAGCCCCATTGCTGAACTCGGCGCAGCCACAGCCATCGAGTTCCTCCCTGACGGAAGGGCAGTGGCGGCGGCCGAGCCAGCGCGGCGTGGCGGCGGATCGGCGCTGGTGGTCAAGCCCTCGCCATAGCCCCGCAACTGAACAGAAAACAACGACGGCGGCACCCCAGGTTCTGGAACTCCAAAACCTGGGGTGCCGCCGTCGTACTCCCTGAGGTAAGGCTACTTCTTGAAGGTGTCCGCCGGCGGGTTGGCGACCACGGGGGAGATCCCGGTAAAGCCTTCGCGGGTCTCAGCGATCTCATGGATGCGTTTGCGGCAGGCGTACCAGCCGGCGACCATCAGGACCGAGGCGATGGCGGTGACAAGCATGGTGAGCGGGGATTCGATGAACACCATCACCAGCACGCCTACCAGGAAGAGCAGCGAGAGGTAGCCGGTGTACGGGGCGCCGAACATCCGGAACGAGGGGCGCTTGAGCCAGCCCTTTTTTGCCCAGCGCTGAAGCTGGATCTGGCACAGCACGATGGTTGCCCAGGTCATGATGATGCCCACGGAGGCGACGTTGAGGACGATTTCGAAGGCGTCGGCTGGCACGAGGTAGTTCAGCGGGACGCCCAGCAACGACACGCCGGCGGTGATGGCGATGCCACCGTAGGGCACGCCTGCCTTGTTCATGCGGGACGCGAACTTGGGGGCGGAACCGTTGACGGACATGGAGCGCAGGATCCGGCCCGTGGAGTACAGGCCGGCGTTGAGGGACGACAGCGCGGCGGTGAGGACCACGAGGTTCATGATGACGTCCACGCCCTGGATGCCGATGGAACCGAAGAACGTCACAAAGGGGCTGACGCCCTTTTCGTAGGAGGTGTACGGCAGGAGCAGGGCCAGCAGGATGACGGAGCCAACGTAGAACACGGCGATGCGGAAGACCACGGAGTTGATGGCCTTGGGCATGATCTTTTCCGGGTTTTCAGTTTCACCGGCAGCGGTGCCCACGAGTTCAATGGAGGCGTAGGCGAACAGCACGCCCTGCATGAGGATGATCATGGGGAGCAGGCCGTTGGGGAAGATGCCGCCGTTGTCCGAGATGAGGCTGAAGCCCACCTGCCGGCCGTCCACCGGGGTGCCGAAGATGACGAAGTAGGTGCCGACGATAAGGAAGACCACCAGGGCGGCGACCTTGATCAGGGCGAACCAGAATTCCATCTCGCCGAACACCTTCACCGAGACCAGGTTCAGTGCCAGGACCACCACCAGGGCTATCAGGGCCCAGGCCCACTGCGGGACGGCAGCCATCCAGGGGATGTAGTTGCCGAAGAAGTTCATGTAGAGCGCGGCGGCGGTGATGTCCACGATGGTGGTGGTGGCCCAGTTGATCCAGTAGAACCAGCCGGACACGAACGCGGCCTTTTCGCCGAAGAACTCGCGGGCGTAGGAAACGAACGAGCCCGAGGACGGGCGGTGCAGCACCAGTTCGCCCAGGGCACGGAGGATCAGGAACGCGAAGAAGCCGCACACGGCGTAGGCGATGACGAGGGAGGGGCCCGCGGCGTTGAGGCGGCCGCCGGCGCCGAGGAACAGGCCGGTGCCGATCGCGCCGCCGATGGCGATCATCTGGATCTGCCGCGGCTTGAGGTTCTTGTGGTAACCCTTGTCCTCGGCGTGCAGGGCAGCCTCAGAGGCATGCGCCTGGGGCGGAACCGTATGGTCCGTGATGGGGGAGTTTGTCATGGGGAGTCCTATTTGCTGAGGTTGGCGAGGCGTTCGGGGCTAAGGAGTTCCTGGAGCTGGGTGCTCGTCAGGAGTCCGTGTTCGAGCACGAGTTCGGCCACGCCCTTGCCGGTGGCGAGGGCTTCCTGCGCGATGGCAGTGGCGGTCGCATAGCCCAGATGGGGATTCAGGGCCGTGACCAGGCCGATCGATTGCTCCACCGTGCGGCGGAGGTGGTCCGTGTTGGCGGTGATGCCACGGATGCAGCGCGCCGTGAGGGTGCGGCAGGCCGCTTCCAGGTGGGAGATGCTCTTGTGGAGGCTGTGGACAATGACGGGCTCGAAGGCGTTGAGCTGGAGTTGTCCGGCTTCAGCGGCCATGGTGATGGTGACGTCGTTGCCGATCACCTCGTAGGCCACCTGGGAGACTACTTCCGGGATCACCGGGTTGATCTTGCCGGGCATGATGGAGGAGCCGGACTGGACGGCCGGCAGGTTGATCTCGCCGAATCCGGCGCGCGGGCCGGAGGAGAGCAGGCGGAGGTCGTTGCAGATTTTGGACAGCTTCACGGCGACGCGCTTCAGCACTCCCGAGAGGTGGACGAAGGCGCCCACGTCCTGGGTCGCTTCAATCAGGTCCGGGGCGGTGACCAAAGGCAGGCCGGTGATCTCGGCGAGGTGCCGGCAGGCGGCTTCGGCATAGCCGGCCGGGGCGTTGAGCCCGGTGCCGATGGCGGTGGCGCCGAGGTTGATTTCGTGGATCAGCAGGTCGGCTTCGGCAAGGCGGAGCCGGTCCTCGCCGATGGTGATGGCGTAGGTGCCGAATTCCTGGCCCAGCGTCATGGGGACGGCGTCCTGCAGCTGGGTGCGGCCCATCTTGACCACCGTGCGGAACTCCAGCGCCTTTGCCGCGCAGGCTTCCTCAAGTTCGGCCAGGGCGTCGAGCAGTTCCCGGGCGGCGAAGATGGTGCCCAGCTTTACGGCCGTGGGGTAGACGTCGTTGGTGGACTGGGAGAGGTTTACATGGTCGTTGGGGTGCAGGCGGGTGTAGTCGCCCTTGGGGTGGCCGAGGATTTCCAGCGCGCGGTTGGCGATGACCTCGTTGGCGTTCATGTTCGACGACGTCCCGGCGCCACCCTGGATCACGTCCACTACGAACTGGTCGGCAAGCCGGCCGTCCAGGATGTCCTGGCAGGCCTGCTCGATGGCGTCCGAGCGTTCGGCGTCCAGCAGGCCGAGTTCGCGGTTGGTGCGGGCTGCGGCAAGTTTTACTGCCGCGAGGCCGCGGACCAGGTGCATGTTGGAGAATAACTTCTGGCCGGTGATGGGGAAGTTTTCCACGGCCCGGAGGGTGTGCACACCCCAGTAGGCGTCCGCCGGGACGTCGCGGTCACCGAGCAGGTCGTGTTCGGACCGGACATCTTTTTCAGAGAGGGTGGTGGTGTCGATGGTGGTCATGGGGTCCTTACAGGGCTTCGCTGGCGGGTGCGGACAGGGCATGTTGGGGAAGGAAGTCTGTGGCTTGCAGCAGGCCAACCTGGTGGCCGCCGCCCAGCACGGGGGCGGTGGCGATGCCGGAGAGCGGAACGGTGTCCACGCCCAGCGCCTCAAGCAGTTTGACGGTGGCGGGCATCCTGGCGCGGTCGCCGCCGTCGGAAATTTTCACGGCAACGGCACTGCCGTCGGCAAGGCCCACCAGCTGCACGCCTTCAAAGCCGTCCTTGGCCACGGAGCCCGGGAGCAGGCGCATCAGTTCCGTGACGTCGCGGCCTTCCCCGGCCACCATGTCCGGGTGCTGCTGCATGGCGAGCCCGACGGCGGCTTCCGCACTCTGGGGAGCGGGCCCACCGTCGTCGGGTGTGGCAACGGAGGCCGCGGCGGCACGCGCGATAAGGCCGAAGGCACGGGCCATGCCCCGCAGGGTGAGGGCAAACAGGGGAGTGCCGCAGCCGTCGGTGCTGACAATGGACGGGTCCTCGCCGGTCAGGTCCCTGACGGTTGTGGCCACGAGCTGCTGCAGCGGGTGGGAAGGATCCAGGTAGCCGCGGACCGGCCAGCCGTTGATCACGCAGGTGGCGGCCATGGCTGCGTGCTTGCCGGAGCAGTTCTGGGTGAGCTGGGTAGCCGCACCGGCGCCGCGCAGCCATTCCTCGCGCTCGCGGACGCCATAGGGGAGGTCTGTGCTGTTTTCGAAGTCAGTGACGCTGAGCCCGTGCAGGTCGAGGATCCGCAGGGCTCCTTCGCGGTGCTTGGCTGCGCCGGAGTGGCTTGCCGCTGCCAGGGCAAGGAGATCCGTCGGCAGCTCGAGGCCGGCCCGCACCATGGCCACTGCCTGGAGCGGCTTCAGCGAGGACCGCGGATAGAACGGCGCCGAGGGATCCCCCGCGGACGCCACTGTTGAGCCATCTTCTGCAATGGCAACGGCCGAGCCGTAGTGCACGCTTTCGACGAGGCCGTCGCGGATGGCGGTCACCAGGGGTGCGTGCTGCGGAAGCATCGCGGCAGTGTGGGCAGCAGTAAGCGCAGGGGATGGCATGGGGTCCTTGTGGGGTGTCTCGTTTTAGTTGTTCAGGATGGAGTCGAGGGCGATGCCGACGGCGCGTAGGTGGTGGGCCATGGCTGCGCTTGCGGCCTCCGCTGAGCCTGCCTCGATGGCGGCCAGGATCTCCTGGTGTTCCAGGTCTGAGGCATGCTGCCGGTCCGCCACCATGTTCAAAGTTTCGGACTGGTGGGCCAGGGCCCCGCGGATGTCAGCCACAACGCTGGCGAACACCTTGTTGCCGCTGGCGCGGGCAATGGCGGCATGGAAGCTGGAGTCCAGGGCCACCCAGGACTCGGGATCGGCTTCGGTGCTCATCGCAGCAACGATGTGGCGGAGGGTTCCCAGCTCTTCGTCGCTGCGGCGTTCTGCGGCCAGTCCGGCTGCCGGAACCTCGATGTGCGGGCGGGCTTCGGTGAGGTCCCGCGCTGAGTACTGGCCGAGGGTGAGGTCGTTGGCCACTTTATTGGCGACGACGAACGTCCCCTTGCCCGTTTTGGTCACCGTAAGGCCAAGGGCGGTGCAGGAACGGAGCGCTTCGCGGATGACTGACCGGCTGACCCCGTACTGCTGGGAAAGGGTTGCCTCGGAGCTGAGCTTGCTTCCCACGCTTAGCCGTCCCGCTTCGATGTCCTCGCGGATTGCGTTGAACACCGCTTCGGCAGCACTAAGCCGTGCGAGCGGGGACGGGGCAGGCTGTCCTGCTGTCCGGCTGTCTGACAGGTTCACGCCTTAAATATGGCAGGGGTCACAGCTGCTGTCAATGCGGGGGTGGCTAACTGACCCTAGCGCGGGTAGCCATGGGGAACCCCGCGATGCTGGCCGCAGCCGTGGTCATCCGCTCCGCTGTCCATAGTCTCGAAGTTCAGCTTGAGTCCAATCTGGGCCACGCAGCCGGAAGCGCCGTGGCCGGAGCTGTTGGTGCTGCGGCTGGCACTGTTGCGGCGGCGCCAAAGGCCATCACCGGAGGTGTGGAGGACGGCATTCTGCAGGTCGCCCAGCGCATCGAGGAACGCCGCAAGAGCGCCATCTCGGACGATCAACCGACCTCCTGATTCGGCAAATACGACAGCGGGTCCGAAGAGCACTCAAGCTCTCGGACCCGATGTTCAGGTGTTTAGCAGGGGGTCCAGCTCTTCCCGCCAGGTGCGTAACATCTTGGACCCGTGTACTTGGAGGGTGCCGGCGGTACGTAGGGCGCTGGTGCCGGTGGGACATAGGGCTGGGGAGCGGGGGGTACGTATGGCGCTGGTGCTGGCAACCTACGAAGCCGCTCTGCTTCTATGGCGGCCTGCCGGGCGGCTTCCTCTGCGGCCTTCTTCTCCACAACTGCACGTTCTTCAGCGGCCTTTTTTTCGGCCTCCGCGCGCTGCTTAGCAGCCTTCACTTCCGCGGCTGCTCGTTCTTTGGCAGCCTTCTTCTTCGCCGCAGCATGTGCTTGCGCGGCTCGTCTTTCCTCTTCCGCCTTCTTTTCAGCTGCCATCAATGATGCGTGCAGAGACCTGATTTGGGCTTGCTTCATTTCAGCTGAATAGATCTTTTTGTCCAAGGTGGTGAGGGCCGCCGTAGTGGCGACGGCGGAAAGCCCGGCCCAGTAGATGGCCCTGTTGGCGTCCTTGGTGGCAGCATAAACTGCCCTAAGAGATTTAGCGGCGGCAAGGTCGGTAACTAGCAGAGCTGCAGCAGCGCCGGCGGCTGCAGAAGTTGATGCCGGCGCTGCTGCGGCTGCCGCATCCAGCGTCGCTGTAGTCTGCGCCAGCTGCGCGGGCAGGGTGCAGTCAATCCCCTCGGAAAAGAGGCCGGTCTTCTCGGTTCCCGCTTCCTCATAGGCTGCTTGAACTGGCGGTAGGAATTTTACGTTCTTGCCATACTGTACGGGGATACCGAGCCCCTCCCGTGCAATCTCTGCATTCACAAGGGACCCGTCCGGAGCGAAGACACCAGCGAGAGTCCTGCCGTATTTGTCGTGGCGATCGACGTCGAATTCCAGCGTAATTTTGGTGCCTTTTGGCAGCCGGTCTTCCAGGTATTCGGTGGCCTCAGGGCCGAGGCATTCCACCGGTTGATTGGGGTCCTTGGTTTCCGGCGTATCCACGTTGAGAAGCCGAATAGTGTGATCCCCGTTGTTTATCGACGCGATCAAAGTGTCGCCGTCAATGACCCGCACCACCGTCCCGGAGTCTTCATTCGCAGCTGCTCCGACTGCCACGGAGCCGGCCACCAAGGCTGTGGTAGCCAATGTGGTGATTATCAGATTCTTCATCTACTGCCTTCTATAGGACCTTGCGCCAGGTCTTCATAGCTGAAGAGGAGTGAACCTTGAAGGAACCTGAATGCTTGCCCTATAGATGTTCCCTATGAAAGCACAAGGCCTCCTCAAGAAAAGCTTAAGATCGCAGCAGTTCTGAGGCTTTCCTCATTTGAATGGGCGGCGCTAAATATGCCGGACGGGCAGGAGCGCATCTGGGGCTCGAATTTGTACCCAACCCCCGGCATGATCGTACCGCTGAGGCCTTGGGCTTCGCCTTTTCCCAGTACTAAACTGGACACAAGCACCGCAAACGGCACGATCGTACCTATCGGAGAGTCATGTCCAGGGGCATTACCAAAATCTTAGGGGCCGAAATTAGAGCACGCCGTGCGTCTCTGAAGCTGACTCAGCACGACCTCGCCCAGCTGGCGGGCGTATCCGAACGGTTTGTCCGCTTCGTCGAGCAGGGAAAGCCGAGCGTCCAGCTGGATTCCTTGGTCGCGGTGCTCGAGACGCTCGGCCTCGAACTGAAGATCACCACGCGAGCAGGCTCTGCGGCCCACACGCTGGTGAAGCTGCCTTCGTGCGGGGGCTCCGAGAGGTGAGGCACCGCGTCGCTGACATCTACAAGGCAGGTGCGCTCGCCGCTCGGCTTGAACGTCAAGACGGCGGCACCAAGTTCAGCTATGTGCCGGCGTACCTCACGTCAGGGGGACCCGCCGTCGCCACTTCCCTGCCGCTCATTACAGAACCTGTGCTGTCCAGCGCGGGAGCCGCACCGCCCTATTTCACAGGGCTGCTGCCGGAGGGCCGCCGGCTCAACGCCCTACGCCGTTCCATCAAGACCAGTGCT
The DNA here is from genome assembly GCF_030817075.1 of Arthrobacter sp. V1I9. Lineage (NCBI taxonomy): Bacteria > Bacillati > Actinomycetota > Actinomycetes > Micrococcales > Micrococcaceae > Arthrobacter > Arthrobacter sp. V1I9. Next base: position 4,001,008 of record NZ_JAUSYU010000001.1, read on the forward strand.
GACGACGACCTGTCCCTGCTCATCGCAGCAGGTGGAAATCCTGTTGGAGACGTCCAGATTGTGGGCCACGGCGAGCCCTTGAACCCGGACGGGCATGCAGTGCAACTGGACCCAAAACAGCCGGTGGACTTCGACCAGTTGCTCGGTGACCCGGACCTGATTGACCCTGTGGCCCTGGCCGGGGTGCAGGACAAGTTGTCCGCCGGAATGATTTCGGTGCCAGTTGCCAGCACAGGGCGTCAGTTCATCTTGAAACTCAACGCACCCGAGTTCCCGCACGTGGTGGAAAACGAATTCGTGATGTTCCGCTACGCCGCCAAGCTTCGGATTCCCCTGAGCCCCGTACAGCTGATCCGCGATATCGCGGGCAGGCCTGGACTGCTGGTGGAGCGCTTCGACCGTGTGCCAGGCGCGGAAGCCGGGCCCCACGGCGTACAGCGTCTGGCCGTGGAAGACGCGGCCCAAGTTCTGAAGCTCTACCCGGCGGACAAGTACAACGTAGGGTACGGCCAGGTTTGCCGTGCGCTCGCAGACTACTGTTCGGCGCCGCTTCCCGCTCTTCGAAACTTGGCGATACAAGCGGCATACGCATGGCTGACGGGGAACGGCGATCTCCATGCCAAAAACGTCTCCATGGTTCAGCAGCCCTCCGGTGAGTGGGTGATCGCGCCGATGTACGACATTCCCTCCACAGTGGTTTACGGCGATAAGACTCTTGCCCTAACCATGAACGGGAAGCGGACTGGGATTTCGCGCCGCCACTTCCTTGGCTGGGCCACAGGGCTGGGTCTTACCGACCGGGCGGCTGTCCAGGTTGTGGAGATCGCGCTAAAGGCAGCGGGCCCTTTGATCTCGGACTTGGAGTCCGGGACCGCCTTCAATGGGCTGAGCGGGGCAAAGCAAAAGCGTAACGTCGACGCCGGCTCACCGTTTCCTGACATGGTCACCAGAGCGTGGGTCAAGGAGTTGAAGCATCGCCGAAGACTGATGGAAGTCTGAGCTGGCGCTGGGAGCAGTTACGCGCCCTCGTACCATCCCAGCACCCGCAGGGCGCGGAGGGTGTTCCACCGGCTTGGTCGTCCGTCACCGTCTTCCAGCTCGAAGTGGACCTTGCCTGGGTGGGTCTTGTCCAGCAACCACCTGCCGTCGGGCTGCTCCTTTGATCGCACCACCTGCACTGCCTCTTCGAGGCGTTCGTCAGGTGTGCCCCCGACGGTCCGGAAGTAGTCCAGTCCACGGAGGACGTCGTAGTACCAGCGCGTGGGATAGGAGAACTGCAACCAGTCCCTGCTGATGAGCTCGCCGGTCGAACTCCGCCTGAGAAGGCCGCGGTCCAGGAGATACTCTTCCCCGCGATGCCGCGCCTCACGCCCTTCAGCCGTTCCGCCGGTCGCATTCTCGTGCTCGAGGAGTCCTTCCAGGACGCAGATGGTGGTGTGAAACGAAGAGCGGGTGGAGCCTCTCTCTGCCTCGCAGTTCCATCCACCGTCAGCGAGCTGTTCCCGAAGCAGCCGCTGCACTACGGGCTCCACTTTTTCCCCGAAGTACGACCCAAGTGCAACGGTCATCCCGTTAATACAGGGTTCCACTTCGCCTTCGAAGAAGGGCTGGTTGCCCTCCTCCCAGCGGCTGTTGTCGCGGACCAGCGCGATCGCTTGCCTCCACGGCTGGTTGTCCGGATCATCGTCGTCCTCCGGCCAATAGGTGGCCCCGGCCCATTGTCCGTCCGTGCCCTGGAGGGCGAGGAGTTTGGCACCCCAGCCGTGGTTCGCAACCCGCTCCCGCTCTGACCGAATATCCTCAGTTGAACCGTCCGTGAGGTCACGGAGGACCTGCCAGCGGATTGCGGGATCGGAGTCCAGCAGCCAGTCGAGCACATGCATTGGCATTACCAATTCAGAGGTGCTGGATACCTGCCCGCTGCATCGCGTCCTTGTAAATGTCCACGCTCTTGGCCAGAAGCTCTTCCTGTTTAGCGTCCGAGACAGCGAACGCGCGGCCGCCAAGTGCGGTGGCCTTGTACACCTTGATGCCGCTGTTCTTCAGTGAGGAGTGGTAGGTCTTCTCGAACAGGGTGAGGAAGGTTGAGGCGTCCGTGCCGTGGGCAATGATCGCGGAAACACGGGAGTTGATCTTGAGGAACTGGCGGAAGGGGCGCAGGCCGTCGGTCTTTTCCTGCACGCTCAATGCCGACGGCATACCTGGATCGCGGACCCACGGGTAGGCATTCCACGGCATGACGTAGCGGGGGTCAAGCTCGGCGAGCTCGTAGATCTGGGTGGCGCGGCGTGCGGCTTCGTCGTCGTTGTAGTGCGAGACGAAACCGGATTCGGTGCCCTTGCCCGGGCTGACCTGCAGGCTTACGATCCGGCATTCATCTTCGTCGTGGACCGGGTCGATGTAGGGGACAGTGGAGCCCGGCTTCTTTTCCATCAGTTCGTCGCAAAGCTGGGTTACCTTCGCGATGTTCGGTTCCTGTAGCAGGGCCTTTTTTTCGTCCCAGTCAATCGTCACGATTTCTCCCTCAGCAGCTAGGCGTCCAGAATCAGGCGTCTTAGGCCACTCTACGCTTTTGGGCGAAGGGGTGGGCAGGGGAAATTGTGGTCGACCATGCTCTCATGCCTCCAGTCGTGCTCTGCGGGTGCTTTTGACAGCTTTTGCTCGGTGCCTCAGTTTCCGCCGACGGCGGGAGGTTGCCTTCGCAGCCGCAGTCACGGCAGCGCCCGGCAGGGGCGGAGCGATGGAGCAATAGGTATGGCCCGTGGGAGTGCGGAGTTCCACGGTATGCCGCGGGCCCGGGACAGGTTTTGAGGCCCAGCCTGGTGCTTCCTTCGTGTGGTTGCAGGCTTCGCAGAGGCCTTGGCCGTTGTTGCTGGTGGTAGGCCCATCGTTGTGCCAGGGGACGATGTGGTCGTAATGGCGGATGGGCGCTTCGCAGTAGGGGGTGCGGCAGATGTCGTCCCGTACTTGCAGGAAGCGTTTTAGTCCAGGCGGGAAGAGCCGGGCTTTGGAGTCCATTCCGACCAGTTCGCCGTCAGCGGGAGCCGTGTAGAGCCGGCGAAGCCAGATATCTAGCTCGGACTTCGTTTCATCGGCCCCGCGCCGTATGGCTGTCCTTGCCCACTCGCCGGGGACCACTCCGTAGCCGGTGAGCCTGGCGGGTTCGCTGTCACCCTGGAAGAGGGTGCGGTCGGTCATGACGAGCTGGATGTCGATGCCCGTGTAGCCAGCCGGGGTGCCGGTGATGCGGTCGATGAGGGAGTCCGCCATAATGGCGCCCCTGGGACGCTCGTCACCGGAGGACTTCAGCGTATCTGCCTGCTGGGTGAGGGCTGCGTAGGCGGCGACCCCTTGGGCCACCGGAACCAGGGCGGTCAGGTACGCCATGGTGTCCGGCGCCGGGCGCAGACTGACGGTACGTTCAATGACGGCACGAGAAGCCCGCTTCACTACCGACTGCGGATCCCGCCGGTACGAGGCTGCCCGGACCGCTCCGATGATAGCGCGGTCACCGGCGCCGCCAGGGTGCCGGTGTCGGCGGCGATCTCCTCGTCCACGGCGGCCCGGTCCTCGGCGGACAGACAGGCTGTTTCCTTCACTACCAGGGTGGCTCACCACTCGTTCAGCTGCCCGGACTCGAGGGCTGCGAGGGTGTGGGGCATCTCGGTGACCAGGGCTTTCCCCAACCCAAGCACCCTGCCGCCGCGGGCGGGGGACTCGCGCCGGGCCAGAGCAATTTCGGCCCCGACTCCGGCGCCGAGCTCACCGGCCGGGACACCTGCAGCAGCCTGCTCCTGCCTCCTTGCGAGGTCGTACGCGACCGCGATCCGCGCCGGCTTAGCTGCGGCCGCGGACTTCAGATCCTCAAAATCCCGCAGCTGATCAATCATCCCCGGGCAGAGACAGGAACGGAAGCCAGCAACTCAAGGACATCAGCAATGGAAGGAGCAGCACGGTTCTCTGCCCCAACTGCTCCCGCCAACCCCTGATCCGCTTCCATAACCAAAGTCTTCCAGCAGGGTCTGACAAAAACCGGCGCCTCAAAGCCTATGTGGATAAGCAAGCAGCAGCTTCGAAGCGATGCTGTTCAATATAGGGATGCAGTTCACCAGGAAGGGCCTGAAAGATGACGGCTTTGCGGGCTTCAGGCCCTTCAAGGACCTTGAGGTAATGCGGGTTCCGCAGGGAACGGGCGTCTTCGCAGTCCTGCGCCCGCAGGAGTTCCAGCCGGTATTCCTGAAGAAAAGCACCGCCGGGGTCTTTAAGAAGAAGGACCCATCGCTGCCAGAGCCGGCCCTGGCGGCGGAGTGGGTGGATGCCGCCGCGGTTCTTTATCTGGGCAAAGCGGGACCAGGCAGCAAGGGCAACCGCGGCCTGCGGCGGCAAGTCCAGGAGTTCCTGGACTTCGGGCAGGGCAAGCCGCCGGGGCATTGGGATGGCCGCTTGGTCTGGCAACTCAAGGACACCGGGCAGTTGCTGATCGCCTGGAAGGAAGTGCCCGCCGAAGCCCTGAACAAGGCCGAGGCCGAGTATCACACAGCCTTCATTGAGGAGTACGGGAAGCTGCCCTTCGCCAACCTCGTCCGGGCGCGGGTCAGAAACTAGGCGAGGCAACGCCCGTCATCCAGAAACGCCAGTCGAGCTCGGGTCAAGCGCCGCGGAGGCGTTCCATCTCGCGGCGGTCCTTTTTCGTGGGCCGGCCTGCGCCGCGGTCCCGCTGCGGCAGGCCCAGTGCCGGGGCAACAGGCCGCGGGGGCGTGTGATCGGTGAAGCAGTGAGATGCGGCTTCCGCACCCACGCGCTTGTTGATCAGACGGCGGACTTCGAGGATTCGCTCGTAACCGGACATCCGGACTGTCACCGTGTCGCCGCTGACCAGCGTTGCCGACGCCTTTGCCGGGCTGCCGTTCAGCCGCACATGGCCCGCGCGGCACGCCGCCGTCGCCGCAGAGCGTGTCTTGTAGGACCGGATGGCCCACAGCCACGCATCAATGCGGACGCTGGCGGGGGAGGAAGGAAGACTGGTCATGGCTGGCACCGAGTATAGCCCCGGTACCCTGGCTCAGAGACCGCGGCCACAAGAGGGCAGCCAGATCAGCCCATCTGCGCCTTAGATGAAACGCCTATTCCACCCGGACACTGATCCGCTGCACTACGTTGTTGCCCAGTCCCTGGTAGTTCCAGTTTTGCTCCATGGGCTGGGTGGCGCCGCTGGCATCCGTGGCGCGGCACGCCAGCTCATGCTCGCCCGCGTCGGCCACCCACGGCAGTGTCCACTTCCGCCACGCGAACCCTCCAGCAGATTCCTCCAGGTGCGCCGGCAGCCAGGTCCCGTCAATGCTCACTTCTACGGCAGTCACTGCCGCGTGCCCGGACCATGCCCGGCCCTCCAGCATCACGGGACCGTGCGGCAGCACCCGCTTGCGGGTGAAAAAGTCCGGGATGCCCGGCGGGACCATCAGTGAACGCACCCTGATCCGCGAAACCGGCGTCCCGGCGTCGTCCGCTGAATCCTGATAGCGGTACGCGACCGCCTGCTGATAGCCGGTGAAGGGGGCAGTGACCACCTCGATGGATTCCAGCCACTTCACGCTCGTCATGCCGTACCATCCGGGAACCACCAGCCGGAGCGGGTAACCGTGCTGGGGCGGCAGTTCATTGCCGTTCATCTTGTAGGCAAGTACGACGTCGGCACGCATCGCTTCATGGACCGGCAGGCTGCGGGCGTACCGCTGGGTGACGCCGCCCTGGATGCCGGCATCGGCGCCGGTGAAGACCACCTCGGCGGCGTTCGGCAGGACCCCGGCCTTCCCCAGAAGATATGCGAGCGGAACCCCTGTCCAGGCGGCCGTGCCCACTCCTTCCAGGACCCAGGGCTGGCTGAGCGGCCGCGGTTTCAGGAGGGACCGGCCGTTGCCCGCGCACTCCAGAGTGACCGGCACGGTGATGGCCGGGTCCTTCCGCAGCGCCGGCATGCTCAGCTCCAGGGCACGCTCTACTGCGCCGTTGATCCGGAGGTGCCAGTGGGCGGGGTCAATAAAGGGGATGTCGAAGTGCGTGAGGACGTAGTGGAGCCCGGGGGGAGTCAGGTCGCGGCGGAGCGCCTCCAGGGGCATGGAGTGGTTGCGGGCGCCGAGTTGGAGTTCCTCCGGGGTGAGTGGCCCTGTTGTCGGTCCTGCTGCAAGGTCTGCGGGGGCTTGCGCGTGCTCGTCGCGCACTGCGGGTTGGCGGGTAGACGACGGGTTCGGCTGGATCTGGGTCATGGCGCTGCGATTCTGACGTGGGATCTGCTTGGCGGGCTGGACGCTCCCCTGCCTCAGGTTTACGCCCGCCCGCCAAACCCGTCAACGCCCAAAGCGCGGCAAGCCGCCGCTACAGCTGCGGCTGCTTCAGGAACTCGGCGAGGCTGAGCGGATCCTGCCCCGTCAGCCCATGGATGTCGGGTGAAATCCCTGCCAGGTCCCCGGCTGACATCGCAGTGTAGGTGCTGACCCACGCGTCCACCTGCCAGGGCGGCGCCCCGTACGATGCCCGGGATGCATAGGCCTCCTCTACCGTCTCCGGGTGGTAGCTGATGCTGCGCCCGGTACCTTCGGTGAGGATCCGGGCAGCGTCCGCGAGGGTGAGTTGCTCCGGCCCTGTCAGGTTGTACGTTATGCCTTTGTGGATGGCGGGATCGCGCAGCACCGCTACGGCGCAGTGCGCTATATCCTCCCGGGCAACCCCGGAAAACACACCCTTTCCGGCGGGCCCGCGGATCACGCCGTCCTCGCCCGCCAGAAGCGGCAGGAAATCAAGGTAAAAGTTGTTCCGGAGGAACGTGTAGTCCATCCCGGAGTCCCGGATGTGCTGCTCGGTGCCGTAGTGGTCCCGGGCCAACGTGAAGGTGGCATCCGGCGCGGCACCGTAGAACGACGTGTACACCACGTGCTGCACGCCGGCGTCCGCTGCGGCGTCCACAAAAGCGCGGTGCTGCTGCAGCCGGTCCTCCGTCTCCGCCGCCGACACCATGAACAGAACCTTGACGCCTTCCAGTGCCGTCCTGGCAGCAGGGGCATCGGAGTAGCTGCACACCACTGCCGAAGCGTTCTCCAGTTCAGGTGCACGTCCGGCGTCACGGACCAGCAGGCGCTGGGCGGACCCGGCCGCGGCGAGCTGGCGTGCCACCATTCCGCCCAGGCCGCCTGTGGAACCAGTGACGGCAAGATCCGGCAGTTCCGGGGTGGAGCCCGCCACCTAGTGTTCCCGCTTGGCCGGGGACTTGGTCTGCTCGGGATCACGTTCGGCGAGGGAGCCGACGGCGTCGTCGATCCTCTTCAGCACCTCGGGTTCCAGCGTCACCCCTGCCGCCGCAACACTGTCCGCGATCTGCTCCGGCCGGGAAGCGCCAATGATCGCCGAGGCCACGTTGGGATTCTGCAGCACCCAGGCCACGGCCAGCTGCGGCATGGAAAGTCCGGCCTCCTCGGCGATGGGCTTGAGCTCCTGGACCGCGGCCAGGACGTCGTCGCGCATCCAGCGCTCGATCATCTTGGCGCCGCCCTTCTGGTCCGTGGCCCGACTGCCTTCCGGTGCGGGTTGCCCGGGCAGGTACTTGCCGCTGAGGACGCCCTGGGCCATGGGGGACCAGACGATCTGGGACACACCCAGTTCCTCCGATGCCGGAACAACCTCAGCCTCTATGACACGCCACAGCATGGAGTACTGCGGCTGGTTGGAGATGAGCTGGAAACCGAGCTCCTTGGACAGCGCGTGCCCGGCACGGAGCTGGTCGGCCGACCACTCGCTGACGCCGATGTACAGTGCTTTGCCCTGCCGGACGATGTCCGCGAATGCCTGCATCGTCTCTTCGAGCGGGGTTTCAAAGTCGTAGCGGTGGGCCTGGTACAGGTCCACGTAGTCCGTCTGCAGCCTGCGCAGCGAACCGTTGATGGATTCCATGATGTGCTTGCGGGACAGGCCCAGATCATTCTTGCCCTTGGGGCCGGTGGCGCCGAAAACCTTGGTGAAAATCTCTATGGACTCGCGACGCTCGCCCTTCAGGGCTTCGCCGAGGACGGTTTCGGCAGCCGTGTTGGCATAGACGTCCGCCGTGTCAAAGGTGCTGATGCCTGCATCGAGGGCAGCCCTGACACACTGGGAGGCGACGTCGTTCTCCACCTGGGAGCCGTGCGTGAGCCAATTGCCGAAGGTGATTTCCGAGACTTTGAAGCCACTGTTTCCGAGGTATCTGAATTCCATGGGTTTCACGCTAACCCAGATGGTTGCTCAGAGTAAGGGCTGTTTGCCCTTCTGTGGATTGCCCTTGGACGGAGAGCCCTTGGGAGCAGGTCCCTTTGTAGCAGTGTCTTTGCGAGCTTTGAGCGCCTGCACCTGCGCCCGGCCGGACAACGACACCAGCGATCCCGTGTCCAGCGGCGCCAGCGGACGCGGAGCCTGCGCCTTCTTAAACGACCGCGGCACCCGGCCGGGGCCGTGGGTGTCCAGTGCCGACTCCACGAGCGGGGCGACCTCCACCACCTTGTCCGCAGGCACGCGGGGATCCGGCAAATCCCGAACGGAAAGCTTAATTTCCGGTGCCGCCGCCCGCGCCCGTGCCATTGCCCTTGCGTCCGCCTCAGCAACAGCTGAGGCCCAGTCATCGGCAAGGACGGGAGGCACGGGCCGTGCGGCCGTCACGGCGGGGTGATGTACGACGGCGGTGCGCAGCGCCGAACGCAGGTGCGCCGGCTTCAGCGCGCCCCGCCAATCCCGGGGCTGGCGTTTGGCTTTAGGGGTTTTGGCAACGGGCGGGCCTGCATCAGGGTCGACCGTAACAGAAGCCGGAGCGCCGTCGTCGTGCGCTGTCCTGAACGGTCCGCCCAAGCGGACGAGGGGGATGCTTTCCCTGCTGGTTCGCCGGCCGAACAAAGCCATCAGGGTGACGGCTGCGAGCCTGCCCATCCCCGCAAGCACCAGCGTGATGACGCCCAGTAAAAAGAGGACCAGGAACATCAGGAAAGCCACTCCCACCGTGCCCAAAAAGGTCAGGTTGAGGATGAGCGTATCCGGATTTTCCACGTCATCTCTCCTCTCTGCCGGCCGCGAGCCCGCACCTGCACCCTCTGCCAAGGCAACAGCTCCTTCTCCACCATACGGAGTTTTGCGGAGCTGTGCCGACGTGCGGAGGGGCGCGTCCGGGGTTGTTTCGAAGCTGTTACCCGATATGACAGCATCAGGTCATGGCTGAAGACCCGGGACCCGAAAACTGCATGTGCCTGTCCGGCGAGCAATACCGCCTGTGCTGCGGGCGGTTCCACTCCGGCGGGGCAGAGGCAGCCACTGCAGAACAGCTGATGCGCTCCCGCTACAGTGCGTTCGTGCTGCTGAACGGGTCCTACCTGCTGCGCACCTGGCATCCAAAGGAGGCTCCCGCGAACCTGGACCTTGATCCGGACCTGCAATGGCGGCGCCTGGACATCGTCTCCACCAGCCGCGGCGGCCCGCTGGACGCTGAGGGGACGGTGGAGTTCAAGGCCTGGTTCCGGCACGGCAGTGAGCGCGGCACCCACCATGAGGTGAGCCGGTTCGTCCGTGAGGACGGCCGTTGGTATTACGTGGACGGAAAGATCCTCGCCTGACTACTCGTCGTCGTAATCCTCATCGGGAGTAAAGCCCGCTTTGTCCACCTTGCGGTGGAACCGCATGCCTGCCAGCCCGCCGAGTACGGCACCAGCCAGTGCCACCAGTGCCACCACAACTGCCGCGATAATGCTCGTGGTGGTCAGCTGCCCTTCGTTGACAGGGATTCGCGGAAAGCTGTTGAGGTTGGCCAGCACGTTGAACTGCTGTCCGGCCACAAGGCCCAGGATGGAGACCAGGACAGCCACGATCAACGCCCAGATCCACACCATAAGGCCCTGCTTGGCCCCGTTAAAGCGAGCCATGCGTCCTGCCACGTAACCGCCGCAGTAATAGGAGAGAAGCAGGATGACCAGCAGGACGATGATGCCCACCAGGCCAACGGTGCCGGTGTTCGAGGTTGCCTGGTTCACTGCCTCATTCACGTCAGTGTTGGTGGCGAGGCCCACAGCCGTCCCGGCCGCTGCCACCAAGGCGGTGAGCAGCACAGCCATGCCCGTGGCGGTCAGCCAGCCGAAGAACGCCGAGCCTACCTTGATGCCGCCGAACCGTTCCTTTTCCCGGGCGACGGCGGTCTGCCGGTCTGTCAGGTTCGGACCCGCAGCAGGTGCGGAGGCTGCCGGGACATAGTCCCGTTCCGCAGAGGCACCGGATGAGCCAGTGCGGGTGTCCGGCACGCGCTCGTAGGTAGAGGTCGGAGTGGCATCGGCCGCCGGCGTCTGGTCATAGGTGCGCGTGGCATCGTGATCGGCCGCGGCGGCAGGGTAGCTTCCGCTTCGCTCCGCGTCCTCGCGGGCGCGTCGTGGGGGCAGGTTCTCTGGGTCCGTTGAGCTGCTCATGGCTCCACTCAACCATCCACCCATGGAGATAGCAAGGATGCTTACTATCTTGTGACCAGTGGCGTCAGCGGTAGTTGCGGTGCAGGTTTTCCCTTTGGGCGGGTCCCGGGGAGGCATCTGCGATCCATGGACCCGTGCCTTCCGACTGGTCCAGGACGCCGGCCTCCAGCCACGTGTAATTCCCGGCGAGCACTTTCCGGGTCAGGAGGTGGTCGCCGTCGTCTGTATTCCGCCACAGCTGGTCAAAGTACTCGTCCACCCGCACACGGGCCTGCTGGCAGTAAGCCTCCGCGAGTTCGTAGGCGCTCGCGGCCTTTTCCGGAGCGGTGTGCAGCAGCATCTCGGCCCGTGAACAGCAGGCCGTCATGGCGAACAGTTCCGCGCCGATGTCCACCACCCTGCCCAGGAATGCCTGCTTGCGTTCCAGCTTCGCCTGCCACCGGCCCATTCCGTAGAACGTCTGCCGGGCCAGGCGCCGCGACGAGCGCTCCACGAACCGCAGGTGCTTGGCCAGCCGCCCGAACTCGCTGTACGAGCGCGGATCCATGCCCGCGCCCGCCACCAGCTTGGGCAGCCAGCGGGCGTAAAAGCCGGAAGCGCCGACGGCGGCCCTCGCCTTGTCCGACAGGCTCGCGTCCAAGGACGCAAGGTCGCCCGCGGCGGCCAGATGGGCATCCACCGCTTCCCGCGCGATCAGCAGGCGCATGATCTCCGAGGAACCTTCAAAAATCCTGTTGATCCGCAGGTCCCTCAGCTGCTGCTCGGCCGGTACCGCGCGCTCTCCGCGCGCAGCCAGCGACTCGGCCGTCTCAAAACCCCGCCCGCCGCGGATCTGCACCAGTTCGTCGGCTATCCGGCAACTGATCTCCGTGGACCAAAGCTTTGCAAGGGCAGCTTCGATCCGAACGTCCTTCTGACCGGCGTCGGCAAGCTCAGCGGAGAGCTCGAAGACTGCGTCCAGCGCAAAGGCGGAAGCGGCGATGAAAGCGATCTTCTTGCCCACGGCTTCGTGCTCACCCACCGGCCTGCCCCATTGCGTCCGGGCGTTGGACCATTCGCGGGCGATCTTGAGGCTCCAGCGGCCTGAGCCGACACACAAGCCAGGGATGGAAAGCCGGCCGGTGTTGAGGGTGGTGAGCGCAATTTTCAGGCCCTGGCCCTCACGTCCCAACCGGTTGGCTGCCGGGACGCGCACCTGGTGGAAACGGGTGACGCCGTTCTCGATGCCGCGCAGGCCCATAAACGAGTTCCGGTTTTCCACCGTGATGCCGGGTGAGTCCATCTCCACCACGAATGCGCTGATGCCGCCCTTGTGCCTGGTGCCGTCCGGGTCCGTGCGGGCGGGCACCACGGCCATCACCACCACCAGTTCGGCGATCACTCCGTTGGTGGTCCAGAGTTTGACGCCGTCCAGGAGGTAGGCCTCGCCGTCGTCCGTGGGCGTTGCGGTGCTGCCCATCCGGGCGGGATCGCTGCCCACGTCAGGTTCCGTGAGGAGGAATGCGGTGACCGCGCCGGCGGCGCAGCGCGGCAGGTACTCCCGCTTCTGCTCAGGCGTGCCAAAAACCTTGACCGGCTCGGGAACGCCGATCGACTGATGTGCCGAAAGGAGGGCCCCGAGGCTGGGGTGCACGCTGCCCAGCAGGGCCAGCGCCCGGCCGTAGTACACCAGTGACAGCCCCAGGCCGCCATACTCTTCCGGGATCTTCATGCCGAAAACGCCGAGGTCTGCCAAGCCCCGCAGGTATTCGTCAGGGACCTTGGCCTCGCGCTCGATGACCCGTCCATCCATGGTGCGGGCATATTCCGTCAGGCGGGCCATAAAGGCCTCGCCCCGTTCCACGTCTGCGGGGTTCGGGGCGGGCCAGGGGTGGACAAGGCTGAGGTCGAAACTGCCCAGGTAGAGCCCTTTGGCAAAGCTGGGGCGTTCCCAACCGGTTTCGCGGGCGGCCTCTGCAACCGCCCTGGCCTGGTCAGCCGTGACACCGGCGCCGATCTTTCCGGCGGGAACCGGGGTTTCCTCCGGGGGTGCGTCTGTTGCCGGGCTGCTGGTGGAACTGGCGGCGGTGGTTTTTGAGGGGCTGTCAGTGGCGGAGCTCATGGGTTATCTCCTTGGCCGGATAGCTTTCTTAGCCAGGATCCGCCGGGTTGGAGAACCCTTCAGCTGTCTCTCAATATTACCCGCGGGTAGGTTCCCGTGCTAGGGGAGGACTGCCCCTGAAAGTCCCCGGCGGGGTCAAATGTGGCGGCGTGGTGCACCAGCCGGTCCCAGCCGGCGTTGATGCCGTGGACCACGGCCAGGAGCGACTTGGAAACCACTGTCCAGCCCAGCTTTCCCGTGCCCAGCAGCACCAGCGCCACCAGTCCTGCGGTGAGAACGAAAGCGGCCAGGATAAACGCGAACACCAGTGTGCCCGCGAATACCAAGGTGGCGGTTTCCACTGCGCTTAAATCGAACTGCATAAGTCCCCCTGCTGCTGCGATGTTGCTTTGATTGAAGTCAGTAGCATGAGCGTAGGGGCAGGCGGGCTGGCCAGCCAGAGCCGCAGCGGGCTTCAAGAGCTCTTGATATTGGATCGAGATATTACGGCGAAGTAGGTCACGGAGCGGTCGCGGCCGCCTGCGTTAACCTTGTTGTTGGCGGTTTTCCGTTTGGAGCTCCACCCCCAGCCCCTCAACAGTCCAAGGAGAGTGTGTGCCCCGCTCCGCCAGGTCATCGGCTGACGCCATCAGCGCCCGGCTCCGGGACCTCGAACTCCTGACCAAAGGACCGGCGTGGGCCCTGACACGCTCGGCCCCGTGGGTGATTGCGGTGCTCCAGGCATCCTTTACGCGCACCCGGCCGCAGCTTCCGCTCGAGGAGTTCCACGCCGACGTCGACTCCTTCCTTGAGGAGCTCCGCCGGCAGGAGCCAGGGCTGGGAGGCGGCGCCAACGGGAAGGCGTTTGGTGACGAGTGGACGCGCCGGCAGTTCCTGACACGGCGGAACCAGTCGGGCCAGATCGTTTACGAAGTCACCGAACCGGCAGCCCGCGTGCTCGCGTTCCTCGACAGCCTGTCCAGCGAGCGGTCCACCCTGAATGGATCGCGCCTCGGCACACTGCTGGGCGACGTCGAGAAGCTCGCCAACGAGACCAACCCGGACCAGAGCGCCCGCCTGGAGTCCCTGGAAGACGAGATCGAAGAGCGCCAGCAACTGATCCAGGACATCAGCTCCGGCGAGTTCGACGGCCTGCTGGATGACGACGACGCCGTGGAAGCTGCGGGAAACATCCTTGACCTCGCCGCGAGCCTGCCCGCCGACTACAAAAAGATGCGCGACCGGATCGAGGAGCTGGTGGGCGGGCTGCGCAACCAGATCATCGAGGAGTCGCTGACCAAGGGCGCCACCATGGCGCAGGTGCTGGAGGCGGACAAGCGCCTTCGCCAGAGCCCCGAGGGCAGGACTTTTCGTTCTTTTACCGCGTTCCTTGAGGACCCGCAGCAGCAGTCGAGGTTCCGGTCGGCGATTGGCGAGGTCCTCAGCCGGCAGTTCGCAGACGACCTCTCACCGGATGACCGGGAAACCCTGAAGAACCTGGTGGCAGAACTCCGGCAGCAGCACAGCCAGATCCAGCGTATTTACGGCAAGCTCAGCGAAAGCCTCAACACCTACGTCCAAAGCGATGACTTCCGTCAGTCCGTCCGGCTCCGGCAGGTCCTGCGGGAAGCCGAGCAGGCTATCCGGTCCCTTCCGTACGAACGGGAACGTCCGGGCCTCGTCCGCGGACCTGTGCTCTACAACGCAGGTTTCGAGTCGCTGTCCATGGTGAAGCTCTTCGACCCCGATGAGTTCGCCGCACCGCCCAAACTCGCTGACCCCATCGCCTTCAGCGACTCGGACCGCGTGCGCTCGCCGAGGACCGGCAAGGCCAAGCCGGAGGTCATCCGCTCCGCCATGGCCGGGGCGTCCACCCTTTCCGGGGCGTGGCAGCAGCTGCCGCCGGAGGAACAGCACATCAACACCATCCGGGCGCTCCTCTCGCACGCCCTGCACGAAGGCGCGGCCTTCAACACCCAGGCTGTGGACGCCCTGGACTTCGAACAGATCGACGGCACCACGCGCAGGGCCTACCTGCCGCTGGTCACGCTCAAGAAAGATCCTGATGACTGAGGTAACAAACGCTACGAGCTCAGCGCCCGATGAGCGACCACTCACCGGCGGCATCACGCCCCGGGACACCTTCATCGACGGGGCCGCCCTCTTCCCCGGCGACACGGGAGTGCTGTCGATGAAGGTGCGGCAGGCGCTGGTAAAGCTGCTCAAGGGTCCGTACGTGGACGGCGGCCGGGACGAGAAGCTCTGGACCGTCCTGCTGGACAACCAGGTGATTCTGCGCAGCCGCCTGTCCGAGCTGTTCCTCACGATGCAGCTGGACCACGAACGGAAAATCGCCGTCCTGCGCCCGGTGGATCCGGACGCTATCGGAGGCAGCACCCGCTCCAGCATCCTGAGGCAGCAGCGTGCCCTCAGCAGGGTGGAAACCATCGTCCTGCTGAGGATGCGCATGCTGCTCGACCGGCACGTCACCGCCCAGACAGATCCCACCATCACCCGCGAGGAAATCGCCGACCTGGTCACGCACTACCAGCCCGCAGGCCAGCAGGACGCGCTCCGAGACTCGGACGTGGTCAACCGGGCCATCACGAAGCTCCTGGCCCGCCAACTCCTCCTCCCCACCGGCCTGGACGACGTCTACACCATCTCCAACGCCCTGCCCCTGGCGCTCCCCTTCGACAACATCGGCGACATCCCAGCCCAAATAGAAGCCCTGATGGCAGCCACAACAGACCCCACCGGCACCGAAGCGCTGCTGGACATCGACGCCGATACTTCATCCGACGAGGATGGCGCCGACTCCGAAGGCGATGATGACCATCACGACGACGGTGCGGCAGCACCGTCGTCGTACTCAGCCACGAAGGAGGACGCCCAGTGAGCATTGCAAGCATGCTGCCGATGGGCGACCTGACGAACCCGGGCCAGATGCGCCTTGCCCTGGTGCAGGTGGTCAACTGGGGCACGTTCCACGGGGCGCACACGATGCATGTGGACCGCAACGGCACGCTGCTCACGGGTAACTCCGGCGTGGGCAAGTCCACGCTGTTCGACGCCATGCTGCGGGTTTTCGATGCAAGGCCCAGGTCGAACGAAGCCGCTGCGCAGCGCTCCGGCGGGGCCGTCGAGGACAAGCGGACCACCTTCACGTACATGCGCGGAAAGGTGGGCGACAAGGCCGTGGGGGAGGGCTCGGCGAGTGCCTTCCAGCGCGCGGGTGCCACCTGGTCCGCCGTCGCGCTCACGTTTGATAACGCTGCCGGCACGCGAGTGACGGTGTCGGCGCTGTTTGACCTGCCGAAGAACGGCACGGAGTCGAGCGTCGGACGTTTTTATCTGATCGATCACGAGCCGCTGGACCTGGAGGCGCTCGAGGGCATCGCCGGCAAACGGTTCACGAAGGCCGCCCTGGAAACGATCTTTCCGGACGCCCAGGTCTTCGACGTGCACAAGGCCTTCGCGGAACGCTTCCGCCGTCTTCTGGGCATCAACTCGGATCAGGCCCTACCGCTCCTGCGCGTCATCCAGGCGGGCAAGGGCCTGGGCGGCAGCGTCAACACCTTTTTCCGGGACCAGGTTTTGGACGCCCCGGCCACGCTCGCTGCGGCGGACGACGTCGTGGAAGAGTTCAGCAACCTGATGTCCATCCGGCAGCGTCTGGAGGACGTCCGGCAGCAGCGGGACCAGCTGGCCCCGGTGCCCGGGCTGAACAGGGAGTACGCGCAGGCGCTGCTGGACGCGAACCGGCTGCGTGACCTTGCCGGCGAGGAGTTCGAGGCCTACCAACAGCAGCTGGCCGTCACGGTCCACGAGAAAATGCTGGCCCGCTTCAAGGAGCTCGCGCAGGCAAAGGCAAAGGAGCTGGGGGCCGAGCGATCGGTCCGGGACGGCCTGGCCAAGGAGTTGCGCCAGCTGGAGACGGATTACAACAACCAGGGCGGCAACGCCATCTCCGCCATCGAGCAGTCGCTGGAAAACGCCCGGGTGGGACTGAAGCTCCGTCAGCAGGTGGAGGAAGCGGCGCGCAAGGCCCTGAGCGACGCCGGCCTCCAGCTGGAGTGGACCGCTGAAGGCTGGGAGCAGGCTCACGAGCAGGCGGCAGTGAGGTCGGCCGAGCTCAAGGACGATTCCCAGGCCTTGCAGGAACTCCGCTTTGAAGCCTTCGACGCTCATGCAACGAAGAAGCGCGAGTTGGCGGCGGCTGAGCAGGAGCTCGTGTCACTGAAGACGCGCAAATCGCTGCTGCCGCCGTCGAGCATTGAAAACCGGGCAGCCATCGCGGCAGCGACAGGCATTCCGGAGGAGCGGATGCCGTTCGCCGGCGAACTGATGGACCTCGCCGAGGGGGAGGAGAAATGGCGCCCCGCCGCCGAGCGCGCGCTCCGCAACCTCGCCACCACCCTGCTGGTACCCGGCGAACATTTCGCGGCAGTGACACGCTATCTCAACGACCACAACGTGCGGGGCGCCTTGCGCGCAGTGGACGTGTCCAAGCCGCTCTCCGGCGGCGCGCTGGCGCTGGAGGACGTGCACGACGGCGACCTGCTCACCAAGCTGGACATCCTCACCACGGGCATTGCCGCCGAAGCCGGGGCCTGGATCCGCGAACGCATCGCACTTGACTTTGCCTACCCGTGCGTGGAGGAGCCGGATGAGCTGGCACAGCTGGACCGCGGCCTCAGCCTTGGCGGCGTGGTCAAGCGCAACCGCCACACGGTGGAGAAGGATGACCGCTTCACCAGCCGGCAGGATTACGTCCTCGGGTTCGACAACGCCGCCAAGCTGGAACTCGTAGCCGGCCAGGTGGAGGACCTGCGGCAGGAGGTCGCCAAAGCGGCGGAGTTGGCGCAGGCCCGTGAGGATTCGCACCAGGGAATGAGCCGGCAGCTCGACGCCCTTCGCCGCATTGCCGAGGACCACCGCTCCTGGGAACAGGTGTCAGCGGCAGTTGCGGCCGAGGAGTTGGCCAGGATCGAACAGCGGCTCAAGGATGCCCTCGCCGCGCAGGCAGACCTGGAGCCCCTCCGGGCCACTATTGAGGAGGTGCGGCAGAAGCACCAGTCCAGTACCGAGGCCGCTGCTGTGCTGCAGAGCGAGTACAAGGCCCTGGACCGGCAACTGACCGCTGTAGATTCCCTGCTGGAAGCTGCACGCAGGCGCCTTTCCCAGGCGCCGCCGTCGGACGCTACCGTGGCTGCGTTGGAACCCTACTTTGCTGATTTCGGCGACGTGACGGAGATGCATGAGCTGGAAAACCTCGCCAACCGCGTGCGGACCGCGCTGCTGGGCGAACTGCACAACGCGGAGTCCCGCGGCCAAACCACAGCCGAGCGCCTCACGAGGATTTTTGAGGGCTTCGTCCGCGAGTGGGGCAGCGCAATCTCTGCCGACCATGGCACCACCATCGGGGCTGCCGGCGAGTTCGAGACGCGGTACCACGCGATTGTGAGCGACGGCCTGCCCGCCCAAGAGGCGGAGTTCCGGCAGTTCTTCAACCAGCGCACGCACGAATCCTTCAGCACGCTGCTGCATCTCCTCGACGAGGAGCGCCGGTCCATCACCAGCCGCATCCTGCCGCTGAACGGGATCCTCTCGCAGGTTAACTTCCACGAGGGCAGCTTCCTGGAACTGGACATCAAACAGACCCTGCCCCCCACGGCCAAGCAGTTCAAAGACGCCATCCAGAACGCCCTGAAGGCGCGGCACACGCGGCCGGCAAGGTCCGAAGGTTCCCGCGCCGAAGGTGCGAGTGGGGAAAGGGACGACGACGCCGAGCTCACCGCCCGCTATAAGTCCCTGGAAACCCTGGTGAAGCGGCTGGGCTCGCAGGCGCCGGAGGACCGGCGGTGGCGGGCCGAGGTGCTGGATGTACGCGGGCACCTGTTCATCCAGTGCAAGGAGCACCGGGAAGTTGCCGCGCCCGCGCCGGGCAAAAAGGGCGGGGCAAAGAAGACCGAGGTCTTTATGCACGCGGACACAGGTTCCATGTCCGGCGGTGAGCGCCAGCGATTCACTGCATTCATCATGGCCGCGGCGCTGAGCTACCAGCTGGGCATCGCCGAGCAGGGCTTCACCACCTACGGCACCGTGATGATGGACGAGGCCTTTGTGCTGGCGTCCGAGGAATTCGCAGGGGCCGGAATCAAGGCGCTGCACGAATTCGGGTTCCAGCTGCTGCTAGCCGCCCCCGAAAACGTCATTGACCTGTCCCGGCACCTTGGTTCCGTCACCGAAATCCTGCGTGACAAGCGCACCAACCGGTCAGGAGTGCTGGCGGCGCCGGTCATCCGTCCGCGGCCGGGCCAAGACGGCGCGTGGCGGTCAGAGGCCAATCCCGTGGACATCATCCTGCGCTAGCTGTAACCCTAGGGAACCCTGCTATAACAAATCGATGGATATATTAGCCCACCGCTAGTGGATGCGTTTTGCCGGTGCCATGCTGATGGGCATCACATACTCGCCATCATCCTCCCGATGGGCGGACGTGGAACGCTGGGACCTGCGTCTGACGCCCGACGGCCGTGACGGCCTTCTCTCGAAAGGCACACCTATGCGCCCAGCACATCGCCCTACGTACTTTCTCGCAGCAACCGCCGCAGCGGCGCTGGCCCTCGGCGGCTGCGCGGCAGGCGCGCCGGCGGGGAGCGGTGACCCGTCCACAGGGGCTGCCGGCCAACCGGCAGCCAGCGCTTCCTCCGCGAGTGCTCCTCCTGCAACCGTGTCCGCTACGACCGTTCCCGTCGCCACGACAACCACACCCCCTCCGGCGCCGGCCGGGCTGGCTACCTTCAAGTTCCCTGATGGGCGGCTTTCCTTCGATTATCCGGCGGACTGGCGGGTAGAGGTTTTCGAGCCATCACAGTCCCCGTACGTCGGGACGGCGACCATATACAACGCCAGCGGTAATGATGTGATCAACATCTATTACGGGACGATCGCCGACATCGTGGCGGGCTCCGCCAGCAGGACCGTGCTCGAGACGGACCCGGTACCAGGCTTGGTGGGGCACTTTGTCCCCACGCCCCATTCGTCGTTCTTTGTTGATCGCAGTGACGGCGCGGCCCACTACCGGATGGGGCTGACTGCAGGACTGCCCGTCTCGCCTGACGGGAAGGTGCAGGACGGGCTCATTATGCTCGGGGACCGCGTTCTCACTGCAGATGTGCTGTTCACCGATTCGCCGTTTGCTAACGATGAGGCGGCGAAAGACTGGTACTGGGGGGTTGAAGGCCGAACCCTGAAGGCGATACTGATGAGCGTCTCCTACCGTTGACCCGGCAGTTGGGAGGCCCTCCTCTTGTGTCCTTCGTCACGAGGGGGAATAAGTTACGGAAACCTTGCGTAATGGACGCGAGGGTAGGCTAGCCTTACTTGAGTTCGCTTCATTCACTTAAGGAGTTCCGTGACTTCCCCCCTCTTCTCTGGGCCCGGCGCCACCCGCCGAACGCTGTTCAAATCAGCAGGCAAGGCCACGGCCGTTCTGGCCGCCGCTGCGCTCACCCTTTCGGCCTGTGCCACGGGCCCCGCGTCCTCCAACACCGACGCCAGTGCTCCCAGTTCCAGCAGCCCGCAGTTCCCGGTGACCATCGAGCACGTGTTCGGCAAAACCACCATCGAGAAACAGCCCACGCGGGTAGCCACCGTCTCCTGGGTCAATGACGACGTCGCCATTGCCCTTGGTGTTGTACCGGTGGGCGTTCCCAAGGTTGAGTGGGGCGGCAACGACCAAGGCTCCACCCCCTGGAAGGACGCGGCCCTAGAAAAGCTCGGTGCCGGCGCCGGCTCCGACAAGGCCCCGGTTCAGTACTCCGAGACAGACGGCATCAACTTCACCGAAATCGCCAAGCTCACCCCGGACGTTATCCTCGCGGCATACTCGGGCCTCACCGAAGAGGACTACAAGAAGCTCAGCGAGATTGCTCCCGTGGTTGCCCACCCGGAACTGGCCTACGGCACCCCGTGGCAGGAGTCCACATCCATTATCGGCAAGGCTCTCGGCAAGGACGCGGAAGCCACCAAACTGATCTCGGACACCGAGGCCACCATCAAGGACAAGGTGTCCAAGTACCCGCAGATCGAGGGCAAGAGCTTCATCTACGGCAACCTCGAGCCCGCCAAAGGTGACGGCGTCAACGTCTACACCGCCAACGACAACCGTCCCCGCTTCCTTTCCGGTATTGGCATGAAGCTGGCTCCGGTGGTTGAAGACAGGTCCAAGGGCTCCGAGGAGTTCTTCATCGCGTGGTCCGCGGAAAAGGCCAACGAGCTTGAGTCCGACGTCTTCGTGACCTGGGTTCCGGACGCTTCCACCGCTGCCGCCATCAAGGCCGACCCGCTGCTCAGCCAGATCCCGGCCATCAAGAACGGCGCACTGGTTGCCGATTCGGACAACACCCTGACGCTGTCCATCTCCGCCGCCTCCCCGCTGAGCCTGCCGTGGTCCCTTGACACGTTCCTGCCGCAGCTTGCGAGCGCAGCGGATAAAGTCACCGGCGCAGAGAAGTAAGCACCTTTCCATGACGCACAGTACGACGACGGCGGCCTCCGGGCAGGGGGTTGCCGGCACCACGGTGCCGGCAAAGGAACCTGTTGGTCCTTCCCGCGGCCGCGCTTTCGGGGGGAAGCGCGCCGCCTGGCTGCTGGCCGCCGTCGTTGTACTAGCGCTGTTGGCCGGGGCATCCCTTGCCATCGGGGCCCGGGGCCTTCCTCTGGGCACCGTGTGGGACGCACTCACGCAGTTTGATCCGGCGAACGGTGACCATGCTGTGGTCCACGCCCGCATCCCGCGCACCGTCCTTGGCCTCCTGGCCGGCGGTGCGCTGGGCCTTGCGGGCGCAGCCATGCAGGGAGTGGCCCGCAATCCGCTGGCCGATCCCGGGATCATGGGCGTCAACGCCGGTGCTGCGCTGGCCGTGGTCACCGGCATCTATGTCTTCGGCATCGCCACGTTCTCCGGCTACGTCTGGTTCGCCTTCATCGGAGCAGCAGCCGCCGCCGTCGTGGTGTACCTCATCGCGTCCCTGGGCAGGGACGGCGCCACCCCGGTCAAGCTCGCCTTGGCGGGTGCCGCGCTCAACGCGGGCCTGTACTCCCTGATGAACGTCATCCTGGTTTCCAGCCAGGACACCCTGGACCGCTTCCGCTTCTGGCAGGTGGGCGGGATCGCCGGGCGCGACTGGTCCGTGATTCTGTCCGGACTCCCGTTCCTGGCCGCCGGCGCACTCATCGTGCTCCTGACCGGGCGCATCCTCAACAGCCTGGCTCTTGGTGACGACATCGCCCGCGGTCTCGGCCAGCGCGTTGGCCTGGTCCGCGGCATCACCGCCCTCGGAATCGTGCTGCTGTGCGGTTCCGCCACCGCTCTTGCCGGCCCCATCGCTTTTGTGGGCCTGGTCATCCCTCACGCGGTCCGTTTCCTTACCGGCCCCGACTACCGCTGGATACTGCCCTTCTCACTGGTCCTGGCGCCGGTGCTGCTCCTCGGCGCGGACATCATCGGCCGCGTGGTGCTCCTGCCCGGCGAAGTCCCGGCCGGCATCATGACCGCCCTGGTCGGGGCACCTGTCTTCGTCTGGCTGATCCGCCGGGGCAAGGGGGCCGGGCTGTGACGCTCGCATCGAAAAACACCGTTGCGCTATCAGATTTGGCTGCTAAAACAGGGTCTAAAGGACCAAAAGTGATAGGGCAACGCCGCGGCCTGCACCTGAACCGGACCGCTTTCCTTGCCGCCGCCGTCGTGGTCCTGTTCGCCGTGTCTGTCCTGCTGGGCAGCTACACCGTGACCATCCCGGACTTCTTCAAGATCCTCTTCGCGCACCTGACCGGCGGCGAAAAGATACCCGGCGCCAGCTTCATCGTGATGGAGAGCAAGCTGCCGCGGGCGGTCATCGGCACCATGATCGGCCTCGCGTTTGGACTGGCGGGTGCCCTGTTCCAGACCATGCTGCGCAACCCGCTGGCCAGCCCGGACGTCATCGGAATCAGTTACGGCGCCAGCGCTGCCGCCGTGGTGGCCATTGTGATCTTCGGTGCCTCGGGCGCGGTGGTCTCCGGAGCTGCCCTCGCCGGCGCGCTCGGTGTGGCAGCCATCATCTACGCCATCTCCAGCGGTGCCATTCGCGGAACCGGCCGCGGCGATGCGGCCGGTAACCGGCTCATCCTGGCCGGGGTTGGAATCGCCGCGGCACTGCATGCGGTGGTCAACTTCCTGATGACCCGGGCGGACATCCGCACCGCGGCCGACGCCCTCGTCTGGCTCAACGGGTCCCTGAACTCCGCCAGCTGGGACCGCGCAGGGGTCCTCGCAGTCGCCCTCGCAGTCCTGCTCCCCGCCGCGGTTGCCATCGCCGGGCCCCTGCGCATCCTGGAACTCGGCCCCGACGCCGCCGCCGGGCTGGGCATCCGGGTGGGTGCCACGCGCCTGGCGCTGGTGATCATCGCCGTGTCCCTGGCAGCAGTCGCGACGGCGGCAGCCGGCCCGGTCTCGTTCGTCGCCTTCCTGGCCGGTCCGATCGCCCGCCGCTTTACCGGCAAAGCCAGCCTCCCGGCGTCGGCCCTGGTTGGTGCCGTTATTGTCCTGGCCGCGGACTACGCCGCCGTCAACCTTGCACCCCTGCTGCTGGACGGCACGGTGTTGCCGGTGGGCGTCATCACCGGCGCCCTCGGTGCCCCGTTCCTGCTGTGGCTCCTGGTCACGGCCAACCGAAAGGATGCCTGACGTGGCAGTTCTCAACGCCAAGGACCTGACGCTGAAATACGATCGGCGCTGCGTGGTGGACGGGCTTACCGCCGAGATCCCCGAAGGCAAGGTGACCATGATCGTAGGCGCCAACGCCTGCGGGAAGTCAACCCTCCTCCGCGGCCTGTCCCGGCTCCTTAAGCCCGCGGCCGGCGTCGTGACCTTGGACGGCAAGGACATCCATGCCATTCCGGCGCGGGAACTGGCCCGCACCCTTGGCCTGCTCCCGCAGCACCCCACCGCTCCTGACGGCATCGTTGTCCGCGACCTCGTGGGCCGCGGCCGCTACCCGCACCAAGGGTTCTTCCGCAGCTGGAGGGAGGGGGACTTGTCCCCACATGATCTCGCCGTGCAGCACGCGCTGGAAGCCACCGAGACGCTGGACCTTGCCGAGCGGAACGTGGACGAACTCTCGGGCGGGCAGCGGCAGCGTGTCTGGATCGCCATGGCCCTCGCACAGGAAACTGACGTCCTGCTGCTGGACGAGCCGACCACGTATCTTGACCTGGCGCACCAGGTGGAGGTCCTGGACCTCGTGACGGACCTGAACCGCCAACGCGGCACCACCGTGGCCATCGTCCTGCACGACCTGAACCTCGCCGCCCGCTACGCGGACAACGTGATTGCCATGAAGGGCGGCGCCGTGGTTGCAGTCGGCGCGCCGCAGGAGGTAGTCACCGAGGGACTGGTCCGCAACGTCTTCGGCCTCGAGTCCCGCGTCATCCCGGATCCCGTTTCCGGGACCCCATTGATCATTCCCATCGGCCGACACCACGTCCCCGCCAACGAACTGGAGCTCGTTTCATGAAGACACGCGATATTGCCGCAGCCTCCACCGAGCCGATGACCCTCGCGTTTGAGGTCACCGTCTCCTCGGTGCAGGAACTTAGCCCCAACTTCCGCAGGATCACCTTCGGCGGGTACTCGCTGCGGGACTTCGGCGTCAACGGGGACACCCTCGACCTTCGGATCAAACTCATGATCCCGTCCCTCGCGGCAGACGGCACCCCGCTGCCGCTGCCCGTCTTCGAAATGAGCACGTCCGGCTGGTACCGGGAATGGCTGGCCATGGACCCGGCGGTCCGCGGCTCCATGCGGACCTACACCGTCCGCCAGGCCCGTTTGGACACCGTCTACCCTGAAATCGACGTCGACTTCGTGATGCACTTCGACAGCCAGGGCCACGGCGGTCCCGCCGCCAACTGGGCCCTCAACGCCAAGCCCGGGGACGCGCTTACCCTGATCGGCCCCAACAACCGCGCCGCGCAATGCGCCACCGCGGAGGCCTACGGCGGCGTCGAATGGCGGCCCGGACTGGCGCAGCGTGTCCTGCTGGCCGGCGACGAGACGGCTATCCCCGCTATCTCCGCCATCCTTGAAAGCCTGCCCGAGTACATGACCGGCCACGCGTTCCTGGAAGTCCCCGAAGCAGGCGACTTCCAGGAACTGTCCTCACCTGCGGACATCGAGATCACCTGGCTGGCGCGGGGCGCCGCAATCGGACGGTCCCGGCCGCACGGGGAACTGCTCCAGGATGCCGTACGGAAGGCAGTCCCGGTGCCCGGATGGGTGGGAATCAAAACGGCCGACGGCGGCGCGGGCCCCGAGCCGGAGGACGTCAACGTGGACGTGGACATCCTCTGGGAGACTCCCCAGCGGATGGAGACGGCCGAAATCCAGGCCACCAAAAACCCCGACATGCCCGCCGGAGCCATGCCCTTCTACGCCTGGATCGCCGGCGAGGCCGCCGTCATCAAGGACATGCGGCGGTACCTTGTCCGGGACGTTGGGATTGACCGGAAACAGGTTGCTTTTATGGGGTACTGGCGGCAGGGCAAAGCCGAGGGCTAGGTTCCCTGAGCCGGTGTTAGGTGCGTCGTTGCCCGATGCGGCTTCCTGCAACGCTCGCTCACCTTTTGCCGTCCAAACCCGACGCTCGCTCACCTTTGGCGCTCGAAAGCCAAACGCTCGCTCACCTTTGGCGCTCGAAAGCCAAACGCCGTCGCACTAACTGTTCATTCCGGCGTCGTGCTTGCTTTTCTTTGGGTGGTTACCGTGGGCTGATGCGTCCTCAACCTTTGCTTCCTGAGTCTGGGCGGCGGGTGTTTGTTGCTCTGGGGGACTCTTTCACTGAGGGGGTCGGGGACCGTGACGAGCGGTTGCCGAATGGGGTGCGGGGCTGGGCGGACCGGGTGGCGGAAAAACTTGCCAAGGCGCAGCCCGGATGGCGGTACGCGAACCTTGCGATCAGGAGCAAACGGCTCCGGCACGTCATCGGCGAGCAGCTGGAGCCAGCGCTGGGCATGCGTCCCACCTTGGTCACGCTCTACGCAGGCGGCAACGACATCCTTGACGTGAAGACGGACATGGCCGTGCTTATGGCCGACTACGAGGGGCTCGTGGCGCAGCTCGCGGAAACAGGTGCCACGCTGGTGCTTTTCACCGGCTTTGATGTGAAAGTTTCGGCGCTCCTCGAGCCGTTGAAGAGGCGCAACAACTTCTACAACGAACAGGTCCGGGCCATTGCGGCCAAGTACGGCGCCGTGCTGGTGGACTACTGGTGCCTGGACGCGTTCCACGACCGCCGGATGTGGGACGCGGACCGCCTCCACATGTCCAAGGCCGGCCACAAGTACCTGGCAGGCCAAGTGCTGGACCAGCTGGGAGTGCCGCACAAGATCCGGCTCAAAGACTGGGAACCGCCGGCGAAGCTCAGCCTGCGGGAGTGGGAACAGCACCAGCGCCGCTGGATCCACGACTGGGTCCTGCCGCTGTTCGGCCGAAAACTGCGCGGCGTCACGTTGGGCGACCAGCTCACCCCGCGGTGGCCGGAACCGGTCAAGGTGCCGCGAAAAGGCGGCCTGAAAAAGGTTGCCGCAAAGCAGCGGGCGGGAAGTGCCGGGTCCTAGCTGTCCAGCAGGTTCTCAAAACCCGATGCAACCCTCGCAGCGTGGAACTCCACAACCTCAAAGTCGGCAACACCATTCGAGTAGAACGGGTCCTGGGCCAAACTGGCGTCAAGGGTCGCGCGGTCGGCCCGGGAGAGCAACATGCCGCCCGTCCGCGGAACCTTGCGCCCCGCGGCGATGAACACGCCGTCGTCGAACGCCTTCTTCAGCCAGGCGATATGCGCATCGTTGTGGAAGTCCACGATGTCCTGGGGAACCCGGTAGCTCAGGGAGACAACATACATGCGCCCAGCCTACCGGCGGTACCGCTGCTACTTGAAGGATCAACCGCCCCCTTCTCGTAGAATGGGCATATGACCGAACCCCGCTGGCTCTCCGCCGACGAACGCCGTGCCTGGCTGGCACTGGTAAGCATCAATACGCTCCTGCCGGCGGCCCTCGACACCAAGCTCCACGCAGCGGGGAAACTGTCCCTTTTCGACTACACCGTCCTGGCCATGCTGTCTGAGGCGGAGGAGCGGTTCCTGCCGATGAGCGAGCTTGCCGCGCGCAGCAGCGCGTCCTTGTCGCGGCTTTCGCATGTGGTGACCAAACTGCAGAAGCGCGGATGGGTGGAACGCCGCCCACACCCCCATGATGCCCGCGTCACCACTGCCCACCTCACCGAGGAAGGCATGGCAACCATTGTGGGACTGGCACCGGGTCACGTTGAGACCGTTCGGGACCTGTTCCTGGACGCCCTGACTGAGCAGGACGTGTTGGATTTGGCGCGCATCGGCGAAAAGGTTGTGGGCCGATTGGACTCCGACCATTGGATCCTGCGGGAAAACTAGGCACCGTCCGGTTGGTTTGCTCCCGGCAACTGATGGCAAACTGGCCGAATGGATTTCACTACCCGGTTCGTGGCCCTTGGTGACTCTTTCACCGAAGGCGTGGGCGACGACGATCCCACCCGTCCCAACGGTGTCCGCGGCTGGGCGGACCGCGTGGCCGAACAGCTGGGCGCCGTTGACCCCGGCTTCGGGTACGCGAACCTCGCCATCCGCGGAAGGAAACTCCGCCAGATTCTGGCTGAGCAGGTAGACGCCGCCGTCGAACTTCAACCCACCTTGGTGAGCATTTACGCGGGCGCCAACGATATCCTCCGCCCGAGGATCGACATTGACGAGCTTCTGGTGGAGTACGACGGCGCCATCGCCAAACTGCGCGCCACCGGCGCCACTGTAGTCATGTTTACCGGCTTCGACTCCAGGGGATCGAAGGTCTTCAGTACCACCCGCGGGCGCACGGCCATTTACAACGAACTGGTCCGCGGGATCGCCGGCGATCATGGCGCTTTGCTGGTGGACTACTGGCGCTTCAGCGAGTACTACGACTGGGGCATGTGGGCGCAGGACAGGATGCACATGTCCGCCGCGGGGCACGCCAACATGGCCAACCGTGTGCTGGACGTCCTGGAACATGACCACTCCCTTGAGGTTCCGCCGATGACGCCTGTACCTGAGCTCAGCCGGATGGAGGCCGTCCGCGCGAACGCCCGTTGGGTGCGGGAGTTCGCGGGCCCGTGGGTTGTCCGCCGTGTTACGGGGAAGTCCTCTGGCGACGGCCTGAAGCCGAAGTACTCCCAGTTCACCAAGCTCTAATCGCGGGTTGTCTTATACACCCTCCGAGGCCGGATTGGTCTTTAATTGCGTCAACTCGTAGACTTGGTAGGCGCTAAGTGCGCGGAGCGTGCGCAATTGCTCCGGTTGCCCGGTAATTTCTCCAGGGCGGCCGGTAGTTAGGGGCTCAAGTTGCGTGACTAACCGTTGCCCTTCTCTTATTTTTGGGCCGCCCTTAGCAGCATGGTCCAGCAGCAGATATGCGGATCATTACTTTCAATTCTTGAGGAGAAGTCATGGCAGCACACTGCCAAGTGACCGGAGCCGAGCCGGGCTTTGGGCACAGCATTTCGCACTCGCACCGCCGCAACAAGCGTCGGTTCGATCCGAACATTCAGAAGAAGCGCTACTGGGTTCCGTCCCTGCGCCGTAATGTCACGCTGCAGGTTTCTGCAAAGGGCATCAAGACCATCGACGTACGCGGCATCGACGTTGTCGTCGCCAGCATTCTCGCTCGTGGGGTGAAGCTCTAGTGGCTAAGGACAAGGACGTACGTCCGATCATCAAGCTCAAGTCGACTGCGGGCACGGGTTACACCTACGTAACCCGCAAGAACCGTCGTAACGATCCGGACCGCATGGTTCTGAAGAAGTACGACCCCAAGATCCGCCAGCACGTCGAATTCCGAGAGGAGCGCTAAACATGGCTAAGAAGTCCAAGATTGCTCGCAACGAGCAGCGCAAGGTCATCGTTGAGCGTTACGCTGCAAAGCGCCTCGAGCTGAAGAAGACCCTGGTTGACGAAAAGGCAACCGACGAAGCACGCGAAGCAGCCCGTTTGGGCCTGCAGAAGCTGCCCCGCAACGCGTCCCCGATCCGTGTCCGCAACCGCGACATCATCGACGGCCGTCCCCGCGGTACCTTCCAGAAGTTCGGCATCTCCCGTGTCCGCCTCCGCGACATGGCCCACAGGGGCGAACTTCCGGGCATCACCAAGTCTTCCTGGTAATCCAGCCCTGCTGATACCAGCTGCTTGAGAAAGGGCCGGCAACCTCACGGTTGCCGGCCCTTTCTGCGTTTAAGGCTCATGCCTGCCCCGATGATTGAGCCTGTGCTTGGTGACTGAGCCCTTCGAAATTAGGGTGTCGCACGGCACAGTAGGAAAGTTCGACGGCGGATGGCAGCTTTGGATGCCCATGGCCGCTTTTGCCGCGGGATGGCGCGGAACGGGACCAAGTGAAAGGGGATTTGCGGAGGGGCCCGAGGGGGTGTATTGTTTTCTAAGTCGCCGCGAGGGAGACAGCGAAGAGCTGGTTACCCCGGGCGGCCAAAACCCCCAAAATCAATACCAAATCCTGGTAGGGCTTTCGAGCGCTTCCTGACGAGGTGGGGACGAACTCCCGCCGATAAAAATCCTGGAACACGGATTTGATTCGGAGCGGAAGTTCGGGTAAGTTTGAAAAGTTGCTCCGGAGCGATCCTTGACTTGTTGTTGTGGTGGTGCCGGGTGTGTCTGTTGTTTGAGAACTCAATAGTGTGCCAAGTTTGTTGATACCAATTGTTTTAGTGATTGGTTGAATTGATCGGGCTGCCCGCCCCTGTGGGTGGTCTGGTTTTTACAGCTGGTTTCAAATTTTTGCTGTCTGGTTGCTGCGTTATTTCCGTGGTTTCCGGGTGGTTTCTGTTTTTGTTTTACTTCAACGGAGAGTTTGATCCTGGCTCAGGATGAACGCTGGCGGCGTGCTTAACACATGCAAGTCGAACGATGATCTCCAGCTTGCTGGGGGGATTAGTGGCGAACGGGTGAGTAACACGTGAGTAACCTGCCCTTGACTCTGGGATAAGCCTGGGAAACTGGGTCTAATACCGGATATGACTCCTCATCGCATGGTGGGGGGTGGAAAGCTTTTTGTGGTTTTGGATGGACTCGCGGCCTATCAGCTTGTTGGTGAGGTAATGGCTCACCAAGGCGACGACGGGTAGCCGGCCTGAGAGGGTGACCGGCCACACTGGGACTGAGACACGGCCCAGACTCCTACGGGAGGCAGCAGTGGGGAATATTGCACAATGGGCGCAAGCCTGATGCAGCGACGCCGCGTGAGGGATGACGGCCTTCGGGTTGTAAACCTCTTTCAGTAGGGAAGAAGCGAAAGTGACGGTACCTGCAGAAGAAGCGCCGGCTAACTACGTGCCAGCAGCCGCGGTAATACGTAGGGCGCAAGCGTTATCCGGAATTATTGGGCGTAAAGAGCTCGTAGGCGGTTTGTCGCGTCTGCCGTGAAAGTCCGGGGCTCAACTCCGGATCTGCGGTGGGTACGGGCAGACTAGAGTGATGTAGGGGAGACTGGAATTCCTGGTGTAGCGGTGAAATGCGCAGATATCAGGAGGAACACCGATGGCGAAGGCAGGTCTCTGGGCATTAACTGACGCTGAGGAGCGAAAGCATGGGGAGCGAACAGGATTAGATACCCTGGTAGTCCATGCCGTAAACGTTGGGCACTAGGTGTGGGGGACATTCCACGTTTTCCGCGCCGTAGCTAACGCATTAAGTGCCCCGCCTGGGGAGTACGGCCGCAAGGCTAAAACTCAAAGGAATTGACGGGGGCCCGCACAAGCGGCGGAGCATGCGGATTAATTCGATGCAACGCGAAGAACCTTACCAAGGCTTGACATGAACCGGAAAGACCTGGAAACAGGTGCCCCGCTTGCGGTCGGTTTACAGGTGGTGCATGGTTGTCGTCAGCTCGTGTCGTGAGATGTTGGGTTAAGTCCCGCAACGAGCGCAACCCTCGTTCTATGTTGCCAGCACGTGATGGTGGGGACTCATAGGAGACTGCCGGGGTCAACTCGGAGGAAGGTGGGGACGACGTCAAATCATCATGCCCCTTATGTCTTGGGCTTCACGCATGCTACAATGGCCGGTACAAAGGGTTGCGATACTGTGAGGTGGAGCTAATCCCAAAAAGCCGGTCTCAGTTCGGATTGGGGTCTGCAACTCGACCCCATGAAGTCGGAGTCGCTAGTAATCGCAGATCAGCAACGCTGCGGTGAATACGTTCCCGGGCCTTGTACACACCGCCCGTCAAGTCACGAAAGTTGGTAACACCCGAAGCCGGTGGCCTAACCCCTTGTGGGAGGGAGCTGTCGAAGGTGGGACTGGCGATTGGGACTAAGTCGTAACAAGGTAGCCGTACCGGAAGGTGCGGCTGGATCACCTCCTTTCTAAGGAGCACCTACAAGCGCCGTCCTCATGTATGTGGGTGGTGGGGTTTGTCAGGAGTATATGCCCGTTGCGCAGACGTTTGTTCTGCGGCGGGTGCTCAAGGGTGGAATATCAATGAATAGGTGCCTGGTGGCGCGGTCTGGTGGTTAGTACGGGTTGATCTCCTTTGGGGGGTTGGTTCAGGAACGCTTGCTGGTCCGGGTTGTTGGGTGGTGTTTGGCACACTGTTGGGTCCTGAGGCAACAGGACCGGGTTTTTGCCCGGGACTTGTGTTTCTGGTTTTCCTGGCCGTACCGATCATGCACGTTTGTGTGTGGGGTGTGTGGTTTGGGGTTGTTGTTTGAGAACTACATAGTGGACGCGAGCATCTTTTATAAGAAGCAATTTCCAAGAATATGAACCTGGATCTGGCTGCGCGTGATGATGGCTGACCTTTCGGGGTTGGTGGTTGTTGGGTGTGGTTGGTTTTCGTGGTTCTCTCGTGAAGTAGTTTTTTGATCTTTGTGGTCAAGTTTTTAAGAGCACACGGTGGATGCCTTGGCATTAGGAGCCGAAGAAGGACGTAGGAATCTGCGATAAGCCTGGGGGAGTCGATAACCGGACTGTGATCCCAGGGTGTCCGAATGGGGAAACCCCGCCAGGGGCGCGAGTCGCCTGGTGACCCGCATCTGAACACATAGGGTGCGTGGAGGGAACGCGGGGAAGTGAAACATCTCAGTACCCGCAGGAAGAGAAAACAATAGTGATTCCGTTAGTAGTGGCGAGCGAACGCGGATCAGGCTAAACCGTTCCATGTGTGATAGCCGGCGGGCGTTGCATGGTCGGGGTTGTGGGACTTTCCATACCAGTTCTGCCGGGCTGGTGGGGTGTGATGTGCAGGCATAGGTGAACGGTCTTGAAAGGCCGGCCAGAGAGGGTGTGAGCCCCGTAACCGAAATGTTGTGTACCGCCTGGATGAGTATCCCAAGTAGCACGGGGCCCGAGAAATCCCGTGTGAATCTGTCAGGACCACCTGATAAGCCTAAATACTCCCTAATGACCGATAGCGGACCAGTACCGTGAGGGAAAGGTGAAAAGTACCCCGGGAGGGGAGTGAAACAGTACCTGAAACCGTGTGCTTACAATCCGTCGGAGCCAGTCTGATTCTGGTGACGGCGTGCCTTTTGAAGAATGAGCCTGCGAGTTAGTGTTACGTCGCGAGGTTAACCCGTGTGGGGAAGCCGTAGCGAAAGCGAGTCTGAATAGGGCGTTGCAGTGGCGTGATCTAGACCCGAAGCGAAGTGATCTACCCATGGCCAGGTTGAAGCGACGGTAAGACGTCGTGGAGGACCGAACCCACTTCAGTTGAAAATGGAGGGGATGAGCTGTGGGTAGGGGTGAAAGGCCAATCAAACTTCGTGATAGCTGGTTCTCCCCGAAATGCATTTAGGTGCAGCGTTGCGTGTTTCTTACCGGAGGTAGAGCTACTGGATGGCTAATGGGCCCTACAAGGTTACTGACGTCAGCCAAACTCCGAATGCCGGTAAGTGAGAGCGCAGCAGTGAGACTGTGGGGGATAAGCTTCATAGTCGAGAGGGAAACAGCCCAGACCACCAACTAAGGCCCCTAAGCGTGTGCTAAGTGGGAAAGGATGTGGAGTTGCGAAGACAACCAGGAGGTTGGCTTAGAAGCAGCCATCCTTAAAAGAGTGCGTAATAGCTCACTGGTCAAGTGATTCCGCGCCGACAATGTAGCGGGGCTCAAGTACACCGCCGAAGTTGTGGCATTCAGATATTAGCTAAGCCCTTGTGGTTCAGGCGTCTGGATGGGTAGGGGAGCGTCGTGTGGGCAGTGAAGTCGCGGTGTAAACCAGCGGTGGAGCCTACACGAGTGAGAATGCAGGCATGAGTAGCGAAAGACGGGTGAGAAACCCGTCCGCCGAATGATCAAGGGTTCCAGGGTCAAGCTAATCTGCCCTGGGTAAGTCGGGACCTAAGGCGAGGCCGACAGGCGTAGTCGATGGACAACGGGTTGATATTCCCGTACCGGCGAAAAACCGCCCATGCTGAACAGGGGATACTAACTGCCCGAGACCTGCCCGATCACCCTTGTGGTGTGAGGGTTTTGGTGGAGCGCAGGACCTGATCCTGGGAGGCAAGCGTATTAACAGGTGTGACGCAGGAAGGTAGCCAAGCCGGGCGATGGTTGTCCCGGTCTAAGGATGTAGGGCGAACGGTAGGCAAATCCGCTGTTCATGATGCCTGAGATCTGATGGGACCCCCGTTTGGGGGGATTTGGTGATCCTATGCTGCCGAGAAAAGCATCGACGCGAGGTTTTAGCCGCCCGTACCCCAAACCGACACAGGTGATCAGGTAGAGAATACTAAGGCGATCGAGAGAATTATGGTTAAGGAACTCGGCAAAATGCCCCCGTAACTTCGGGAGAAGGGGGGCCCCAACCTTGAACACCACTTGCTGGTGGGAGGGGATCGGGGCCGCAGAGACCAGGGGGAAGCGACTGTTTACTA
The DNA here is from genome assembly GCF_030817075.1 of Arthrobacter sp. V1I9. NCBI lineage: Bacteria > Bacillati > Actinomycetota > Actinomycetes > Micrococcales > Micrococcaceae > Arthrobacter > Arthrobacter sp. V1I9. The sequence continues at coordinate 4,034,543 of NZ_JAUSYU010000001.1, forward strand.
AAAACACAGGTCCGTGCGAAGTCGCAAGACGATGTATACGGACTGACTCCTGCCCGGTGCTGGAAGGTTAAGAGGACCGGTTAGCCGCAAGGCGAAGCTGAGAATTTAAGCCCCAGTAAACGGCGGTGGTAACTATAACCATCCTAAGGTAGCGAAATTCCTTGTCGGGTAAGTTCCGACCTGCACGAATGGAGTAACGACTTCCCCGCTGTCTCAACCATAAACTCGGCGAAATTGCAGTACGAGTAAAGATGCTCGTTACGCGCAGCAGGACGGAAAGACCCCGAGACCTTTACTATAGTTTGGTATTGGTGTTCGGAGTGGCTTGTGTAGGATAGGTGGGAGACGTTGAAGCCCGGACGCCAGTTCGGGTGGAGTCATCGTTGAAATACCACTCTGGTCACTTTGGACATCTAACTTCGGCCCGTAATCCGGGTCAGGGACAGTGCCTGATGGGTAGTTTAACTGGGGCGGTTGCCTCCTAAAAAGTAACGGAGGCGCCCAAAGGTTCCCTCAGCCTGGTTGGCAATCAGGTGTCGAGTGTAAGTGCACAAGGGAGCTTGACTGTGAGAGAGACATCTCGAGCAGGGACGAAAGTCGGGACTAGTGATCCGGCGGTACATTGTGGAATGGCCGTCGCTCAACGGATAAAAGGTACCTCGGGGATAACAGGCTGATCTTGCCCAAGAGTCCATATCGACGGCATGGTTTGGCACCTCGATGTCGGCTCGTCGCATCCTGGGGCTGGAGTAGGTCCCAAGGGTTGGGCTGTTCGCCCATTAAAGCGGTACGCGAGCTGGGTTTAGAACGTCGTGAGACAGTTCGGTCCCTATCCGCTGCGCGCGCAGGAAATTTGAGAAGGGCTGTCCTTAGTACGAGAGGACCGGGACGGACGAACCTCTGGTGTGTCAGTTGTACTGCCAAGTGCACCGCTGATTAGCTACGTTCGGATGGGATAACCGCTGAAAGCATCTAAGCGGGAAGCTCGCTTCAAGATGAGATTTCCATACACCTTGTGTGTGAGAGGCCCCCAGCCAGACCACTGGGTTGATAGGCCGGATGTGGAAGCGAGGACTAACGACTCGTGAAGCTGACCGGTACTAATAGGCCGATAACTTACACCACACACCACCCCCGCAAACCAATCCTTCAAAAGAGGTTTGCACCCAAGAGGGTGGTAAAAGATAAACAAGACTGCTTGCGTCCACTATGTGGTTCCCGAACAACAAACCCGTTGCTTGAGAACCGATAACTGAATAACAACACCACAGCTCCAACACACGGAGCGATGTTGTAACCAAAAATTTTCCCACCCGCCCGGGCACGCCCCGGGTGCCAGGGTGCGGAGCAAGGGTTACGGCGGTCATAGCGTGGGGGAAACGCCCGGTCCCATTCCGAACCCGGAAGCTAAGACCCACAGCGCCGATGGTACTGCACCCGGGAGGGTGTGGGAGAGTAGGTCACCGCCGGACAACCATTCGGTCGAGGCCCCAACCAGTCACTGGTTGGGGCCTCCCACACTTAAAAACACCCCAGGGGCCCTGACACACCACGTCAGGGCCCCACCACTTTAACCACCACACACCACCACGCCACCAAGGACAGGAACAGCCCCTCATCCTGGCCCACACAACCACTATTGATCGCCGGGTCATAGCCGGCGCCTAGACTTACGGCATGACCCCGAGTTCCCGCGAGCCGCGCATTCGTCGGGCCACCATTCTTGATGTGGCGGCCGCTGCCGGTGTCTCACGTCAGACCGTGACCCGCGCCATGAATGACATGTCTGGAATCAGCCAGGCCACGCGTGAGCGCGTCCAACAACTGGCGGGAGAGCTGGGCTACACCCCCAGCCGGTTTGCGAAGGGCCTGGTGCAGGGCGCCCGGGTCTCCCTCGGGCTCGCCATCCCGGACCTCACCAACCCGTACTTCCCTGCCTTCGCCTCCAGTGTGGTGGAAGTGGCCACCCAGCGTGGCTGGAACGTGGTGGTTGATGACTTTGGCCACGGCAGCGGGAACGGCCTGGACGCCGTGACCCGCCTGGCCCCCCAAGTCGATGCCCTGGTCGGCTATCTCGGCGCCTGCTCGAGTGATGCCCAGGCATTGATGGGCCGGCGCCCGGTAGTGGTGCTCGACTACCCGTCAGGCCAAGCAGCCGGGGGCATCTCCTTTGACTACTCCCACGGAGCGCGGATTGCCTTGGAACGGCTCAAGGAAGCCGGCTGCCGACAGATTGCCTATCTTGACTCGGACCAGGAGGGCCCCGCCACCACCCGCGGCCGGGCAGTCGCAGAAGCAGCAGCTGGCGCCGGCATCGAGCTCACCGTCCGGCAGGCTGCTGACTCCGCCGCTGCGGCCGGGGCAGCTGTGCAATCGATGATTGAACAGCATGCCGGCATCGACGGGCTCTTGGTGTTCAATGACCTCATGGCAGCAGGGGTGCTCAAAGCCCTGCACCAAGCGGGCAGAACGGTGCCGGGGGACTGCGCCGTGATCGGGATGGACGGAATCCCTTTGGGGGAGCTCGTGACACCCGAGCTGACCACCCTGTCCCTCGACCTTCGCGCGGTGGGGCGGGCCGCCGTCGACCTCGTTGATGGCCTGTTGACCGGCACCGTGGAGGCTGGAAGCGAAGGTGCCACGCTGGTGCTCCAACACCAGCTCGTCCTTCGTCAGTCGGCCTGACCCTACTCAGCCCGGGCAAAGTCGACTAGGCTGCAGTGTGCGGTTCGTGAACGTTCACGCAGAGCGGGCGGGGAATTAGGACCAGCCTGCAACCCTCCAATAAACCCATGAAGCAAGGAAGCCCATGTCAGTTCAATCGTCCTCTGTGCGGGCCGGCAGCAGCCCGGAACGCACCCCGGATTCACCTGTTGCCAGCCTCGAACTCGGCGCCGAGGACGTCCGGGAGCTGTCCTCCCTGGAGCCCGGCACCGGCAGCCTGCCTGCGCGGGCCTACCTGAACAGTGACGCTCCAAAGCTGTCACTCAACGGGGAGTGGCAGTTCCGCCTCAGCGGGGGAATCCGAACGGCACCTGATGACGGCTGGCAGCTGGGGGAGGATCTGAACGGATTCGAAAGCCTGCCCGTGCCGTCCAGCTGGTCCATGCACGGTCACGGTGCTCCCGCGTACACAAACGTCCAGTTCCCGTTCGCCGTTGAACCGCCACACGTGCCGGAGGCCAACCCGATTGGTGACCATGTGCTGGTCTTCGAGGCCGGGCCCGAGTTCTTTCCGCAGGCACTTTTGCGGTTCGACGGCATCGAGTCTGCCGGAACGGTCTGGTTGAACGGGGTGGAACTCGGCACCACCCGAGGCAGCAGACTGGCCCACGAATTCGACGTGTCCGGGATCCTTGAGGAAGGCCAGAACACGCTGGCCGTGCGGGTCGCCCAGTTCTCGGCCGCCAGCTACGTGGAGGACCAGGATATGTGGTGGCTCCCCGGCATCTTCCGCGACGTCACCCTGCAGGCCCGTCCATCTGAGGGCGTCGATGACGTTTTTGTCCACGCCGACTTCGACCACGTCAGCGGCAGCGGCGTCCTCAAGGTGGAGGCACGCCGGGGCGGACAGGCGATTGACGCCGTCGTGCGGGTTCCGGAACTGAACCTGGAACTCCCCGCCGGCACCGAGGTGCGGGTCCCCGCCGTCGAGCCGTGGTCAGCTGAGATGCCCCGGCTCTACACGGCAACAGTCAGCACGGAGGGGGAATCTGTTGCCCTGCTGGTGGGCTTCCGCAGCATCACCATCGAAGACGCGCAGTTCAAGGTCAACGGCCGGCGGATCCTGCTGCGCGGCGTCAACCGCCACGAGCACCACCCGCGCCTTGGCAGGGTGGTGCCCCGGGATGTGGTGGAGGCCGAGCTGCGGCTCATGAAGCAGCACAACATCAACGCCATCCGGACGTCGCATTACCCGCCGCACCCGGAGTTCCTGGCGCTTGCGGACCAGCTTGGCTTCTACGTTGTGCTTGAGTGCGACCTCGAAACGCACGGCTTTGAGGGCGCTGGCTGGGCCCGGAACCCCAGCGACGATCCCCAATGGGAAGCGTCACTCGTGGATCGCATGCGCCGCACGGTGGAGCGGGACAAAAACCACCCCGCGGTGGTCATGTGGTCCCTCGGCAACGAGGCCGGCACCGGCAGGAACCTCGCCGCCATGTCGCGCTGGACCAAGGACCGGGACCCGTCCCGGCCAATCCACTACGAGGGCGACTGGTCCTCGGCGTACGTCGACGTCTACTCCCGCATGTACGCCAGCCAGGCTGAAACAGCACTGATCGGGAAGGGGATAGAGCCGCCACTGGAAGACGCCCAGTTGGACGCCCGACGGCGGGCCATGCCTTTTGTGCTCTGCGAATACGTCCACGCCATGGGCAACGGCCCAGGCGGGATGAGCGAGTACCAGGATCTTTTCGAGAAGTACCCCCGCCTCATGGGGGGCTTCGTGTGGGAATGGCTGGAACACGGCATCACCCTCGCGTCGCCCGACGGCGGCGAGCACTACGCCTACGGCGGGGACTTCGGTGAGGAAGTCCACGACGGCAACTTTGTCACCGACGGGCTGGTGGATGCTGACCGCAACCCCCGGCCCGGGCTTCTGGACTTCAAAAAGGTCATCGAACCGCTGCGTATCACCGTGGCCGCCGACTGGTCCGGCTTTACCGTCCGCAACAGCCACGACTTCAAAGACACCGGCACCTTCAGCTTCCGTTACGTGGTGGAGGCCGACGGCGGCACCCTCGGCGCAGGGACAGTGGAAGTCGCGTCCGTGGCACCTTCCACCGAGGCGCTTGTGGGGCTCCCAAGCAGTGTTGCTTCTCTCACGGCAAGCCTGCCTGACGGCCAGTCGGCGGTGCTCACGGTGAGTGCAGTCCTCGCCGCTGATTCAGTATGGGCTTCAGCCGGGCATGAGGTCGCTTGGGGGCAATCGGTCCGGGAGACTGGTTCCGCAGTACAGCCGGCAACCCTTGAACCCGTGCTCGTCCGGGACAGCGAACTTCACCTGGGACCTGTAGTGTTCAGCCGGATTACCGGAATGCCCACCTCAATTGGTGGGTTGCCCGTGGAGAAGACGGGGCTGACGTTGTGGTGGCCGCCTACAGACAACGACCTCGGCCGTGAATGGGGCGGCACAGATGAGCGCCCGCTCGCCACGCAATGGAAGGACGCCCGGCTGGACCTGCTCCACGCCCGGCTGCTGGGCATCAGCGCGGGGGCGAGCCCGGAAGGCGGGGACGCCCTGACGGTCCGTACCCGCGTGAGTGCTGCGGACAAGCAGTACGGGGTTTTTGTGGATTACACCTGGACCAGCGACGGCCAAACGGTTGGCCTCCGGACCCAGGTCCGGCCTGACGGCAAGTGGGTCAACCGGGGCTTTGAAGTGGAATGGGCGCGGATAGGGCTGGAACTCGTGCTGGGTAAAGAGACGGCGACCGTGAGCTGGTTCGGTCAGGGCCCCCATCAGAGCTATCCGGACACGGGGCAGGGGACGCGGACGGGTTGGTTCTCGAATCCCCTGGCCGACATGGACGTTGAGTACGTGCGGCCACAGGAGTGCGGTGCCCGGTCCGGGGTGCGCTCGGCCGCCCTCGAGGTGGGTGGCAGGACGCTCGTGATTTCCGGTGATCCCTTTGCGTTGACTGTCCGGCCGTATGACATGACGGTTCTGGATGCGGCGGCCCACCGCCCGGACTTACAGGCCGACGGGCGTACGTACGTGTACCTTGACCATGCGCTGCGGGGTGTAGGTACCGCTGCCTGTGGCCCCGGCGTCCTGGAGCAGTACCGCCTAAAGCCGCGGGAAGCGGACTTCAAACTGACACTTCGGGTTTGTGGGTTGGGGGGTGGTGGGGGTGTGAGCCAGTCCATAGGTGTGTGGGTGGTGTTGTGGGTTGGCCGGTCGTGGTGGTGTGCCTTTTGGTTCCGTGTTGGGGCGGGGTTTTTGGGGGGTGTGGGGTGGTTGTGGGGGTGGATTTGCGGGTTGGGTTGTGGACGTGTATTGTTTTCTGAGTCGCCGCCGCTGATGCGGAAAGATTGCGGCCAACCCCCCTTTTTTCAACAGCCTGGAATATGGTTCGCTTTTGGGCGTGCCGGTTTGGGTGGGGTCGGGTTCCTGGAGTTTGTATCGCGGAAACGCTGATTTGCAAAGCTTCGGGGGTTCGGGTAAGTTTGAAAAGTTGCTCCGGAGCGATCCTTGACTTGTTGTTGTGGTGGTGCCGGGTGTGTCTGTTGTTTGAGAACTCAATAGTGTGCCAAGTTTGTTGATACCAATTGTTTTAGTGATTGGTTGAATTGATCGGGCTGCCCGCCCCTGTGGGTGGTCTGGTTTTTACAGCTGGTTTCAAATTTTTGCTGTCTGGTTGCTGCGTTATTTCCGTGGTTTCCGGGTGGTTTCTGTTTTTGTTTTACTTCAACGGAGAGTTTGATCCTGGCTCAGGATGAACGCTGGCGGCGTGCTTAACACATGCAAGTCGAACGATGATCTCCAGCTTGCTGGGGGGATTAGTGGCGAACGGGTGAGTAACACGTGAGTAACCTGCCCTTGACTCTGGGATAAGCCTGGGAAACTGGGTCTAATACCGGATATGACTCCTCATCGCATGGTGGGGGGTGGAAAGCTTTTTGTGGTTTTGGATGGACTCGCGGCCTATCAGCTTGTTGGTGAGGTAATGGCTCACCAAGGCGACGACGGGTAGCCGGCCTGAGAGGGTGACCGGCCACACTGGGACTGAGACACGGCCCAGACTCCTACGGGAGGCAGCAGTGGGGAATATTGCACAATGGGCGCAAGCCTGATGCAGCGACGCCGCGTGAGGGATGACGGCCTTCGGGTTGTAAACCTCTTTCAGTAGGGAAGAAGCGAAAGTGACGGTACCTGCAGAAGAAGCGCCGGCTAACTACGTGCCAGCAGCCGCGGTAATACGTAGGGCGCAAGCGTTATCCGGAATTATTGGGCGTAAAGAGCTCGTAGGCGGTTTGTCGCGTCTGCCGTGAAAGTCCGGGGCTCAACTCCGGATCTGCGGTGGGTACGGGCAGACTAGAGTGATGTAGGGGAGACTGGAATTCCTGGTGTAGCGGTGAAATGCGCAGATATCAGGAGGAACACCGATGGCGAAGGCAGGTCTCTGGGCATTAACTGACGCTGAGGAGCGAAAGCATGGGGAGCGAACAGGATTAGATACCCTGGTAGTCCATGCCGTAAACGTTGGGCACTAGGTGTGGGGGACATTCCACGTTTTCCGCGCCGTAGCTAACGCATTAAGTGCCCCGCCTGGGGAGTACGGCCGCAAGGCTAAAACTCAAAGGAATTGACGGGGGCCCGCACAAGCGGCGGAGCATGCGGATTAATTCGATGCAACGCGAAGAACCTTACCAAGGCTTGACATGAACCGGAAAGACCTGGAAACAGGTGCCCCGCTTGCGGTCGGTTTACAGGTGGTGCATGGTTGTCGTCAGCTCGTGTCGTGAGATGTTGGGTTAAGTCCCGCAACGAGCGCAACCCTCGTTCTATGTTGCCAGCACGTGATGGTGGGGACTCATAGGAGACTGCCGGGGTCAACTCGGAGGAAGGTGGGGACGACGTCAAATCATCATGCCCCTTATGTCTTGGGCTTCACGCATGCTACAATGGCCGGTACAAAGGGTTGCGATACTGCGAGGTGGAGCTAATCCCAAAAAGCCGGTCTCAGTTCGGATTGGGGTCTGCAACTCGACCCCATGAAGTCGGAGTCGCTAGTAATCGCAGATCAGCAACGCTGCGGTGAATACGTTCCCGGGCCTTGTACACACCGCCCGTCAAGTCACGAAAGTTGGTAACACCCGAAGCCGGTGGCCTAACCCCTTGTGGGAGGGAGCTGTCGAAGGTGGGACTGGCGATTGGGACTAAGTCGTAACAAGGTAGCCGTACCGGAAGGTGCGGCTGGATCACCTCCTTTCTAAGGAGCACCTACAAGCGCCGTCCTCATGTATGTGGGTGGTGGGGTTTGTCAGGAGTATATGCCCGTTGCGCAGACGTTTGTTCTGCGGCGGGTGCTCAAGGGTGGAATATCAATGAATAGGTGCCTGGTGGCGCGGTCTGGTGGTTAGTACGGGTTGATCTCCTTTGGGGGGTTGGTTCAGGAACGCTTGCTGGTCCGGGTTGTTGGGTGGTGTTTGGCACACTGTTGGGTCCTGAGGCAACAGGACCGGGTTTTTGCCCGGGACTTGTGTTTCTGGTTTTCCTGGCCGTACCGATCATGCACGTTTGTGTGTGGGGTGTGTGGTTTGGGGTTGTTGTTTGAGAACTACATAGTGGACGCGAGCATCTTTTATAAGAAGCAATTTCCAAGAATATGAACCTGGATCTGGCTGCGCGTGATGATGGCTGACCTTTCGGGGTTGGTGGTTGTTGGGTGTGGTTGGTTTTCGTGGTTCTCTCGTGAAGTAGTTTTTTGATCTTTGTGGTCAAGTTTTTAAGAGCACACGGTGGATGCCTTGGCATTAGGAGCCGAAGAAGGACGTAGGAATCTGCGATAAGCCTGGGGGAGTCGATAACCGGACTGTGATCCCAGGGTGTCCGAATGGGGAAACCCCGCCAGGGGCGCGAGTCGCCTGGTGACCCGCATCTGAACACATAGGGTGCGTGGAGGGAACGCGGGGAAGTGAAACATCTCAGTACCCGCAGGAAGAGAAAACAATAGTGATTCCGTTAGTAGTGGCGAGCGAACGCGGATCAGGCTAAACCGTTCCATGTGTGATAGCCGGCGGGCGTTGCATGGTCGGGGTTGTGGGACTTTCCATACCAGTTCTGCCGGGCTGGTGGGGTGTGATGTGCAGGCATAGGTGAACGGTCTTGAAAGGCCGGCCAGAGAGGGTGTGAGCCCCGTAACCGAAATGTTGTGTACCGCCTGGATGAGTATCCCAAGTAGCACGGGGCCCGAGAAATCCCGTGTGAATCTGTCAGGACCACCTGATAAGCCTAAATACTCCCTAATGACCGATAGCGGACCAGTACCGTGAGGGAAAGGTGAAAAGTACCCCGGGAGGGGAGTGAAACAGTACCTGAAACCGTGTGCTTACAATCCGTCGGAGCCAGTCTGATTCTGGTGACGGCGTGCCTTTTGAAGAATGAGCCTGCGAGTTAGTGTTACGTCGCGAGGTTAACCCGTGTGGGGAAGCCGTAGCGAAAGCGAGTCTGAATAGGGCGTTGCAGTGGCGTGATCTAGACCCGAAGCGAAGTGATCTACCCATGGCCAGGTTGAAGCGACGGTAAGACGTCGTGGAGGACCGAACCCACTTCAGTTGAAAATGGAGGGGATGAGCTGTGGGTAGGGGTGAAAGGCCAATCAAACTTCGTGATAGCTGGTTCTCCCCGAAATGCATTTAGGTGCAGCGTTGCGTGTTTCTTACCGGAGGTAGAGCTACTGGATGGCTAATGGGCCCTACAAGGTTACTGACGTCAGCCAAACTCCGAATGCCGGTAAGTGAGAGCGCAGCAGTGAGACTGTGGGGGATAAGCTTCATAGTCGAGAGGGAAACAGCCCAGACCACCAACTAAGGCCCCTAAGCGTGTGCTAAGTGGGAAAGGATGTGGAGTTGCGAAGACAACCAGGAGGTTGGCTTAGAAGCAGCCATCCTTAAAAGAGTGCGTAATAGCTCACTGGTCAAGTGATTCCGCGCCGACAATGTAGCGGGGCTCAAGTACACCGCCGAAGTTGTGGCATTCAGATATTAGCTAAGCCCTTGTGGTTCAGGCGTCTGGATGGGTAGGGGAGCGTCGTGTGGGCAGTGAAGTCGCGGTGTAAACCAGCGGTGGAGCCTACACGAGTGAGAATGCAGGCATGAGTAGCGAAAGACGGGTGAGAAACCCGTCCGCCGAATGATCAAGGGTTCCAGGGTCAAGCTAATCTGCCCTGGGTAAGTCGGGACCTAAGGCGAGGCCGACAGGCGTAGTCGATGGACAACGGGTTGATATTCCCGTACCGGCGAAAAACCGCCCATGCTGAACAGGGGATACTAACTGCCCGAGACCTGCCCGATCACCCTTGTGGTGTGAGGGTTTTGGTGGAGCGCAGGACCTGATCCTGGGAGGCAAGCGTATTAACAGGTGTGACGCAGGAAGGTAGCCAAGCCGGGCGATGGTTGTCCCGGTCTAAGGATGTAGGGCGAACGGTAGGCAAATCCGCTGTTCATGATGCCTGAGATCTGATGGGACCCCCGTTTGGGGGGATTTGGTGATCCTATGCTGCCGAGAAAAGCATCGACGCGAGGTTTTAGCCGCCCGTACCCCAAACCGACACAGGTGATCAGGTAGAGAATACTAAGGCGATCGAGAGAATTATGGTTAAGGAACTCGGCAAAATGCCCCCGTAACTTCGGGAGAAGGGGGGCCCCAACCTTGAACACCACTTGCTGGTGGGAGGGGATCGGGGCCGCAGAGACCAGGGGGAAGCGACTGTTTACTAAAAACACAGGTCCGTGCGAAGTCGCAAGACGATGTATACGGACTGACTCCTGCCCGGTGCTGGAAGGTTAAGAGGACCGGTTAGCCGCAAGGCGAAGCTGAGAATTTAAGCCCCAGTAAACGGCGGTGGTAACTATAACCATCCTAAGGTAGCGAAATTCCTTGTCGGGTAAGTTCCGACCTGCACGAATGGAGTAACGACTTCCCCGCTGTCTCAACCATAAACTCGGCGAAATTGCAGTACGAGTAAAGATGCTCGTTACGCGCAGCAGGACGGAAAGACCCCGAGACCTTTACTATAGTTTGGTATTGGTGTTCGGAGTGGCTTGTGTAGGATAGGTGGGAGACGTTGAAGCCCGGACGCCAGTTCGGGTGGAGTCATCGTTGAAATACCACTCTGGTCACTTTGGACATCTAACTTCGGCCCGTAATCCGGGTCAGGGACAGTGCCTGATGGGTAGTTTAACTGGGGCGGTTGCCTCCTAAAAAGTAACGGAGGCGCCCAAAGGTTCCCTCAGCCTGGTTGGCAATCAGGTGTCGAGTGTAAGTGCACAAGGGAGCTTGACTGTGAGAGAGACATCTCGAGCAGGGACGAAAGTCGGGACTAGTGATCCGGCGGTACATTGTGGAATGGCCGTCGCTCAACGGATAAAAGGTACCTCGGGGATAACAGGCTGATCTTGCCCAAGAGTCCATATCGACGGCATGGTTTGGCACCTCGATGTCGGCTCGTCGCATCCTGGGGCTGGAGTAGGTCCCAAGGGTTGGGCTGTTCGCCCATTAAAGCGGTACGCGAGCTGGGTTTAGAACGTCGTGAGACAGTTCGGTCCCTATCCGCTGCGCGCGCAGGAAATTTGAGAAGGGCTGTCCTTAGTACGAGAGGACCGGGACGGACGAACCTCTGGTGTGTCAGTTGTACTGCCAAGTGCACCGCTGATTAGCTACGTTCGGATGGGATAACCGCTGAAAGCATCTAAGCGGGAAGCTCGCTTCAAGATGAGATTTCCATACACCTTGTGTGTGAGAGGCCCCCAGCCAGACCACTGGGTTGATAGGCCGGATGTGGAAGCGAGGACTAACGACTCGTGAAGCTGACCGGTACTAATAGGCCGATAACTTACACCACACACCACCCCCGCAAACCAATCCTTCAAAAGAGGTTTGCACCCAAGAGGGTGGTAAAAGATAAACAAGACTGCTTGCGTCCACTATGTGGTTCCCGAACAACAAACCCGTTGCTTGAGAACCGATAACTGAATAACAACACCACAGCTCCAACACACGGAGCGATGTTGTAACCAAAAATTTTCCCACCCGCCCGGGCACGCCCCGGGTGCCAGGGTGCGGAGCAAGGGTTACGGCGGTCATAGCGTGGGGGAAACGCCCGGTCCCATTCCGAACCCGGAAGCTAAGACCCACAGCGCCGATGGTACTGCACCCGGGAGGGTGTGGGAGAGTAGGTCACCGCCGGACAACCATTCGGTCGAGGCCCCAACCAGTCACTGGTTGGGGCCTCCCACACTTAAAAACACCCCAGGGGCCCTGACACACCACGTCAGGGCCCCACCACTTTAACCGGCTCTTCACGGTTCGTGGTGAACGTTCTGCCGTGATGGGTGTTCATGCCGCTGTTCTGGCGGCACTGCGCAACAGGATACGCGTTTTGTAGTTGCGTGCGTTGGTGAATCCCCGGCCTGTCCTTTTGATGTGTTTGATCGCGGTGTTATTGGCTTCCACTTTTGCTGTTGTCGCACCGGTGACGATGAGGACTTCAATCTCTTTCCACCAACGGCAGACCGTGCGCCAGAGCCGGGTCGTTTCCGGTTGCGCGGCACGTTCGACGAGTTCCTTCAGGCGGTCTTTTGCAGCGGCCGCGTCTGCGAGGGATCCGGTGGCTAGCAGTGTCCGGAGCTGCTCTTTGACCAGCCAGGCCGCCTGCATCTTCCCCGTGGCGTCGTCAGTCGTGAACACCGTGTTGAGCCTGTCCCGTGCCCGGTCCGAAAGTGTGTCGCCGGCGCGCAGGAGCAGCCTCCTGTTGGCCCAGACCGGATCGATGGACCGTCCCCGCCGACCATGGACCTGCTGGGTGAGCCGCTGCCGGACCTCGGTGAGCATGTCGTTGCCGAGCTTGACCAGGTGAAACGCGTCGACCGAGACAGCGGTGCGCGGAAGCCACATCCGCAGGGCCTTGCGGAACGCCGCCGAGGGGTCGATGGCGACGACCTGCACGCCCAGGCGCCACTGAAGCGGCCGGGCGAACAGCCAGTCGCCGACGCCCTCACTGTCACGGCCGTCCACGATTCCCAGGACTTGTCCGGTGTCCAGATCGACGATGGTGGTCATCCAGGGTTCGTAGCGTTTCCAAGCCTTGGTGACTGGGTCGCGGAAGAACCGCATCGACCGGTAGCGGTGCTCATCAATGCCGAGCATCCGCGGTGCCAGGGCATCGACGTCAGGCAGCGTCAACGCTGCGGAGTCCAGAGCCCGCTGCACCAGCCACCATGAGACACCGAACGAGGAGGCCGCCTCCGCGGCGGCTCTGCCGGATCCGATCACTGCGGCTACCAGGGCGTCCCGGAGCCGGCGGGTGGACCGTGCCCGGCGCGGAACCTGGGCTGTTTCCTCGGTGAATGTCCTGCGCGGGCACAGGTACTCATCGCAGAAGAATCTCCGCTTGGCCCAGACCACTTCGACCGGGCCGGCGACAGGGATGTCACGCAGGCGTTGGGGTCGGCGAGAATGCACGCGGGTGCCGATCACTCCGCACGACGGGCAGCCGGCCTCGGCGGTGGCATCGACGTGAATCCGTCGCTGACCGAATGCAAGAATCTTGGCACCGGTGACGCGGTAGTCGGGCAGGTTGAAGATGGCGGTGGCAGCATCGGGGCGCGGGGAAGTAGGCTCAATCAAGGCTCGTAGCTCCTGACTTGATGAATGCGTAGAGAACATCCATCACAGCAGGGCTACGAGCCCTTCAGCTTTCAAGACACGGAACCTGTTTCACCATCAACCGTGAAGAGCCCTTTAACCACCACACACCACCCCGCCACCAAGGACAGGAACAGCCAGGTTGTCCTCGTCAGCTGGCCGGGTCGTACCCGAACTGGCGGAGCTCCTGCGGGCATCGGCAGGCGACCGCGATCTTCGCGGCCCACTCGAGTGCTGCCTCCCGCGAAGGCAGCTCGAGAACGGTGTAGCCGCCATTGGGCACCTTGTGGCCTTGGTACGTGCCCTCAGTGACGGTGCCGTCACCGGCGACGCGTACCGGGTCTATCTCATCATCGATTCCGCCGCCGAAAACGTACACGCCCGCCGCCTTGGCCTCCTCGATGACGGCATGCGAGGCTTCGACCACTGCCTCGAAATCGCCCTCGGGGATCACCATGGCCTCACTGGGGAACGAGATCAGGTACTTTGTCATTCGAGGACTCCTCTGCTTTGGCGGCGCCACCGTCGGCTCTTGTTTGCGGCACCGCTTTGGTGCCCCGCTCGATTATGGCTCTGACGCGCGTGCTGCGGTCAAGGCAGAGCGGATCCGTGCAGGCGTCCTCTGCGCGCCGACACGTGGCCCTCCAGGCCGGCCTGGCGCGAGCCTCGAGCCCCGAGCCGCAGGGGAGAACCCGGTCGCTGTACTGAGGGCGGAGTCGGAGCGCGGGTCATGGCCAGACTGCCAGGGGCGGGCCCAACCATCACAGGTCGGGGCTTTCTGCCTTTGCGGATCCAGGCTTTGAATGCCGTGATGGATGCCGGCCCTCCAAATTCCGTGACAACAAACTCAGCAGTCAAAGCACACACCGGCTTCAGCCCAATTTAGGGCTCATAAACCCGGGCTCTTGTCCCGGATCTCCTGGGGGCAGGAACAGCCGGCACGTATGGACTGCGCAATCCACCAAGACGAGCAGAGTTTGTGGTTGGGGGGTGGTGGGGGTGTGAGCCAGTCCATAGTTGTTTGAGTGGTGTTGTGGGTTGGCCGGTCGTGGTGGTGTGCCTTTTGGTTCCGTGTTGGGGCGGGGTTTTTGGGGGGTGTGGGGTGGTTGTGGGGGTGGATTTGCGGAGGGGCCCGAGGGCGTGTATTGTTTTCTGAGTCGCCGCCGCTGATGCGGAAAGATTGCGGCCAACCCCCCTTTTTTCAACAGCCTGGAATATGGTTCGCTTTTGGGCGTGCCGGTTTGGGTGGGGTCGGGTTCCTGGAGTTTGTATCGCGGAAACGCTGATTTGCAAAGC